>CAYYKL010000005.1:0-69722 GCA_964441155.1 uncultured Pseudomonadales bacterium
AAAGCCCACAACAATTTATGAACCTCTGATTCCGAAATGTCTATGAGCTATACAGCCACTTGCCAGAAAGAGCGACTTCACTCATACTCACGGGTATGAACATAAGCATGATCGCGGCCCAATCACTCGATGGATTCATTGCCCCCCATAAACTTGACGGTGTTGCTTCGACCACCTGGACGAGCAAGGAAGATAGTCGCTTTTTCCAAGAGAAATCTACAGAAATAGGTCTGGTGATTATGGGTCGAACAACTTGGGAAACAATTCCTGCCAAACACCGACCATTATCAAATCGCATCAATATCGTGCTCACTTCTCAGCCCCAAAAAGTGGATGCTAGTAGAGACATCGCTCAACTTCCTCCCTATTCGGAAAAACCTGCTCAAGAGACATTCACCACGAATCTTAAACCAATTGAATTAATTGAGTTGTTAACAAGTAAAGGTTATGAACAAATTGCCATTGTTGGTGGCTCGTCAGTGTACACGGCATACATGCAAGCACACATGGTTGACTCGCTCTATATTACGATTGAACCTGTTATTTTTGGTCAAGGGATATCGTTATTTGACAAGCCCATGAATTATGGCGTACATTTAGCCCAAGTTATAAAGTTGAGTGACACAGTCATCGTTTTGAAATATAACTGCAAAAAATAACATGTTTACTACTGTTCGATCCCGCAAAAGCGGGAGAGAACTTTTATATATACATAAGAAACCCATGATCTAATCACCCACCTTTCACCCCTCTGCCTTTTTTCATTAAAAGGTTTTATATGTCACACCTAGTGAAAGGAATCAAAAGATCATGAAATACTTACTCCAAACTGATTCTCAAGTCGAAACCATCATCAAAGGCGAAGAAAAGCGCCAAGCTGAAACACTCATGATGATTCCGTCTGAAAATTACGCTTCTAAAGCCGTTGAAGAAGCTGTTGGCTCATCGTTTGGGAATAAATATTCCGAAGGCTATCCGCACGCCAGGTATTACCAAGGCCAAGAATTCGCTGATCAGCTGGAAGACTTAACTATCGACCGGGCAAAAAAATTGTTCGGAGTTCCCTTCGTAAACGTCCAACCACATTCTGGATCACCTGCAAATACTGCGGTTTATTTTGCACTGCTAAATCCTGGCGATACACTTATGGGCCTCAAATTGTCACATGGCGGACATTTGACTCATGGTCACCCCAAAGTAACCTTTTCTGGTAAATTTTTTAACTCCGTGCAATATGAGGTTGAGGCGGATGGAACCATTGACTACGACAAAGTAGCCAAGCAAGTGAAGGCAGTTAGGCCAAAATTAATCGTGGCTGGTACTACCGCTTATCCAAGAACGCTTCATTTCGATAAGTTTGCTGCCATGGCGGAGAGTGTTGGAGCCTATCTTATGGCTGATGTGTCACATATTGCAGGCTTAATTGTGGGAGGAGTTCATCCTTCGCCTGTGCCTCATGCGCACATTGTGACTACAACAACCCACAAAACCCTTAGGGGTCCCCGGGGTGCCATGATCATGGTCACGCAAAAGGGCTTGAGCAAAAATACCCTGCTCGGTAAAAAAATAAATTCAGCGATTATCCCTGGTATTCAAGGTGGTCCACATTTAAATACAATTGCGGGTCTTGCCGTTGCCCTCAAAGAAGCTGCCACGCCTCGTTTCAAAACCTATGCTAAACAAATTGTGAGAAACGCTCGAGTATTGGCTGAGGTATTGGAACACGTGGGCTTAAGCGTGGTGACCGGAGGCACAGACAATCACTTAATGGTTGTCGATGTGCGACCTCTCAAGCTGCTCGGAAGAGATGCGGCTGTTTTGCTTGAGCAAGCTCATATTGTCTGCAATTCCAATACCGTGCCCTTTGATCCTAATCCACCCGCAAATCCATCGGGAATCCGCTTAGGCACACCTGCCTGCACCTCGAGAGGCATGAAAGAAAAAGAGATGAAGCTCATTGGAAAACTGATTGTCGAAACACTTAAGAGGTCAAAATCAGCCTCAGTCGTAGCAAAAGAAATTAAACAGGTATGCAAACAGTTCCCCATACCCAAAACCTACTAACATGCTGGTTACACCTATAAAAACCAGACTCATAATGCCCGGCGATAATCTTTTGCAGGTGATTACCACTTCCCTGCCTCATCTAGCCGAAAAGTCGGTGCTCACCATTGCAACGAAAGCTTTTAGCTTTTGCGAAAATCAGTTGGTGAACAAACAAACAGACACAAAGGAAGAAAAATGGGCACTAGCCAGAAATGAAGCTGAATTTTATCTTGAGCCAAACGAGTCAAAATACCAGATCATGTTCACCATCAAGGGGAATTGGATGTTTGCTAATGCCGGCATCGATGAATCAAATTCAGCGGGTTTCTATAGTTTGTGGCCCAAAAATCCGCAAAAGTCCCTCAATATTTTGTGGGAACAACTGAGAGTGCACTACGCAGTTGAACACCTAGGATTGATCATGACTGACTCTCATGCCATACCTCTCAACTGGGGAGTGGTGGGCCATGGCATCGCCTATTGCGGTTTCACGCCTTTAAAAAACTATGTTGGCACGCCCGATTTACACGGCAGAATGCTTGAAATGGAACAGCTAAGTCTGGTGCAATCCCTTGCTGTAGCAGGGGTGATGGAAATGGGTGAAGGCAATGAACAACAACCGCTGGCTTTGATTACTGATATCAAACAGGATATGGTTTTTCAAGAAAAGCCTCCAACTGAGGCAGAGCTAGCTTCATTGCACATTAGTCTTGAAGACGACGCTTTTGCTCCGTTTATTACTCGGGTTCCTTGGAAACAATCCAAGAAGACTTAAAGCTAGTTGCCGCCACCCATGCTCATGCTTTGGAGTTTTTTGGCAGCCATTTGCTGGGAATTCTTGATTGCTTTATTGAGCGCGGAAATGGCCACATCTGAACTGATGCCCTGGACACTAAATTCCACAATTCTTTGATCTCCCGTAATAACCACTTTCACGTCCCCTTCTTCAACGGTGATCTGTTCTTGTGATAATTCTTGCTGCATCTGCGCCGCTTGCTTGCGCAGCTGATTAATATCGCCCAAGCCTTTGAGTGGATTAAATGCCATAAGTATTCTCCTTTGTTAGGTATGTATGCGAATGATTCCAGATTATCTGATAGTAAGTATTCTAACGCACACTACTATTAATTTCTAATGTCTAATTAACCAAATTTTCTAACATATTTCAAAAATGCAAATTACAAGCAAATAATTAATTTCAATTTTTGAACAGCAGGTGGATTATTATTTTCGAATTTGGTTATTGTTTGGAGCTTGTCAGTTGGTGCTTGGTTTTTATTTAGAAATTAGTGCAATTAGCACTTAGACATTCAAAGGTATTATCCAAATATTTCCTCAACCGCTTGAGCCACTTGCTCATCTTTGAGATTGCCTGTCACATTGACCACATCACTAGATGTTGATTTGGCAGCCGATCGAGCTAAGACTAAGTTTATGCGGCATTCACCGCCGAACAGTGAGGCCATCATCGCTTCAACCATGGTGCGATGTCGCTGCTGCTCCAGTTGTTCTTTATGAAAGGCATAGAGCACTTCAAGCGTAAGCGTGTTGCCATCGGCATTGGCTGGCTTCGCCGCTTTGAGCAAAGCTTCAACGCTCACGTTTTTAAGTCGCACTAATGCCAGCAATTCTGGCCACTTTGTTTCAATGTCAGGCAATGATAGAGAAACTCTTGATGGATTAACCTGATCTTTATTTTTTCTTTCCAAGGTATCGACCATTCTTGTTGGCGGAATCGATTGAGTCACGACATTCCCGCTCACTTCTGGCTCGCTGCTTATTCGATCATTTGCCAGCTTTGGAGTCTTTTGAACTTGAGTCTGAACAATAAAAGGCTTTACTGGCTGTGATTTTGTTTGTGGATTTAATGGAGACTCGTCTCCTTGGCACCAAGAAACAATAGCCATTTCTAGGGGTAATTGCACAATAGGTGAATTTTTTTGATGCTGAGCGTATTTAACTAGACACTCGATGAGATGCAGGAAATTTGATGCACTTTCAGGTGAACCATTCGCGATTTCAACCAATAAACGCTCTCGCAATGATTCAATCAAGCGTTTTTGCAAAAGAGTGAAATCAACCCCTTGCTCAACACGCTGCGACACCTGGGCAAATGCTGCCGACATATCTTTGATCAACAGTGCTTCAATTAATTGATGTGGGTTATATTCCTGAGTATAGCCAGTTAATTTCCCCACCATTTCAGAAGTTATCGTTTGATTTTGTTTTGATAATTGCTCCAAAAGTTTCATGCCATCTCTGAAACTGCCGTCAGCACTTTGCGCAATCACTTGCAGTGATTCGTCATCGATTGTTAGCTGCTCTCCCTTAACCGCTTTATTAAGGCTTGCCACAATTTCATTAATTGAAGCGCGACTAAACGTGATCCGAGTGCAACGCGAATGGATCGTTGCTGGAACCTTATGTGATTCAGTGGTGCAGAGAATAAAAATTGCATGTGCTGGAGGTTCTTCAATCGTTTTTAAAAGCGCATTAAACGCTTCAGTGGTCAACATGTGCACTTCATCGATAATATAGATGCAAAATGCTCCACCCGATGGAGCCAAAATTACTTGCTCTTTAAGCGTTCTGATATCATCAATACCTCGGTTTGACGCTGCATCGATTTCAATCACTGACAAGCTTGAGCCTGCTGTGATGCTCGAACAACTTTCACAGGTGTTGCACGGCTCGTTAAGACTTTTTGCTGGTACCTCAGGTGAGGGCGCGTTCTTTGAGCAATTTAAAACTTTGGCGATAATTCGAGCAGTGCTCGTTTTGCCAGTGCCTCGAGGACCAGTAAATAAATAGGCATGAGAAAACGAGCCAGATTTGAGAATGGCATTGAGCTGGTTTCGGACAATTTCAATGTCGAGATCTTGTATTTTAGAAGGGCGATATTTTGAATAAAATGACATGTGGTTGTTTGCATTTAGATAATTGTTCGATCCAACCTTATCATGCCTCAACCGAAGCTGTTAAGCCCTAAGTAGTCACTTTAAAAAAGAAGTTACTCGTGATGATGTCCGCGCAAGTGTTCGAGTCCATGAGCAAACAGAAATGCAAATTCATCAATGAGCGGAATACCTTTGTTCTCTGCTTGCTTTGTGGCCACATCAGCGCAGAGAGCAATATCACCTAAAAAGTCATCCGTCTCCCCTACCATGACAAACGGCTCGCTTGAAACCTGGCTTTGGGGATCAAGATACGGAAAGCTTAAGACGTCAGTCGGGGCGTCAACTGAGTGATATTCTCGGTTAAGTTCGCGCATTCGCTCGGAGTTCACCAACGACACTGCTACTGAATCAGGCTTGAGATTGAGGTTTGTGAGATGCGTCGTGATTCGCTCGGTTAACTCCACCACAAAATCATCGTCAAGTGACGCATCGTCAACCACCACTACTGAAGTGTTGTCTGTAACCAAAGTAAACTCGTGTTTAAAAGCTTTATTTTATGCAAATATTGTTCGCTGATTTCGTCGTTTTTGCCGTTCCCATTCTTTTCGTTTTTCTTTTTTCATTTCAGATGGTTTACGGAAAAAATCGCGTTTTCTGGCTTCTTTAAGCACTTGGTCTTGAGCTACTTGTTTTTTAAACCGGCGAATGACACTCATAACCGGTTCATCTTTTTTTGCCTTGATGACTGTGGGCACGAAAAACACCTCCCATCAAACTGATTTCACGTACTTTTATATCTATTCGAAGTGCAATTGTAACACATTGCCATACGTAAGGGACATAGGGTGAGCAAAAAATACACGGACTGAGCAACACAAATACCTGCAAACCTCGTGTTAAGAAAATTGTTTCAAATAGAGCAAAGATGAAATATTTGTGTAGTTCTCGCCAGAACACTCAAATAGAATTTGTTAGCCAGTAGTAACTTGTGTAAAAAAGCCACGATCTCTGATGATCTGATCAATTGAAGTTTTTTTACTTGAAAGAAGTTCAACCACAACAAGCAGCAATAACCCCAACCATTGACTACTGGCTAGAAGCGACATGCCGGGTAAGAATGAAGGCAACCAGGCGCCGTTAAAACTTAGCAGAAATAAAACCGGCAAGTACACAAACCGTTTTTGAGCTAATCGCAATAACACATAGGGAATAAAAAGTGCATGATAGTATTGCCACGGTGTGGGGTGAATGAGCAAGACTACTGCCAACAATCTCATGCCCCATTGCAATCGATTTTCTGCCGTCCATTTTTTCCAGGGCGTTTCTGTTGCCATCCAGAGGCCAACAAGAAGTAGCATGCCAATACTCCAAACGCCGACAAACGTGGTCAGCCACGATCCCTCGACCCGTAAACGACCCAGCATTGAGGCAAAAGATTGGTTCTGCATGCTTACGCCATTATGTGCCGTTGGTGTTTTGACGACGTGAGCCGCATACGTGAAGTAAGAGCGCCATTGCAATGGCCAGAGCAATAAACTGAGGAGCACTATGAATGCGATTATGCTTCCGGCTACTCCTGCCTTGATTAATTCCGATCGTTTTTTATTTACGAGGGGCAAAAGCACTGCCGGGAATAATTTCAAGCAAATGGCGAACGCCAAACCAATTGATGTGACTACTGAAGAACTCAAGAGGAAGTTTATGCTTCCCCAGGTGACCATTCCCATTGGATTTCCAGCTCCGAGTGAATAACTAACTGGGAACGACCAAGCCATAAAGGTAAGCCCCATCCACCAAAAACTTTTTTTAAGCGAGAAGTGACGAATAAACTTTTTGGTTATGAGATGCCAGGCCAATACATATAACAGGACATTAATGATGGTGAAAACAAATTGCGCCAGAATAAGCGGGAGGCTCAAGAATGGTAAAAAAGGAATGAGGGTAAATGGCGGCCCAAAGGGAGCACTCTCGCCGATCACCCAAATTGCCTGATGTGTAAGCAAATTTTTTCCCGCATGATAGTAGGCCGTGAAATCACCCATCCCTCCACTTCCGACAATGGTGCCTAAATCAAAAAGTCGATAGCCCCAAGAAATTAGAGCCAGAACTATCGTTGCCAATAACCATAATCCACTGAGGAATTTTTTTAGCCGTGGATTTCCAGACTTTTTAGCTGAAACGGGCGGAATTATTGCAGCCTGATTTTTTGGCAATCGCTTGGTGGACATTAGATGCTCTTGATAAGTTCTACCACTTGTTTGAGTGTGAGTGGGGTTGGCACTTGACCTGCATGCTTACGCGAACCATTAAGCAACATTGTCTTAGATGGATGCATATACCAAGTTCCGGTTGAATCTATGTGTTTTATCGCTTCATGAATCGGCGTTAAATCAAAGCCTCGATCGGGTATGGCTTTGATTCTAATGTGACCTTTTTCTTGGTCTTTTCGCACAACTAATACCGAACCACGCTTTTGTGCCAACTTCACCACCTCATCATTTTGGTTTTCAATCGCCATGGCTTTACCCCAGCGAGTTTCAAATTCAATTGTTTTATGAGCCAAATCATCGATAGCGGCGACAAATTCCTTGGTCGCTGCCAAAACGCCATCTAAACACACCATGCCAAATTCCAGAAGCTCATGATCACTAAAGTGTCTAACACTGCGCAAACCATTCAAAATTTCTTCGAGCATAAACAGATAACGATCGTTGTCTGCTTCGGGCCAATAACACGAGCCGAAATGATCGGTATCATTGATAAAATCAACGACCCGCTTGAGGGCTTCATTATTGGAATAATCTGGATATTTAGTCAGCAAATAGTGGTATACGCGTAGCGTGGCCGAGTCGCGCAAATTGTTGTCTGGCTGATGATGGTCAAATGGCCCTAAACCAGTATCCACATGTATCACCTGGTCGCGATGTAAGCCTTTGGCAGCCAACACTTCGTCCGAAACTTCACTGCCAGCGTTTACAAAGTAATATTCAACTTGAGAAAAATGTTGCTTGTCGAAGCGCATAAAGAGCCAACATGCGCCAATCGCATCCAAATCAGGATTTTGGTGAGTGGCCAGCATACGCACATCCATCATGTCGTGAGTGGTTTGCATAGTTTATTTCGCACCTAACCGTTGTAACAAAGTGGTCCGATCAATAATCTCAAACGTTGCCTCACCTCGGCGTTTCCATTCAACCTGGTCTCCCGTTTTTTCTGACACAACTAAGCGCACCGGGCATCCGATTAAGTCTGCATCAGCGAATTTTTTTCCGGGTGATTCATCGCGCTCATCCCACAAGACTTCAATTCCTGAATCGGTTAACTGACCATACACAGTTTTAGCTTGTTGTTCAGACCCTTTAAGAGAAATGAGATGGACTGCATAGGGTGCAATTATCTCCGGCCAGAGCAAGCCACGATCATCGTGATAGATTTCGGCGATAGTTGCCATGGTGCGGGCCAATCCAATGCCATATGAACCCATATAATACGGCTGTTTGGTGCCATCTGATGCGATGTAGCTAGCATTAGCCATTTTGTTTGCGTAGTGATGTCCAAGTTGAAAAATATTTCCCACTTCAATGCCCCGTTTTTCGATCAGTGGTTGGCCTGAATCTGTTAAAAATCCTGCCTGGGCCATGGCAATATCAGCTTCAATCTCGTGAGTGAAATCTCGACCATAATTAACGTGTTGCGAATCAGTCGCTTCTTCTTTTTGCCCGCCGATAAAGTTTTTGACATGCTTTAGCGACTCATCGGCAACATAGATCACTCGGGCATCGCGGTTTTCACTCGATACTTTGCGGGGCGTAATAAATGAGTGTCCCCACGAATGCACATATCCATATTTGGTGCCGATGGCCTGCAAGTCTTCCGGTGTTGCATCCTCGAGCTGACCGACCAAATCCAGCGCATGCTCTAATTTGGTTTTGTTGACGTCCAGATCTCCGCGAATGGTGGCGATGATAATATCGCCTTGCCTGCTGCGGTAGACGACATTTTTGAGATAGCGCCAAGCCGGTTGCCCATAGTGTTTCAGGTTATCTTCCATGGTGCGTACCCACTCAGGTTGATCAACGATTGCAAAATCTTTGATCTCTTCATCGGGATTTTTGTGTTCGTGCCTAAATGTTGCCACATCTTCATGAGCGTAATACGAGCCATCTTCGGTCACAAAAAATCTGCCTTCCCCTTCTGGGTGTTCAACTTGAAACTCATGACAATATTCGCCACCAATGTAGCCATTGTCTGCTTCGACAACTAAAACTTCTAACCCCAGGCGTTTGAATATGGTGAGATAGGCTTGCTTCATGTTTTCGTATTCTTTTTTAAACGCTTGCTCATCGACATCAAAGCTGTAGGCATCTTTCATGATAAATTCTCGCAAGCGCAATAACCCTCCACGAGCTCTCAGCTCATCTCGAAATTTGTTGGAAAATTGATAAATATTTATCGGCAGATCTTTATGCGACAAATTAAATTTACGCACCACATCGGTAAACATTTCTTCAGCCGTTCCGCCAAGGGCAAATTCCCCACCGCGCCGGTCCACAATCTTCATGAGCTCAAACCCGGCAGTACTCGTGCGATTGGTTTCTTTCCACAATTCCAGCGGATGAAGTGTGGGTGAAAGCATTTCTTGCGATCCGGCTTTATCCATTTCTTGTTTGATCACTGCTTTGATTTTGTCGTGCACCCTCCAACCCAATGGCAACATAAAATATCGCCCAGCCGCACTTTCACGAATGAAGCCACCCTTTACTAACAATTGATGGCTTTTTAGCTTTGAGCCTTTTTGCTCACCATGAGTCGTTTTGCCAAAGAGGCTTGAATAACGCATAAGCACTATATTCCTGAAGAAAACAATGGCCTTAGTGTATCATGAACGATAGCTGCAACTCACGCGTGATATAGTTTATATATGCATAACCCGGCTAATGAAGTATTGGCTGACGCTTTAAGCTCAATTCCTCAAGAAAAAAGAGATATTGCTGTATACCCTTCGCGCAAAAATTTCCGTCGCCATTCTGCTATGCTCATCGCCGCCGTGACTGCTGTTAGTTTGGCTGGCATCGCCGCACTCATTTCACTCAAGCCTGTGGCATATATCGGATCAAAAGCAGATGTAGCCGAACCAGCCATTATCGAAATTCAAAACTTTATCGAACCCTGCGATCTTCACTACGAAGGTTGCCATGATCCCGTATCTTATGTCGATACTTTGTCACTTGAGACAGATGTTAAAGAAAGCATGTTGCACGTTGCCCAACAATACAACCTAAGCCCTCAAATTTTGTTAACTCTTATCTATGTGGAGCGAGATATTCCGCCATCAGTGACCATAGAACTAACCGAAGCTTCACTTGTGCGAACGGCAGAACAACTGGTAACTGCACTTAAAAACTCGGCTAAACCTCCAAGGGTTTTCAATCATCCAACGTACGGACCATACAAGCTCAATTCACTCAATGAATCGAGCTTTGCGCTCTTGAACTACTTAGCCGTGAATACGGATAATCAATCACATTTCGAATCGGCAATTCAATCGCCGAGTGAGACTGATCCTCAGGTTGTTGGTTTTGTGGAAATGTTCAACGCACTCTAAAACAATATTCTAGGTATTGCGTTTATTGTTCGAGACGCGTCGAGAACTCAATTCATGGCTGATAGTTTTGACTTCTCACGTTCGTTCGAAGAGTATCTGCTCGGAAATGCATTTAAGGCCATAAATTCTTAAACCAACTTTGTACGCTCGCATCTTGCACCACCCGAGAAATATCACGTGCGGATACCGCCACAATCATGCTGATTAGCAACATAAAACCGGCAAAGTTGGCATAGTGCTCGATCTTGGGATTAATGCGCTTCCTGCGAATTCCTTCATAGAGCAAAAAGATCACCCTGCCACCGTCTAGTGCAGGGAATGGAATCAAATTGATAATTGCTAAGTTGATTGACAAAATTGCCGCAAAGTTTAGGCGGTCAAGCCAACCGCTCGTAAGGATTCCTTCTTTTTGAGCCATGTGCACGATCCCCACCGGCCCAGCCACCTCAACGGGAAGTTTTCCCTGGGTAAAGATATTAGCCACCATGGTCCCCAAAGACTTCAAGAGAAGTATTCCAAATTCAACCGCCGATTGCAGTCCAACGACTGCGCCTCGAAATGGCATTTGCCAAGTTGGATAGCGTTTTAACTCGAAGTCATTGATGACCACACCGATTGAGCCTTGATCTGCGGGGATTTCTTCTTTGGAGCGAACATACACTTCGGTTGCCTGCACTTGATCGTTCCTTTTGAACTGAACGGTTGCCGTTTCACCAGCGAGCTGTTGCACCGCAGCGATAAAGCCTGCCGAGTCTTTTATTTGCAACGATACTTCGGTGGTTTCAATTTGGGTTATCACATCCCCACTAGCCAAACCAGCCTCTTGAGCTGGAGAATTAGATGCCACCTGACTAATTTTCACACCATCAATCACCGTAGGAATGCCCATGATGGTGTAAATCGTGGCAAACGCTGCAACGCCAAAGGCAAAGTTCACGCTGACTCCGGCAATAATCACAATCATGCGCTGCCACACCGGCTTGTCAAAAAATGCTTTACCTTGAGTGCCTTTTCCCTCAGTCGTCATTGATCCATCTTCGCCAAACATGCGCACAAAACCACCAAAGGGCAGCCAATTGAGGGTATATTCCGTTCCGCCTTTGTCTTTGTGAAGGGTTAGTGCTTTGGGTGGATAGCCCATGCCGAATTCTTCAACTTTGATACCAAACTTTTTCGCGGTCAAAAAATGACCCAATTCATGAATAAGCACGAGGAACGAAAGGATGAGGATGAAGATGATGATAGTCATATATTTGATGTATCGAAAGTAACTAAAGTATCAAGCCATTAAGAATTGATCTAATGTCTAATTATTCTAATTGCTCTAAATAATAACTAAAGCCCCAATTATTTTACTTTTTTATAAATAGCATTGAAAATCAGATGCAATTCTTTAGCTTCTTGCCATAAGAGCTTGGCTTCCTGATTCAACTCGGGCACAGCAACTATCACCATACGGATAAAGTGTTTTGATTCCCGACATTCTTTTTTAACAATGGCAATTTTATGGCGAAAATCCCTTTTACTATCTGCATCATCGGCTTCACAATAATTTGCCCCAATACTTGTTGCGCTTCTAATTAACTGAGTAATTAATGGCCGAGTTATAGCGTCCTGAGAAATTTGTTTACAAAAGCTGATTATCTTTTCTCCAAATAACGCCGTTCTATCTTCAAGATCATATACTTTATCTCGATTTGATTGGTTATCAGACATTTGTAATTGGTTAGATCAATTAGGTTAATTAGAGCAATTAGAAATTCTTTATAATTCCATCAACTCCTTCTCTTTGGTTTCAATCATGACTTCGAGTTTTTGTTGATATTGTTCAAACAATTTTTGCATTTCTTCCATCCAACTTTTGATGTCGTCTTCCGAGACTCCTGCATCATCTTCTTTCTCATCCAATTCTTTTTTCATCCGGGTACGACTATCACGCAACATATTTTTGCCACTCTCGTGTTTTTGCTTGACGAGTTTGACCATTTCTTCACGGCGTTCTTGGGTGAGCTGTGGCACGACGATCCGAATAATATCGCCATCAACCACCGGATTAAGATTCAGGTTACTTATGCGAATGGCTTTTTCAATGTGGCCCAAAATACTTTTATCCCAGGGGCTCACGATAAGAAGTTGTGAGTCGGGCGCAGAAACAGTTGCTAATTCATTCAACTGCATCTGTTGACCATAGGCTTCAACCCGAATATGCTCGAGCATAGAGGGTTTAGCGCGGCCCGTGCGGATGAGTTTTAATTCTTCAGCGACAACTTCTAGGGTTTTATCGAGACGTTTTTTGAACTCATCAAACATAGGGTGCTCCTGACATTAAAAATTACTTGAGCCAATTGTATCACCTAGTCAATGTTAGAAATCCCTGTGTTACGCTTCGAGGTACTCCGAGAAGTTTCTCATAGTAAAGTTCTCACGTTACCTCTCGAACATTAAAAAGCAATGCATGATATCAGCAACATGAGAAGTGACGAAACCTAAACCGCCAACCGCTCGAACGCTTCAACTTTGACGTTTTCACCCAGTTTTCCAGCCACTTGCTTGACCAATTGCTCGATGGTGAGTTTAGCGTCACGCACATATTCTTGCTTGAGTAATGCTGCGGTGGATTCTGGCTCCATTGAAACGACCTGCATGGCAAGTTCTTTGGCCAGGTTTTTGAAATCATCGGTGCGGGCCACAAAGTCGGTTTCGCACAAGAGTTTGACGATAGCACCGCTGTTGCCGTTGTGATGAATGTAAACCCCAATCACACCCTGAGCAGTTTCACGATCAGCTTTTTTCTCGGCGCGCTGCATGCCTTTAGCTGCAATCCAGGCCTCGGCTTTTTTCATGTCGCCGCCAGATTCTTCCAGCGCTTTTTTGGCATCCATGACACCGGCACCAGTTTTCTCTCGTAATTGTTTGATTAATTCCATTGTTACTGCCATAAACCTCCTATATATCATACTAACTTGACACACTGGCTAAACTTTTAAGAGCCAGTGTGTCACCCTGAGCAGATCTAGCGAGATGTGACGAGCTAGACTGCGTAGGGTTTCTACTTATTTCCTACTGCTTGATCCTGCGTTTTGCGTAGCGCTCTTCCATCCGCATACGCTTGGGCAATGCAGGTCATGACGAGCTTTATGGAGCGGATTGCATCGTCGTTGACGGGAATGGGATACGCAATTGGATCAGGATCAGCGTTGCTGTCGACCATGCCGACAACAGGAATCCCTTTGCCAAAGGCTTCTTTGACTGCGGTATCTTCGTGGTGGGTGTCAACAATAAACAATGCTTCTGGACCGTTTTTTAATCCAGCGAGACCTCCGAAAAAGCGGTTTAAACGGGCCATTTCTTTATCCAAGAGCACGCGCTCTTTTTTGGTGTAGTGAGCGAATTTGCCACCACTCAAGCCGTCTTGAAGCATTTTTAATCGATTTACTCGTTGAGTAATCTCTTCCCAATTAGTGATAACACCTCCAAGCCAGCGCTCGGTGATAAACGGTGCACCCAAGTTGATCGCTTCTTCTTTCACAATTGCTTGAGCTTGTCGCTTGGTACCAACCAAGACTATTTCTTTGCCGCTTGCCACCCAGTCACGAACAAATTTCATCGCTTTTTCTAAGTGTTTAGCAGTGATGGCCAAATCAAAAATATGCACTCCGTCTCGAGCAGTATAGATGTATTTTTGCATCTTGGGATTCCATCGACGAATCTGGTGACCAAAATGGCACCCAGCCTCGAGCAAATCGCGCAAATCAACGGAATATTCAGCCGCTTGGGGCTGTGGTGAAGCACTCATATAATCTCCTTAAACCTCCGCTATAAAGCTCTTGCTAACCGCAGGAGATATGCTTTAAGCGTGTGAATTTTGTAACTTGAGGTATGATAGCAGAAATCTCAACCGAAACAAGACGCTGGCCACACCATGAATACTGTTCGAGCAAAGCGAGAACTAATCGATTTTTTACTTCTCACTCGATAAATATTCGAGTTCGAAGAGTATTTGAGCGCTAGAAATATGAGATTATTATTACAAACTCTTGTTTAAATTCCACCTAAAACCTGATAATTAAGTCAAACACCTCCACATCATGAGGACCCAAACCCGCTCGCCGCATATCCAGAACAAATGCTTGTTCTTCTACACGAGCATCAGAATACTCATGTAGTGGGTCGCTTGGATCTAAACACTCAATCGGAAGTGCAACCATTCTATTTTCAATTCCCGGATGTTTTCTCGCCAATGCTTCAGACGTTTGATGATCAGATTCTCCTGACATTATTCACTCCTTTCAATTATTTTATTCACATCTTCTCCTTCAAATAGCGGCAGAACAAATGCAGTTTCAACTGCCAACTTTGGCACTTCAGCTTCATCATTTACTTCCCAAATCAGCCGATTTCCTTCGATTTTGACCAGTCTTGCCCGCTTCTCAGCTCCCACCGCAAACCTGGCATGCACAGCAACCTTAATTTTTTTAAGTAATTCTTCTATAGCTACAAAAGTATTACCCGTGCTCAAAATGTCATCAATCACAACGACAATTGCACCATTTTCAATCTCTTGCCTAATTTCATCTTCTTGCCCAAGTGACATGGCTAAATATCGAGGATTGTTACGTTTTGCGGTTACAGGGACATACTCTTGCACATGACCATCATATCCGTCCTCACGAACCCTGGGATCGTCTTCTGATTTATCAAAAACTAACAACCTATGCTCTAAACCCGTGCTCCGACTAAATTCTGATACCGCTTGACGACCCAAATCCCCAAACTTATCAGATCCTGGTGCAATAAATACAACACGCTTATCCTTTGGCAGTTGTTGAAACATTTCCGAAAAAGCAGCCAATCCCGCTATAAGCGTGGCCGAATCCCGCGGATTAAATCGAAACATGCGTTTAGGTCCGGGTATTTCCGTTGATTCCATATCAAAGGAATTTCCATACAATTGCTCTCTCCCTGCAAGAATTGGTGAACCATCAACTTCTGTTTGAACTAATTGGAGAGAATGATAAGGAGTTTCGATTGATTGTGCCATTGATTGTGCTTATGCAAAGCTATAGAAATAGTACGATAAAACAAAGCAAAACACACTATCCAAATCACTGTTTTCCCCCGTCTCCACTACCTAACCTTCACAAGTTCGCGAGATCTTCTGAATAACGCATCAAGCTCATCATGTGAAATTCCGGGAATTGGATCAGGGCCGGGTTCTGGAGTATTCTCTGCAATTCCAAACAATGATTTAAACTTTCGCTCTAGTAGGAGCGCATCTCGCTCAGGAACTGTGGGTAATGGCAGTAATCCTTCACCACTTTCAACCTTTTTTTGTTGTTTGCGGTTTAAGGGAAAAGGATGCTCTGGTTCATACCTTGCATTTCGAGCGTTAATGATTCTTTCTAAGAATTCATCGTAATTAGTATTCCAATAAGGCTCGCCACGCTGGAGCAGCATTTGACGATTCTGGAACATGTCTGTGAATGCTTCAGCATTTTTCGGCCGTGCCAAGTTTGCTGCCACCATGTCAGGGTGAATAACCCCAACATGATGCGGTTTACACAAGGTAATGCCATTATTTTTCACATCCCAGTCAGCAGGTTCTAATCCTAGATCCAGAGCGAGTCTTTGAGGCACGATTGCGTGATGCACCTGCAATTGATTTCGGCTACCACAGGGTCGATATGATTCATCACCCACCACCACGGGAAACTGACATTGATTATCATCACGATCCCTGACCCAACGCCGCTGTCTATCATTGTATGCGGCGGTGGCAAGTTCATTTGTTTTATTTTCGATGCTGGGGGCTACTGAACTGAAGCTGGAAGCTACCAAGCCAATTTCTGGAGGCAGCTCGTTCCTCATCGAATACTACTCCCTACATGAATTCTGCCTCTATATTGCAACCAATCTCCTTCAGCATCACCCAAAGGCGAATCACCAAGTCTCAACTCATTACGAATTACATAGAAAGCTTCTGCTTCTGGATTCGCATTTGGACGATTACCGGCAATAACTCCGTCTAACGCAGCATCAAAGGCAAGCAAGGCAAAGACATACTCAGGGCGTTGGGAAGCAAAATTGAGATATTGCTTGAATTCTTCTTCACTTGCTATCCATGTTGTGTTTAGTTGTTCTGACATGTTTGAGGATTGATTTATTGCATACCCAGTATTAGTATTGATTCAAATCAATAGATAATTTGATTCATATATACTTTTTCATATTTACTACAATCATGTCAACCATTGATCCAAATCAAACATCTGCCCAGAAGATCGGAGCCTATATCCGCTATCAACGGACAAAGCGTGACTATTCCATTGATGATCTTGCCAAAAAATGTGATTTAAATCCTTCTTTTATCTTCAGACTGGAAAAAGGTGCTTACGAAACCATTCGACTCAATGTGATTGAGAAGCTGGCAGCTGGACTTAAAATGTCAATCCAAAGCCTATTGTTTAAATCGCAAATCATCACAACGAGCGATCACCTGCCTCGGTTGGAGTATTACCTCAAGGAAAAATACCAATTCTCTCCCGAGGTTATCGAAGAGGTTCGCACGTTTATAAACTTTATGCATTTCAAGCATGACGAAGAAATTGCTCAACTCAAGCAACTCCACGAGGCATATTGGAACAGATCTGATTATTTAGAAGAATAAGTGTCGATCAATTTAAGAGAATTCAATTTAGATCAATTGGGTGAGATTTTCAAGTAAGCATGCGACAGTAACCGGTCCTACGCCACTGGGCACAGGCGTGATAAAAGACGTTTTGGGCGCAACCGTTTCAAAATCCACATCTGCTCCAGGCGCGCCGACATCGATGACGATTGCTCCGGGCTTAACCATTTCGCCAGTGATGAGTTTTGATTTTCCCGTGGCCGAGATAATAAGGTCACTTGAGTTCAGGGTGCGAGAAAGCAAGTCAGGATCCATCGAAGTGCCCAATAAAGACACGTGTGCAGCCCCTTTGTGTTGCAACACCGCAGCCAACGGACGACCCACCAGCTCACTTCGACCGACAACACTGACATTTAGTTGAATTAGTTCAGGAATTGGCTGAGGAGCAGCGCTGGTCAATCTTTGCACGTCAACCTTTAGCGCCTCGGCTAAGATGTGCAGCACTGCTTTGACCGTGGCGGGGAGCAAAACCCAAGTTCCCTCATATACTTTGTTTAAATTTTTTCGAGTCAAGCAATCGACATCTTTGGCTGGGTCGATGGCTGAAGTCAGCTCCCTCCACCAATCGTCAAATCGCGCGGGGCTTTTGCCGGTTATGTGCGCCCAAGAGCGTTTGCCTGGTTTTTGAATCATTACTCCGGTGACGTCTGAGCGCTTACTTGCAGAGCGAATGCTTGCTTGAATGAGCGAAACGGAATCAGTGAGTGAGTGATCGATGCGGTCGAACTCAATACCCACCTGCACTGCGGCTTCGTGCTTGAGTCGAGTGTAGATCTGCGACGGTTCGTCTTCAGCAAAAACAACGCTCACCAAGCGCAATTTTGCATTTTTGTTGCTTTGCGTTAAAATACGCAACAGATGAGTAGCAAAAGCTGCGCCATCAAAAATGGTTGAGTTCATTATCGAATTATAGCAATGGAGAATTATTATGCCAGGCGAAGTAACTAGGATTCATTTAGTACCAGATCAAGGCAGCCTCGTTAACTTAGCTCAAGCCGAACAATTAACTTTTCTGGCACGAACGCTTGTCCCAGACTTGGGAATCATCGTAACTCCTTATAACCGCGATCTCGTTCGCGGTGGAGCTGTACTTCTAGTGGCAGAACCATGGACTGATGCTGCATCGAAACCCCGTACTGGAAGAATTTTCCAAATGGCTGATGCATTAGAGGCTGCACTTCTTGAATCCCTTAACCACGAGAGATTAGCTAGATAGATTTGCGAAATAACTACGCAGGAAAATTGTTATAGATTAAGTATACTAATACCTTGATTCTTGCTTCTTACCTCTGACTTCTAATTTTGTTATCCCCTCGCCCACCAGCCCACTAACTTACTTGTAGATTTTTGTTTCTTCTTGCCACCAAATTTTGGCTTGGATTCCGTTTCTTGCCCATGATGTTTGAAAACATCAGCTCGGTTGATCCCCCACAAAACCATATCACCGCTACCCACTTTGCCCCGCGTGTCGATGTCTGACAATTGCACTTCAAAACGCGTGAGATAAGGAAAAAGCAGGAAAATGCTCTGAGCTGCCATATGTAAGCGATCAATGTATAAATCAGAAAACATTTCTTTAAAGGTGTCGCGATAGAGCACTCCCCGATTCACAAACAATTTTTGAAACCTCAAAGGTACATGGATGCGCTTATTGCCTTTGGTGAATCGGGAAAACTTATCCTCCAGTTGATCGACGCTAAAACCCAAATGCCACACAAATTTGGAGGAGCTCATTATCCAGGTTGAGCGGCAAACAAGCGAGTTGAGTAAGATATGCGGATCATCTTCCAGGGCATTCTTCTCAATGCCGTTCAAAAAACTTCTGCCCCCTACCCTGTCTCGCCCCACATGCATTTTGTCGGCGGCAACCAAAGCCCATTGCAAGGGCATGCCTTGCGTAAGGTCAGTGCCCAGTGCTTTAATGACCGGTTCTTCGTGAAACAGAATAGAATAGAGTGTTGCGTGCCAAGCGGATGAGTGAATATGCGTGTTTAAAAACAAGCGAGTCATGAGCCAGGCTGAATAGGTAGAGTGATTATTGCGATCCATGAAGTTGCCCAAGTCATGCGTCATCCCTACCAAAGTCATTAAGAGTTCGCTCGTAGTGTCATAGTGCTCTTTCTCTCCGTCATACGAGAATCCTGAGCGCTGCAAGAGCTCGACACCAGTCTGTGCCACCCAAAGCGTATGGCGATCGGTGTGATCGTTGAACCCATGGGTCAGCTCCATGTCCAGCACCGGTCCGACATAATCCAGCGCTTGCCCTAAGCCTTGATAGAGATACCCAAGTGCCGCACCGCGAGAACTTAATTTGAGATAGTGATTGAAGTCGAACACCGGCAGCACTTGAGGAATGCGATGTTTGGTGATGAAAGGAAAATGGTTCTTGTCGTAGGCTATGCCATATTCATCGAGGAATTGCCAAAAAGGCTTGCCATCGGCTCTGACAAATCGTTTCTTGGCGACAAAAGGAGATTTCCGATCAACGGTTTTCATAACTGTTGGTAGTTTAGCATGAGCTACGTGTTGTAAAAGTTTACGCGTTTTGACAATAACTCATCAAAGACATCAATGGCGCTTTTGTGCCTGAAGTGAGGAAATCGCCTGCCTTTAACTTCTCTTTCAATATATATATCATTATCGTGTTTGGAAAAAGTTGGTTTTACCATATCAGAATCAAGTGCGCCCAATGTATCCGCTTCCATAAGTGCAATTTCATCATCATTCACTAATTCCTCCACTCGATCATGCATATACACTAAATGTTTTATTCGCAAGATTTCTTCTGGAGCATATTGATCGGAAAATTGCTCATTTAGCAATGTCTCAATTTTATTAGCACCCGCCTCCATATGCCTTTCTTTTTTGGTGTGTATATCGGTCATATCAGTCACCCCATCTTCAAAAAGTCCGATATATCCCCAATCATGTGCATACGCAGCAGTTACCAATATTTTAAAATTCAAATTCGATTCGTTATCAATAATATATTTTATCCAGTGAACAACAGCTTGTGTGTGAGGCTTATCAAAATCTGGCCGTCCTTTGTCGAGATCCGGCAAAATTATCCCACTAATTTGTTCTTCCCAGTTTTGATTTGATTTATGCATGCGTCCTTTCCCACTGACGTTGAATTTCTTCAAAAGTTAATGCATGGCTTGGAGTACGCACTTTTTCTTGAAGAATGTTAACAGCCAATTCACGAATTCCTGCAGCATTTTCATCACTGTAACCATCAAATGCTGCACCAACAACACACTTAAACGCAAATGGTACATGAATTTCTTTTAATACGTCAGGCGAATCATAAGCCTCAATGAGTGCGCTAGCTCTTTCAAATGCTTGCTGCTCGCCACCTGCCAACCACCTAAGAATCTGATCACCCACTGCAAATCCCACATCGTAGCCTCTCGGACCATACGCAACAGCATTATCAAATAAATGCACTCGACCCTCAGGTGTTACCGAAGTATTATCTCGCCATGCATCTCCATGAATTCTTCTCACCTCGAGCGCTTGAATGCCATGCGTTGCAACACCAATCATTAGTTCTTGAATAGTAGTAAGTTGATCTGATAATGATGGCTCTCGATCTCTCAAATAATCAGCAACTTCATTAAATCTTTCTCTGCCATAAATAGGATGTAATGAGCCATAAATGCTCCAATCCCTTAGTTCAGCTGGAGTTAACTCTACCCTCCGCTCATGCATCTCACGAAGGTGTGTTCCAAGATTTTCATAGGCAATCAATGCTAACGATTGATCATCTTCATTAATTACTTGTGTCAACAACCTTGGAGAAGGGTTTACTTCGAGCAACATTGCTATTCCTGTCATCCTATCAGGAACCCCTGCAAGCAATGCATCCTTGAGTAAACTGTTTGGGTCAAATGGGATATTCCTGATTTCGCCTTTATCTGCAGTGAACAATCCCTCCAACGCCTCAACACCTGCCAATTGATATGCCCGCAAATAATCCGGAGTAACCGCTTTTGGAACTCTAAGAAACTTATCTCCCTCATTTGTGCCCACAACACAACCACTTGAGCCATATCCCTCAAACACTTCGCTCTTCTGTGATAGTCTTAACCCGTCAAGCCAGAAATTTAAATCATTACTTGATTCTTTTACGACTCTAAACATACTTCAATACAATCAATAATTTTTTCTTTAAGCATTTTCGAATGTTCGTCATTATGCACAAAATCACTCACTTCCGCTTCAGAAACTTCAACGATTGACGTGGTTCCTAAGTTAAGTTGCTTTATTAGTTCGTGAATACCTATTTCCAACTGCATCAAATAGTCTTGCGTGTAGTATGCCAATTCATAATCCCGCCCACGCTCTTTTAATCGTTTAAGCAGCGTTGGCATTGAATAATTGAGGTGAATCACGGTCAGTTCGGACAAAAGATTTTTGGTGACTGAGTTGTAGACTTTTTCATAGAGTTCCCATTCGTCTTGAGAGATGTTGCCTACCGCCAAATGACTATAGGTGTAGACCCAACTCATTAAAAGCCCACTATCAATCACCAATGGTTTGCCTGAGTTCATGGCAATCGCTTGCTCAAGTAGTTCTGCCCTGCGCATTGTGAGCCAAAGCTCATTGGTCAAAGCCCAGCGCTTGGTATTTTGCAAATAGAGCTCGCGGAAAGGATCTTCGGTTTGAAACAGGGTGTCAGCGTCAAGAAAATCTGCACCTAGTGCTTCGACAATCAATGGCGCGGCACTAGTCTTGCCCGACGCCACATTGCCGATGATAGTGATGATGTTAGAACGCATGCCCATTTCTTTCATGTTTAGGCCTAAACAATACATCTAGATATCTCAAAGTATAGTCTAAATTAGTTGGATCAACCAGAATTCCCAATCTAAATCCCCCATCAAAATCAATAGCTTCGAAACTTTCGCTGCCTTCCAAACCTTTGCATTTCAAATTGTCCAAGATTTCTCGAAAATATTTGCATGCATCATAAACAACTTGAGCCACTACTGGTTTTTTCACTTCCTCGCCTTTTTCGTTAATCACCTTTTTTTCCTTTAGTGCAAGCTGATCTAAGGTTAAAGATGCTTCTTGAATTTGATCTCTGCGAATCACAAGCTCTAGCTGCATCCCTCCATTATCATCATCAAAATCTGAATTATCTTTTACCCTTATCACGAATTGCTCCATCTCTGGTTTAAGGGCGAATAAAGCTTGCGACATAACAAGCACGCGATCTTTCATTAGCTTAGCGTATAAACTTAACCACGATAACAGATGAGGAACTCCCTCGAATCGGTGAAGATTATGCAATTCATCTGTTAATTTTTTTCGTGTATTATTTCTTGAGTCTGTTATTCCCAAAATGTTTTTGAAGTGTTCATCCATTTGCCCGGGCTTAAAATTAAGCTCCAGCACTAAACCATCTTCCTCAGCAAGAAAAGCGGTTTCCTCAATCATTGCCGCAACTTGATAATGCTCATCAACATCGGTTAACAATTGCTCATTCTCTAAATGATCACACTTTTTACTTGTAATCCGCTTTATCTCTACAGCATCAGCTTTATCACCAGCCAAAATTGCCAGAGAGGGTCTTCCAAAATATTTAAGCATCTCTGAGTATGCTTCATGAGGATTTGAGTTCTTCTCCCAAATTCGTTTCATATGAGCGGCTGCGAATTTTTCGTCGTGGAGGGCGATTCCTCTCAAGATTTGACGTCGAACACCCGGCATTGTTTTAAGCTCAGGAACCAAGTGATCAATTATTTTTTTCGTGACAAATGGATGAGCTTTTCTGCTAACCAACATGCCAGCATCATGCAAGTATCCTTGAACTATCGCAATTCTGATTTCTTCTTCTGACGCTCCAAGGCTAGTCAACAAATCAACCGCTTTACTTGTAACTTCTCTAACGTGCTCTATGCCATGCCGATTAAATCCGTTTGGATACGATTCATCATGTGACGTTTCCACCAAATCATAATATGGCGTTAATCTTTGATCTAATTGATCAATCAATTCTAGTCTTGAAGAGCCAAAAATATCTATAGGCGCAAATTCTGGCTGCTTAAATCTTCCCTGTTCATCAAAAAATAATGAATATATTTGTTGTTTTCCCAGTACTTCTGGTAATTTCTTATCGTTCTCCTCATTGCCCGTATAATTAATTACCAATCCTTCAGCTTGAAAAAGCCGCATTCCCTGTTTGACAGTATTTGCAAAATCTTGTGGTCGAAGTGTTTCAGCTGGCATTAGTTGTTATTCCCGAACTAAAAATGTATACAAAAAAATCACCCCTCTTGATAACTTGGTGTCACTCCCTCGCACGCGATGCAAGAGATCCGGTTCTTGGTCAAAAGCAGGTGATTACCTACTTCAATAACTATAGGCTATATTTTAGTATACATTAAATACACATGCAACCAGTAAAATTAATTTCTGTTTAACTCAACTTCTAGTTGGTCACTAGTTAATCCTATTGATTTGGTGAATGCTTCAAATTGCTCACGTACACCAATATTTTCATGAATTAAATGCTTTAGTTCGCGAATCGTTTCGGCCCATTCATAGGGAAACACCACCCATTGATTGGTGGCTTCAGCCACAAAATCTGGTTTGTAGGTGCTATGGGGTTTGGCAAAAAGGCACGCACTCTTGAGCAAAATTGGCTCAAGACCTTTCAAGTTTGCAAGCGCCACCTCAAACGTGCGGCCAGAATCACAAATTTCGTCAACGAGCAGCACTTTTTTGCCCGCCATCCCCTGAGTGAGCGGTTGATACACGACAATTTCACCTTTTTGCCCTATCCCTTGATATGAGCGCAAGCCGATGTTGAGCACAGGTAAATCAAGAAGGTCTGAGAGGATCCGCGCTAAAAGAGCCCCACCTCGAGAGATCGACACGATTTCTTCATAGGTTTCACCCGAGGCAACCACCATTTGAGCGAGCTGAAAACTTAACCGATTGAAGTTGGGAAAATCAATAAAACGTAAATCCGGAATGGTTGCCATATTTTTTTCACTTTCTTAAGTCAATCTATATAACGATAGTACATTCTATATTGTTCGAGATTCATCGAGAACTAATTGCGCAGACTATACAAGACTTCTCGCAGACACTCGAAGACAAATGCTTTTTGAGAATATGGCATTAGCGTTGGATATTGCATTACAAATCAGCAATAATTCCGGTGAGCAATTGAACCATTTGCTTAGAACTTGAGTTCGCAGCAGCTAAAACATCCTCATGAGCATGTTGCACAAAAGCCAAATTAGTCACAAACGACAATCCCAATACGTTAAGCTCAAGAGCGCGAGCCATAATCGTTTCGGGCACCGTGCTCATGCCCACCACATCGGCACCCAAGTGATGCAGTGCCATTTTATCGGCTGGGGTTTCAAAATGGGGCCCGTGCATGTAGGCGTAAATGCCTTCGCGATAAGGCAGAGATTCGCGCGCACAGATCTTTTTGGCCACAAGCCGCAAATCTTGATTGAATGCTTGCGACATATCGATAAACTGCGGTCCTACCAGCGGGTTTGAGGGCAAAAAGAGGGTGAGCACGTCGGAGAGAATGACGAAATCTCCAACGAGATACGACTCATTGAGCGCTCCTGATGCCGACGTCACAATGAGTTGCTTAATCCCTGCTTGCGCAAAGACTCGGATGGGCAGTGTTGCCTCTTGCGCAGCATAGCCTTCATAGAGATGGAGTCTGCCCTGCATGAAAGCCACTCGCTTTTCAGCAATTCTAGCAACGACGAGTTTTCCTTCGTGACCCGGCACCGTGGCACTTACGCCAAATAATTCTTTGTAGGAAATTTCTGTCTCAATTTCTGCCCCAACAAGCACTTGATTCCAACCTGTGCCAAGCATGAAAAGCAATGAGGGGAATTTTTTGATTTTCGATTGGACAATCGACAGCGATTCTTGTTCTGAAAGCATGGTTGCTCGTATTGTACCTACCGCAATCGGTTTATGTCATCCCGCAGTTTTTTAGCCTCTTCTCGAGGATTATCTGAAAAAATAATGCTTCTTGAAGCTGAGATCAAAAGTCCTTGCTTGTCCTTTGTTAAGCCTGCAAGCATCACCTGCTCCAAATCTCCGCCTTGCGCTCCAATGCCCGGAACAAGTAACCACATGTCGCCAACAATACCTCTGACCCTTTTCAATTCTTGCGGATACGTTGCCCCAACAACCAACATACAATTTCCATTTACATTCCATTCTTGCGAAACTTTATGTGCTACAGATTCCCACAGTGGCGCTCTATTTGACACAGTGTGTAGGCTTTTCATACGCACTGTGTCATCCTGAGCGAGTAGAGAAACTGCTTGTTTCTCGACAGTCGAAGGATTACCTTCAACTATCAGATCTTGCAGCTCCCCTGCTCCTGGATTACTCGTGCGACATAAGATTATGCTTCCTTTGTCAGATCGCTTGAGGAATGGCTGCAGTGCCTCTTGACCTAAATATGGGTGCAGTGTGACCGCATCACAGTTCAAATAATCAAAGATTCCTGCAGCGTAGGCTTCGCTGGTGTCCGCAATGTCTCCTCGCTTTGCATCAGCGATAATCAAATGCTCTGAGTTATTCGCTTTAATAAATCGAATTACTTTTTCCAACTGTTCATAGCCAGTTGGTCCTAATGCTTCAAAGTAGGCAAACTGGATTTTATAGACTCCAGTGAATTCATGCGTTTGCTCCACAATCCATTTGCAGAATTCAAACAGGGGCTCGCTTGTTTCAAGGAATTTCTTTGGCAATAATTTGATGTTGGGATCAAGCCCAACACACAGAAGTGAATTATGAATTTGGATCGTTTTAATAAGTTTTTCTGCAAAGTTCATACAATTGAATAGTTATATTTCTGTGCCAAAATACCGATCGCCATAGTCTCCCAATCCGGGCACAATATATTTTTTGGCATTGAGATGTGAATCTACCGCTGCCGTGAAGATTTTAATGTTTGGATACTTATTTTGAATGGTTTCGATTCCTTCTGGTGCCACGAGCACGCAAACAATGCGAATTTCTTTGGGATTGGCCTTTGCTACGCGCTCCAATAGATGCGCAATAGATCCTCCGGTAGCCAACATTGGATCGGTAACCATTACCACAGTGTCTTGCGAAATATGAGGCATTTTCCAATAATATTCTGAAGCAATAGCTGTCTTTTCATCTCGAACCATGCCCACAAATCCAACCTTAGCTTTGGGCAGCAATTTCAGTGCTCCAAACAACATGCACGTTCCGGAGCGTAAAACCGGCACGATCATAATTTCTTCGGCAAATTTTTCACTCTCAATTTTTGCAAGTGGTGTGTCTATAGTTGTTTGTTTGAACGTTAAACCTTTAATTGCTTCTGAAAATAACAGCTCACATAACTGATCGCTGTAATGGCGAAATGTTTCAATCGACGTATTTTTGTCTCGCAAATGAGTCAAAGAATCGCAGACAAAAGGATTCTGGGAAATATACACGTTTTTCATGATTGCCTAGTTCGTGATTCTTGCCACTTCAAAGGATCTCTCAACCACGATTCCACTGCCTTGCACGCTTTGGCATCAATAATCTGCTCATCAATCGCTCGTGGCAAGATTTGCTCAAACGAAGTCAGGGTGTGCAGCGCAACATTCGCTTCAGCAAAACTCTCAGTAGCTGCACTAAAACCATAACTCGTGATCGCAATACAATCGTGCACGGTTGCACCCTCGTCACGCAGCGCGCTAACTCCCGCCAAGCTACTTCCTCCTGTAGTTATGTGATCCTCAAGCAACAATACTTTTTTACCACGCACCTCACCGCCTTCAATCATTTTTTTGGTGCCGTGATCCTTGGCACTTTTTCGCACAAACACCGATGGCACTTCAAGGGCATAGCCCAAAGCGGCAGAGTGTGGGATTCCAGCTGTTTCGATGCCGGCTATGACCTCAAAGTTGAGATTCTTTTCTTTTATGAGCTGTCTAAAACCCTCAATAATCACTTTCCAAGCTTGAGGGTGATGCGGAAATCGCCGGTTATCAATATAAACAGGCGAAACGATTCCCGACTTAAAGGTGATCGGATTATCGACCACAAATCCCACCGCTTTAATTGATAAAAGTGCTTGCGCAACGTTTTGAGCATAGTTCATGGATTATTATTCCTTAATTTCTTGAGCTAAATAGGGATTCCACATGGCAGCCGTGGCACTCATAACCGCATCGGCTCCTGCGCTTCGATAGTTAACATAATCGCTCGCAGATGAAACCCCGCCCACACCAATAATTGAAAAGCTCATGTTGTGCTTTGAGCGAAGTATAGCGAGCCCCGCAACCATATCCAACCCCGCCCAGCGGATCGATTCGCCACAAATACCACTAACTTCCCTTCCCTTTCCAGGTAATGCTTGCTCTCCAGCTGAAGTAGATACTCTCGCCGGAATCGTGTTGATTGCAGCTAATCCCTGAACAATTCCGCCAACACTGGTCACCAATGTTTCCAACTGCTCTTGGTTTTCAAAGTAGCCTAATTTTAGGATGAGAGGAATGTTGCCGATTTCATCTTTGATGGCAGAGGCAATTTCAAGCACACGCGCAGTGTCATAACATAATAAGTGTGCTTTACCTTCGTTGGGGCAACTAAGGTTCGCTTCCAAAATTTTGGCACCCGTTTCTTTGACTAATCGAGCCGCCAAAACATAGTCTTTGAGGTACGTTTCAAAATTACCATCTCCCGAAGATGTCCCCTGGAAACTACCTATCATGACTTGACCATGTCCTGCCGATTTCAAAGCTTGCCGCATATCTTCTTGCCAAAATGATGGATCTTTGGAGGGAACACCGAAGGAATTGGTGATAGAAAGGGGTGACTCATAGTTTTCCTTAGTCACCACTCCATCTGTCAGCGCGCTTAAGGCTAAATCATCCTGAACATCTACTGCCAACACGTTTGGCCAGACTGCACACTCATAGGCTCTGCTGCGGACAGTTTTATAGGTGGCAATGTCAAAGCCTTTGGCAAATGCAGCTTTCACAAAATTGGCATTCAAGAGCGGGCCCGCGGGAATTCCGAATGGCTCATAAACAGCAAAGCCCATAAAGCTGTGCTTGGGCTCTCCTATTCGAGCGAGTGCTTTCCCATCGGCAAAATCACCAAACGGACCCTCAAGAAAATTCGCTTCGTAGGTCTTAGTTGGATCATAAAAAGGTTCATGCATCATGCGCTTAATCCTAATACTTTTCTGCCATTGGTGGTGGCGATTTTTACAATTGCATCAATGTCAGTTAAGCGGTTTCCCGTGGTAAGTAGCATAAGCTCTTGCCACATATTGCCATCGCAAAAAGGCACCATATAGTCACAAATATTATCAGTTCCCAGTGCAACCACAATACCGGCTTGAATCAGCTCATCAACTGGTGTGAGCGCATTATGAAAAGGTTGCATAACTTCTTTGCGTGGGCTATCGATCCATGCCACGGGGCAAGCAATCACCATCATGCCCGCTTGTTTCATAAGCGAGTAGACTTTTTGGCGATACGCTTTCGGGTGAGCCGCCAAGGAAATTGAGTGAATCGCAACTACTCTACCCTCCATCCCGTGTTCAATCGTTTTTTTTGCAAGTAGTTCAGTTTCCGTATCCTCGGTAGTATTAAATTGATCCACATGCACCTGAACCAGCTTTCCTTGCTTTTTCCCTGCCTTGAGCAAAATATCAATATGCTCTGCCCCTTTGCCATAATCTCGCTCATCTCGCTTGGGCAATCCACCAATAATATCAACTTGCTCGCAGGCCACATCAAACCACTTTCGGGCACTGGGCTCAATAACGCCTTTGAGCGTTTGATTAGCCAACACCAATTCGATTTTCCCTTTATATGCTTCTCGGGCCTTGATTGCTCCCCGCAACGCTCTGTCTTCGCAAATGGGATCTACATCGACGAAAGACCCAAGAACCTTCACCTCTTGCTCCAGCATCACCTCAATCGCCATCGACATTCTCCGATAATAATCATCGACCGTGGCATTTTTTTTGACCACATCAACCAGATCCCATTTTTCTTCTAAAGAATGTTTGCGATAATTATCGAGAGTGTCTGGGTTGACGGTAAAGGCTCTGTCAGCGTGAGCATGAGCATTCACCCAGCCGCCGTTTTTAGTAATTTCTTCTAAAATGAGGGGTTTAAAGGAAAAGGGTTTTTTCATGGTTTCTCCTTACAAATTCCCAAATTTTGATCGATAGAGCTTGTCGATGTGTCGCTTGGCTGTATCCACCGTGGTAAACAGAGGCACATTTTCGTCAATCGCCTTAGCTCGAATTCGTTTGCCATCCGTACCCTCAGTTTTGTCAGAGACTGATGTAGGCACACATACCACCAGATCAAATCGTCGCTCATCCAGTAGGTTGGACAAGTTGGGCGATTCATTCTCGTGAATTTTGTAAACGAGAAAGTTGGTTATTCCTTGTTCAAGCAAGTAGTGATGCGTGTTTTGGGTGGCGAAAATTTGGAAACCCAATTCTTGCAGCTGCCCAGCACTCTCAAGCATTTTCTTTTTGTTTTCGGTTTTGCCGATAGACAGCAGTGCACTTTTTTCGCCACGCTGTTGGGCAAGGCGCATTTGCATCGAATAGACTTCAATGAAAGGTGCTGCCGTCATCACATTAAAGGGCGCAGCTTTCGCGTTTGTGTTATCGAACGACACATGATGTAGACCATGTGGAGAGGTGAGTGCAACCACGGTTGCATGCCCTTTAAATAATTGAACTTTAACCACACCGTCCACTTTTTCATTAATTTTGTCGTTGTAGGCTCTCATATCATCCATCGCGGGGTCATACCAGAGAGCGCCATAGGTTAAGTAGCCAAACTTGATGTCCATGGTTTCTTTAAGTTCGTTTTCAAGACGAGTGCACACGTATTTCTCCAAGTTTTTGTGCGCTTTGATGATGATGTGCGCTCCAGGATGCTCGTAAATCCCGCGAGTTTTTAATCCAACCAACCGATCTTCAACGTGATACTCGACTCCTACGCCATGTTTGCCGCCGATTTTGTTGAGCTGCATAATAAGCTCGCTAAGGGGGAGTGTTTTGCCATTAAGTTTTTTCGGAATCCCCCGAGCAAACTCAAGCTCCACCATTTCTGCCTTGTCGGGCGTTTTATCAATCGTTCTGCAAGCAGTCAAAAACTTTTCAATTGGCGGCACCAATGAGGGATCTTCAATCTCGCCACCTTCCCAGGTCATTCCCCACATATTATCATCATCGCTGTAGGGGAAATCTTTGCGCACGCGGACAGGAATTTTGTGTTTCAGCGCATAGTCGATTTGCTCATCGCGACTCATGTTCCACTCACGCACAGGAGCAATAATTTTCATAGCCGGATTCAGGGTCAACACACTGCCGTCCAGGCGCACTTGATCGTTGCCCTTGCCAGTGCACCCGTGGGCCACGGTGTCAGCATTTTCGCGCGCGGCAATCACTATTGCCCATTTGGCCATAAGATAGCGGCTAACCGTGGAAATGTAGTAATTGCCCTGATAGGCCGCATTGGCTTTGATCATGTGAGAAAGGTAGTCGGCAGCGAATTCTTGCTTGGCATCGATGACATAGGCTTTGACCGCCCCCAGCTTAAGTGCCTTTGCTTTAATCGCTTCGAGATCATCACCTTGTTGCCCCAGGTCAAGTGTCAGGGCTATTACTTCTGCCTGGTATTTGTCTTGTAACCACTTGAGCATCATGCTGGTATCTAATCCTCCGGAATACAAAAGCACCACTTTTTTAATTTCGCCTTCGCGGGCTTCGTAGCTTGAGACTTTGGTGTAAACGGTTTGCATAATCGTGTTCCTTTCAAGGATAAATTGGCAAAAAAAAGAGGCTTATAAAGCCTCAGCTGTCATTCATAAGTGATTTCTGCAGTTTCCCGCGCAGTGAACGTAATTGGTGGGTTAGAGTTTTGGCGCATAAAAAATCCGGAGGTAAGTGTTAAAGCTTAAATTGCTTTAACCGGCTCCGGGATTAAACTGTAGCAAAGGCAACGGAAGCTCGTCAATGGGGCAAAAAATACGATCTAATAATGATATCGACAGGCAATTATAACTACTACATCTTGTTTAACTTGATAAACCAACCGATGTTCACTATCAATTCGTCTGGACCAACACCCGTGCAAATTGGCTTTAAGCAACTCTGGTTTCCCTGAGCCAACAAAAGGGTTTTTTGCTGTTTCTTTAATAAGTGTGTTGATACGTCTCAATTGTTTCTTGTCGGTTGTAAGCCAGTATTGATAGTCACCCCAAGCACGAGGAGTAAAAAGAATATTCATGCTATAGCACTACACTTCAATCAACTTCTTTCGTAATATATTGACTTCACGAACTTGTGCAAGCGACTCAAGAAGATGTTTTTTGTTTGCTTCACTGACTAATAAATAATTCGTTTCTTGCCAAGCATTGAAGTCGTCAATCGACACCATCACCACATTTTCGCGGTTTTTGCGCGTAACAATTAAGGGCTCCCGATTTTGAAAGACTGAGTCCATGTGACGTTTGAGATTTTTTCTGAGGTCAGAGTACGTAATTGCGTTCATAATTACGTACAATATAGCGTACAATTGCTATGTGGTCAATGTGTCGTGCGAGGATTTAAAGTATCCGTGTCTCAATGGTCTGCCAAATAGCTTCTGCAACAGCATCAAGATCAACGCTCGCATCAATTACCACCCACCGGTTGTGATCGTTTGATTTAGCCAGACTCAGATAGGCATCTCGCACTTTTTGGTGAAAAGTTTTAGTTTCCATATCCAGGCGATTCGATTCGCCCGTATCGTTGCGGCGTTTCAAGCCCAAATCAACCGGCACATCCAGAAGCAAGGTTAAATCGGGATAGGTATTATTCGTGGAAATATTGTTGAGATTTTCGATAAGCTCCACCCCAAAATCGCGCACAATGCCTTGATACACAACCGATGAATCGCGGGTCCTGTCCATAAGCACCACTTTGCCGGCTTTTATGGAAGGCAGCACCAATTCTCGATAGAGTTGTGCTCGAGCTGCTTGGAATAGCAATACTTCGGCAGTGTAGGCAATGCCGATATTTTTTGCTGAGAGCACCACTTCACGGATTTGTTCCGAGATTACCGTGCCACCAGGCTCGCGCACAATCACCACATCGGATCCTGCTTGCGTCAATTTGTCCCGCAAGCGCTTAGTTTGCAGGGTTTTTCCCGCACCCTCTCCGCCTTCGAATGAAATAAGATAGCCTTTTTGTGTCTTCATGAGCGTAATAAAGTGTAACCAAAGAATGCACAAATACCAAGGGCAAATTTTGTTACTTAAGCAGCGTGCAGTTGACTATAACATTCTTCGCAACTCGCGCCATACAACTCTGCACCGCCCACCACCACTTGTCCCTTCTGTTTTTGTTTGCGATAGCTAAACGGCGCTTGTGAAGAGCAACCATCACAACGGGCAAAATGGTGCGTGACTCTACCTCCCTGCTTGTTGGCAATTTCGATCAATTTCAGCGTCGGACCAAAGGGTTGGCGATGATAATCGAGGTCCAAACCCGCCACGACCACTTTAATGTTTTGAAGATTTAAAGCTTCGATCGTTTGAATAATTGAAGCATCGAAAAATTGCACTTCATCGATGAGCGCAACACTCTCGCCATTCAATTTTTCCAACATCTCATTTGGATTGGATTCGTCGACAAATGTGGCTGGAATTCGGGAGCGATTGTGACTAATAACTTCCCCATCATCACTAAAGCGCGTATCTAGCTTTGGCTTAAAACAGACTACTGAAACGTTTTGTTGTAAACATTTTTTATATGCCCGAATCAGCGCGGTCGTCTTACCGCTAAACATTGGTCCGAAGTGAATTGCAAGATTTTTCATAATCTAAATGAGAGCTGTAATTATTGATTATTGATTTCACCTTTTCAATGTAAAAGTTAAGCAGCTGTAGCTCTACCCCCGTGACATTATCCCTAATAATCTTGTAAAATACACTTTATGAAAGCATTTATAGCATTGAGTTTCAAGGATCGAGAAGAGCTAGATTCGGCTATAACACAAATTGAAAATGCATTAAAGAAATTTGGGTATAACGAGGTTGAAGTATTCGTACGGAGACAGACAAGTTCATTGGTTTCAAGTCAAGAAATTATGCAAGCGGCGCTACAGCACATTACAGAGAGCCAGCTTGTTGTTGCAGAAATTTCTCACAAAGCAGTTGGCATTGGAATTGAAGTTGGTCATGCATATGCAAGGCATATTCCAATAATTGGAATTAGACGAGCAGGATCAGTATTATCAACTACTCTCGAGGGAGTATTAGCAGCCCCTGTCATCGAATATTCCTCAGAAGAAGAAATTCCACACTTGCTTTCGGATGCAATTCAAAGTCTATCTGAATCTAATCAAGAAATAAGGCTTAAAGAATTAAATACTCACGAACTAGCATTACTTGACTACGTTTTGGATTCATCCCGCTCGTTACTCTTCGAGTTTAATAAAACGACTCATTCCAAACCAAGTTTTAACATATCCGATCTTACAAATGAAAAAGAAGAAGAAGGTAAGTTATTAGTATTGGCTCGAGAATTTTGCTATGGCCTTAATATGGGGGGAAATGATACGCAATTAAGATTTTGGAGACTACTCACATCCGACCTCCCGCCTCTAGAAACAATTAATGAAATTGATCAAATTGGATTATCCCGAGGTGAATCTCCTTTTCAAATCGCATTAATGTCTGTTCAATTAGCTCTTGGTGAGAGGATGAGAAATCAATACCCTAATCAACAAGAATTGCTCGAGGGAACTGCTGAGATCTATAGCTGGCTCTGGAATTCAGAAACGCCCCGAATAAAAATTGATAATGAAGTAAGATTTTTAGAAAGTATTCGAGAGAAAAGCTTAAGCGATCGATCCCGCAGAATTTAAACTATTTCCAAACAAATATTGCACATTATATGTGTATAAGGTACAATACCGCGGTATTTATTATAGGTTTCTTATGGCTGCAGAAATTGTGATCGCTCAAGAAGCTAACATCTATTCAAAGTCTGATAGGTATTCGGGTCTCCTACCTGATTATTACACCAATCTTGAAAGGTTTATAGGAGATTCAGATAGATCAAAATGGCTATCCCTAAGAAAGGGTTATGATCATTTAGCATTACCCTATCACGAAGGTCCATATGACTTGGTAGTGGTGAATACTCCATCTTCATATGAGCAGGGTGCTGTACCCACAAAAGAAGAACCACCTTTTGGAGCAATCAGATGCGTGGCTACTGCTAATTCAGCCGGGTTGATAGCGGGTTTACTCGATGCTCATGCACTTAATATGGATTTAGAGCAAATTCGAGCGCAGCTTGAACTTTTGCAGCCTAGAATTGTCGGTATAAACCCCACATCAGTTAATGTTGCTGTAGGAAAAGCTTTGGCAAAATTGCTTGATGAAATGAGAGTTGACTATGTTGTGGGAGGTATTCATGCAACCATGGACCCTGCCAGAGCACGCGCTGATTTTCGATCAGCATACGCCATAATCAAGGGTGACGGTGAATTGGCATTACCCGCAGTTGTTAGACACGCAAAAGATGGTACTTCAATCACTGCTGGAACATTTTTGAGGAATCAAGATCTTACTCTAAGTTTGTATTTGCCCTATGCACCCAAAATTGATATCGGTGAGTTACCGATAATACCCCAAGAAAAATACGTGCAATATCCCCTCGTTGAACAAATAATCGATTTTCGCGGGGAACCCAGAAAAGTCTTAGAAGCTAGTTCCTACATGACTAGAGGATGTCCTTTTGAATGTGGATTCTGCTCTTCGCCAGTAATGGTTGGTAGAGGCCTCAAAGGAGTGCGTCCTTATGATCACCCGGGAATGAGCAAAGTTGTTGATGAAGTAGAAAGATTAATAGGAATTGGTGCAGATGCCATTCATTTTCTGGATGATATGGTGATGGTTAAACCTGCAGATATTGAAGCATTTCATGATATTGCAGAACAAAGAGGAATTCTTGGAAAATTCGCGTGGCGTGGCATGACTCGTGCCCCAGTTGTCTCAAGAAATACATTCACCCCTGAAATAACTGGGAAATTAGCTGAAAGTGGCTGCTGGCGAATGACGCTAGGTGTAGAAAGCGGCAATGACCAAGTACTAGCAGCAATCAAAAAACAAATAACCACTAATGACGTTAGAGAAGCTGTCAGAAAGCTTGTGGGTGCGGGAATACAAGTAAAGGCTTTTTTCATTATGGGTTTTCCAGGGGAAACATATGAGCAAATGCTTGACACCAACAGGTTTGTCATGGAGCTGAAAAAGATGGGTTTAGGAAGTATCTCTATTTTCCAATTTAAACCATATCCAGGAACTATGTTGTGGGAAAAAATTGAGAAAGAAAACCCTGATGCATTAACGCATCTTGACTACATTGGTGGAGATGCCCGTAGTGAAGTCGGTGGCAAAAGAGGTATTCAAGGTGTTTATTTGCCTGATGATTTGGTGATCGCGGATGGAGTGTCTAGCGGCAGAGTAAGAGAACTTGTTCAAACAACATTAGCAGATTTTTTTAGCTAAATCCTATGAGTGGCATTGCGCTTGTATCTGGAATCAATTCTGTAGGCAAAGGTGAAGTATGTAGAATATTAGCTAGATTGATTCCGAATTCTCGACATTTAAGTCTATCAGGATTGATGAAAGATCTTGGTGCTCTTGATGGTCACCATTCTCTTGGCAGCATGGGAATAGAGGAAAGAAATATTTTAAGGCGAAATGCACTGGATTTAGTAAGAACAGCAAGTGAAAATCATTCTGTGCTTTTAGATTCTCATTTTGTGTTTGAAGATGGGGAAAGATCAGATTTCTCAAGAATAAGAAGTGCTACCGCCCAAATCGTTTTAGTCGGATCTTCTCCACAAACAATTCGCAGTAGGCTATCTTATGATCCAGAAATAAATCAAAGGCCAGCCAGGATTGCACTATTAGGTTTTACTGATCAAGAAATTACCGATTACATTTGCGCAGACGAAAGAGAGGCAAAGATTTTTGCATCACTTCAGAATCCAACTATACCTCTTGTTCGAATAGATAACGATTTCCCTTCTATTCCCATGCTTGAAGACTATCTGACACAAATATCTCCAGAGTTGCTAGACAACTTTCACCGACCCTCCAATGAGGGTATTGAGGGCCCACCCAGACTATTGAGAAGATGATTTTTTGATAGTCGTCCCAAAAGCACACAAGGATACTTTCAATTTGTCAAATTAAGCCTAATTGGTGGAATTTGAGTTTTCTTCTGCCTGAGGATTTTTGCGTGGATCTGACCAACTGGCCCAAGTGCATTTGGGGTAGGCAGAACAGCCAAAAAACATTCTTCCCTTTTTGGTGCGCTTGATAACCACTTCTGCCCCACAATCAGGACAAGGGAAGTTTTCGATTTTCTCAACATATTGCTTGGTGTATTTGCATTCAGGGAATTTGTCACAGGCAAAAAACTTGCCAAAGCGGCCGGTTTTGATGATCACATTCCCCTCGTTGCAAGTCGGGCATTTTTCGCCCGTCATCACCACAGGGACATCAATTCGCTCGGCTGTTTCGCCAACTTCCTCAAGTTTTTTGGCAAACGGGCCATAAAAATCTTCAATCAATACTTTCCAATCTTTGCCTCCCTCGGCAATGCGGTCCAAGTCTGCTTCCATCTGGGCAGTAAAGTCATAATCCAAAATCTCACCAAAATATTTTAGTAAGAATTCGATCACCGACTCAGCAATCGACGTTGGCTCAAAGCGTTTGTCGTTACGCTCGACATACCCACGGTCAACCAATACACTAATAATCGATGCATAGGTGCTCGGCCGGCCAATACCCCGGGCTTCAAGCTCTTTAATGAGCGACGCATCGTTAAATCGTGGAGGCGCTTGGGTAAATTTTTGCGCTGCAGCCAAATCTTTCAAGCCCAAATCTTGCTTTTCTTTCACCTCAGGCAGCATCGCATCATCGCCCGTAGAGCTTCGCACCTCGGACCCCGAACCCTGATACACCGCCAGCCACCCTGCAAATTTCAAAATACTGCCTGAAGCTCGCAAGCCATATCTTTGCTTCCCGACTGCCTCAACTTCAATGGTTGTTTGATCGTACACGGCGGGCACCATTTGACTGGCCAACAAGCGCTGGCGAACAAGGGCATAGAGCTTGGTGTGAGAAACGGTTTCTCCCCCGTTGACATTATCCAAGGAAATATTGGTCATATTGGTCGGACGGATAGCTTCATGCGCTTCTTGAGCACTTTTTGATTTAGTTTTGAACGCATTTGGTTTGCTGGGCAAATAACTGGGGCCATACTCTTGAGTGATAAATTCTCGAGCTGCAGTGACAGCACTAATCGCCAGATTGAGTGAGTCAGTGCGGTGATAGGTGATGTATCCGGCTTCATAGAGTTGCTGGGCAATGCGCATCGTTTGTTTGCCCGACCAACCAAAACGCCTGGCAGCAGTTTGCTGCAAAGTGCTGGTCGTAAATGGCGGTGGACTAGAGCGCCGGCGCTCTTTGCGCTCAATGGCGCTCACTGCATATTTTGCAGTTTTAAGGTCATCAATAATCGGTTGGGCAATTTTTTCAGAATCAAGGCGAAATTCTGATTCTGCTTTATCCGTCACTTTTTTAGTTTGGTCAGACAACCGTGCTTTGTTGGGATCATCATCTACCGCAATTTTTTTGCCATTCACTTCGGCGAGTGATGCCACAAATTCTCCTGCTTGGGGGACATAATCGGCAAAAGTCTGAGAAACTGATTTAATCGATTTGGATGGTGAATTATTGACATCAAGCAATGCCTGTACTTCCCAGTATTCTTTTGGTTTGTAGGCTTTGATCTGTGCTTCACGCTCCACAATCATGCGCAGCGCCACCGATTGCACTCGCCCAGCAGACAGACCGCGCTGGATTTTGCGCCACAATAGAGGCGAAAGTTTGTAGCCTACCAATCGATCGAGCACTCGTCGGGCTTGTTGCGCATCAACCAGCGCCACATTAAGTGCACCCCTCGATTTCAATGCTGAAAGAATTGCTTCTTTGGTGATTTCGTGAAACGTCACTCGTTGAAACTTTGAATCTTCTTTTTTAGGGGCCAATCCTTTGGCTGATTTTTTGGTTTTGGATTTTTTCTCGGGCTCTTTGAGCAAATAAAGCAGATGCCAGGCAATTGCCTCACCTTCGCGGTCAGGGTCCATCGCGAGAATAGTATACTCAGCCTCCTGAGACAGTTTTTTCAGTTTGCCGACAATTTTGGCCTTGCCTCTAACCTGGATATATTCAGGTTCAAAGTGGTGATCAACATCAACGCCTAGTTTGCTCTTAGGCAAATCGCGCAAATGCCCCATGCTGGCTTCGACCTGAAAACCCTTGCCTAAATATTTTTTAAGGGTTTTGGCTTTGGTGGGTGATTCAACGATGACTAGTTGCATATTTTAGACATTAGACTTTAGTATTTTGACACTTTAGGAAATACCGAATTATTACTAGGACAATAATTGTGTGTGTATCCAAGCACTCACAATAGCACTAAATCTACACCACCTGTCAATGACAAGATCTTTTTTATGTCAGGCGCCACTGATTACCTTCTTGTTTTATTACTGATGCAAGCTCCATAAGTGTCAATTCGCTAGTAAGTTCATAAATCGGCACTCCGAGTGATCGAGCAAGCTCATCTCCAGTTTGTGGATCGCGCTGCAGCTTTTCATAGATGCGCTGTTGTAGTGGATTATCTAAATCAACTATTTTAAGCGTTACTTGCTTTGCATACATGCTCCTCAGACCTAACTCGCTCAAAATATCTTGAGCGTTCGTGACCAGTTTTGCACCAGATTTGAGCAAGTGAGTCGGAGCGTGATTCAAGGCACTGGTGATTGGCCCGGGCACAGCAAAAACTGGTTTTCCCAATTTTTGCGCTGCACTTGCGGTGATTAGCGCTCCACTTCCGACGGCTCCCTCGGTGACCAAAACTCCCTGTGACAGCATGGCAATCCATTCGTCTCGAGCCACAAAATGACCTCTCGATGGTGGCTCACCGGGTGGAAATGCCGAAACCAGCGCTCCATTTTTTATTATTTGCCTGGCCAGTTTCTCATTACCTGAAGGATAGACTCTGTCTAAGCCATGAGCCAAAACCGCAATGGTTCTTCCACCCATATCAAGGGCTGCTTGATGAGCCTGAGCATCAATGCCATAAGCTAGCCCAGATACAATCGTGATTCCTTGAGTTGCCAGCTCCCCGGCAATCAAGCGCGTGACTTCCAAACCGTAGCTAGTCGGCTTGCGCGTGCCCACTACAGCAATTGCTTGCACATCACGAGGAAGCAAACTTCCCTTGATATACAAAACAGGCGGTGATTGCAAAATGGTGGTCAGGCATATGGGGTAGTCTTCATCTATATCTTTAACCACAACTGCGACTTCGAATCGTTCTAATATGTCTTTAATTGCTTGAATTGAAAAACTAGCAACCGTTTTCTTAAGCGTGTCTACAACTTTTTTGGGTAAAAATTGAACCAAAGTTACATCATCTGTCTCAAATATTTTTTGAGCAGAGCCGAACTCGGTTAGTAATTGAGTGAAGCGCGCAACTCCAATTCCGGGCGTTTGCCACAAAGCGACCCGATACCATTTTTCTTGCGTGGTAACGTCCATTAGTTGGCTACTCTCCGATACTCTTCTGGTTGCGCGAACCACCAGTCTAAAAGCCGCTTGGCCACAGGTGCCGCTACTTGCGAACCTTGCCCGGCTCGCTCGGCCAAAACCGTGACCACAATTTCTGGATCTTTTGCAGGGGCGTAAACCGTAAACCAAGCATGTGGCAGGGCTTCTTCCCCACCCTGCTGTGCCGTGCCTGTTTTGCAGGCCACTTCGTATTCACTGGCGAAAAATGGCGCACCCGTTCCGCCAGGCTTGCAGGCTGCCACCAACCCCTCTTGCACCACTTGGAGAGTTTGCTCACTTAAATTCAATTGCGTACAACCTGCAACTTCTTGCTGATTGTGCACTAATTTCGGTAGACACAGCGTGCCATCGTTCGCAATGGCACTCATCATCATGGCAATGTGTGTCGGCGAAACAAGCACATCTCCTTGACCAATTGACATGTGAAAGGTGTTGCCCAAATACCAGCGCTCGCCCTTGGTTTTCTCTTTCCACTTAGGCGTCGGGATAGTGCCGGCTGCACCAATAAGCCCAGAAATATTTGGTGCTTTTCCCAAACCAAACATCGTGGACCACTCTGCCATAAGGTTGGGACCAATTTGTTCTCCAACACGATAGAAATAGATATCATTCGAGCGTTGCAATGCTTTGACCACATTAACCGCTCCTTCAGTTCTGCCATGCTCTGAGTAGAGCCAATTACCAAACGAAAACTCGCCCACTCTAATTTCGCCTGAATCCTGAAACAGGGTATCGGCAGTGATTTTGCCTGATTCCAATGCTGCAACAGAAGTTACTACTTTATAGACACTCCCGGGGGGATACACCCCTGCAAGAGCGCGATTGAAAAAAGGCAGGTTTGGTTCTTGCAAGCCCAGTGCAATATTATTGGGATCAAATGCGGGTGCGGACATCATCGTCAGGACATTGCCTGATTTTGGTTCAAGCGCCACGACTGCCCCTGAATAACTCGCCATGAGCTCATGGGCTAGTTCTTGCAGTGACACATCAATAGTCGTTGCGATATCAATACCAGGAATGCTCTGATTTTCTCCAAGCACTCGCTCCACTTGCCCACGAGCATCAACTTCTACCAACTGATTACCTGGCTCACCTCTCACTTGCTCTTCAAGTACTTTTTCCAAACCCGACTTACCCACACTATCGCCGGCAATATATTTTGAATCCAATTCAAGCAGTGATTGCGGATCCACTTGAGCGACATAGCCGAGCAGCAGGGCACATGCTCGGGAACATAAATAATCACGGGTAATGTCGTAGTAAATGCGCTGCGAATCACCGGTTAAGACCAATGCTTCTTCTTTGGTAATCGATTCAAACATTCCCTGAGCCAGAGTTGTTCCGGGAACCTGCCGTTTAAACGCCGGCAGATTGCGCACTAAGGGTTTCTGATGCCGATCATAGAAAACTCCCCGCTGGGCTGCAGTGCGCACCGAGATAATTCGATTATTGTCAGCGCGAGTCCTAAAATAAGCTCCCTCAACGACGGTCAGTTGAGCTAATCGGCTCACACACACCACTCCCATAACAATGAGAGCGATAGTAAATGGCCACAAGCGAATTCTTGATTGCTGACTTTTCAATACATTTTGTTGCCAATTCGTTACTCGAACTGCACTTTGCTGCTGTCGAACTCGAGTTAAGGTGAATCGACTCATTGCAAATACACCTCAGAAGAATTTTTAGTGCGATTGACTAGACGCCACAACAAACTGGCAACGAGCATTTGCACGATAGCTAATACCCAAGGTAGTTTTTGATGTAAGAAAAAGCTGTAGCCAAATTGATAGATGGCAAGTAGCGCAAGCCATAACCAAAATGCGCTATTGCCCAATTTATTCCTGGCAAACAAAGTTGTCCCGCTTAAGACCACCAAGCCTAAACTCATCCAACCAAAATCTTCAACCCAAATGACATCGTGTACGATCCCCAATAGTATGGATGAAACAAATAGCTCTTTGGGTTTCAGCTTCCATGCTAGTAAACCGGTAACCACAATAAACCACGAAAAAGGCGTCAACCGATCGGTTACAAGCAACAAAACAAACCAATAGTGTGCCATACGTATATCTATTCCACTTTTACAATCATACCGGTTTTAGGCCTTGCTAATAATTCAAGTCTCGCTTTTTTTATTGCCTGGGCTTCGGTGCCAATGATTTCACTCACGACACCTATGGGCACATTGGCTGGGACATTGTCTTCGCCTCCACTACTCACCACCACATCGCCAATGGCAATTTGATCTCCTTGTGCAATATTAGCGAGATGCGTCGCAACTCCATCACCAACGACAATGCCGTGGGCTAAATCTTGGCTGGTCATAGCACTTACCTTGAATGTGGTGCTTTGGGGAGTTTCAACCAAGCTGACTCCCCGTCCGCTTTTACTCACTCTGCCAATGAGTGCCCCATTTTCTCCCAAAACCCACATGCCGTTATTTACTCCTTGGTTTGATCCGGAGCGAAGCCACACAGCATTTCCGCGAACTGTTAGTGAAGATAAAATGTTTTGGGAAAGTTGACCAACTTGCGCTTGGGAGCGAAGGAATGTATTTTCCGCTTCAAGTGTTTTTAACTTCTCTTTATCGATTGCTTGCGTTGCTAGGAGCGTTTCTAATAGCACGATTCGCTGCCTTCCTTGCACCAATTGCTGCCAAATGTGATATGGCTCTTCAACTATCGTCAACACTTGCTCAATTTTGGTCAACGGAGTCACTACTATTCCCTCAAGCAATCCTCGCAAAGGCTTTAAGCCAATAGAAAAATCTAGTCCAATGAGCACCAGGCAAATTGCCACACTCAAGGCAAAATGCTTCGCTGCTTGATACCGATTGAGTGACTCCATAACAAGCCCACCATAATCGATAAATTGAGGCTTAGCAAGTTTTTATTGGGGGAACTTCAAGGAATAAACAGAGCTGGGGCAAATAAGGCGAGAGCAATCGCAATGCCAAGGAAAACCTGGAACACCGTATGCTGTTTGTCAATGATCCGGGCTAAACCGACAACGAGTGGGATCCAGGCAAGCGCATAACCCCATGGACCCAAGCGCCAAATGGCAATTAGTACCAGAATCGTGTTCACGCCCGCGTGGATACTCACCTTCATGAATCGCGTGAGCAGGGCGTAGGTCAAAAGCACAAGCCAAAGGAGCGTCAATTGATACGCCAAGGGGAATAATTGCCACCAATAGGAGGCAGCAACGCCAAAAAGATGAATAATGATAATGTCACGAAACAAAGGCAAGCGCAGTTCGCGCCTCGATATATCCGGATCGTTGATTCGCTTAGTAGAAAGCATCCAAAAATAAATTAATCCCGGCAATCCCAGATAAACCATGATTAATAATCCAAACTGAACTAAGCTCACTTCAGCTTGGAGATATGCAGCACCGATGGTGCTCAAAAAAATTATAGGGATGACAATGAGGGGGTCAAAAATGTTGGAAAGAACTTGGGCAACTTTTCGCATACCAATCATCCTATCATTGATAGGAATCAGTTCAAATGAGTTTGAATCTGTGCAAAGTGTATCTGCCTAGCTCAAGCCGCGCACCACTTTCACTCGCTTCAAAAGAACCAAATCTTCCAGCACTTTGCCACAGCCACGAACCACACCCGTCATGGGGTCTTCCATGCGCCAAACAGGCATTTTGGTTTCAGCCGCCACCAGTTCCTCTAAGCCTCTAAGCATCGATGTGCCTCCAGCCAAAACGACACCGTGTTGCAAAATATCGGCCACGAGTTCCGGTGGAGTTTCCTCGAGTGTGTCAAGTATGCCCTGCACAATTTGTTGGACAACTGGTGCTAATGCCTCACGAATTTCTGTGCTATTAAATTTCATGGACCGAGGTAGTCCAGTACTCAGGTCGCGACCACGAACAACGGTTTGCAAGATTTCGCCCGCGCTGCCCTTGGAGCTGTCTCCAAATCGTGCGGCACTTCCAATAGACATTTTGACCAACTCTGCAGTTGTCTCGCCAATCAGCAATCCATATTTAATACGGGCGAAACGGATGATTGCTTCATCACACTCGTCCCCTGCCACACGTAAACTTCGATTGATTACCAATCCTCCTAAAGATATGACAGCAATTTCAGCTGTGCCTCCACCGATATCCACAATCATTCTGCCCTCTGGAGCCACCACGTTAAGACCCGCTCCTATCGCCGCTGCCATTGGCTCTTCAATTAAATACGCCTCTCGAGCACCGGCACTCAGAGCTGCTTCCTGAACTGCTCGCCGCTCGACTTCAGTTACACCCGATGGAATGCCAATCACCACACGTGGACGAGGAATTCGGCGCCAAAATCCTCCATCTTCATGAACACGTTTGATGTAATAGGCAAGCATGGCTTCTGCTGCATCAAAATCCGCAATCACACCGTCTCGCAATGGTCGCAGTGCTTCAATATTTGCTGGAGTTTTGCCCACCATTCGCTTTGCCTCTTTGCCGATTGCGAGTACTGCCCCTGTTTGTGTGTGACGAGCGACCACTGAGGGCTCTTTAATCACAATGCCTTTGCCCTTCACCAAAACAAGCGTATTGGCTGTACCCAAGTCAATGCCGACATCGTAGCTAAAAAGTCCTAACAAGTGATTGATCATTGCAATTCCATACTATTTCCGTAGTAATGCGTAAAAAACTCAGGCCTATTATCGCATGCATTGTCACTTGCTTGCCTTGCAATTCATGGCAAGATCAGACTGAGGCAAAACCGCGTCATACACATTTGGGTCACCATTGATTACAATATGATCTATGATTGACCGCTTCAGCCGAACGTTTATTGTCTTTGCCTTTCATTTTTTGCTCCTTGTTACCCCGTTTGTTTGGAGTAGCACTAATTTCGAATTGTTTGAATATCCCAAAATGATGCTCACCTACTTAGTGACACTTTTAATCGTGTTTGCCTGGGGATTGCGCATGATTATTGGCAAGAAACTCATTCTTAAGAAAAGTTTTTGGGATGTGCCAATTCTGCTCTTTTTCACGTCCCAATTAATTTCGACCATCACCTCAATCGACATGCATACGAGTATTTGGGGTTATTATTCTCGCTTTCATGGCGGTCTGGCTTCAACAATTACCTACATCACCCTTTATTATGCAGCTGTTAGTAATATCAAAAAACGGGAAGTCATCCCGCTGCTTATCACCACTAGTGTAGCCATGGTCTCGACCAGTTTATACAGCTTTGGCGAACATTTTGGCTACTCACCCTCCTGCTTTAGAATTCGAGGTGAACTTGGAGTCTCGTGTTGGATTCAAGATGTGCAAAGCAGGGTCTACGGCACCTTTGGCCAGCCAAATTGGCAAGCCGCTTATATTGTGACCACACTCTTTCTCCCTCTCGCCTTTACCTTTGATAGATCGCTTAGCAAAAAAGCAGCAGCGCTAAAATCAAACAACAATCACAACTCCTCTGGAATAAAAGCGTTGGTGCAAAAAAATACCAAGCTTTTAGCTCTTGTTGCCTACTCGCTGGGATTTTGTGTGCTCATATTCACCAAATCTCGCTCAGGCCTGGCTGGAATGGCGCTAGGGTATGGCATTTTCTGGCTCTTACAAAGCGCGCTTGGTTTTGGCTTGCGACACAAACAGCCTGACTTATTCAAACAAACGATTCGTTCCTTTCTGCTCGTGACGATTGTATCGCTCATAATTGGAGCTTCTTTTGGTAAGGGTGTCTGGCAACCGTTAGATAAAATCTTTTTTAATCGATTCGATCAAAGTGCCGCTCCTGCGCCCGACCAACAACCACTTACACCCACAACCGTTGCCGCTCCAGCCGGAGGCACAGAATCCGGAGAAATTCGAAAAATTGTCTGGCAAGGAGCGCTGGATTTGTGGCGTGCCTACCCATGGTTTGGCTCTGGTGTAGAAACATTCGCTTATTCCTATTATCAGGTTAGGCCAGTTGCTCACAACATGGTGTCTGAGTGGGATTTCTTATACAACAAAGCGCATAATGAGTTTTTAAACTTTTTAGCTACCACCGGTTTGGTTGGCTTAATAGCCTATCTAGTGCTTTTAGCCGGGATAGTGTGGGGCGCAGCAGTACTCGCACTTAATCGAGTTCAATCAATTAAAGCCTCAAAATCTCCGACTTCAAATGATCAAAGTTTGGCAACCGAACATCTTACACAAATTCGCATTTCTAGCGCCTTGGTCAGTGGCCTCACTGCACTGAGTGTTTCAAATTTCTTTGGCTTTTCCACGGTTAATGTGGCCACACTTTTGTTTCTGTTCCCCGCTTTTGTGGCCCTCCTCATGCAAACTGAGACAATTGAAAAAACTGAACAGAAACGCGAGCAGTTTAATTTCTCTCAAGGTTTAGGCATTCTCATGCTTTCCTTAGCATTGCTCTTTGCAAGCTACACACTGGGGAAGATGTATAGAGCTGACCAACTTTTTTCTAGCGGTTCAGCATTGCTTGATACTGATAAGTTGTCTCCTGGGTTGCAGGATTTAGCAAAAGCCAGTATCGCCGTTCCCAATGAACCAAAATACGCCGAAGAATTGTCTTTGGCAACCGCACAGGTGGCAGCTAGTTTGCACTCGATGAACCAAGCAACGGCCGCGGCCAAACTCGCTGTTCAAGCCGAAGCTATTTCTGATCAAACACTTGAGCTTAATCCCTATCACCTCAATCACTATAAAACGCGGGCTCGAGTCTTTGTCTTGCTGGCAGAGATTGAGCAAGCATTTATTGAGAAAGCAGTGGCCACCCTTGAAGCTGCCACCACCCTGGCACCCACAGATGCCAAAATTTGGTACAATCTTGGCTTGCTCTATGACCAAACTGAACAAATTGATAAAGCCAGAACTTCGTACGAGCACACAATTGCGCTTAAAAGCAATTATGAACAAGCCCTAATCTCTTTGGCACAATTACTCGAAAAACAACAAGATGCTTCGGCTGCCGCCAAAATCTATGAAACTATTTTATCCACCATCAATGCGCAAAACCCCGAGGCAATTGATCGTTTAGGAAAATTGCAGCAAAAATAATCTATGCAACCACTTCCCCTTGTCCTCGTTCCCGATAATCGCTTACGACTTAAATCGAAGCCTGTTGAGCGCATTGACGCGAAACTGCTTACCTTTCTCAACGCATTGGCTCAATCACTCCTCACCAAAACTGATCCCCCCGGAGTAGGATTATCGGCAATTCAAGTGGGTGAACCGCTCAGGCTTTTCGCCACCTATATGCCACGAGATGTAAGTTTGCCATTAAAAGCCTGGAAACCGGAAAATCAAGAAATTGTGTTTATGATCAACCCCGAGATCAAAGCAGTCACCCCTGGTGGAAAAACGTTGGGCGGAACGAGCGAAAAACCGTATTACGAAGGCTGCTTGTCAATTCCAAAGCTCTATGGCCCGGTATATCGCTACTATGGCTTGAGTCTTGAATATTTAAGCTTTGATTTTAAGCTCGGATCAACTGAAATCCCTACTCTGTCCAAGCACACAACCAAATTTGTTGACTTCCCGGCCCGCGTAATCCAGCACGAATTAGATCATCTGGATGGAATTCTTTTCACCGATCACACGCTCAAAGACGATTTGCCGCTTTTCTATGACACTCCTGAGGGCTTAGAACCCATCGACAATCCAAAATTAGAGATTACCTGGTAGTCTATGAAGCCATCAATTGTTTTCTTCGGTTCGTTTCAACACTACTCGACTTATATCGCCCAAGCTTTGCTTGAAAGCAAATATTTAAACCTAACCGCAATCGTCACGACACCGCCACTTCCAAATGACACCAATGGTGTTCATGCACTCGCAATTACTAATTCAATTCCAGTGCTCACTCCGGACTCGCTTGAGTCACTTGATCCTTATGAGCAATTCAGCAAATTGCCTGAAATTGATCTATTTGTAACCGCGGGCTTCGGCAAGCTCTTGCCTGTGAATTGGTTAAACTTCCCCAAGTTTGGCGCGCTCAACCTTCATTTTTCGATCCTCCCCAAATATCGTGGTGCCAACCCCGCAGAATATGCCATTTTGAGAGGCGAAACTGAATCAGGCATAACCCTTATCGAAATGGGAACCGAGTTTGACACCGGCAGCATTCTCTCTCAAGCAACGATCGACATTGAAGCTCAAGAAACTCGAGAAACGCTCTATGAAAAACTGTATCGGCTTGGCTCCGATTGCATAGAAACAATGATTTCCGAATACCTAGAACGCAGAACTTCGGACTTCGCACCGGGTATTCCTCAGCCCCAATCCTCCCCCACCCCCGAAGCCAAACGTTTGCATAGGAGAGATGGATTTGTGTCCTGGGAAACACTGGTCAAACTTATGCGTGGAGAAGCTATTGAGCCAACGGAGTTGCCAACTGCCTGTCAGAAAGCTAAGGTTGAGTACAAAAGACCAGAAACGATAGAGCGAGCAAGTCGAGCGCTTTATGGCTTCCCTAGCCTTTGGACTCGAATACCCACAAACAAAGGTAAAAAAATGATGAAGCTTTTCTCAACCAAAGCAAATGCCAATCGGTTAGAATTGGTTGATGTTCAAGTTGAGGGACAGCAAATTGCTCGCTTTAATCAAATAAAGAACGTGATTGTTTCAGACTAACGACTATCTATGCATATTGCACTTTTTGGTGGCGCATTCGACCCGCCACACAACGGACACAAGCTTGTTGCCAACACTTTAATTGAAAAAAAAGTAGTCGATGAAGTGTGGTTTGTGCCCGTGTTCGAGCATCCTTGGGCCAAACAATTGGGCAAATCATTTATGTCCGATTATACTCATCGCCTGCACATGATCAAATTGCTTTGCACAACCGACGCGCTCAAAACTCAAGAGTTTCGCGGTGTAAGTTATACCTTCGACACGCTTGAATTTTTCTCAAAAAAATTCCCTCAACATCATTTTTCTTGGGTCATGGGTTCAGAGTACTTGCCCAAGTTCGATGCCTTTTTGAGCATGCACCCTGGTCTGGCCAACTACCAAATCTATATTTATCCCCGAGCTGGACATCCGATGACAGGTTTGCGAGAAAACATGGTTGGTTTGCATGATGTGGGTGAGATTGACGTTTCCTCAACACGAGTTAGAAACCAGGTATTTGCTCATCAATCAATTAGCGATCTCGTGCCAAGTGTTATCGAGGCATATGTGGTCAAGCACAACTTATTTGAGGCAAAGGCATATTGAGGGCTTACAATAGAGCTATGCAACAAATCGAAAACGCAACTCAAGGGGTGCTCCTCTATCCTCGCTCGATTGAAACCTTAGCTAGTGCTCTTCGCACACTTAAAAAAAAGCATTCCCTTTCTCACCTGACACTATTGGTTGTGGCGCAGCGCCAAGACTCAATCGACTATAGCGCATTGCAATCAATTCTTGATCTGGAATTTCCCCAAGAAAAAAATGAAATCGTGACTATTCCACTCAAGGGTATCATGCAAAAATCATGGAGCACGCTTAAGCGGCACATTGCTTTTGAGCCAATGCCCGTCACTAATGACGAGAATCGAAAAAATAAAATGAGAGTAATTACTCTGCACCAGAGTAGCTTGATTCAACACCTAGCGACCAAACTAGAGAGGTCGTTGCTAGAAATCTATTGCTTGCACATGGGAAAAGTAGGCTTCGTAGCCAAGGTTAGCCAATCAGCCGCGGCAAAAACCGAGCTTGAAATAATTGAGCTATAACTAATAAACCTGAAAAGTAGAGGTTATTCAGCTTGTTTGGGCTGCCAGTGAGTGGTCATGCCATCACGTCTAAGCTGGCGAATGAGCTTGACAGGAAGCAAGCATTTTTTCTTGACCCCATCGATAAGCAAGGTCACCGCGTGCAGATTTCTGCGAAAGGGACGTTTGGTTCGGTTTTTGGCGTGAGACACATTATTTCCAATGTGAGCCACTTTTTCAAATTTGATGTGATAAGAAGCCATAGTGTTACAATCCTACAAGTATCGTTATAATCAGTGCGAAGCGCTTATTCTAGCAAATCATGAGGATTTTGTGAATGATTGAACTTGTTTTGTGGCTTATCGCCATTGCCATTGCCATCACGATTCATGAGTTTGCTCATGCACTCGCAGCTGATCGTCTTGGTGATCCAACTGCACGATTGTCAGATCGCCTTTCTCTTAATCCACTCAAACACTATGACAATGTCGGCACCACTCTGCTTATTTTAAGCGCCGTTTTTAGCTCGTTTGGTGGCGGGGGTTTCATTTTTGGCTGGGCTAAGCCTGTACCCTACGACCCGTATAATCTCGAAAACCCGAAGCGTGGCGCACTCATTATTGCTCTTGCTGGACCACTCTCCAATTTTATCTTGGCCATTGGCTTAAGCTTGCTGCTTAAATTAGGCTTAAATGAAATTCCTCTGCTCACTGATCTCATGGTGAGTTTATTGATGGTGAATGTCAGTTTGGGTATTTTTAATTTACTTCCCATTCAACCATTGGATGGCAGTAAAATTCTCTATGGCTTATTACCCCAAGATTGGGCCGATGAATACGAGGATTTTATGCGCATGTACGGCACAGGCATCCTAATGATTTCAATCTTACCCCTATTCAATGGTCGCTCCCTGGTTTCCACCATCGTGAGCCCGGCAATTATCTTTGTTCTCAAGTTACTTTTAGGATAAGGGAATCACTACTATTTCCTGCATAAATCGTTTGCAAGGTACTGTTCGAGCGTGAAGCGCGAGAACTAGGTTATACAAACTTCAAATAGCTCTAGAAAATTGAAAACGAAAAACCCCGCAAGCGCATGAGTATTAAGAGGTACTTTCCCCCTGGATACCAGGTGGGTGGACTGTCATACATCCCGCGAGACGCATGAACGCCCGTCCTCCCGCAAGAAAGTTAAATTGTCGAGGAAAAAATCCTCTCACTCTTCGCCACTCGCAGGGCATGACCATTGTAGCATCGGGCAGCAAGAGGTCAATGCGTAATCACTTGATAAAGCACACTTTTTCCTCAAGAAAACAATGTGCATCCAATATTTGAGTAAGGCTTAAACTTTTACTTCACTCTTCGAGTGAAACGAGAAGCTAAAAAAAAGAGCTCCCCCGGTAATGAATCGGACGAGCTCTTTATATGATTTGCTATTAAAATGCGTTAAGCGATTTGGCCCATTTTGACCGGGGTTGGCACTTGAGCTGTAGCTGAAAGCTGTCGATAGATATACATCGATCCAAGCATTACTGCTCCTGCGGCAACAATGCCGGGAATAATCAATAAAACAAACCCCAGCAAAACGAGTAGTGCTGAAACAAAACCGAAACCAAATAACCACATTTTCTTGCCTTGAGTCATTTCTCCACTGACTCGGAATGCCTCTTTGACACCCATACCTCTATCTACCACGAGATACGTTACATATTGGTATTTGATAGCAAAAACAATACCAGGAACGATAAGTAGAATCATTCCCGCTATAACCAAGAGAGCATACGCAATACTGCCTAATAAATACGGCACGATTTGCTGCACACTTGTCATTAAAAATCCCTTGAATACAGCCAGCTCTTGCTTAAGGTCAGGAGTGGCCTTACCATCAACGATTCGAAGCACAAGCTTGATCTGAGCGATACCGACAAAAAGGCCAACAATAGTAATGAGAATATTAAATACCAATGCCAAAGCTGATGAAACATTTTCTAGGCCAGAGGCGACGTAGCCGGTAATGGCATTAAAAAGAATGAGCATGAGCATATACAGGGCTAAAAGTTTCCAGTGAGCCTTTAACTTTTCCCAGCCAAATCGCAATACCTGTGAATAACTCATCGTTACACTACTCATACGTCTCCTTATATAGTAAGTTAAAACACCCGTGACACCTACAGCTTATCAATAAAAACAAGATTGCATCAAGTAGCAACCGACACGTTTAAACGTTGGTAGAATTAATCAATTTAAACGTTGATGGAGCGCAAAAATTCTCTAAATTCCCCACTGATATCGGGATGCTTGAGCGCAAATTCAACCACTGTTTTCAAATACTCAAGCTTGTTGCCTGTGTCATGGAATTTTCCACCTTTGATCTCGCGAACCAGAATGCGCAAATTATCTTGCAACATGAGCTTGAGTGCATCGTTGTAATAAAACTCTTCGCCCTCGGGCAAGTTTTCCATTACTTTGTCTAAATAGTTGAAAATGTCGGGAGTGAACAGAAAACCAGAGACTGTGGCATAGTCACTAGGCGCCGAATCTTTGCCTGGTTTTTCGATTAACGATTTGACATCAAGAATTCCTGGCTCAATCTCATCTCCCCCAGCAAATCCATATCGATTGTAATCATCATCGGTCTTGGCCCGCAAAGATGCCAAAACGCTGCAGCCATACTGTTCATAGGTTTCTAATAGTTGTTTAAACCGCGAGGGCTCGGCCGAAATAAAATCATCGCTCCAGGTGTAAATAAAGGGTTCATTGCCAATTAAACTTTTCACATTAAGCAGTGGCGTTCCATTGCCATAGGGTCCTTTTTGGCGCACATATACAAAATTGGCCATATCGGCGATGCCATAGGCTTGCTCCAGCAAATGTCGCTTCTTCTCGCCACCCATTTCTAAGTTATCGATAAGTTCTCTTGACGGTGTGTCGAAATGATCTTCAATGCTGCGTTTGTGATAGCCCGTCACAATGATAATGTCCTGGATTCCGGCCTCAACCAACTCTTCGACTACGTACTGAATCACCGGCTTGTCAACGACCGGCAACATTTCTTTAGGCATTGCCTTGGTCTGGGGCAAAAAACGAGTACCAAAGCCGGCGGCTGGAATAACTGCCTTGCGAACTTTTTTGTGATGAGCCATGGAAGCCTCCTAGTTCTTATTTCAGAATCACTATTTTGATTATCTTACACGATTATTCCAACTTTTTCGCGTTACTCCAAGGCGGGTATTCCTCTTATCCCAACTATTTGTTACAATATGCCTTTGCTTCTTTAGTGTTGAGCATGAAAAGATCTAAAAGAAGCGTGAAAATATAATGAATATACTGACTAAACCACCATTTGCGCTCCTTGCCCAAGTGAAACAAGAGTTGCAACTCACTACTTGGCCAACTCGAGAAGAAACAATTAAATTAACGGCAGTTGTTGTGTTGGTTAGTGTCGTAGTTGGCGTCTATTTAGGAGGCCTCGACTGGATACTAACATTGCTGCTCGCCCAGATTATTTAAACGTAAAGGATCGTGTTATATGGCTAAAAACCAAGATATTCTTGATGAAGTTCAAGAAATTAAAGGTCCCGAAAATCATTACCTTATTAATGACCTCGACGTCAAAGATGCTCGCTGGTATGTCGTGCACACTTATTCTGGTCACGAAAACCGTGTTGCTCTCCAGTTGATGGCTCGTGTAAAAACCATGAATTTGGACCATAAAATCTTGGAAATCCTCATTCCGACGCAAAACAAAATTCAAATTAAACGCGGCAAAAAACAAGCCATTAAAGAGAAAATTTTCCCTGGATACATGCTCGTTAAGATGGTTATGGCCGACGATGCATGGCTGGCTGTTCGCACCACCCAAGGCGTAACCGGATTTGTGGGTGTCGGCACCAAACCGACGGCCCTGCCTAACCAAGAAGTTGACTCCATACAAAAATACATGAATCAAGGTGCGCCAAAATACAAAGCCAATTTCTCAATTGGTGAGGCAGTCAAGATCATCGAAGGACCGTTTGCTGACTTTTTGGGAACCGTTGATTCGATCGATGATGCCAAGGGCAAGGTTAATGTGCTAGTGTCAATCTTTGGCCGTGAAACCCCAGTTGAGCTTGATTTCTTGCAAATCGCCAAAGTGTAACTAGCATCACCTGACTAATGCTGAAACAAGTGCATTGAATAGTTGAATTGAATAGTTGGCAAATTCACTGACAAGTTTCTGATAGTCTTGCATATTCACCAAACCATCGTTATTGACATCAATTTCCAATGTGCAGCCAGCAAGCGCATGGTCTGATCCGCAAGCACCAGGACCGCCATACATTCCCATATCTGATCGCGATCCGTCAGGATCATGCAGTGCTGGGTCACCAGCATCTTTGGCATTTGAAGTAGGCATAAGATGAAAATCATTTGCACTCACAAATTGCGGGTCAATTGACACATTGTGAGCGTCTTGCAGTTCCTCAGGTGAATAAAAATGGTTAAAATTCCCTTCTCCACTTCCCCAAGATATGTTGTAGTTGAACGTCTCAAAATTAGTTTTTTGGTTAGCGATAATCCCGATTATTTGGTTATTAATGGAGATATTATTGAATACATGGCACTTGGTTAAGTCTGAACAATTTATGCCATCCCAACCATTGGCTACGACCGTGTTATTTGAAATGGTTGCCTTCGCAGATTCATAGCCAGATATTCCTTCATGTTCATTCTGACTAATCAAATTGTTGGTTATGATTGCTTGAGAATTACCCCACAACCCAATTCCTTCTGCCGAGTCTGCCATAATTTCGTTGCTTGTAATGGTTGCCTGAGAATTCCCATACAGCGATATTCCGCCAAAGTTGCCAGAAAATTGACTATTCGAAATGGTAGCGTTGGCATTTCCATCGATGAAAATGCCTTCGTAATAGTTGAAGGCGAAAATACTTTGCGTTATTGTGGCTCGAGAATTAGATGAAATTTCTAGACCCGAACCTCCATTATTGAGTATAACCACTTGAGAAAGTTGTGCTTTGGAAGATCCGTCTATCATAATCCCCGATCGAGCAGCTTCAGTAATGCTGATATGTTCTAGCGAGATAATCGAGTCAACTACAGTAAGCGCGTCAGCATCTTTGCCCTTGAGGATAGTGTTTTGAGCTGCATCACCTCGTATTTCAATGTGCTGTTTGATAGGATGGCCATCAGTGCCAATTTTTAACTCCAGGCCTAGATAGGTGCCTGGCCGTATCTCAATCGTATTGGGCATTGATTCGCTACCGTTGGGTATGACATCAATCGCCTGCTGAATTCCATCTCTGCCTATATAGTTGCATCCATTTGTGCCCGCAATCCCTGAAGGACACACTGTGAGGTTGGTTGATTGCGCCACCACTTGGGTTGTTCCACCACCTGAAACCAAAAAAAACATTCCCAAAAAGAGTGTCCAGATCAAACATCTTTTATGCATCATGACTCATGCTCTCAAAAATCGTTAAGGTTGTAAACGAATTAAGTGAACTGCTTGGCTTCAGTCTTATGTGACTTGAAAAATACATGAAAAAACGCAATTGAATTCCGTGTCGTCGACATCGTGCTATCCGTGTATAGTGAATATATTGGAAGTAAAATTCCAATAATGATCAAAGTAATTATGAAAATCATTCAGACATTTCGCCGATTGCACTTCTTTCAAAAAATATCCCTTCTGGGTTTAGTAATCATGGGCATGAGCCTGCCCGCCTCAATTATTCTAAGTGCCTACGAAACACACTTTAATTCTAAAGCTGCTCAAGAAATTAGCAGAATCCAGGTTATGCCTCGGGATCGAGCCAATGACCCCCGACTGAGCATAACTTCTACGCCCAATCGATTTATCCGCTACCCCATCGAAGCCAGTATTTCAGGAGTCATCAAACCACCCATGCTGCCACCTCAAACTGGGTGCATTACTGGCGGTTGCTCGGGAGAATTGTGTCTGTCCGCAACTGAAGGTTATGATCGCTTTTCAACCTGCGAATGGAAAGAATCGTATGCATGTCTGAAAAGTTCTGCCATATGCGAACAACAGGCAAGCGGTCAATGCGGCTGGACCTTTACACCAGAATATTACGCCTGTTTGAAATTTGGTTACAAAGATAGTGACGAAACTAGACCCAAAGCTTTGTGCGGAAACGGCCAGTGCGAACCACTTGAAGCCGACCAAGAGATATGCACGCGCTCCCTCCCTCCTCAATGCCATACCATAAAGGGAGCGTGTAATGAGGATTGCACTAATCCCACCCCACCCGCAAAACCGACTGGCGGTGAGCTAATGTGCGCCAAGGAATGTGCACTTGGTTACTACTTGAATTCCGAATGTAATTGCGTGAGAGAGCGTTACCAAATGGATACCGGCTCGCTTGAACAAACGCGCGAAACTCGACAGGCTAGCGTTTGTGAAAAATCGGGAGGCGAATATAAAACCCTTAGTGGTTGCGCCGATAGTTGTGATGTTCTCACCGATCCTTTAATTGCCTGCCCTGCTGATAGTCAGCAAGTCGCATGTGATTGTGGTCCTGCTCATTGCTGGAATGGAGCGCGCTGCATCAATAATCCTGCAACCAAAGCAAATGATTCGCTGGCAAAATTTGGATTCACGAATTGGGTCTCAAGTTTTAGAAGCTTCTTCGATGCCTATTTTAAATAGAATATAAATTCCTTAAGTGCAAACAAAAGGAGTAAACTATTCCATAGATAGTTACTTCAAACCGAGACAAAAGCTTGCTATGGAAAAAATAGTTGCCGCAATACTTCTTTCTCTGCTTATTGTTTCAGGAATTGTCTTGGCAGCACAAGTCCAGGGTTCTCTAGATAGCTTGCCATCGTTTAGTCAATTTGTTCCTAAATTAACCCGGCTCCCCCTAGATTTGTTCCCACAAGAAATAATCGTCTCCCCGAGCCCGGAACCATTGCTAGATTCTATGCAAACGACACCAAACAAGCCTTCAGCGACAACTAAACCTTTGCGCGCATCACCCTCAATTGCCAAAAGAGTATTCCCAACAACGAGACCCTTCCCCACTTCACCTCCTATTGCTTGCGCTCGCTTCACGGTCACCCACCTTGACGGCAGCACCTCAAGACTTTGCTATTCCAGAGAAAATACCAATAGATTGCAACAATTGGAATACGAGCGCTCCAGTGCTCAAGCGTTTTATGAATTCGATATGAGGTCAGCAACACGCTATCAAGAAGAATATGATCGATCGGGATCTTCGATCTACCTCGATGCGAAGGCGCGTAGCGAGCAAAGTGCAAAAGAGAATCTCATCAAACGAGATGCAGCCGTTGCCGCGATGCAAGAAATTGAAAAGCTTGGGTGGTAACCTCAAGCTTTTGACGCAAGTTATAAGGAGTATAATTATTGTATCGATGGAACTTTTAATTAGTCTACCTCAGCTTTTTATCATCGTTGGTCTCTTGTTGATTCTGGCCGAACTATTTATCGGCATTCAAACGGGTTTTGATTTGGTGCTCATTGGATCGATTGTGATTATTTCTGGTTTTGCAGGCATCGCCACGGAATCAATCCCCTTGATGCTGACACTCGCGAGTGGCTTGAGCATTGCCTATATTTTCGTTGGCCGGAACAAAATCAGGCAAAAAATTACCGTCATCACCAAAAAGACCAATATCGACAAACTTATTGGTATGCAAGGCTTGGTGGTTCGCTCAATCACGCCAGACACTCCGGGCTTGGTTCGCTTGAATGACGAAGATTGGCGCGCTGTTAGCCACGAAGTAATTTTTGAAAAAGAGTCATTCGAGGTGGTCGCTATCGAGGGCGTCAGTTTGGTAGTTAAGAAAGTTAAAAAATAATTTAAGGAGCAATTCGCCTATGGAACCGTTTTCACTGGTCGTTTTTAGTTTGATTTTTATTATTTCTTTATTTGCTTTGGCTTCATCAATTCGCATTATCAAACAATACGAAAAAGGCTTGGTGATTCGCTTGGGAAAATATCACGCCACAGCTGATGCGGGGGTTGCTTTTCTATTACCGTTTTTGGATTCATTGATTCGTGTTGATATGCGCGAGCAAGTCATCAATGTCATGCCTCAACAAGTAATCACTAAGGACAACGTTGGCGTGACCGTTGATGCGGTGATTTATTACAAAGTGGTTGACCCCGTCAAAGCTGAATTCGAAATTCAAAACTTCAATTTTGCTGCAACGACCTTAGCGCAGACTAATTTGCGCAATTTGATTGGCGATAAGCAACTAGATGAAACACTCACTGCCCGCGATAGTATCAACGCTTCTTTGCGCGAAGTCTTGGACGAAGCCACTAATGCTTGGGGTGTCAAAGTGATGAAAGTTGAACTCCAAAAGATTGATCCCCCAGCCGATATCACCGATGCCATGAGCAAACAAATGAAGGCTGAGCGCGAAAAGCGGGCGATTATTTTGGAAGCTCAGGGTGTGCGTGAAGCGGGAATTTTGCGAGCCCAAGGTGATGCGCAGGCAACTCTCCTTCGAGCTGAAGCATTGGCTAAATCAACGGAAATGACGTCACTAGCTGCCCAAAAATTCTTCACCGATCGCGCCGAAGCGCTGAAGAAGTTGGAGGTCTCCGAAAAAGTCTTGGGTGATGGCGCAACTAAGTTTGTCATTCCCACATCTTCAGACTTGGTTAATGTCTTAAATCTTGAAGGCTCGAGCTCGGTAATTCCACTTAAAAGGTAAGCTGGATGCAGGACCAAACCTCACGTTGAATACCACTCAAGTTTGTGAAACTATAAATGCATGAGGTTATCAACTCCAAAGAAGCTGAGTTTGTTGATTGCGATTCTTTTGATTGTTGTTGTGTCGCTAAAACTCATGCCTATTGCTTCAGCCCAGTTCTACATTGAAACACGAGCTGACATCAATCAAGATGGACAAGTCAATATTTTTGACTTCAATGAATTCGTCACAGATTTTGGCAAAGGGTCTGGAATTCCCACAACCGATCCGACTCAAAACCAATATCACCTCGTTTCTCATGAAGACCATATTGTCATGAGATTTGAAGAAGGATATGGTTCGCGCTCGGGCATCTGGCTTGATTTGTTTCAAAATGGTACCGAGCTAGACCTTAATAGCCAAAATTTTATGGTTACTCACGCACCAGAAGATTCTGCACTACTCACGGTTGTATCAGATCAAAATACCCCCAATTCAGGCTATTCTATCGATGCTAAATCACCGGGCTCAACTTCGGTGATTACCATGGTAAAAAGCGCTCAAAACTTAAATTTGTTAGCTATTAAGCGATTGCCTGTAACCATCTACGACTCTTCGAAATTCTCCTGCGCGGATGATGGACCGATTAACGTCAATTTTGTTACCGGTGAAGACGCTCAAATTCCAATTGGTCAAATTGGCATCAATGTAAACACCGTGAATAATAAATTTGTTGGCTATCAATATGATTTTGATGGTGATGGATTTTATGACACACACATCACCGAAAACAATATTATGCCATTTAAGTTTTTATCTCCTGGTAGCTACCTTCCCCGATACCGAATTGTGGGCTCAAATAATCTCTTTCAAGATTGCGAATATCCCACTCGATTAACCGTCACCGGAGAAGTAATTGAACCTGACGATTTAACGAGTGAAATGTACCCTGTTGATTGGAGTGTTGATAACATTCATTTTACAGCCCAATCATTTATTATTACCGCCAATGGAAGAGTTTATAAACCTCCTCAGGACACACAACTCATACAATACACAGACACTTCCAATGGAATCCCTTCAGGCTTGGTATTAGCCCTTAGATGGAATGATAACGATGAAGAAATTCGATTAAATATTATATTCAAGATCGATCAAGATTCTTGGGAATACGATTCAATGCAATTTGAAGATGCTCGTTATTTTAGCTGGATTGAATTTCAAATGCCAAGCACCGTTCCTCGCCTGACCAGTGATTTTCAATCAAATCATTTATTTCCAAATTCAATTTCCATGCATTCTGATCCAGAAGTGTGGAAAATGAAAAAAGGGCACATTGCGATCAAACAGGCCCGAGTTTCAATCACCAAACCAGATGGTTTGTAATTATCTCCAACGTCGTATTTTTTCAATAAAGCCTCTCCTTGACGTGCCCCTTATTTCTTGAGTAAAGTAAAACTAAAGTCTCGATTAACGTATTGAATGAAAGTAATTGAAAATGTCAAAGGCACTTGTTCGTTTAATAGTTTTGTCTTCTGTCCTGGTTTTGATTGTAGGATTGGCTTCGAAAATAATAATAAAAGATCAAGTGATAGCGCTATCCCCTCCTGAACTTATTCCTACACCAACACCCATTCCTACTCCATATTCAGACCCAGGGCCATGTTTTGAAAGCCAAGAAGTGCTTCATGTGTATCCCCCAACCAATGCTTCAGGCTGCACGAGCTTGGGAGTTGCGCTACTACGAGCGGCAATTTCACTAGACGGACCTAAGGAAGTATATGTGCACGCGGGAGCGTATGATCTTAATACGCAAGATTTTGCCCACACAAGATCACCGTCTTTCGCCCTAGACCTCCAAAACGTTGATGATCTCACACTCAAAGGCGAGACAGGATCAAATGGCGAAAACTTAGTCACCATCAATGTCAGCGGAAACAGAGGATTATTTTTACTGGAAAACAGCTCGTTAACACTTGAGTCGCTTAATTTCTCTGGCAGCACTATAAACGGACTTTTGCATGCAGAGTCAGGGTCTAACCTTGCTGTGACTAATGTTCACAGCACCTATACAGGTTCGAATGTATTTGAAGCACATGGTGCAAATTCCGTCACAATCTACAAAAGTGTTATTTCTGGAGGTGTAGGAGCTCTTCAATTCCAGGATGTTGGCAATACGAGCATTATTTACAACACAATAATAAACAACTCTCGAGGAATCATCATTTCCAATGGTCCAGCTCAAATCAAATATAATTTGCTTGTAAACAATTCGGATGGGGAATCAATTCACCTTACTAACTCAAGATCAAGCTTTATAAGCAACAACACAATTGTGCAAAGTCGAAACTTTCACAACGAATACCCCTTGAAAATATCACAACCGTTTCTCGATGAACCGACGACCGTCCAATACAATATTCTCTCTAGTGTTGATGGTGGATTAGAAGTCGAATCTGCTTATGAAAGTGCGGTGAATATTCAAAGGAATAATATTTACACAAGCGAATCTGCTTATAAAGGAATTTCCAATCGGACGGGCATGCTTGGTAATATATCAAGCGATCCATTTTTAAGCCCAGAATATTGCCTACTTCCTAACTCCCCTTCGTTGTTGCCAGATGGGCTATTCATGGGTCACACAGGTCTTTGTGAATCACTTGAGCCAACTCATGACCCAAATGATTTATTCTACAGAATTGATATTAACCCTGGACAATTGACCACTTCTATAGGCACAGAGCGAATTCTATTTTCAGCGCAGGCTGTACCTTTTAATCACGTCGACGAATCAATTGCCACGTATGAATGGGGCATGAGCTCTGACAATTCAATTGGAACCTTGTTTAGTGATCCATCAAACCAGAAACAGGCGTGGTTCACGCCGGTTCGAGCCGGCAGAGGCGATATCTGGGTGACCGTGCGCATTGGCGACTATCACAAAACTGCCTCAGTGCCGGTTGTGGTCAATAAATTGTGTCAAGAAAAAGATAGTTGCACCACCGACGCCTGTATTGCTATCGTTCCTCCTGGAGGCTGGTGTGCCTCAGAGGATTTGCCGGGAGATGTCGATTTTAATAATACTGTAGATTATCAAGACATCGTCCAGTTCAAGCGTTATTTTGACCAGAAATTCTATCCGGCTGATTTTAATTTCGATGGTAAAGTGAATATCTACGATTTTCTGTATATCATCAAGAATTTCGGATTGAGCATGGAAGTGTTGGACGAACCGTTGCCTGATACACCATAAATTCAAGCGTGCGAAATGGTTACTTCTCTTCTTGACAGTCAACTAGGTCACATACTACGCTAAGGACACTATGCAAAACGATTCACATCCCGTTTCAATTTCCAAAGAATTCCAAAAGTTTTGGGCACGGCTCGACAACTTTCAGCAGCTTAATATTCTTTCGCTCTCTTTGATTCTTTTGGCAACCATTCTCGGTGTTTCAGTCATGACTCAGCGCCAAATTGAAGTGCTTTATGTAAAAGCAAGTCAAGCTACTCCCGTATTGGGTATTAGCGATGAGATGCAAGACTTGCCTGTTGAGAGTCTTGCCTGCAATCTCAATTGTCCCGCACCATCAAAACTTGACGAACAAAATTGCAGCTGCACCTTTCCCCGCATCCCACGCAATCCCTTGATCAACATCACCGAATAAACTTTTAGTTACACATCTTCCACCACACAAAAAAGTGTGCTATAACAATCTCTAATCGTGCTGCCCGCAATTACGTTTAGTTTATGTTGCAAGGAGCACAATGAAAAAAATTTCCCCTCTAGTTATTACGCTCGCCTTAACAGGAGTTCTCTCTACTCGCGCTCAAGCGCTTAATCTGGACGATTTCGATAATTTTGATTGGCTCAAAGAAGATATCAAAGTCGAGTTGCCTTCGTCACTTCTTGAAGAAGGACAGCCATGTCTCACCAACTGCGCGCCCAAACCCACCAAAATCCCTACTCAAGTCGCAGATCCCGCACCAACGCCGACAGCAAAACCCACACCCACTCCAACACCCGTGAAGCTTGATGTAAGAACTAGAGAGCGCCACTCCACTCGCGAATGGTTTAACCGAGAAACCTCCTACGAGTACAACGAAGATGTTGAGGGCGAGGGCGAAAACGGAACCACGTTGCCCGTTCCTACTCCAACCCAGAATCAAGACAGTCACGCCAACACATCATCGGACTCACTCTTCGATTCACTGCTCGAAAAAATTGGCGGTATAGGCTCGCTCCTATCTAGCTGGCTCTAACCAAACAGCAAGAAGTCACCAAGCGAAAATCATCCACATCTTGGGTAGTTCACACTTGGGCTTTCCTCTGCTACAATAGCCTCTTGTTATCGGCAACCTCTTTAAGAAAGAAATATGGCTAAAGTTAAAAAAATCAAAACCATTCTAAAACTCAATTTATCCGCTGGAGCGGCTAATCCCGCACCTCCGGTAGGTACCGCTCTCGGTCCCCATGGTGTTAACATCATGGAATTTTGCAATGCGTACAACGAAAAAACCAAAGACAAGCGCGGCCAAATTTTGCCAGCCGAGGTCACTATTTATGAAGACCGAACCTTTACGTTCGTCGTCAAATTACCCCCTGTCTCAGAACTTATTAAAATTGCGCTCAAGATTAAAAAGGGTGGCGCTACCCCTGGAAAAGCCGAAGCAGCCACTATGACTAAAGCGCAACTCGAAGCTGTGGCCACCGAAAAAATGCCCGATCTTAATACCACCAATCTCGAAGCGGCTATGCGCTCTGTCGAGGGCACTGCCAAAAGCATGGGCATCAAGATCGTTTAACATCATTGAAAAGAATTCGTTTGTACCGGAGCTTAGTTACTTTAAAAACTATTCATTCGGGAGAGTTAACAATCTTCTTATCAATTACTCGGCAGTAAGTAGTTGGTTTTGAATATATACTCTCCCACCATCAAAAAAATCGCAAATTGCTCTAATAGCACTAATGACTAATTTACCTAAATAATTTAGACATTAGACCAATTAGGATAATTACAAATTTCTCCTGAAAGGAGACCGTATGGGTTCATCTAAAATAAAAACAGTCGATATGTCAATCGAACCAGGCAGTGAAGGTCATGGTGAGCAAGCTGAAAAAGCAACCAAAAAGGAAAAAGTGGCTCAAGGCCGATCTAATACTTACAAAACCGTTAAAGGCTTAGTTGATCGCACCAAAACGCTTAAACTCCCTAAAGCCATCGAGTTATTGAAAAAAACCTCCTATACCAAGTTCGTGGGTACGGTCAGTGTTGATGCGCTAGTTCGTGACGAAAAACTCAATGTCGAAACAACGTTCCCCCACGCAACCGGCAAAACAACCCGCGTGGCTGTCGTCACTGAAGAGCTATTGGAATCGATCCTTAAGGGAACTATCGATTTTGATGTGTTAATTGCCACCCCTGCCATGATGCCTAAAGTTGCTCGTGCTGCAAAGGTGCTCGGGCCCAAAGGCCTCATGCCTAACCCCAAGAACAGAACGGTCACCGACGACGTGGAGAAGCGCAAAAAAGAACTCGAAGCGGGATCGGTCACAATCAAGTCCGAGCGCAAAGCACCTCTCATCCATGTAACCATCGGTAAGATAAACCAGAGCGAAAAAGAATTGATTGCTAATATTGAACACCTAATCAAAGTGGTTGGACCCCGACAAATCAAAAAAATGACTATCTCGGCAACCATGAGCCCTGGGGTTAAAGTTGATTTGAGTGAGTATCAAGTAATAGTCTAATTTTTTAAGCCATTGTTGCATCGATACCCTTAAAGATAGAATAGACTCTATGTCTGATACTATTTTTGGATCACTTGAATTTGTGTATCCCTATAAAGAAATCGAGTTTCCAGGGCAACATTCCGACGAAATCATTTTGTTTGCCACCCGTGAGGGCAAAATCATGCTCACCCTGCGTCAAATTGCCGTGGTGCTTGGCGCTGTCATTTTAACCCTCATGAGCTATTTCATCGCGCATGAAGTCATTGCCCCATTTTCAAAATCCTTTGCTGCCAGCTTCGCCGCTGTTGCTATGGGCGTGAGTGTTGCCTTTGGCCTCATTGCCGTTTGGTGGGTGAGTATTTTATGGCGCAAATCAATTTTTATCATTACCACTCGCCGCCTCACCAAATTTATCCACACTACTCCCTGGAATCGCTACCAACTCTCTCTGTCCCTCGATAAAATCGTTGATACAGGAGCATATCAGAAGGGTTTTTTGCAATCATTGTTCAAGCTTGGCTACTTTGTCGCCCGTTCAAGTGCGGGCAACATCAAGAATTTTAAGATCTTAAATATTTCTTTTGCCGAGGATTTACATAACTACGTCAATAAATTGTTATTCACCTTCAACAAAGATAAAGACGCACTGGTCAAATTCAGGCCGTTTATCCCCCATTTGAAAGGCGAAACCCGCGATGCATTCGTAGCCCAATTTACGCCCGAATATGCCAAATATAAGCTGATTCCGGAAAAGGCTGCTTCAGTGACTGCGGTCGATTCGCACATCGATAGCAGTGAATAAAGGTTGTTGCAAAACAGCTAACCAAATCTTTCCTTTTTATAAAGACTTGCGTTTAGGCGCTCACTTCAAGGCAAAAAAATGGAGGTGAGGCACCACTAGTGGATGCGTCTCACCTCCCTAAAAAACTTCGATGTGACGTTGTGCACACGCCACTCCTCTAGTCCTTGATCCAGTCGGTCGGTCTGCTACAGCGCTGGGCCGTTTGTATAAGCTTTCACGCGTCCCGGGCACCACACCCGCTAGAGAACTAGAACCGCGACTTGTGATCGCAGCACATTAATAATGAACGATAAAAAATTATCTGTCAATTGAGTTTTGTACCGAAATTCCCTTTGAAAATGGTTAGCATAAAAACGAGCTCCCATTGCAAATAATCAGGCTTCTTGGTATAGTACCCTTTGTTCCACAGACAGCAAGCACGCTAAGTAAGTCTTGCCGAGGATACTACATATTCCGCTTAAGCTTTAAAAGCTCGAGTAGTAAAGTTAGTAATCCTCGCCAAGTGCGAGGTTTTTTAATAAGTAGGCTATTGCCGCTTACATCAACATATATATTATCAACAGGTCTCTACTAGAAGGAAATCACTATGCCAAACCTTAAAAATCAAACTCAAATTGCCGACATCAGCGAGAAACTCGCTAAAGCCAAAAATGCTGTCTTTACCAGTTATGCGGGCCTGAGTGTCGCCGATCAAGTGACTTTGCGCGCCAAAATTAAACTCGCCGGTGGCGAGCTGAATGTGGTCAAAAACACACTCGTGCGCCGAGCTCTGTCTGATCGATTGGAAACCGCCGAACAAGCAACGCTGGAACAAGCGCTTCAGGGCCCCACTGCCGTTGTCTATGGCTATGAAGACGTAGTAACTCCCACCAAAGCCTTGGTCGAATTCGCCAAAGAACACGAAGTCATGTCGATGAAATTGGGTGTTATGTTTAATGAATCAGGCAAAGCCGACTCAGTGCTCACCGCTGATCAAGTAGTTGCCCTCTCCAAATTGCCTGGCAAACAAGAGCTATTGGCGCAACTCGTTGGCCAATTGAATGCCCCCATCACTGGCTTTGTGAATGTATTGCAAGGCAATATTCGCAAGCTCGTGTATGTCTTGAAAGCAATTGAAGATAAAAAGAATTAAATAGTTTTTTTAGATGCTATGTGCAATTAGTAATTAAATAGTTAAGGGGATTTTATGGCTGAAGATACAGCAACAAAAGGCACCGCAGCCTCCAAAGCGGTTCAATCAATTATTGATGCAGTTGAAAAACTGTCCGTGCTCGAATTGGCAGAATTGGTCAAAGCACTCGAAGAGAAATTCGGTGTTTCGGCTGCTGCTCCCATGATGATGGGTGCCGCTATGCCTGGTGCAGCTGCTGCTGAACCTGTTGAAGAAAAGACCGAATTCGATGTCGTCTTAACTTCTGCTGGCAGTAACAAAATTGCCGTCATCAAAGCAGTGCGCGAACTCAATCAATCATTAGGCTTAATTGAAGCCAAAAAAGTGGTTGAGTCTACTCCTCAAACGTTGATGGAAGCTGCTAAAAAAGAAGATGCCGAAGCCGCCAAAAAGAAACTCGAAGAAGCTGGAGCGCAAGTCGAGCTCAAGTAATTGAGCGAGATCCTCAACGCACTCATCTAATAATCCGTTGAGGATAAGAGCTTAAATAATTGAGCGAGAGCTCAAAAAATTGAATTTGAATCTAATAAACCCCGTTTGGAAAGCAATTTCCAGGCGGGGTTTTTGATTACCGTATCTGCAACACACCTGCCCGATCCATGCGCACAATTGGAGTCATGAAATCGCGTTCATGCGCGCGCCACAAAGCTTGCGAAAAGAGAGCGAGCTGATTCACTTCGACCGAATCACTGCCACAATCAACACAAAACCCTCGAGCAACAAAACCCTCAGGTGCTCTGCAATCTGCTGGTGAATACCGCTCACGAAGTGTGTCGAGGTGAGAAAATAGCGACTGCGTGAGGTATGACCGCAAGAATGCAGCATGCAGCCCTCTTGGCACAAAAGGCCGAAGGTTGTCATCTGACAAGTGCTTGCGCACTATTACTTTCATGATATCCTCATTGCCATACACCCCATTACCACTTGGACGCTCCAAACGCATCGCCACACTCACATCAGCAATGGTAAACAGGAGGTGCGCGGCCCAATCTAGTGGGCCAAATGAGCGCACAGGCGCTTGAGTGAGCTCATGAGCAAAGGGAGTGAAATCGCTGTGGTGCAGTGCCGTTTGCAGTGACCAATAGTGGATCGATTGCCGCGAAACTTCAGGTGTTACTTGAACCAATGCTTGCAATGCCAGCGCTCCAAATGCAGGATGAGCCCAGTGCAGGCCATTCTCTTCAGGTGGCCGATCGCGATAATTTGCAGGATACACCAATGCTCGCGACGCTTCAAAATCTCGACCCACCAGTGTTTTGCCATTGTCGTGCACAAAAGCAAAAGCCAATCGATCATTGAGAGCTGGCCACATTTGGTTCTGCTGCTTGGTGGGAAACAAGCGCACCCAATCTCGCCCCACCTTGAGGCTTAAATCCCCCACCAGTGCCATGTGCAAAAAGTTGGCCGGATCCGCCTTAGCCTGCCCCACCAAAAACGAATCTAGTTCTGGGAATGTTCCCAAAAACGGTGCAAACGAATCAGGCAACACCACAAACCCATCCTCGGCTTCGGGAACGACTACGTATTTTTTATCTGGATATAGCAGCGCATGTGCTGCATTTGTGATTTCTGTCACAGGGCATTGTACACTGCTTTGTAAAAATTTTCCCAGGCTTTTTCGGCCAATGCAATGCATCATGAACCATCCGATTCTTACGCTTCTTTTACCATAATGGCGTTGCACGAAAACTGGGTGGCGGGTAGATTGAGACCCGTGAGGAACCCAACATCATTTGAGATCCACACAAAAAGGAGGTGATTACATGAAACAATTTATTTCCAAATTAGCAGTTGCTTCAAGCATGTTCGCACTCACCGCGATGCCCGCATTCGCTGCCGCCTATTCCCTTGAACCCTGGACCTATGACCCAGATTCAACGGGCACGGTTGTGGCCGAATTGTCAGCAAGTGGTGAATTAACGCTTGAAAAAAACGCGCCCACTCCAACCAATTCTGCAGCAGGAGCTGAGATTGCAGGAGTAGAAGGTCTTTCCACCACTGGAATGACGCTTTCCTACGACGTTGAGGGATATTGTGACGCGGGTGCACCTAGGTTTAATGTCTACCTCGAAGGAGGCACGACCGTATTCTTAGGGTGTGCTCATGGCAACGATGGATCAGGACACGTGACATTTGAAGCCGGCCAAACATACGGCGGTGTTCTGTTCCCTGAAAACGAAACCATCCTTGGCATCGATATTGTGATGGACGAAGAGGGTCAATCAACCTTGAGTAATATCCAGGTTGATGGCCAAGACGTAGTCGTCATTGCTCTTCCATCAGATAAAGAAGCCTGTAAACAAGGTGGTTGGATGAATTACACCGATTCCTCGGGTAATCCGTTCAAAAACCAAGGTCAATGTGTCAGCTACATGGCCAAAATGCAGCACGATTAAACAATCAAGTGGTGCATGAAGCATTAACCCCGTGCTTGAGGTCCAAGCAGGGGGTTTTTGCTGTGCGCATGATTTTTAATCAGAATTCCAGGCTACACTTCGGAGGTGTTAGGCTCTGTTTTACTTCTTTTAGTGGCAAAAACACCCTCTAACCTTGACAAATACATTGTTATAGGATATACTTCCGCGGTTTCTACGTCGAGTAGAGACAAAATACTTCTTGCCCGAAGAATTTACATTGCTTAATCCTTTGTGTGGCACGAAGTTAAAGTTCTTTAACAAGTGCATGCAGGGAAACTCTCCTTGAATGATCAATAGGTTTTTAGAACGGAACATTGTGAGCACAACTTTTTGAGTTGTGCTTGCGATGTTCCGTTTTAACAAATCATTTGGACTGACATAGGAGAATTGAGATGAAGATGAGAAAGTTGATTGTTTGTATTGCGTTATTCGTTTTTTCGTTAAGCCTTGCGGCCTGTTGGTCGCCAGAAGTGGGAGACTTTGCCGTAGCGAGTGGTGAAGTCAGGCTCGATTATGAACCAAACGGTTTGTACAACGATTACGTTGCGGGTCGGAGATACTACGCGGGTAAAACCGAGGCGAATGAAATCGTCACGGTCGTTGAAGTTAGAGAGTTTTTGGGCTCGGAGTGGGTAAAAGTCTCGGCTAAGTGCGGAGTCCACTGGGCTCCTAGTTCAAGTTTTGAGGAGTTTGATCCCCTCAAACACAAGTAGACGAGGTGCGCGGGCCCTTAAAAAGCTCGCGCACTTTCGCGCCCACCCCAACGCCAACCCAACTAACAACACCCAAAAAACCCAACCCCCAAACCACCCAACCAACAACCACCCCTCTCTACCTCCACCCTGCATGCGCTTACTACTTTCCAAAAACCATTTCCAATATCAATACTGTTCGAGTGACTAGCGAGAACTTGCAACTATAGTCCGAGAAGCTAGAACTTCTCAACTAAAGTTTCGAAGAGTATAAAAAGAGCATTTTTTCAGTTCGTCGGCAACACTGTTCGAGTGAAACGAGAACTAATATTCCTAGTCCGAGAGGCAAAAAACTTCTCACTTCGTTCGAAGAGTATTCCGTAGGAAATGCTGTTCGAGCGCAAGCGAGAACAAATACCTACAATCCGAGGCGCTCTAACTTCTCAACTGATGTTTCGAAGCGTATTTGTGTGGTAAAGTACACAAACTATGAATGAAAACTTACCAGACACTTCTAATGTTGATCCACTAGGATTAAACAACGACGAGTTTTTCTTAGGTATTCATAATGATGTGGTGGAGGATATTTTCCATCTTCCCGCAAAGATACGTGAGATTGCAGCAAATGCCT
>CAYYKL010000005.1:69822-73713 GCA_964441155.1 uncultured Pseudomonadales bacterium
GTGGAGGATATTTTCCATCTTCCCGCAAAGATACGTGAGATTGCAGCAAATGCCTTGAGTGGAGTGGCTCAACACCCATTTGGCGAATATGCCAAAGATCTTGGTGTAGCAATCAAAGCAGGAAGAGACTCACTATTTGGTCCCCGCCCCTAGCTTTTATTCCCAAACAGCAACCATTTCACCAAGCGCATCAGCCAATGCTCGTGCTTTTTCCATTGCTTGCCATCGAACTCTTTCGACCAGACTGATAACACTACCCATTGCTTGCGATCGTTTTTCTTAGCCACTACTTCAATCCGTTTCTTGCCAAAGGCTCGGTAGAACACCCATGAGCCATTGGTTTCACCCCTGCGCGATTGATCTGATCGCTTGAGTGTTGCCCAGGCATCACCTTGCTTGATCCCCCGTTGTTTCAGGCGTTCCAGCGCGTGGTTAGTGAAAATAATTCCCTTAAATTCTCTCTGCATAGTTGATTTTATTGTAAGCCAAAACGCTCACTTGTGGGCGGGGTAATCGCGGGTCTATAGTTGAGTTATGTTGTATTTTTCATTTATTGTCTTGGTTGCCCTCGGTTTGTATGTGTTCTATTTAAGCACCCGAATCGACACGCTTGAAAAAATTATCCGCGAACTAGGCTCGAATCAAGCACGATCAAAAACCCCGCAATCCCCTGCCCTCGCAACTTCAGTTGGCACTCCCCCACCCCCTCCAACCGAAATCAAAGTCTCGGTGTTTGAAGGCGGCGAAACTCCCAAATACCTCGACGTTTCCTATTGGATTTCTGCTCCTGGGCTTTTGCGTATTGGAGCAGTGTTGGTTCTGCTTGGCGCCACCTGGTTTGTAAGCTATGCCTTCGCCCAAAACTGGATCGGACCAATGGCGCGCATACTGCTGGGCATTTTTGCTGGCTCACTGCTTATGTTGTTGGGTGAGATGATGCACGAAAAGCGCCCCGACCACAGCACGGTCGTGATGAGTTTGGGCGCCATCGTGGTGATTCTCTCGTTGTTTGCTGCGCGCGTCGCCTACGACTTTTTCACCCCCATAAGCGCATCACTACTCATGCTTGGAGCTTTGGCCGCCATGAGTTTGTCATCGGTCTATCACAAAGATGAACTGCGCTCGCTGCTCGCGGTGATTGGTGTGGCACTCATTCCCTTTTTGCAAGGCAGTGGTGAAAAAAGTCCCCTGCTTCTGGCAACCTATGTACTCACGGTGTCTCTGGGATTAGCTGGAGTGTTTTTGAAAACCGGCTGGAAACGCGTTGGTTTAGCTCTTAGTGGTGTGTATGCCCTGCATTCAGTGATGCTTTTGGCATTTGGCAACCCCCAATTTTCAAATCCCCCTCTCATTTTTGTTCTGGTGCTGTGCACCAGCCTCATTCATTTTGGCGCGCATTTTGCGCGCCTCAATAGGTCAAGCGACCAGAGCGAATATTATGGCATTGGTGCAACCATCCTCACGACACTCGCCTCGCTGTTGTGGGCACGAGAATTGCTTGCTGATCCATGGCAAGGCCTTGCAGCCATTGGCTTAGCACTCGGGTTGTGCATGGCGGCGTATGTGGCACACCTCAAATCTAACAATAAAGAACTGGTGTTTGTGTATGCGATTTTGTCTCTCGCAAGTCTGGCAGCCGCTGTCAGCTTTGCCCTTAGCGGCTGGCAAGCAAGTGTTCTCTATCTCGTTTTGGCAGCAATGGCTGTATTTGTGAGCGAATATACACTCATGGATGTCAAAGCCGGGCTATCAATGGGTTTATTTCCGTTTGCCTTAGGCATTTATCATTTAGGCACTCTGATTCGTGAGCTTAACCATCAAAATATTTTGCGTGTAGCAGAAACCCCCGTCGATGCTCAACCGCTTATGCTCACTCTGGTGGCAACCGCAAGTGTCTTGATCTTAGGCACTCGCTGGTTTATGCGATTGCAGAGAGCCGCTAGCGAATTACTCGATTATGCCAAGTATTATCTGATTGCAGGAAGCTATTTGGTTTTGACAGTTTTGTGGTACGCGCTTGATTTTATTGCACCAGCTCACAAAGATTTGACACATGCAGTGGCGCTGATTATTTACACGATCTTGGGACTTGCGGGTTATTTTGGCGGATTGCAATTTGGACACAAAAAGCTTCGCTTAGCTAGCAGTGTGGTGCTTTTGGCTGTGGTGGCCCGCTTGCTTTTGGTTGAGGTCTGGACCATGGCCACGATTGAGCGAGTCGTAGTGTTTGTGCTGATTGGTGTACTCTTTATGGCTACCAGCCTCTATCACAAACCCCAAAAAGCAAGTTGATTTACTCCAAGAATTTCCGCAGTGCTTCTACTTCTTCTGGCCAAATTTCGTGTCCGCCGTCGTGACTAACAACCTCAACTCTCGCACTAAGCTTTTGCAACTCCTCCATTGCTTCAAGTGTATCTGTTGCCAGAATCATCTGGTCTGATTCACCATAGGTAATGAGATACCGTTGATGAGAGAGGTCGAAGTTTTTAGGCGTAAACGGCAATTTGGGATGCAGGCAAACCGCTTGAGTGACCAGCTCTGGATATGTTAACCCCAATGCCAGAATCATATTTGCGCCGTTGGAATAACCTAAGAACGCCGTATCAGTCGGTTTCAGCTTATGTTCTGAATTCCAGGCTACAATAAACTCCGACAATTTCTTGGATTCCACTGCAATACTTACCTGGTCAAATACTCCTCTCTCATTCCGGGCAAAAAACCGTGCCATGCCGTGCTCGCGCACATTCCCCAGCAAGCTGACAATGTTATAGGTGCCCTCCAGTCCAGCAATCAAAGGCAGCAAATCTCGCTCATCCGCCCCAGTTCCATGCAAGAGAAACAGTGTTTTTGATGCTTGGTTGTCGATATGGAGGTGGTGAAAAAGTGTTAGATTATCCCTCATCAGTGAATATCCTCGCTGTAATTAGTTGGTTTCTATCGGTATCAAATTTCTTTCAATTATTTCTCTCTGATGTTCCAAAAACGGTGGCAGGGCAAGTTTTTGGCCAAGTGTTTCTTCTGATTCATCGACGGTAAATCCTGGACCCATGGTCGCCAATTCAAAAAGCACTCCTTCAGGCAAGCGAAAATAGACTGACTCAAAATAATAGCGATCGATAATGTGCGTTGGTTGCAATCCAAGCTCGCGCAGTTTTTCGCGCCATTTCGACTCTGACGCTTCATCGACAACGGCAAAGGCAATGTGGTGCACACACCCGGCCATGCCGCTGTCATAGGGTACCGTTGTGTCAATTGCAACTTCCAGATTTTCAGCACGCTTGAGTTTTGGCAGCTGGAATAGGATCAAATTATCTTCACTGAGTTTTTTCTCATAGCCAAATTCATCCAAAACATGTCGAATAAGTTGAGCTGAGTGGACGGTGATTCGAGCTGAATGAAAATGACGAATCGCATGTGCCTGCGAGATATCGCTCGTTGTCCAAACATTGTCGGTAACTGTTTTTAATTCAGGAATACCAACAAGCTCCAATCGCTGACCATCGAAGTCTTGGAATGCAATGCGCTTATAGCCGAATTGCTCTAGCATATTTTCATGCTCCACACCTCGTGCTTTCAAACGCTCAATCCAAAAATCCAGTGCTGATTCGGGTACAGCCAAAGATATGAGCGTGACCGCACCAGCACCGCGCTGCCCCCTGCCAATGCCTGGAAAGGTGAAAAAGGTGAGATCCATACCTGGCTCACCCGTTTTATCGCCAAAAAACAAATGGTATGCCTCGGTTTGATCTTGATTCACGCTCTTTTTGACCAATCGCAATCCCAAAATTCCTGAGTAAAAATCGTAGGTTTTTTGCGCATTACTGGCAATGGCAGTAATGTGGTGAATGCCTGAAATTGTCATAATTGACTTAGTATATATGATAGATACTA
>CAYYKL010000006.1:0-47720 GCA_964441155.1 uncultured Pseudomonadales bacterium
CCTTTCTACAACAAAAAGTTGTACAAAGATTCCGAAAACTATCGTGAGCTATTCAACCACAAAGCAATGCCAATATCACTAGCGTATGAGTCATCTGGTTTGTCAGAGATTACTTTACCCATTACAATAGGCCTGTCATGAAACCTGTATTTAAAAAGCCTCGCTGGATCAAACGACCTCAACTAACGTTTAAAAAACCATCTTTTCGAAAGCTGTTTACCCGCTATAAATGGCTTTTGTTAGCGCTTATTTTATTTGTGGGGATATTGCTCACGCTATCACTCACCGTTTTTGCAGATCTTCCTTCGCCGAGCAAATTGCAAAGTGGTGATTTTCCCGTTTCAACGCAATTGTTTGATCGCCATGGCACGCTTCTGTATGAAATATATGCTGATGCCTATCGAACCCCAGTCAGACTCGATGAAATTCCAGAAACCGTTAAGCAAGCTACCATTGCTGTCGAAGATGCCAATTTCTACCAACACTTTGGTTTCTCCTTACATGGCATTACCCGCGCGTTTAAAAACACCCTGTTTCATGACAAGCTTCAAGGTGGCTCAACCATTACGCAACAACTGGTTAAAACTGCCCTACTTACCCCTGAGCGAACACTTGAGAGAAAGTTACGTGAGGCTGTGCTCACTGTGGCCACCGAAATTTTGTACTCAAAGGAACAAATTTTAGAAATGTATTTGAATCACATTCCGTATGGTGGAACGGCATACGGCATCGAAGCGGCTGCCCAACGCTTTTTTGGCAAGCACGCCAAAGATTTGTCCCTTGCTGAAGCATCGCTCCTAGCGGGTCTTCCCCAAGCACCAAGTCGCTACTCGCCATTCACGCAAGTAGATAAAGCTAAAGCGCGCCAGCATGAGGTGCTGCGACGCATGACCGAGGAAAACTTTATCACCCAAGCTGAAGCGGACAGTGCTTTTCAGGTTTCTCTTGAATATATTCCACCGGCAACTAATATTCAGGCACCTCATTTTGTCTTTTATGTGAAGGATTTACTCGAGCAGCAATATGGCTTGCGCCAAGTTGAGCGAGGGGGTTTGCGCGTGACCACCACCCTTGACTTGCCCTTGCAAGAATTTGCCCAGGCAAGTGTCAGCGCTGAGCTTGATACGCTAGAAAAATACAAAGTATCTAATGGAGCAGCCCTCATTCTTAAGCCCGACACCGGTGAAATTCTCTCCATGGTGGGATCGAAAGATTATTTCGACACCAGCAATGATGGTCAGGTCAACATCACTACTCGCTTACGCCAACCAGGATCATCAATCAAACCAATTAATTATGTCACTGCTCTCCAAACCAAACGCTTGAATCCAGCCTCCATGTTGCTCGACATACCGACCTGCTTTAAGGTAGCTGCCCTTAAACCGTATTGTCCTAAAAACTACGATGGCGGTTTTCATGGCCCCGTCTCTTTTCGTCAAGCTCTGGCTAACTCATACAATATTCCAGCCGTAAAAATTCTTGCCCTCAATGGTTTGGAAAGTATGATTGCCACTGCCTCGGCGATGGGGATTGACTCGTTTACAACCCCATCACGCTATGGTTTATCACTAACACTTGGTGGAGGTGAAGTAACTATGATTGATATGGCTGAAGCCTTTGGGACTCTCGCCAATCAAGGCGTGCAAATTCCTGCCACGGCAATTCTAGAAGTCAAAGACTATAACGGCCAAATCTTGAATTCATATGATGCTCATGCCACCAAACAAGCACTCCAAGATCAATTTTTTAACGAAGAAGACCCAGACCACAACCGACTTGGTAAAACATTTCATCACCTGAAACGAGCATTGGAGCGTGAACCTGCCTATCTTATGGGTCACATCTTAAGTGATAATCAAGCTCGCTCCAGCGCTTTTGGATCAAACTCAAAATTGCGTATCGCCAATAAAACTGTCTCAGTGAAAACTGGCACCACCAATGATTTACGTGACAACTGGACTATTGGCTATACCCCGCAATATGTCGTCGCCACTTGGGTGGGAAATAACGACAACACGGTTATGAGTCGTGTTGTTTCGGGTGTCACCGGCGCAGCTCCGATTTGGAACGATTTAATGACCCAACTTCTCAAAGACGTTAAAGAGGCAGATACACTCCCACTTAAGCCCGAAGGAGTGGTTGAAAAACCTGTCTGTCGCTTGACCGGAAGCGAGCCCACTGATGGATGTGAACTGCGCAGCGAATTGTTTTGGGATGAGGCATTGCCTCAACCGGGCTTAGCAGTGCGCAAAAATATTTGGATCAACAAAACTACTGGTCAGCCAGCATTTTTTGGGTCGAGTGTCGGCACTAGTGCACCCGAAGAGGGCATGCCCATGGATAACCTCGAGCTTCAAGAACACTTGGTTGTGTCTGACCCTTTCACCCAGGAGTTTTGTCTTGATTGCCAAACCCCTACCACCGATCCAGCGATTGAGACCGCTAAACCTGCCTATCCTTCTACCACAGTTGATCTCAACACCTTTGACCCTACTAACAAGCTCAAGCTGTATAATTCCCGGCGCCAACCAACCAAACGCCCTCAATGAAATTAGCTCTCCTGATGATCGTTGGCGCATGCTTGATTGCGCTGGCGGTTAATCACACCACACAAACTCCTTTCATTTCTCCTCAATCCTTAATGATCAATCGGGACAACCAATCCACTCCTACCAAACTACATGTGTATGGGTTTATGCCTTACTGGAATTTAAACAAACTAACCACTCATCACACCATTCCAAATACCATAATCTACTCAGGCATAACCCTTGATAAAACTGGTTATCCCCTCATCGATCCTGGATACTCCAATCTAAATCGCGCAAGCTTTACCACGCTAAAAGAATCCATACGCAAAAATAATCAGCAATTCCATTTATCGTTTACGATTTTTTCCACTGAAACTATTAATGACTTGCTTGCTTCAGAATCGGCTCAATTACAAGCTATTGAGACGATGGTAAGCCTACTTAACCAATACGATGCACAGGGCATTAACCTTGATTTTGAACCAGACTCTCCCGTTAACTCCACCACCCCAAAATTGTTTACTCAGTTTGTGTCTAAACTAAGCAACACACTCAACCTACTACCCAAACCTCCAGTGATCACTATTGATATTTTCGGGAAACAAAATCCAGATTCTTTGTGGCAACTGGATCAACTTTCTTCAGTTACCCATGCTTTTATTCTTATGGCGTACGACTACCATCAACGAGGATCAAATGTAGCGGGTCCGGTAGCTCCGGTGTTTGGAAGCAATAACCGGCGCTGGAACAGCGATATTAGTCAATCTTTGTGGCAATTACGGCAAAAATTGGGACACGAAAAAATTGCACTAGGCATCCCTTTTTACGGCTATGAATGGCGCGTGGTATCTGCTGATCAAAGCAGTCAAACGTTTCCTAAAAGTGGTGTGACCGCTACCTATGATCGAGTTAAAAAGCTAATTGAAACACAGGAAATAATTCCAAACTGGGACAATGACGCGCTCAGCCCTTGGTTGGTGATATCAACTAATAATCAAGTGCGTCAAATTTATTTCGAAAATCAACAATCAGTGACGCACAAGGTTACCCTCGCTCAACAAGCTCAATTACATGGTATAGCAATTTGGGCATTGGGATATGAGGGCGAAACAGACGACTTATGGCAACCTTTTGCAAACATTTCCACCTCAAAATTTAACAATTGATATAGTCTGTGATATTGAGCCCATAACCAACCGGTTGTTACAATAGCCATACCATGTCGGACAGGACAAGAGTGCGCATTTTATACATACTAAAACATTTGATTACCAACAATCCTGTATTGTGCTGGATTGCGTCGACCGTAAAAATGCTTGCCTCGGTTAAGACACTTCTCCTATTCACCCCCCAAATACGCCATGAGCACATAAAGCGATTTCTCAAAAAAAGTTATCTTTTTTTTACTCATCCACTAACCCGTTTACTACTCCTTGCTCTGTTTGGCTGGATTGTAGTGTTCCCCAGGCTTACTAACCAGTTGGTTCACTTGAGCAAGATTTGCTATAAAACAGTTCGCCGGTTCATTATTTTAAGCATTCGCCCGATGCATAAATTGCTTAAAAAAACAAAAGCGCTGCGCACAAAAATCCATTGGCGAGTTGTTTTGAGTGCAGCCACCTTAACCACAGTGACCATAAGTGGTGTGTTTGTTTTTGGCGTGATTTATGAGCGGGTACTTAAAGGCTTGCCGCACCCCAATACCCTTAGCTCAAGACAAGTCGAGGCCACAACTAAAATTTTTGACCGAAACGGTAAGCTGCTCTATAAAATTTTTGATACCCAAAATCGAACTCCGGTGTCTTTAAGCACCATCCCCCCCTATATGATTGAGGCAACACTGGCAGTTGAAGATCGACATTTCTACACTCATACCGGGCTTTCTCTCAAAGGAATTTTGCGCGCGCTTCAAATCAATCTCAATTCAGATCAAACTCCCGGTGGGTCAACGATTACTCAACAACTCATCAAAAATGCCCTTTTAAGCAAAGACAAAACCATTGAACGAAAAGTTAAAGAGGCAATGTTGGCCTTGATGGTTGAAACCTACTACACTAAAGATGAAATTCTAGAAATGTATTTTAATGAGGTTGGGTACGGCGGACCAACATACGGCATAGAAGAAGCTGCTCAATACTACTTCAATAAATCAGTCACCCAATTAACCCTTGGCGAAGCAGCGCTCATTGCGGGACTCCCCGTTGCTCCTTCAACGTATTCTCCCTATGGTGCTCACCCCGAAAAATCGATTGAGCGTCAAGCACATGTGTTGAGGCGTATGGTTGAGGATGGCTACATTACCCTATCTCAAGCTCAAACAGCTCTCAATCAACCTCTAACATTTGCGACACCCACCAATGATATTACAGCACCCCATTTTGTTATGTATGCCAAATCGCAATTAGAGTTGGCGCTGGGCGAACAAAATATCGAACGGGCTGGATTGAGTGTTACCACTTCGCTTGACGGAGAAATTCAAGAATTGGCCCAAAAAACCGTCAATGATCACTTAAAAAAACTTGCCTCCCTGGGCGTCAGCAACGCAGCCGTGCTCATCACTAAACCAGAAACAGGAGAGGTGATTGCTATGGTGGGTTCGGGCAATTATTTTGATATTGCTAATGATGGCCAAGTGAATGTGACTCTGCGTCCCAGGCAACCTGGATCATCCATAAAACCCATTACCTATGCTGCAGCACTCGAGCGCGGTCTTACCCCTGCCACCATCATCGAAGACACACCGATCACTTATTCAATTCCAGGCAGCAAAGACTACAAACCGGTTAATTATGATGGCAAATTTCACGGCAAAGTCACCCTAAGAAACGCGCTCGCGAATTCCTATAACGTGCCAGCGGTTAAAACACTGGATCAACTAGGTGTATCAACTCTGGTTAATAAAGCCCGAGACATGGGAATCTCAACTTGGGATGATTCTTCTCGCTTTGGCCTGTCACTTGCACTGGGTGCAGGTGAAGTGAAAATGGTGGATATGGCAGTTGCTTATGGTGCATTTGCCAATGGTGGCTATCGAGCTGATCTCAATCCAATTATGCGGGTAGCAAATCATCAAGGTGAAACAATCCAAAGCAATCCTTGCCTACATGCCAGTCAATCTGAGTTTGAGCAATGCAAGAAGCGGTTGGTGGTAAATCCAGCCGTGGCATTTGTGATTAGCGATATTCTCTCTGACAACATAGCCCGATCCAGTGCTTTTGGTCGTAATTCAGTGCTCAACATTCCTCAACACCAAGTGGCCGTCAAAACAGGCACCACCAATAACTTGCGCGATAATTGGACGTTTGGGTATACAAAAGACTATTTGGTTGCCACCTGGGTGGGCAACAATAACAATGCCCCCATGAGTCGGATCGCCTCTGGAATTACTGGCGCGTCCGCTATCTGGCACGATATTATGGTGGCTCTACTTGCTAATAAAATTCCTCAAGCGTTTAACCCTCCCGGCAACCTCGTGAAAATGTCGGTTTGTCCTCTGTCGCCTAATGGCATTTGCACCGCCTGTGCTCAACCCAAGGAAGAATATTTCATTAAAGGCTTTGAACCGCAAAAGCCTTGCGGCACCACTTTAATTGGATCAAGTGAACACCTGGAGTCAAAAGAAAAAGTCGCCACTGCTCTTTAACCCCAGGAATTCTCTTATCTAAACATCATCCATGCCCCAGCCAGTAAACTAAGCACCAAGAGCAATAAAGGGTGCCAGCCACTTCCCAATGCTTCTTTTTTAGTCGCTTTTTTGGCGCTTGCAGATTTGCTCGTTTTTTTGTTTGATTTTTTTTGGTCTTTATCTTTGGACTTTGCTTTCATACTGTCCTCATCTCAGTGACTCGATTACTTATTTCTTCAACTACTTGCTCAATGGTTTTGCCGCTTGTGTCATAATGCCACACCCCTGGAACAATTTTTAACGGACTCGCCTCACGATTTCGATCCAACTCATCTCTCTCTCGCAACAAACTAGCTGCGTCACTTTGCGTTGTTTGGGGGTTTTTAGCTCGCAACATAAGATAAAAGCGTTCAATTCTCACTACTTCTTGCGCATCAAGAAATATTTTCAGCTGTGCCTCAGGCAAGACTACATAAGTAATATCCCGTCCCTCCATCACCACATCGCGTGATTGAGCAATCGTTTGTTGTTTAACCACCAACGCTTCGCGAACCCTGGGCAGCGAAGCTACTAAATGAACATTTTCATTGATGTTGGTTTTTCGAATATCCCATGACACATCTCGAACATCAATTAACACCGTACTCAAGCGTCCATCACGCTCATGGCTTTCAGGAAAACGCACATCAATCGCAAGCTCATGCACCAACTCAGTTAAGGCTATCTCATTTTTTAAATCAATCTCTCTCTCAAGAGCAATTAGGGTGATGGCGCGGTACATCGCACCGGTGTCCACATAGGTAAAGCCGAGCTTGTCAGCCAACAAACGAGCTGCGGTAGACTTACCTGATGCAACTGGACCATCAATGGCAATTTGGAAAGGTTTTTCGTTCATAAGCTTGCTTTGCAAATTTTATCTAAAGGTTTGGTATGTTTTTTCTTAATGCTTTATCACTAACCACTAATCACTCAATCCTCTTCTCTACTTCCCGGCATATTGTATCGACCACCTCTGTCGGGGTCAATTGGGTTGAATCAATTATAAGCGCGCCTAAAGCAGGTTTAAGTGGGTCAAGTAGGCGATTCATTTCTCGGTTGTCACGTTGCACCAAAGCAGTTTTTGTGGACGCTAGTGAAGATGTGAGGCCAAGCGAGCGCATTTGCGCGTGTTTGCGCTTAACGCGCTCGGTCACAACAGCATCCAAATATACTTTTAGGTGAGCGTTTGGCAATACTCGACTTCCAATATCTCGTCCTTCCATCACCACGCTGGTGCCAGCAGCCATGAGTTGTTGTTTAGTTACCAAAACCTCGCGCACTACGGGATATTGGCTCACGATCGATGCGCCTTCGGCAATAAGATTATTCCTAATTAGAAATGAAACGTCTTCTCCATCAAGATATACAATCACATTTTGTTTAAGAAACTGAGTTTTAAGGGGTCTCTCCAACTCGATTAAGAATTCAGCTACAAGCTCGCTTACCGAGTTTTCATTGTTCCAAGCTTCAACAACCTTAGTAATAAGGGCAGATTCTGGGTTTTTTAGGTAAGCACTTAACCAAGAATCGAATTGGTGCATGGTCATGTGTAATGTATGTTTTGCCACGCCCAAAGCTACGCTACGATACATTGCCCCCGTATCTACATAAAGACATTCGAGTCTTTGTGCCAACGCAATCGCTATGGTGCTTTTGCCTGCACCCACCGGACCATCAATAGCAATTTGCAAAGGAAGGTTTTTCACTTGAACTACCATATACCTCGGTGGGGAAAAATTCTAGAAGTGGCTTAAGCGGCTTCAATTTGAGACAGCGTAAACAAGCCTCGTTTTGCTCCCATATACCGCACCACATTTTCGGCTTGAATCCGTCCCCATCTAAGAGCAGTTTCAATGTTTTTACCCAAAATCAATGCTGCCACCACTCCACTGCCAAATGCATCCCCGGCACCTGTTTCTTCGACTACTTCCCCCATGGCGGCTGGATAGGGCATGCCCGCGCCATCAATCCAATATTTCCCCCCATCTCTCCCGTCTGTGACGATGGTTAGTTTTGGACCTGTAATATTCAGCTCATTCCAGGCTTCTTCACTGGCAAGATCGCGCTTGAGCATAAGCGACGCTTCTTCGCGGTTAACGAGCAGCACATCAACGTCGCGAAATAACTCCATCCCTCCCCAAGCGTCAATTTTTTCAAGCTCAGGCTTGCCGGGATTAATCGCTACCTTAATACCATAATGTTTGGCATGTCCAATAAGGCCCTCGAGTAATTCCACATCTCCACCCAAAGCGCTAATATGTAGCCAGGAAGGATAGAGGTTGTCCCAAGAAATATCGGTTTTGGACAACATTTTGGCCGCTCCTCGATAGACAACCACACTTCTCCCGCCCGATTGATTAACGAGCACCGCCGAAAAGCCAGTTTCTTCCGAGGGCTCTTGAACCAGTAGTGAACCATCAACACCCTCAGTGGCAAGTTCTTGCTTGATTGCTGCCGCGACTAGGTCGGTGCCAAGCTCTGCTATAAGCGCTGTTTTCAAGCCTTTGCGTGCAAAAGAGACGGCGTTGTTGGAGCCTCCCCCGCCTGTCGTTACCTCAGCCTCCTCCACCTCCATTTTGCCACCAAATTCTTCACACAAAGCGACACCTCCGGCAAACTCGCCACTCGGGATTTGCTTGAATTTAGGGGACTTGAGATAGAGATCAAGTAAGGCCGACCCCACACACACTACGTCAAAATTATTTTCACTCATGAGTTTACTCTAGCAAACTTGATAAAGAAGAAGAAGGGTAAGAAAATTCTCCAAACTTTAATAGTGATGTATTGTAAGGAGGTTTGTTATGACTGAAGCATTTGTTGTTCCCATAGATTTAATTGTGCTTACATATGATGTTCGATCACTAATAATTCAAGACTCTAATAGCACCGAGTTTCAACAAGCCGTGGAATCTGCTTTTCAACTTTCTAATGACGCTGAATTTCAACAAGCCGTTGCCGATCATGATAAAGGCATACGAGCGTGTCTTGGAAATAGTCTTCCTAGTTCTACCCCATTTATATCCGATATTTTTTCAGAGCGCACCCATGCCATTGCCGCTCGAATGGGTTTAGATGTTGACCCGGGGATAAAAACAAATGCAATGATAGCCGTTAGGGCAGCCAGAGTAATTAATGAGCCAAGAACTAATTTTTTTAAAGCACAACTTCAAATGCCTTCTTATATATCGAGTTAAAGCTTATTTCAGCGTAATCTAATAATTCCTCGGGTTTTCCGCTTTGGGGAAGTTTTCGCACACACAAGCTGTGAATAGGGGTGGTTTCGTAAATGAGGGCGCTTCGCACCGCCTCAACAATGCCACCTTCAGCATAATGATCTTCCACCACAATCAAGGCTTTGGTTTCTTTGCAGGCTTTTACGAGAGTATTTACATCAATCGGCTTTATGGAATACAAATCAATTACCCGTGCGATAATTCCTTGCGTCTTTAATTGATCATAAGCTTGCAAACACTCATGCAACGTGACCCCCGCGCCAATAAGGGTGATTTGATCATGATCTGAACTTTTGATGGTTTTGCTCCCGCCCACTTCGAATGTTTCATGTTCGTTGTATATAACAGGAAGCGCGTTTTTGCTGGAGCGCACATACACAATTCCCTGCTTTTGATTAGCTGCCTCGATGAGTAGTTTTTGGGCTGAAACAGCGTCGCTGGGATACAAAACGACCGAATTAAAAAGAGAGCGAAACAAGGCAATATCTTCCAAGCCCATTTGCGAGGCGCCGTCTTGCCCCATAGCGACTCCAGCATGAGAACCAATGCACACCATGTGTTGATTGGCATAGGCGGCCATACGCAACTGATCGTGCGCTCGAGTCCAAAACGCGGCAAAAGCGCTTAATATGGGCAAGGTGCCTTGGGTCGCTAACCCTAATCCCACACTCACCATATTTTGTTCGGCAATATACAGCTCTAAGAATTTTTCGGGGTGAGTTTTTTTAACCATACCAGTTTTCGTCGAGTTGCTCAATTCTGCATCCAAAATCATAATGTTGGGATTCGACTCTACCAGTGAAACAAGTGTTTGGCCGACAGCTTCACGGATCTCTATTACCAAGTCTTGAGGGTGGTGTGAAAGCTGTGGTGGAGTAATTTGCTGCAATTCAGTGGGTGAAACAATGGTTTCAGGCTTGGCAATGGTTCCGCGTAGTGATCGATCCACCACACCTAATTCTCGCAAAGCTTGATGTAGCTGCTTATCATCAAGCGCTTTTCCATGCCAATCGACTTGGTTTTCTAAAAACGACACACCTTTGCCTTTTGTTGTTTTGGCAAAAATTATCGATGGTTTAGATTCTCTTTGTGTAATTTGTCGGTATGAGAGCTCAATCTCAGTCAAGTCGTGACCATTAATTATGTGAGTTTCCCAACCAAGCGCGGCTACAGCCTGAGCATATTGATCAATGTTTTGACCAAGCAATGAAGTAGTTTGTTGTCCCAAGCCATTCACATCCACGATTGCCGCCAGATTATGAAGTTTGTGGTGTGCTGCCCAGGCAAGCGCTTCCCAATTTGAGCCTTCGGCAAACTCACTATCCCCTAGTAACACAAAAGTCTTGGCGGGTGATGGACTAAGCTGTTTGTGATAATACGCGATCCCTGCCGCAATTCCCAAACCCTGTCCTAGTGAGCCTGTGGGGGCAAGAGTAAAGGGAAAATCCATAGTCGGATGACCTTGCAAACGACTGCCAAACTGTCGCAAGGTTAATAGTTCTTCTGGTTCAATTGCTCCAGCCGCAGTCCATAGTGCATACAACAAGGGGGCGGCGTGACCTTTGGAAAACAACAATTTGTCGTTAGAGAGTGAGTTTGGATTTTCGAGATCAAATCGGAATTGCCCGCTAAACAAGAGTGTTGTCATTAATTCCACCGCCGACAAGCTAGATGTCACATGCCCTGAGCCCGCTTGATGAGTTGATTCCAAAATCCAGGTGCGAATGAGCTTAGATAGAGAGTCAATTTTTTGAAGATCCATTTTCTTATGTACTCATTTCAAGTAATAAAGGCTTTTTCGCTACACACGTCACATTTTGCGTGATCTACTTGAGATAACTTCCATTCAAATGTGGTAATTGCCTCCAACACTTCTTGCTTTGATTCAACAATTTTTAAGACATCAAGCTCTTGATCGTCCAGATTCATGTTTTTAGTTAGCGCATCGATAATTTCCCACCAGTACGCGCCATATAACAAAAAGGGTTTGTGGTGGCCATAGTAAATATTGGCTAATACCCAGATTGTGCCTAATTCGCTCAGTGTGCCCGAGCCTCCTCGAAAGACAATAAACACATCACTTTCCTCGATTAACCCAAACATGCGCTCGATATAATTATTCGCCACTCGCTCTCTAGTAACCTTATCAAGGTTGCGTGCATAGCGCCCCTCAAAACTAGTGGTTGCCTCATGCTTCATCGTTACTGCTACTGTCTGGCCTTGTGCGGACTCAGCACCCTGTGTGGCTGCATCCATAATCCCTGGTCCGCCGCCATTCACAATTACATAATTTTGGAGGGCTAATTCGCGGGCTACTTGATAGGCGTCAATATAATCAGGGTTAGTGTCGGCAACATGAGCATCGCCAAAAAAACCTACGCGCTTAAGTGTTATCGGGGCAGCAAGTGGCATACAAGAATTAATTCTCTAAGAGTGCTTTGAGTTGATAGTACGATTGTTCAGGGTTATCTGATTGCCAAATAGCTGAATTAGCAGCAAACAAATTTGCACCCGCTTCAAGACACAAGGGAATAGTAGTGTTATTAAGTCCGCCATCAATTTCAATGTCTTGAGAAAAACCCATTGCTCGAAGCGCTTTTATTTTATCCAAAACTAATGGGTTAAAGTCTTGACCAGAAAATCCAGCTTTGACCGACATAAGTAAGATGCCATCAGCTTTGAGTAAGTGTTGGGCTTGCAAATCATCCAAAGGGGTATAGAGATCAAGGGCCCATCCCACCTCTATTCCAAGCTCTCTGCCTAAGTCGATAAATTCATCCAAGTTTCCCATTCGTTCAATATGCCCATAGACTCGTTTGCGTTGTGCTTTAAGCGTGATTATCTCACCCAAATAATCAACTGGTTCTTCAACCATAAGTTGTAGCTCAACTGTTATCTCGCCAAAATCAATATCGCGTAAGTCGCTCACTCCAGCCGTAATATTATCAGCAAACACACCATCGAGAATATCAATCACCACTCGCTTCACTCCCCACTTTTTTAACTCAATAACTTTTTGCTCTACCTCAGTAATCGATTCGGTCATAATGATAGGGATTATATGGTTTTGCATGAATCAAAAAATCCTTATGTCGAAAGTTTTTCTAGTTTTTTTTGCCGACGTTGATATCGCTCCAATTCACTAAAGTTGGTGTGGAGAAAAATGTCTACTAATCGCTGAGCCATCTCATTCGAAACATGCTCGGCAGGCAAACAAAGCACATTCGCATTATCATGATTTCTCCCTTGCTCAATCACAGCTTTATTAAATCCCATTATCGCCTTTATATGAGGAAATCGATTGGCGGCAATTACCATGGCTTGACCCGAACCACACAGGAGAATTCCTCGGTCACTTGGGATTTTTATCTGCGACGCAACCATTTGAGCATAGTCGATAGCATCATCATTGGGGATATACGAATCTGCACCACAATCAGCCCACTCAATTCCTTGGTTTGAAAGCCAAGATTTAAGCTTCTCTTTCAAGTTGTATCCTCGATGGTCGGCACCAATAAATATTTTCATAGTACTTGTTTAGTGTAGCGCAAGCTGCAACCGCGCTGTTTCTGACATCATCTCATGTGTCCAAGGCGGATCAAAGGTAAATTGAACCGAGGCTGAACCCTCGCTTAAGCCAGCGTTAATCTCGAGAGCCAGCGGCACTTGCTCGAGAAAATAAGGAGCTAACGGGCAACCGGGAGTAGTTAGTGTCATCTCAATAAGATAGAGACCATCTTGCTCATATATTCCATACACCAAACCCAAGTCAACAATATTAATGCCTAATTCAGGATCAATGACGGTTTTTAACACATCAAATGAAAGAGTTGATTTTTGCATGACACCACCATCTTATCAATTAGTTGTCTCTCTAGCGCGCCTAATTACTCCTCGGGTATACTATCACTATGTATCAACATCCGATTCCTCAGAATGTAACTAGTTATCAGTTTCGTCTGGTGGGTGACTTAACGTTAAAGCAGTTTTTGGAGTTTTTAATTGGCGTTGGACTAGCAGCCCTGTTTTACTTTTCCAACCTCTACTCTCCACTTAAAGCCGTGCTTATGGGTGCTTCGGTTGTTTTTGGTATTGCGCTAGCATTCATTCCCATTGAAGAGCGACCACTTGATCAGTGGGTGATCGCTTTTTTTAAAGCTATTTATCGCCCCACCCAATTTATCTGGCATAAACAACCCACGTTACCTGAATATTTTTCCTATCAAACTATTACCACAACTCAATCAACGATTGAAACGAGCGATGCCAATGCGTATCGGAAACAGGCAGGACTTACATCCTATATGCAAACACTTCCTACCGATGATTTTTATAACGCCCTCGATACCCAACAAAGCGAGCAATTACACTATATTTCAAATCTGTTTTCAGGAACCGTTTCCAGCCCGATAACTCAGCAGCCCGCATCCCCAAACAAATCAATCAACACAACCCCTACACCATCCCTATTAAATACTTCTCTATCCAACTCACCGGAAAACATTCAAACCATCTCTTCAGAACCAGCGTCGTCAATAATTAATGCTCCTCAATCGTTATTAACCCCTCCACCCACCCCAGAAGCAGCTAATATGGTGACTGGATTAGTAACCACTCCAATGAATAACCCCCTAGAAAACGCAATAATTGAGATTTTAGATCAAGAGAATGTCCCTATTAGAGCCACAAAAACCAATAAACTGGGTCAGTTTTTTTCCTCTACTCCCTTAAAAAATGGCATATACTCAATAAGTATTGAGGCGGATGGTTTTCATCCGAGCATACTTACACTACAAGCTAATGGAAACGTTATTCCACCACTTTCAATTAGTTTAAATCAAATGTAAACGAACTTTATATGCAAACTATAAAAACAACCACTCAAGACCATTTAGACGTTGAAGACATTATAAATAATTTAGTGTTTTTAAAAGATAAAACCGCGGCTATGGTGCTTTCGATAAGTGCCGTTAACTTCAATCTCCTTTCCGAAGAAGAACAAGATGCCATAATCTATGCCTATGCAGCACTCCTCAACTCACTCTCGTTTCCTATTCAAATCCTCATTCGCTCACAACGCAAAGATATCACTCATTATCTAAAGCTTCTCGAGTCACAAGAGAAGCGTCAGCTTGACCCAACCATAAAACAACGTATTTCTCAGTATCGTCAATTCATTGCTCAAATTGTAAAAGAGCGCAATGTATTGGATAAGAAATTTTTTATTATTATTCCATTTTCATACGCTGATCTAGGTATTAGCCCGTCAACGTTTCCACTACCTGGGAAAAAAGCCATGCCCTCAATCGATAAAAACTATCTCATGCAAAAAGTGGTGAGCACCCTCGAACCTCGTCGAGATCATTTATTACGCCAATTAGGAAACCTTGGTTTAGCAGCCAAGCAGCTCAACACCCAACAACTTATCCAGTTACTCTATACAATTTACAACCCTGACGCGGCTGACGGCATCCAAACGATTTCAACTAAACAATATGCTTCACCCCTGGTTCAAGCCAACACCCTTTAGATTTTTACTGGCATAATTATATGTTTAAACGCAACATTTTTGTCTTCTCTAAAAATCACCGGCTTCAAACTCTCGGTTAATTCCATAATTAGTTCATCGCTATCTAGATGTTGTAAACACTCAAGAATATAGCGACCATTAAACGCGGTTTCAAGTTCTTCACTAGACTCATTGGAAATATCCAATGTTACGGTGTTCGTTCCAGTGTTTGCCGAACGTGCAGATAATTCCAACGTGTTTTTACTAAACTTAAATTTCACAATTTGCCCAGAATCAGCGGCAAACACTAAAACACTCTTTATTGCCTGACTCAACTCAGCGACATCCAACATAATCTTCATACTCGATTTTTGCGGTACAATCGCCTGGAATGGCGGATACTCTCCCTGCAACACTCTTCCCATTATCATTATTTCTTCACCGCAAAAAAATATTTGCTTCGTAGCCGGTTTAAACCAGAGGGTGATGCTTTGCTCTTTAACTTCTTCAAATACTTTCTGCACCAACTCGACCACATCACCACTTAGAATAATCACCTCATCAGATAATCCCTTACTATCTGTTTTCCAGCCTTTTTCCACTAAACTCAAGCGAAACCCATCAGTAACGGCTAAATATCCCTGTCGAGACTGCCAATACATTCCAGTCAAAAGCGGTCTTGCCTCATCTTTAGATAATGCAAATAAAAGCTTGGGTAATAATTGTTTTATATCTCGTTCAAACTCCAAATCAGCTAGCTTTATGGCATTTTCCATATCTAATAAAGGAAAGTCCTGAGTGCTCAACGCTTGAATTTGAGCTTGTGTTTGCTTGATTGAGACTTGCAACTGTTGGTTCTCAGCTTGTAGCTCAACTAACCCCATAGGAAGTGTGGTGGTTAATTGTTGTAATAATCGAGCAGGAACGGCAATACTTCCTTCAGAGAGAATTTTGGCACCTACACGCAAGCGAACACCAACCTGCAGGTTAGTGCCAGAACAAAAAAGTTGTTTGTCTTTAGCTTCAAAAGCAAGATGAGACAAAATAGGCAATTGAGCTTTAATTGCCGTAAAACGGGACACGATAGCGACTGCATGTTGAAGGTTTTCTTTTAATATATGTATATGCATAGTGATTGCCTTTTATTCTTAATATAAATTAGTAGTAGTTATAGTAGTACTGTAGATATGTCTAGTGGCGAGTTAGTTTATTGATTTATTTTCGGTTAATATTTGTGTATATAAGTTAGTTATTATCTGGGTAAAACTGTGTGGGTAAATTGTGTAAAAGTGCAATTAAGGTGTAGAAAGTAAGATGTTTCACTTTATTTATCCCCAAGTAATCTCCAAAGAGACATTTTTTTACACGAATTCTCCTCAATCTATCCACAAGTTTTCCACAAATAACCATATTAACCCACTGTTTTATATAATACATCGCGCAAGGTGGTGAGATCTAATCGCAGCGACTCTTTATCGCGAAGCTCTTGGCCAATTTTATCCACCGCATGCATGACAGTCGTATGATCTCGATGTGAAAAAAGCCCACCCACCTCTTCTAGGGGAAGTCCATAATCAACCCGAAGGAGATACATAGCAATGTGTCTTGGGGTAACCAGTCGCCTACTTCTCCCCTTACCTTGAATATCTTTTGTGGTTAATTCGAAATGGCGTGCTACTCCCCTCACAATTTCAATCGGACGAAGAGGTGGTGGAGAACTAGACGACGACACCTTGATATTGAGAAGTGATTGAATAAATGAAGAAGTAATAGGTTGTTTTTTGAGCTGAGCTTGAGTGCGCAATCGCACCAAAAACCCTTCAATTTGCCGAGCACTTTCAACGTTTGCAGCAATTAATTGAGCTTCTTCCATGGGGATGGGAAGATTAAACTGTTTTGCTTTAATAAGCACAATTGCCGAGCGTAATTCAAAGTTGGGTTGGCCAATATCCACAATTAAGCCTGCTTCAAAACGAGATCGTAAGCGATCCTCAAGAGCTTTAATTTCTGATGGCGAGCGATCTGAAGTTAACACGATTTGACCACCAGCTTGATGAATAGCGTTGAAGGTATGGAAAAATTCTTCCTGAACGGTGTTTTTGCCCGCAATAAACTGAATGTCATCAATAAACAAACATTTTACTTTGCGGTAGCGTTGTCTAAAGCTTTGGGTGTTTTTTTGTTGAATCGCTTCAATAATTTCGTTAGTGAATTGCTCGCCTGCGCAGTAAATCATTTTTATTTGTGGATCATGTTGAAGTGCGTTTATCGCAATGGCCTGCATAAGATGTGTTTTACCCACTCCAACATCGCCATATAAGAATAATGGGTTGTATGCTTTGCCTAAATTATCAGCCACAGCCTGAGAAGCCGCATAAGCAACTTCATTGCTTGGGGAAACCGCATAAGCATCAAAGATATAATCCTCTCTAAGGCCATACCGATGAATCATAAGGTCTAAATCTTGACTAGAGGCGTTGACTACAGAATCAAACAATGGTCCAGTGACCGGTGTAGTGGTGGTGTTGGGAGCGTGGTGAATGACTAATCGAAGTTCAACTTGGAGCTCGCTAATACGATCAAAAGCTTCTTTTAATTGGCCGTAAAAACGCTCTTCAATTATTTTTTGGTGAAAAGCACTTGAGCAGTGTAAATCTGCAATAAGTCGATTAGGAGGGACTTGAGTTGTTTCTGCGAGCGACAACGTCTTGATCCAGCTAGAATAAGCCCCTTTAGAGATAGTCGTTTGAACATCTTCTAATACGAGCTTCCACAATTTTTGGCCGTCCATACACCATCCTAATAATTACTAAACAATCAATCATTCCAGGCAGAAAATTGCAACAAATAGTGTTTGTTTGCATGCACAGACTAGGAAAGTTTTCCACAATTAACAAGACTTAAAAAACCCGAATAACCATCTCGTTAATAAATCAGGGTTTGCCAGTTCTCGGGTAGATAGACTATAATACGCTATTCTACAAGCTTAATACCTAAGGTTTATCATATGCCAAAGCGAACTTTTCAACCACACAAAACCAAGCGCTCTCGAGTTATTGGTTTTTTAGTACGCATGAAATCAAGCAGTGGTGCAAAAGTAATTCAGCGCCGACGTCAAAAAGGGCGATCTCGCCTTTCAACCGCTTAAAAATCAAAGTGTTTAAAGCTTTGTGGTTCCTTGAAACAACATGATTGGTCTCAAAAACAACTCGCCTTTGACTGTTTTTCCCTCTAAAAATCTAGGAGCGACTAAGCATCAGATTGTTGTTTCTAAAAAAGTATCCAAGAAAGCAGTTGAGAGAAACCTGATAAAGCGTCGGATAAAATCAATTTTACAAACAACATCCCCTCAAAAACCCTTGGTTATTTTATGTCGTCCATCAACACTTACATTGAACTTTAATGAGTTAAAAGCAGCGTTGTTACGTCAATTACACCCCTTAAGCATGTGAGTCAGCAACAAACCACTTACCACCACCTCACCACACTAGGGCTTGGCGTGTATAGGGTATCGAGAAGCTTTATGTTTTCATTGTTTGCACTCTATAGTCCGGGTGTTAATTGTCGTCACTCCCCGACCTGTTCGGTATATGCCAAAACAGTAATCGAGCAACATGGATTTGTTAAAGGTGGTTTTTTAGCACTTAAGCGTTTGCTCTCGTGTCATCCATTTCATTTCAAAAAAGAGAAGTTGACTTAAACACAAACTCCTCAGGGTGATTCGATTGCCATATTTAATGGTATACTTTCTCGGTTATTATGCTCGATTTTATTAGTAATCCACTACGTGAAGTATTATTAACTCTGGTTCAGATTACCGGAAGTTTGGGCTTGGCGATTATTGCGTTAACGGTGGCTCTCAAGCTATTGCTACTCCCATTAACACTACCCTCACTTAAAGCCGCTGAGGCCATGCGTTTGCTCCAGCCTGAGATAGAAAAACTGAAGCGCCAATTTGGCAAAGATAAAACTGGACTCCAAGCCGCCCAACTAGCTTTATTCAAAGAACACAAGATTAATCCCGCTGCCGGGTGTTTGCCTCAGATTTTCCAAATGGGTATTTTTATTGTGTTGTACCAAGTATTTATGTCGCTATTGCAAAACCAACAAGGATTGGGTTTTGCCACCAACTTTTTATGGCTTGACCTTACCAAAGCCGATCCATGGTTTGTTTTGCCGGTGTTGTCCTCACTCACCCAATTCGTTTTAGGCATTATGTTGTTGCCCGCTTTGGACACAAGTGCCGCCCAAGCAAGTGCGCTTGCTACCCCTGATAAAAAAGATGATAAAGAAGCTGCTGACATGACTTCGATGGCTGCTTCAATGCAGCAACAAATGCTCTATATTATGCCGGTAATGATGTTCTTTTTCACCTTCCGTTTCCCCTCAGGCCTTGTTTTGTATTGGTTTGTGAGCACGCTTATTTCCCTGCTCATTCAGGCTAAGGTATCTGGTTGGGGAGGTATAACTCGGTTCGCTCAATCCATTATCGTAAAATTTTCAGGCCAGAATCGCTTAAGGTAGGATGTCACTCTTGTTAAGAGTGGTAAGATTGAACGTCCTTTAATGATAATGCTATTTTTTATACAAAGGAATTTATATGGATGCTTTCGAAACTACTAAAAACCTACTTACTAATCTCGGGTTTTCCGATGCACAAGTTGAGGTGAGTGATCAAAATGATGCCCTAAGCATTGTGGTTACTTTATCTCAACAGGATTCTGGCGTGTTAATTGGTTATCATGGTGAGCGAATTGAAGCATTGAAATTAATTCTAAGTTTAGTATTAAATCAGGGCAAAAGCGTTTTTACGCCAGTAAGCTTAGACGTTAATGGTTATTTTGAGCGACGAGCTCAATCGTTATATGAGTTGGCTGACCAAGCAGTTGAAAAAGCCTCTACTAGTTTGCAGGAGATTTTATTGCCTCCCCTATCAGGTTCAGAGCGTCGCTTAATTCATGTGTATGTGGCCGAAAAACACCCACAGGTTTCTACTTACTCTGAAGGAGAGGGAGAAGCACGACGACTCATAATTCGACCTCAAGCTTAATATGCATATTTCAATTTACACTGATGGTGGTGCTAGAGGAAATCCGGGGCCGGCCGCCGCTGCGTACCTCATTAAGCTTGAATCAGGTGAAGTTTTGCGAGAAGGTGGAGTGTTTTTAGGAAACACTACCAACAACCACGCAGAGTATGAAGCGGTTAAACAAGCGCTTCTAGCACTTGAGGCGCAAATAGCTAAAAATCAAGACAAAATCCATCTAATTAGTTTTTATCTTGATTCAAAATTAGTAGTTGAGCAATTATCAGGGCGATTTAAGATTAAAAACCAGAACCTAATTGATCAAGCTGCCTCAATTCGCGACTTGCTTAAAAAATTAGCCATAACCACAACCTTTAGTTATATTCCTCGAGCTCAAAATTTTGAAGCAGACGCTCTAGTTAATCAAGTGCTTGATAGTTCAATCCAATAACCATCAACACAGCTCACTTGCTCGATTGAGGTGATTGTGATCGTCTTTCTCGAGATGTTACACTATACCCATGTCACTTCTATCTCAAATCACTCAGAAAATTAAACCAAAATCAAAACAGGTTGATGCAGAAGCTTCAGATCAAGCCAAAGTGCCGGCAGGAAACGATTTGGTTTCGGGCTTGGTGTCAATTCAAGATGTTATTGCTCCAGAAGCACTAGAGGTTGATTTTAGTTATTTGCGGGTAGGCAACACTTACATGCAAACCTTGTTTGTGGCTGGTTACCCTCGATTTGTGAATGCTAACTGGCTCTCACCTTTGATCAACTTCAACCACTCTCTTGATATTTCGATGCATATATTTCCGGTTGACGGCAAAATGATAATGGATGACCTGCGGCGAAAAATTACGGAAATGGAAGCGGAAATTCAATCAGACTTAAAACGGGGTCGAATTGCTAACATCGACACCCAGGTAAAGCTGGAAGATGCTCGAATTCTTCAAGAACAATTAGCTAAGGGTGCAGAACGCTTTTATCAATTTGGCTTATACGTGACCATTAAGGCTGAAACCCTTGAGGAGTTATTGACCATTAGTAAGCAAGTGCAAAGCACCTTAGGGTCACTACTTATTATCAGTAAAAAAGCTTCGCTACAAATGGAAGATGGGTTAAAAACCACCCTTCCCCTAGGATCAGACCGCTTAAAAGTAACGCGTAATATGGATACGACATCGTTGGCAACCACCTTCCCTTTCACCTCTTCTGATCTCTCTTCGGACACAGGAATTATGTATGGTATCAACGAACACAATGATTCACTGGTTGTCTTTGATCGATTTAGCATGGAAAACGCTAATATGGTGGTGTTCGCTAAGTCAGGTGCGGGAAAATCATACGCCGTCAAATTAGAGTGTTTGCGCACGCTTATGTTTGACACCGAAGTGATTATTATTGATCCCGAGGGCGAGTATACCGATATGGTTCAGGCTGTTGGGGGTGATTATATTGATTTCACCTTCAATTCTCCGAGCAAGATTAACCCATTTGATTTGAGTGCGCTCTATAACCCTGAGGAAAATGAGCTCGGATTAAAAATTATCTCGCTCCACACCTTGTTAAAAATCATGTTTGGCTCCATGACGCCCGATGAAGAAGCGGTCTTGGACCGAGCTTTGATAGCCGCCTATAAAGCAAAGGGAATTACCCCAGAACCAGAATCCCAAAATCAAGAGCCTCCGCTGATGGAAGATTTATATAAAGCGCTTATTGGCATGGAAAATGAACATGCTGCCAGTCTTGCAAATCGATTGGAAAAATTTATTAAAGGTTCATTTCGCGGTTTATTTAATCAACAATCAACAATCAACTTGAAAAGTCGCTTTACTGTGTTTGGTATTAAAGAACTTGAAGATTCTTTGAGACCAATTGCTATGTTTCTCATTCTTGACTTCATATGGACCCGAGTGAAGCGAGAGTTAAAAAAGCGAATATTGGTGGTTGATGAGGCGTGGTATTTAATGCAGTATCCTGACTCGGCCTCGTTTTTATATGGCATAGCTAAGCGGGCGCGAAAGTATTATTTGGGTGTTTCTACCATAACCCAGGATGTGGAGGATTTCTTAAAAACCGATCAAGGCAAGGCAATTGTGACCAATTCTTCACTACAACTCCTTATGAAACAATCAACTGCAGCTATAGATGCTGTGTCGCAAACCTTCTATCTTTCTGAAGGGGAAAAGCGGTTATTATTAGCTTGTGGAGTGGGTGAAGGTTTGTTTTTCGCCGGTCAAAATCATGTGGCAATGCGCGTCGTTGCCTCACAAGAAGAACACGTCCTTATAACTTCTAATCCACAAGAAAAAATTGACAACCAGGCCGCAAAGTCAGCTGAAAATCCACAGAAGCAATCGGTAAAATCCGAAAATGACACGGCTACAACGCAAGATATTGTTTTTAATAACTAGTTATGATATTAGTCGGCTGCAGCAATGTATTTTCGCGTCTTATAGCGTCACGTGAAAGGCCTTTTTATAGGCGCAACCCACTCCTTTTTGGATTGAACCTCTGGAGGTAAGCGACTACAATAAGAATACGTATGCTGCCCCCTACTTTAAATCAGTCGACTGTGTTGCCGAGCGCTTTAGTGGTGTACTCGCATCATTTGCTAGGTAACGCCATCAAAACTGCCCTGGTGCGCCACGGAGTTGAAGTTGTTCTTGCGCCGCTCAAAAATACGCCACCAGTTAACATTGTGGGTAACTATGCCTACATAATTTTCGTCATAGCAGGCCACAACGACTACAACGAGATAAGAGAGGTGCTTGGCGATGTGTTTACTAGGCTTAGTACCGAAACCAAACTAAGTGTGGTGGTGAGTGAGGCACAATCTGGTTTAATAAGCACAAATCGCATTGCAACTGCAAATTTACAAGAGTTTGATCACACGCAGATTCAAAAAACGTTTCTGACACTAAACCAATCGACTCAAAACAACACGAAATCTCAACTCGTTTTCATTGAAGATTTGGTGGATTTTTCATTGAGCGATGTCTTTTTAAATCCACTCCAGGCTTTGGTGCGTGATGTGGCATCAAACCGAATTAACCTTACTGGCTCTCCAGAGCAGGTATATCACCCATTATCTTCGAGTCAGGCTGCAGAAGTTGTGGTGCGGGAACTGTTTGTGTTACGGCAAAAACAACAAATCATCGGAGTTCGGGGTAAACAAGAGACCACACTGCTTAAACTTGCCTATGAAGTCAAGCGAATACTACTAGAAAACAGCCCGGAGGATCCCAGCTTTATCTCTCTGTTTTCTGACTCGCGATTTGCTCCATCAGACAAATCAATAGAGTATCTCAACCCAAGCTCAACGTTAAAGCTCAATGAAATCCTTAAAAAAATATGGTTACAACCCGCACCTGTTGATCAAGTGCTGGTTCCCCAGATTAAAGAGATGCCTATTCCCATGGAAATAACGAAGTCGTCCCCTATTCCACGCTCGTCACTTGTGGTGCCCACACCCCAACTTCAATTATTCGTGGGAAACCAGATAGGCCAAAAAATAGTCTCTAAGCCAAAACAAATAATCTCACCCAAGCCTTTTAAGATCATCTCCCCCGCACCAAAGCGCATTGCTCCTCTCAAAAAGCGCACCAAAAAATCAGGTTTGTTGGTTGGAATGGCAACACTTTTGTTTGTTAGTGCTGTGTTGGTTTGGTTAGCACTCCCTTTTTTGCGTTATTCCTCCATCGCCACAGCGCTGACAAAGCCCACTCAAAGTGATACCAATAATGCTCCGGTGTTAGCTGACCTAACCAGAGCTCAAGAGCGAATAACCGTGTATTTTTCAGTTATTTCTCGATTTACTCCGGCAAGCTTGGATGATCACCTTTTTAATCTCAATGAACGCCTTAAGCTGTCCACCAATAAATTAGTGCTCCAAGCACATCTAAATAGTCTTAATCAAAAATTGAGTGATTTGCTGTCAAAAAACCTCAATCTCACTGACGGGGATGTATATCAAAGCTCGATAGAATTAGCTCAAATTGCTCAACAAAACTACCAGGAATTAACCACGCTTGAGCTAGGTTTTAAACAATCACATCAAAGCGCTTTATTAGAACGAGAGCCAGAGTTTAGTGAAGCTAAGCTTAAAACGCTTAAAAATTCATTAAAAAAGTTACAAAATGGATTAGAATCACTTCCTTATATTTTGCCCGCAAACCAATCAACCAACATGTTGGTGTTGATACAAAATAGCCATGAATTACGGGCAACAGGTGGGTTTATTGAATCGGTTGGTTTGCTGCGCTTTAACTCGGGAAAATTATTGAGCAGTGAGTTTCGCTCTAGCTATGAATTGGACGAACTTTTAAACGGAACTGTTGAGCCTCCAGGTGATTTACGGCAATTTTTAGGAGAAAACCAATGGTATAGCCGAGATGCAAATTGGGATCCTGATTTTGTGAGTGCGGCCAAAAACACGGCCTGGTTTTACGAAAAACAAACGAACAATAAAGTTGATGTAGTAGTGGCTCTGACCGTGCCTGCTTTAAGCGAATTGCTTGACGCCGTTGATGGTGTAACGTTGGCTGATGGCGTAATACTCGATGACAGCAGCATATCGTCTTGGTTAACTGAAGCACAGAAAAAACTATCTGGAGAGCAAACAACTCAAGCTTTATTGGGGCCGGTGGTGGAATTGATTTTCAAAAAAATTCAAACACCCAATCAGGTTGATTTATTTAGGGTAGCTCAGGTACTTGGAACTTCGCTTGAAAACGCTGAGATGCTAGTTGCCGGTGTTAAACCAGAGATAAATGCAAGTCTGGCTTCGCTGGGTTGGACTGGAACAGTGTTGTCGCCTGTGTGTCCAGCTGTTTTGTCTCAAGCGCAATGTGTGGTTGATACCCTTTATGTTAATGAATCAAACGTCGGAGTGAATAGCGCTAATGCTCAGGTGAGTAGAACCCAAACCCACACGGTTTCGTTTCAGAGCGACAAAATTGTGCACACCCATCAAACTAACTTTGTTCACTCTGGCCAAAATAACACATGGCCAGGAGGTGTCTATCAAAATTATTTGCGCTATTACTTGCCGCAAAACGCTCGTTTTATTAAAGCTATTCAAGACGGGGCGATTATTGATGATGCTGACATCATTCAAAACCAAGCTCAAGATAAAAACCTCATTGGTTTTTTAATTCGGATTCAGCCCAATAGCTCGTCTCAGGTAGTAATTGAATATGATGAGTTGAATCCGATTGCTCCTCAAAATGCCTTAACCTATGCTTTTTTGATGCAAAAACAACCAGGCATAATCCAGGCTCCTTTATCGCTCATTCTCAATTATCCACCCGGCTACTCCCTTAAGCGAGTTAGTCACCCATATGCGTTAAGCGATAATCATTTGATGGTGAATGATTCTCTGGCCAAGCACTTTTTCTTGGCGGTTGAATTGAACCCATAAGTTTGTTAAGATACCTGGCTGTTTAACCAAGGATATATTTATGGCGCAAACCTATAAATTAAGTGTTGCAACCCGCTCTCTTTTTGGCAAAAAAACTAAACAATTACGACGCTCAGGAGTGATTCCAGCCAATATTTTTGGTGGCAAAATCGAATCACTTTCCGTTGAATTACCCCTGCTTTCATTTGAAAAACTCTATAAAGCATCTGGTGATACTCATGTCGTTAATATTAACGTTGATGGCGAGGCAAGATCGCGACCCGCTTTGGTGTCTCGCGTCCATTACAATCCAGTAACCGATGTTATTGATCATGTTGATTTTAGACAAGTTGATTTGACCCAAACCATTAATGCTCAAATTCCGCTCGAATTGGTCGGTGAGTCAATTGCAGTTACTGATCTAGGTGGCATGCTTATTAATTCTATCGATGAAATTGAGGTTGAAGCATTGCCACAAGATTTGCCTGATAAAATTGTGGTTGATGTGTCAGTTCTGACTGAGCTGAATCAATCGTTGCAAGTTAAAGACTTACCTTTTGATACCGCTAAAGTCACCATGCTTACTGATTTAGAAACAGTGGTTGTGGTGGTTCAGGAAGCGCAAGCTCAAGAAGAAGAGGTTGGAATCGAGCCAGTCGAAACGGTTGTGGGCGAAGCCGATGAGCAAGCATCTGAGGCAGCAGGCGATGAAGTTGCTAAAGAATAATTAATTTTTATCAACGTTTCAATTGAGTCAGAATTATGTGTAGGGAGTGATTTTTTGGTGTCAGCATGAGTGCAATATCGATAGAATTTTCTCGGTTGTTGCTTTCGACTTGCAATGCACTCAGTGCTAGAGAGTAGGGTGATTGTTGATAGGTTTGGGCAATCAATCCCATGTTAATATGTGCTTGATTAGTGGCAACTACTTCTAGTTGATTGCGATTTTCTAAAACTTTGTAGAAGAATTGATTAAATACATTGATTCGAATTACGGGCAATGGTTTGCCAAAAACTAACGTTTTACTCTCAAGTATTGCAAACTGAGGTTTATGATCATTTTTAACCAAGTTTGTTCCCAGACCAATTATTCCCAATATACTTGAGAATAATAGGGTTAAAAGCGCAGAGCGTAACCAAGTTTTTGGAATCGTGGTCATCGTATTCTAGTGTAGCGCTATGTGTGTAATTAGCCCACTTATATTTGGAAACCCTTATCTGGTTGCAGGCCAGTTTTGCTCTACAAGAAGGCCTTCATAGCCAAGTTCCTGCCACACAGCTTCGGTCACAAAAGGCACAAAAGGGTGCAGAAGAATAAGCAGTGTTTGCATCCCCTGCTCCATTGTTTTGCGTGATATCTTTCCCTGTTTAGCGAGTTCAATGGCGCTATCGCAATACCAATGCCAAAAGGCATTGTGAATTGTTTCAGCAGCTTGTCCGGGATGCATGGCTTCAAGATGTGTGGTTGTCTCCCCCACTATCTCAGATAATTTTTGGTTAAAATCAGTTTCGGCTGAAGTTGCTTCGCTTGTTGATGGGGTTACCGTTTCACGGGAAAACAACAAGAATCGGCCAGCATTCCAGATTTTATTGGAAAAATTCCGCATACCTTTAACTTTGTTCTCCCCCACTGACGAGTCATTGCCTGCTGTGGTGCTCATGATGAGAGCCAGGCGTAGTGCATCGGCACCATATTTTTGGGTTAGGTCTAGAGGGTTGATAACATTGCCTTTGCTCTTGCTCATTTTAAGGCCTTTTTCATCCCGAACTAATCCATGCAGGTAAACCTTTTCAAACGGAGTTTTTTGGGTACTAGAGAGCCCCATAAGCATCATTCGAAGCACCCAAATAGGCAAAATATCATAACCTGTTTCCATGAGAGAAGTGGGATAGTAAAAATCAAAATCCCCTACCTTGCTTGTTTTAAGTGTGTTCACCGGCCACTGACTTGAGGAAAACCAGGTATCGAAGGTGTCGGTTTCCTGGAGAAAATCGTTGCCGGGAGACTGACGACTTACCACATAGGTGGCACTGTTTGGAGCTGTCAACGTTTGAAGTTTTTCTCGAATCAACTGAAGATCATAGGTTTGGAGTAATTCCTTAATGGTGCCGCTCACAAACGAATTGTTTTGATCTAAAAAACCTACGCGAAGCATAGGGTTTTTGGTCACCGAATACCAAATTGGCATGCGAATACCCCAAACAATTTGTCGAGAGATATTCCAATCTCTTAGGTTTTTCAACCAATGCCGCAAAATTTTGTCGTGGCCAGCACCATACACAACGGTTTCCCCTCGATCCAGTACTGTCAATGCCTGTCTGGTTAGCGTTTCGACTTTGACATAGAATTGAGCAAGCGGCAATGGCTCTAGAATGGTGCCACAGCGATAACAGGTGGCTATAGAATTGCGATGGGTTTCGTCGATTTTTACTAATAATCCATCTCGTTCTAGATCTTGAACCATGAGTTTTCGAGCCTCTAAAACTTTTTTACCATGATACGTCTTGGCTCGCTCGAGATGCTTTGCCGGTGTTTCGCTGGTTGCTGCATCAATAAACCACGAAAAGTCCATTTTGCCTTGAAAATCAATAATTGGGGTAATGGGTAAGTTGTAGAGTTTGCCAAGTTCAAAGTCGTGCGGATCATGAGCAGGAGTGACTTTCATAATGCCGGTGCCAAACTCGGGATCAACCACTTCATCAGCAATCACTTTCATTGAAATTGGTCCAAGCAGGCCTTGAATTTCATAGGTTTGACCAATTTCCTCTTTATAGCGAGGATCTTTAGGATTAGCGGCTAAGGCGGTATCTCTGAATTTGGTTTCTGGTCGAGCGGTAGCGATAGTAAACGGTCCATACTTCAAGTAATACAGTGGACTCGCCTGTTCTGCCCGTTTAATCTCCAGCTCTGAATAACCCGTACCACATTTAGGGCAGTAATTAACTAAGCCCATATCGCGATAAATTAAATTTTCCTTATGCATCCGCTCAAATGTCTCCAATGTTAGTTCAACACAGTCTTTGTCGAGCGTGAATTTGGTTCGGCTCCAATCGGCACTGGCACCTAGTTTTTTCATTTGATCAATGGCTACGCCTGAATTTTCTTGGACATAATCCCAGATCATTTGGAATAAGGTTTCCCGATCGAAATTAAATCGTGACTGTCCTTTTTTTTGCAACTTTTTTTCAAACACATATTGGGTTTCAATGCCAGCATGGTCGGTGCCTGGCAGCCAGAGAACCGCCATTCCTTGAGCTCGTCTAAATCGCGCATAAATATCTTGAACCGTAATAAACATGGCATGACCCACGTGCAAGGGGTCGTTGGCATTGGGTGGAGGCATGATCATGGAAAAAGCTATTTTGCCCTGATCTTTTGCCTGCCTTGCCTCTGGCGCAGCAAAAATACCACTATCAAGCCACTGGTTGTATAGCCGATCCTCAACGCTCACGTGATCAAATCGCGAATCCATAGATTGTTTGCTTGTTCTGCTTCAGGGAGTAATAATCCTTATTATACCAAATACCTCAGGTGGAGTGAGTGTTATACTAAAAATTACTATGCCAATTAATCGAGCCCAAGTGTACGAATTGCTCCAAACTGTGCCAGTGGGTAGAGTCACAACTTACAAGTTATTGGCCGAAGCGGTGGGTACAAAGGGATATCGCGCAATTGGGTCTATAGTTCGCACTAATCCTAATCCACCCACTATTCCCTGTCATCGGGTTGTGTCGAGTAGTGGTGGTATTGGTGGGTTTATGGGTGAAACCAGTGGAAACTCAATTGAAGCCAAAAAGAAATTGCTCGCCAGTGAAGGGGTTAGGTGTGATCAGGGGAAAATTGTAAATTTTGGCTCACTCATTTATTCATTCAATTAAATAACGAACGTAACAAGCATGCAGGATCACCTAACTTACTATCTCGGCATTGATGCTGGCGGGAGTCAAACTTCGGCAATCCTGGTTAATCATTTGGGTGAGTTGGTAGGTCAAGGTGAGAGTGGGGGAGGCAATGCCCATAACACGCCGATGGTGATGGCATTTGAGCATATCCAATCGGCCGTTGATCAGGCGGTTTCTCATGTTCCTGAGGCATCTGGCAATATCGTGCGCGGCTGTTTGGGATTAGCTGGTTTTGACACAAGCCAAGACAAACAGGAATTTGAGCAATTTTTATTCAAGCAGCCACTCTACAACCAAACCTTGGGCGCGGTTCAATTGTATGTGGTTAATGACGCGCTTCTCGGTTTACCCCTTATTACCCAAGCTGACAGTGGTGTGGTGGTGGTGTCGGGAACGGGCGCGCATGTATTGGGCCGCAACGGTGAAGCTACTGCCTCTGCTGGATGTTGGGGGTATGTCTTGGGTGACCAGGGCTCAGGTTTTGCCTTTGGTCATAAACTTTTGCAGCAAGTTATAGCCGAATTTGATGGCCGACGAGAGTTGACTCCTGTTAGCCAGGCAGTGTTGGCGGCACTCAATCTTCAAAAAACTGAAGATTTAATACCTTTCGTGTATCAAAAAAATCTGCCGGTTCAAGCGATTGCTAGTCTGACGCAATTACTATCTCAGGAAGTGCTGCGGCCGCATATAATGCCTTACATACAAGAATTACTTCGCGCACTCCTGGAGGCGTTTGGTGCGGTAGTGCGCCGGTTGTCGCTAGATGACATTACACCCTTACCCGTCGCATTGGTGGGGGGAGTGCTTAAGCAAGAGTTCATTGCTCAAGAGTTTGTCAAAGAACTTGCCAAAGCTTTTCCGAATGCAGTTGCCCAAATACCAATGCAAAGCAATGTGTGGGGAGCTATAAAATTAGCCCAAAGCATTCATCACCCAAGCGATTTGCCATTACAAGCCATAATGATCGAGCGAGCTGGGTTGTAGGGCTGGTGTTGGTATGCTTTTTGTCAGGAATACATGTTGTTAGTAGGGTCGTGCGGCAATAATGCGGTGAATATGCGGTTATTGTTGGATAGGGCTCATAATCAGGTTACAATGAGGTTTGCCAAGCTATGAATGACTCAAACAATCAATTACCACCGGTAGTTCCGCAAGCTCAGCCGAATAATGAAGGGGTGGTGGTGGCTCGCCAAGTTGCAACACTTAATCCACAACCCCCAACTCAAACTCAACCAATATCAGCTGGAGGCAAGGAAGTTGAGCCAATAGCTCACGCCACTGAGATGGTCCCTTTGGTGGAGGTGAGTAAGTCAGAGGAACTTGCTCCGGAAGTTGAATCATGGATGGAGAAGGTTGAAAAAGCGCAAGACGTACAATTAACCCAGCCAGTACTTCAGGATGATGCGGTGGTGGTGGCCCATCCCTCGGCCCAAGTGGTGAGTGATCAGGTTATTTTGCCCTTAACTATGGATCAAATTGAATCGGCACAAAAGCATAAAGTAGGGGAGAGTGTGCGCTGGCTAGCAGAGTGGTGCGTGCGCTTAACCAAAGTCTTTCGGGCCAAGGAGATGCGCGATGAGAATCTTAAAACGATAAAGACTTGAAGTAAACGCACAGGCTTTATTAGGGTAGAATAAATAGGTATCGATTACCAAGTTTGGCTTGTCACGCATGGATCCATTTATTAGCTTGCTCGTGTATTGGTTTTGGCTTTTGCTGTTTACGGCTGTGGTTCTTTTGGCTTTAGCGGGGTTAGCCTACGTGCTGTTGCAGTGGTGGCGATACAAAGATCGTGAACACGTAAGTCTGGGTTTTACACTGCTTGAAGTGAGAGTGCCGCGGGATAGTGAAGTCAAAATTGATGCCATGGAGCAAATGCTGACTTCTCTGGCGACCCTTAAATCAGGGGGATTCAAATCCAGGTTTAAACTCCAAGATCACATTACGCTTGAAATCGTGGGCTTAAAAGAAGACATTCGCTTCTATGTGTCGACCCCGCAAAAACTGCGCGACCTCATTGAAAAACAAATCTACGGCACGTATCCAGGGGCAGAAATTGTCGAAGTTGATGAGTACAATCTTTTTTCCCAAAATGGCCAGGTGGCGTTTGCGGCACTCCACCTCAAAAAAGCCAGTTACTATCCCTTGAAAAGCTATCGAGATTTACCCACTGATCCTTTGAATAGCATTACCACGACCCTCGCGAAACTCCAAGAAGGAGAGGGGATTGCGATTCAAATTTTAATTGCACCCACGACAAAATCTTGGGCGGCAGCAGGCTCTGCCTATCTGTCACAAACCAAAAAGAAAGAGGCAGATCCCGATACGGCCAGCTTTAAAGTAGATCAAAAAACCTACGAGGCAATTGATAATAAAATATCCAAGCCAGGGTTTGAAACCACCATTCGCATTGTGGCTTCCTCACCCAGCAAAATGATGGCTGAGTCACACGTAAAAAACATTGTCGGTGCTTTTTCTCAATTTCACTCCAATCACAACCAGTTTTCAAAAGTGAAAATTCGCCTAAAACAATTGTTTATGGTGGATTTTATTTACCGCTATCAGCCGTTGTTGAGCCGTGGCACGTCGGTACTTTCTGCCGAAGAGTTAGCTACCATCTTTCATTTCCCCAATAAGATGGTGGAAACGCCACATGTGCGCTGGCTCAATTCTAAGCGCGCACCTGCGCCAGCGGAAATTCCCAACGAAGGTTTGTTTTTAGGCAAAAGCCGTTATCGAGGTTTGGTGCGTGATGTGTATATTTCTCAAAAAGACCGCCAACGCCATATGTACATCATTGGAAAAACAGGAACGGGAAAGTCAGAATTTTTGAAAGAAATGATTTTGCAAGATATAGAGGCGGGTAGGGGAGTCTGTTTTATTGATCCGCACGATACCGTTGAGCAAATTTTAGAGTTAATCCCCCCGTCAAGAGCTGAGGATGTTATTTATTTCAATCCGGCTGATAGCTCCCGACCACTAGGCTTAAACATAATGGAGGCTCAAACCGAAGAACAAAAACATTTCGTGGTTAGTGCCATTATTAACCTTATGTACAAGCTCTATGACCCCCATAAAACGGGTATTATCGGTCCACGCTTTGAACACGCTATTCGCAATGCCATGTTAACGGTTATGAGTGAGCCCGGGGCAACCTTTATTGAAGTGGTACGCGTTTTGACCGATAGCAAGTATGTGCAAGAACTCTTGCCCAAGATCAATGATCCGATGGTGAGGCGGTATTGGACCGATCAAATTGCCCAGACCTCAGATTTTCATAAGTCGGAAGTGCTCGATTATATCGTGTCTAAGTTTGGCCGGTTTGTGACTGACAAAATGATGCGCAACATTATCGGTCAATCCGATAGCGCCTTTAATTTTCGCCAGGTTATGGATGAGCAAAAGATTTTGCTTATAAACTTAGCTAAAGGACGGATTGGTGAGGAAAACAGCAACTTTTTGGGCTTGTTGTTGGTGCCACGCATTTTGATCGCTGCCATGAGTCGGCAAGATGTGCCGGAAGCGCAACGCCCAGATTTTTACCTGTATGTCGATGAGTTTCAAAACTTTGCTACCCCTGATTTTGCCGTCATCTTGTCTGAAGCGCGAAAATATCATCTTAACTTAACCGTGGCCAACCAGTTTGTTGGGCAAGTGGAAGAAGAGGTGAAACAGGCGGTATTTGGCAATGTGGGTACACTAGCCTCATTCCGCGTAGGTGTCACTGATGCCAACTTCTTACAGCATGAGTTTGCCCCACGATTTAATGAAACAGACCTCACTAACATTGAGCGGTATAACGTGTTTATCAAAACCATTGTCAACAACGAGCCAGTACCGCCGTTTACTATGGACTTGACTAAAGACATGGCTGAAGAAGAGGCAAAAAAGAATTTACGAGTTGCGGAGATGATAAAAGAATTGTCTAGGCTCAAATATGGCAAAGACAAGGATTTGATAGAGGAAGAAATTACTCGCCGCGCAAAATTGTAATAAACTGTTCTTATGAAATTTCATGTTCAATGGTGCGGGAAAATTGGTTTATTGTTAGTCGTGGTATTGTTTACAGCTTTGAGTATTTGGGGATATCAGCAGAAAGCTAATATAGCAAGCCTGACAAAAGAGTTGAATGAAACAGAACAAGAGCGGCTGCGATATGTAAGCATTATTAAAAAACAACAACTCCCTAGTCCAACGCCCACACCCATAAAAGATTTCTTCGCTTCTGCCTATAAAAGCAAGCCCACCACTAAGGATGAAAAGTTTGATCTCAAGTGTGTGACTGGCAAGCAACTAGATAAGCTAGCAAGCTTAGTCGATGTTAAAGAGGAAGTGGTAGTGGGGTGTCAGAATATGGAATTAAAACAATGGGTGTTATTGATCAAGCAAAGAGATGTTGAGGCGTTATATTCTAATCTCTATTTTTATAAACTTTACCTTGCTTCAGATTATCTTCCCCTTCAAAAGATCTATAGTTCTGAAAGTGAGCACGTTGAATGCGAGCGTGATGTTCATTGGTATAAATCACTGGGAATTGTCTTTAGTTGTCGTCATATAGCTAGTGGAGGCAAGGGTGATTTTTCGAATGGAGCATTTGGATTGAAGGCTTATGATTTAACTACAAACAAAATTCATGCGGTTGAAAGATGTAATCCAACTATTTTAAGCACTAATACTTTCGAAGGTCAGGCTACTGGACCATTAGCTTGTGTATCTCTATGCCAATCCGATGCTGATTGCAGAGAGAATCATTTTTGCGACTCTACAAATGGCGTATGTATACGAGAATGCTCATCTTACAATGAGTGTGTCTATCCCTTTAACTTCACATGTGGAGTATATAAAAATCATAATCAGAATGATAATCAGACAGATATTGATGTGCGATTGGGCTGTGGTTTAGGGGAGCAAAATAATGGATGGTGATCTACTGTGTGGGAGTGCTAGGATTCGAACCTAGGACATCGAAGGTATAAGCTTCGCGCTCTAACCGACTGAGCTACACTCCCTGAATTATCACATTATTATCGCGGTTTAGGCGATTTATTGTAACACGAAGCACTTGGGGTAACTGAGAAGAATTACTGGAGACTTGTTAAAGCTCTTCGAGCTTAATGGATTCTTTGGCGGTAGCAGCGTCGATTAATTTCAAGTATTTTTCAGTGGTAGATAAGCGCTTGTGACCAACGAGCTTGGAGACATAGGTGAGGGGAGTGCCTGATTGGAGTTGATGAACGATAAAGGTGTGGCGTAAATCATTAACCTTGGCATTCTCGATGCCGGCAATCTTGAAAAAACGATCAATGGCGGTTCGAATGTTTCTCACTAAAAAGGGGTTGCCGGTTTTGGTTAAGAACAATACTTGGTCTTCTGCTTTGGGTCGAACGGTTAAATAATCTTTTATCGCTTTGATAGCCGCATCGGTTAAGGGAATCGTACGTTCGTCTCGAGATTCATAGGGTTTAATGTGAAGTTGTTTTTTGTCCAGTCCTACATCATCGATGCCAATGTTGGCCAATTCACCAATACGCACGCCCGTTTGCAGTAACACTTCGATTACCGCTGACATGCGGATATCATCACGACTGGCATCACGAAGAGCTCGATATTCAAGTTTGCTTAAAATTCTGGGTGGGGCAATGTCATACTTTGGATGAGATACGCCTGCGGCCGGATTACCGTCGACATATGAATTGCGCTCGAGGTAGCGGAAAAAAGATTTAATGGAATTAACTTTGCGGGAGATTGATTTGGCGGTGTAGTCGCCTTTTTTAAGAAATGCTTTGAAATTTTCTATGTCTTGGGTGGAAATGACGCCTGGTTCGTATTTATGCTGGCCATTAGCAAACTCAATCATCTGCTCCACGTCTTTGCCATAGGCTAATACAGTGGCTGTTGCCCGACCTTTTTCTCTGAGAAATGAGACAAACTTTTCTTGGGCTTCGCGAAGCGTTAACTTTTGGCTAACTGGAATTGCATCTGGCATATATAATTCTAATTAATGTGGTCTAGTATGACTCTAAAAAACGTACTATTCGTTGGGAGATTAATTGCAGTATGTACATGCATCGACAAAATAACCGACGATCCACCTCACAACAAGGCTTATAGTACCATTTACGGGGGTATGTGTCAATTGATATGAAAAAGCTACCACGTCGCTTATTCTTGGCGTTATTTTTACTCGGATCATTGGTGTTGTCGCTGAGTTTGCTGCAGGGCATTCGAGAATTGTTGGCCATTGAAGCTCAAGTTAATCAAACTGAACAAGCAGCCAAAAATTTGGAACTTGAGAAAGAAAAACTGACGAGCGAGCTTGAGGGTGTTAGTTCTCCTGATTTCCAGGAGACTGAGATTCGCGATAATTTGCTTATGGCCAAACCCAATGAAACCGTGGTGATCCTGCCTGATGTGGTTCAAGCCACTCCCGTTATTCCCGCAGCACAAATTGGACAAGTTGCACTAGGTGATTTAGTCCAGCCTATATGGATGCGATGGATGAGAGTATTTTTTGCTAAGCTTTAGCGAGATGTTTGTTTCAGTGTGTAGCAAGGGTGGGACTCGAACCCACGACCTGTCGCTTATGAAACGACCGCTCTAACCGGCTGAGCTACCTTGCCAATTGAATCGAGTGTTAGTGTATCACAAGAGTGGGTTTAGGGAAAAAGTGAAATGCGTCCCAAATGTGTAGATTATGGGACTTGGGTTATTGCTCTGTTGCGGGGCCGGGAGTTGAACCCGGTCTGTGAGATTATGAGCCTCACGTGCTACCGTACACTACCCCGCGCGACTTACTAAATATGTTTAGCAGCGAGGTGTATCCTAGCAAAACTCGAGATAAATAGCAACTTATTCAGCTTTTAAGGATTAGATACTAAAGCTATCCTATAAATCTTTGGCATAAATTAGAGAGAAGAAAAATAAATCCTCTTGGTTTGTTACAATACAAGCAATATGAACATGAAACAACGAGTGTTATCAGGCATGCGGCCAACAGGAAGACTGCACTTGGGCAACTATTTGGGTGCGGCCAAAGGAATGTTGGCGTTGCAAAACGATTCTGCTTACGAAACTTTTTTCACTGTCGTAGATATTCATGCCACAACAACCCCTTATGATCCTGCAACGCTTAAACATCAAGCGCGTGACGTCTATATTGATTATTTGTCGGTTGGCTTGGATCCGCAAAAGAGTGCGATTACCATCCAATCAGATCTAGCAGACTTAATCGCTCAACTAGCTTTCTATTTCTCCTCGGTCGTCAGTGTGGCGCGCATGCAGCATTTGCCAACGTTTAAAGAAAAGGTGAAGCAATACCCAGAAAACGTGACTATGGCCCTCTTAAATTATCCGGTGCTCATGGCGGCAGATATTTTGATCTACAAAGCTAGCATGGTGCCCGTTGGGATTGATCAAGAACCGCACCTCGAAGTGGCGCGTGAGATTGCGAGAAAGATGAATGCGCAATATGGCCTGGATTTTCCTGAGCCGCAGCGGTTTGCGACAGCTGGTGAATACGTGCCCTCGCTCACGGGTTTGGGGAAGATGAGTAAAACGATTGAGGGGAGTTACATTAATCTGTCGGATTCGCTAGAGGAGATAAAGAAGAAAATTGCTTCTATTCCAACTAACAGCTCAGGTAAAGCGATAAATAAAAACGTGATAATTAATCCCCCAACGCTTTCCCTGAATGAAACAAAAGAAGCTAATAGTACAACCTCAAAAAACGAGTATGTCGATCCTGATTCTGGAGAGATCCTTTTCGGAGTTAATTCATTAATGACTCTTGTAAAGTTATTTATGAGTGAAAGATCTCAGGAGATTGATAATAAAATGACAAGTTCTGGAGTTAAATACGGTGAAATTAAATCTGAGTTGGCGGAAGCTATCTTCAGGGAGCTTGAGCCGATTCAACTAAAGCGCAAAGAGCTGGAAGCGCAGCCAGACTACCTGGACCGGGTCATTGCTGAAGGGGCACAGAAAGCTCGAGCAGTGGCGATGGAAACGGTTAATGAAGTCAGGCAGAAAATGGGATTAGCTTAGTTGACTTGTTCGAAAAAACTCATTAAATCAATAAAAACATAAGAATATGGAGCCTCATATGAAACCAACGATAACAATCGATGACTTTGCCAAATTAGAAATCCGCATCGGCAAAGTGGTTGAAGCCTCGATTCCCGAGGGTTCGAACAAATTGATTCGCCAGGTGGTGGATTTTGGCGAGGAGATTGGCCGCAAGATCGTTTTTTCAGGCATTCAAAGCTTTTATGCGGTTGAAGATCTTATTGGTAAGCAATTGCCCTATCTTGTTAACCTCGAGCCACGCGCTATGATGAGCGAGCAAAGTCAGGGCATGCTGTTGGCGGCTGCCCCTGAGACAGAAGAGGGTGCTCACGGTTGTGTGTTGCTGTCTCCCATTGCTCCCGTTGTCAATGGCACACCAATTATCTAGCGCATTTTTACGCACCATTTACTGTCGTGCACTGGAAATTTGCCTTCACGTCGATTACAATTGGCAGTCTATAAAAGTAGAAAGCTAATTAATCATGGCCAAAAAAGTTACTCCACCCACACTGCCTCCCGTCAATCGAAATGGTAAACAGATGGAATTAAAAATGGAATTGACTCCGAAAAAAATGGCAATTTGGGGAATTCTTATCGTCTTTTTCGCCTTCACACTCTTGGGTTCGTATGGCAACTTCAAGCAATCGCAAAGCGTCTCTCTCTCGCAAATGGTGCAAGAGGTGCGTGATGGCAAAGTGCAAAAACTGACTATTGAAGGTGCCAACCAAATAACCATTAGTTATCGAGATGGCACGGTTAAACAGTCGACCAAAGAAGCTTCGGCCACGATTGTGGATATTCTAGGCGTTGAATTGTTGTCCAATAAAGATATTGCAATTGAAGTCAAAGATGCCTCAACCAATCAAGTGATTATCGAATTGCTTTTGGGTACAATCTTACCGATTGTGGTTATGGGTGGAATCCTCCTATTTATTTTCCGTCAGGCCCGAGGATCACAAGACGGGATCATGGGTTTTGGCCGGTCAAAAGCCAAGCTTTTTGCCAAAGGCAAGCAGGATGTCAAGTTTAAAGATGTAGGTGGCATGCAAGAAGCCAAGAAAGAACTCGAAGAAATCGTTGACTTTTTAAAGCATCCTAAAAAATACCATAAACTCGGCGCTCGTACTCCTCGAGGCGCACTCTTGGTAGGTCCATCCGGCACGGGCAAAACGTTGTTGGCTCGAGCAGTGGCAGGGGAGGCTAACGCGCCCTTTTTCTCTATGGCTGGTAGTGAATTTATGGAAATGCTGGTTGGTGTGGGAGCTTCGCGCGTGCGGGACCTGTTTAAAACTGCCAAGCGCAATTCACCCTCGATCATTTTCATCGACGAAATTGATGCCATCGGCCGTATGCGCGGTCTTGGAACTGCTGGCGGACACGATGAGCGCGAGCAAACGCTGAATCAAATCTTGGTTGAAATGGATGGCTTTACCCCGAATGACAACGTGATTGTCTTGGCTGCCACTAACCGCGGCGATTTGTTGGACCCCGCGCTAACTCGACCAGGACGATTCGATCGCCGAGTGATGGTTACCCTACCCGATATTGAGGAGCGCAAGCGAATTTTGCTTATCCATGCAGCCAACAAGCCCTTTGAAGCCGAAGTGAATTGGGATCGAGCTGCCAAGCGCACCGTTGGTTTTTCTGGGGCAGATCTCGAAAACATGCTCAACGAAGCCGCCATTCAAGCGGCTCGAGAAGGCAGAGACAAAATTAAGTGGAGTGATGTGGAAGAAGCAGCCATGAAGGTGAAACTGGGTCCAGAAAAGAAGCGTTTGCAGGATGATTATGAGCGCTCCATGACGGCCTATCACGAAGCCGGACATGCGGTGACTGCACACTTGCTACCTCATGCTGATCCAGTCCATCGCGTTTCGATTGTGTCGCGAGGCATGGCTTTGGGTTACACCTTAACCCCTCCTGAGCAGGACAAGTACCAACAAACCAAAAGCGAATTGCTTGAGGATATTGTGGTGTTGTTGGGTGGTCGAACCGCTGAAAAAATTGTCTTTAATGAATTGACTGGTGGTGCGTCGAGTGATATTGACCGAGCCACTAAAGTCGCCCGTGCGATGGTTGTGGATTATGGCATGAGCGAAAAGTTGGGACCTGTTAATTTGGGACCTCAGTATGACATGACCACTTGGGGTAGAGCTGCCATGGAACCATCGCGATTATCTGAAGCGAAGCAAGCGTTGGTCGATGAAGAGATTGCCAAGCTTATTCAAGATGCGCAAAAACAGGCAGAGACACTCATCACCAAGCATCGCAAATCTTTGGACAAAGTGGCTCAAGCACTTTTGACGCATGAGTCTTTAGATCAGGACGAATTCGAAGCCCTGATGGATCAGCCTAAGGCTAAGCCAGTTATGCCCGCAAACCTCAAAGTGCGCTAACGGGCTCGAGTGTTACAATGAATGCATGACCCGTTTAGCGAAACATTTAGCCCAACAACGCCGCATTCGCCTGCTTTTCTTTGGTCTCATTTTATATAGTCTGATTATTTCCATGGTGATTGTGCCGGTTGAGCAGCGTGAGCAGCGAGCAAACATTCACACAGTTTTTGATGGAGTTTGGTGGACGGTAACTACGGTGACCGGAGTTGGCTATGGCGACACGTTTCCGGTAAGTACTTGGGGCCGAATCTTGGGGATGTCACTACAAATGATTGGGGTGTTAGCCTTTGGTATGCTTGTGGGTATGGTGACCATGGTAATGAGCGATCAAGCCAATCGATATTATTATCGCAAGATATTTGAGCGTTTTGATATCTTAGAAAAACAACTCAACCGCCTGGAAAAACAAAACGCGTTTATGATCGAGGATGCTACCACTCCACCTTCGCCTGAGACATTTCGATGAATCAATCATCCATGCTGTTGTTGGTTGATGGTCACGCGCTCCTGTATCGAGCTTTTTTTGCCTTCCCACCGACACTTACCAACCGATCTGGCCAACTGGTAAATGCCGCCTATGGATTTACCCGCATGTTGTTATCAACACTGGAGTTGTGTCAACCTACACACGTCATTGTCTCGTTTGATATTGGCAAAACTTGGCGGCACGAGACATATCCCGCCTACAAAGCTCATCGAGAAAAAATGCCAGACGAGTTGAAACAACAGGAAAGTTTGGTGACCGAGCTGGTTGAAGCCCTAAATTTACCGATTTTTACGCTAAGTGGGTACGAGGCAGATGATGTCATCGGCACGTTGGCTACCAAAGCAGCTTACGATGTAAAGCATCGAGCTCATTCGCTCATTATGACCCATGACATGGATTCGCTGCAGTTGGTTATCGATAAAACGAGCGTGGGTGGATCGGTGTCCGTGTATAAATCTGGCAATGGCGCAAAGCCAGCAATCACTTTTAACGAGGCGGCAGTCATGACAAAATATGGCCTTAATCCAACGCAAATTATTGACTATAAATCTATGGCCGGAGACGCCTCAGATAATATCCCAGGGGTGCGAGGGATTGGACCAAAAACCGCTATCAAGTTATTGCAGGAATTTTTCACCCTTGAGGGTGTTTACGCTGCACTTGAAGCCAAGCATCCTTCGTTAGCTAAAGGAGTTGCAGCTAAACTGGAATTGTATAAGGGCGATGCCCGCTTGAGTCAACAGCTGGCAGCAATTAACACCACGTTGCCCTTGGAAGTAGATTGGGATGCAGCTGCGGTGAGTCAATATAACTACCGCTTGGCTGCCAAAACCCTGGCTGATTTTGGGTTCACATCACTTATTAACAAGTTGCCACCCGATAGTTTTGAGCAGCTCGTGCACAAACATGTGTTAGCTACGCCCATGATACAATAAGCACTATATATGCCAGATATTTTTGTTGCAAAGAATACAAACGCAGCCAAATCCACTTCCGCCAAAACTTCAGAAACGCACACCACCCATCACGACTTAAGCAGCATGCTTAAAAAGCACCGACCCAACCTCAATCCGTTTGCGGCATTTGCCGTTAAACCTCCCATTCATTTACAAGTTCAAGAAGAACAAGAAGAAGCATTGTTGTTATTACGTCGACACCTTATCACCACGATTCCCTGGATTCTCACAGCTCTGGCCATGATTTTAGGCCCACTGATGCTCGACTATGTGCCGCTTATAACCTTTTTGCCTCCCATATATCAGTTTCTTTCCCTAGTGTTGTGGTATTTGCTCGTACTTGCCTTTGTGATTGAAAAGTTTTTGAGCTGGTACTTTAATGTCTACATCATTACCGATGAGCGGATTATCGATGTGGATTTTTTAAACCTTTTATATCGAAATATTTCCTCCGCCAAAATTGAGCATATTCAAGATGTGACGGTTAAAGTGACTGGAGCAATTCAAGGTATCTTTAATTTCGGCAATGTATTTATCCAAACGGCGGGCGAAGTGCCGGAAATCCAATTTGAAATGGTGCCTCAACCTCAAGAAGTAGCTAAGTTCTTAAACGAAATGATACTAGCTGAAGAACAAGAAAAAATTGAGGGGAGGGTGCGTTGATGGAACCGTTCGGTCCAGATATTACACCATTGTTTACTCAAGGTTCTCTTTTTCTGGTGTTAAAAGGCATGTTTGTGGTGGCCTTTTTGCTTTATTTTCTTTTTAGCATTGTCGTTTGGAGTCAGATTCGCACCATGGTAGCCACCCTTAACGGCCAGCTTGATTTACCCCTTAAAACCTTTGGATTTCTGTTTATGCTTTTCTCTTTGTTAGCACTTCTAGGGGCGCTTCTGGTATTGTAGAAGCATGGTGGCTCTGCGTCTCGCTCCAGTGTGTGTAATGCCTCATGATGTCTCTTGGTCGCCGATACTAACCGCACCAGAGGGGGCGACGTTTGCTACGCATATGGGCAAGCGATTGCTCATGATTGTGGCACCCCAACAAACACTATCGATGTCGTCGTTAGAGTTCGGTCAACATCACGATGCAGTCAAGCACGCGCTTGCCTCATTGTTAGGTGGTCAGCAGTCTGTCCAAGTCTGGCTTGAAGTCATGCAACGACTTCACCCCGCTTTAGAAATTGCCGGCATGCTGATTGATCAAGATGTCTCGACTTTTTTTGCCAGTAATGGCTCGGGTGTAGTAATGCAGCGTGTGGGTCAGACGGGCTTGCTGTGTGATTCACATGTGGGGCATTTCAGCGTTAGTGTCGGCGCCATAGCCGCCCAAGACAGATTTCTCATATCGAGCTCATCTTTGCTGGCGACACTTCAAGTTACTGGATGGTCATTTTTAGCCGACTTTAGTTTTGATCACAGCAAGCGCCATATCGAAAATGCAATGCAGGCAAAAGGCGCCCCCTGGTATGTGGGTGCATTAGGTGAAGCAATTGCAAGTCATGCTGCGTATGAGCCCCAAGGAGTGGAGCATCAACATCGCCCATTTTGGTTAACTCATGCTAAACAGCGGTTGATGCCTCACTATCCCCGGTTAAAAGGACCAAAGCATCGCGTGAGCAAGGTGAGTTTATCGGTGGGCATGCTTTTGCTTGCCCTGCTTATGGTGTCGATATATTTAGGGAGCCAGCAACGACTCAAGCGCCAAAAAGCAGAGGAATTCAGTGCATTTGTGAGCCCTCTTGAGGCGCAGATCGCGCAAGCGTATGCGATTCGCGATGCCAATCCATTAGAAGCCAAGCGTCTGGTCAAAATTTCTCAAGAACTTTTTGAGCAAGGGAAAACTGCCTATGTATTGGAGCCTACCTATAAACCTCGTTTGGACGCGCTAGAAAAAACTTTAATTCTTGCCACGACTGAAGTAATTGGCATTAGTCAAGCAACATCATTGTCACCTTGGCATGATTTAACGCTTATAAAAAGCGGAGCCCAAGGCAGTGAGGTCGCATTTGCCGGAGATCAACTGTTTGTTCTCGATCAAGCGGGCGGATTTATTTATGGCATTGATGTCACAAGCAAAGAGGCTCAGGTGGTAGCCGGGAGCCCAGATTTGCGCGGAGGCACTCATTTGGCAGCCCAGGGCACAAGATTGGTGGTGGTTAGTCGTAATCGGCTCTTAGAAATTAGCGCCACCCAAAAAACAACTGCTTTTTTAACCAGTGAAGATGCAGGCAAATCAATCAATGCTACCGCTTTTTGGTTGGGAAATGTGTATGCACTTGATGCTGGCACCCCCACCATTTGGAAATACCCGGCATTAAGTCAAGGTGTGGGGGAAGCTCAGGCATGGCTTAAAGATCAAAGATTAGTAGATACCGATGCAATTGACATGGCGATTGATGGTGACGTTTGGGTATTGCACGAGGATGGGCAGATTGTGCGTCTGCGCCAGGGACTTAGAGCTGGATTTTCGCTTGAAGCAATGGATATGCCCCTTAATTCAGCAACTCACTTGGCAGTTGCTCTCGAAGACGATCTCTTGTTTGTCCACGATGCTACAGAGCATCGAATTGTGGAAATAACTAAAAGCGGCAAATTGTCACGCACCTACAGCTTAGATAGCCAATTAGTGGTGCAGGATTTGACGTATAGCGATGCCACCGATGAACTATTTATTCTTTCGGGCAAGGAGTTGTTTTTGGTACCGCGAAATTAATTGAAACGCCCTTCCCGTTACTTGACCGCGCTATAATACGAAACTCACTATGAAATCCTCGACTATTTATAACAAATCAGCTAGTCATGAATATCTGTTGCTCGATCGCCTCGAGGCTGGTGTGGTGCTTGATGGTTGGGAAGTAAAATCATTGCGCTTGGGTCGAGGACACTTGAAAGATAGCTTTGTGAAAATTTTGCACGGTGAAGCATATCTCGTGAATGCAACGATTCAAGCGTATTCATTCTCAAGCGATGACAATCCGGTTGACCCCAAGCGCTCGCGCAAGCTTTTGTTGCACAAGCGAGAGTTGGCCAAGTTGACAATTGAACTTGATCGCAAGCGTATGACGCTTGTGCCCATAAAATTGTATATGAAACGCAATCGCTATAAGCTAGAATTGGCACTGGCTCGAGGCAAAAAACTCTATGAAAAGCGAGAAGCGCTGAAGCGTCGAGATATTGAGCGGGAAACGGCTCGCGGATTAAAGCGCTCGATTCGATTTTAAGACTTGACGATAATACTCCCTACCCGTATATTAGATTCATGGCAGCAAACCCCCCCATTGATCAGGTCGTAGCCTCATTAAACCGAATTGAGGGACAAGTTCGAGGTATAAAAAAAATGTACGAGACCAAGCGTGAATGCGAAGCGATTGTGCAGCAAATTGCAGCAGCACGCTCGGCCTTAAAGCGCGTAGCCGAGGTTATGTTGACCGAGGTGGCAGTCAAGTGTGGTAAAGACTCAGCTACTCAAGCGGAGATTAAAAAAGTCATTGAGCATTTAGTTAAAATTAGTTAGTTAGGAGGGTACACATCATGGGTGCCGCACATATTAATCAAGATGAATTTGATGCAAAAGTTTTGCAAAGTGATAAGCCGGTGATGGTGGATTTTTATGCCGAATGGTGTGGGCCGTGCAAGATGGCAGCACCCATCATCGATCAGCTGGCTGAAGAATTTAGTGACAAAGCATTGATCGTAAAAGTTGATGTTGATGCTAACAATGAATTAGCGGGCAAATACGGGGTTATGAGTATTCCGACGGTGATTATCTATAAAAACGGGCAAGAAGTTGATCGAAAAATTGGTTTTCCCGGTGAGGCCGGATACCGCAGCATGCTTTCGGCGGCAGGAGTCTAGTCATACATCCTAATATGAATATTCCAACGCATGATGTAGTCATTATTGGATCTGGGCCGGCAGGTTATGCTGCGGCCACGTATGCTGCTCGAGCGGGATTAGAGCCAGTGTTGCTCTCAGGAGAGCATGTGGGTGGGCAACTCATGTACACGACCACAGTGGAAAACTACTTAGGGTTTGCGCGAGGGATTATGGGACCAGACCTCATGAGCGCCATGCGTGAGCAAGCCCAAAGTTTCGGCACCACAATCCTAGGGGATATGGTTCAAGCCATTGATACCTCAGCTCGACCATTTGTCATCACTACAAACTCCCAGCAACTCATGGCAAGAAGTGTAGTGATTGCAACGGGGGCGCAGTCGCGCATGCTTTCCATTCCTGGCGAGCGGGAGTATTTGGGTCGTGGAGTGGCTACGTGCGCCGTATGCGATGCTCCATTTTATCGAGACAAAAACGTCATAGTGGTTGGAGGTGGTGACGCGGCTTGCGAAGACGTGTTGGCGCTGACTAAATTTGCCAAAGAGATTATGATGCTTGTTCGCACTGATAGCTTGCGGGCCAGTAAAATCATGCAAGAACGAGTGCGCTCACAAAAAAAAGTGACCATTGTCTGGAACACGAGTGCCACTGAAGTCAAGGGTGATGGTGTCAAAGTCACCAATGTGCAGCTAAAAAACCTGACAACCAACCAAGAATCGAATGCAACCATTGATGGATTCTTTTTAGCCATCGGTCATGACCCGGCAACAGCATTCTTGCTCGGTAGTTCTATCGAATTGGATAAACAAGGATATATCGTAACTCGCTTGGGGTTGAGTCAACAAGGATTGGATCAGGCTTCAGCTCATGTTGCTAGCTCGGGATTAATTGAGTACCCGAGCGCAACCTCAGTGGAGGGAATTTTTGCGGCGGGAGATTGCGTGGACTTTCGCTATCGCCAGGCAATGACAGCGGCTGGTTTTGGGGTGATGACGGCACTGGATGCGCAGTGGTGGTTAGAGCGCAACGAAAGCGCATAAATTCCGCAGCTTGAAGTTGCCTGCCACTATCAGTATAGTGACTTGAACTAGATACATACTTACTAGCTAAAAAACATAAAGGAGTAACACTCATGCCAACAACCAAAAAAACCAGTCGCTCGAGCGCGACTGCTAAAGAAGTCAAACCCGAGCCGGTGGTGATGCCAGTTTCCACTGGCTGGACGGTCAAAGATAAAATCATTGCCGTGCAGGTCGTTGCCCTGACACTGTGTGCGTTTGCTGTCGGGTTACTTTATGGCAAAGTAAGTGTCTATGAAAAAAATGGTGGCACTGCCTTAAATCAAGCAGCTCCTGCTGACCCCAATGCGGTTGCCCCCACCGAAGAAAAAATGCAGCTCACCGAAGATGAATGGAACACCGTCACTGCTAATGCAAAATTTGTCAAAGGCGAAAAAGATGCGCCAGTTACCATTGTTGAGTTTACCGACTTTCAGTGTCCTTTTTGCTCGCGCTTTTTTGAAGATAGTTATGGCCAAATCATGAGTGAATATGTCGATACGGGCAAAGTCAGATATATTTCCCGTGACTTGCCATTAAGCTTCCACGCCAATGCTGAGAATGCAGCCTTAGCTGCTCGCTGTGCGGCTGATCAAAATAAATACTTCGAAATGCATGACGAGCTGTTTCGATCTCAAGCGGCTTGGAGTGAATTGCCAGATCCTAAAGCGGAATTCGCGAAAATTGCAGGGACCGTTGGCTTAAATGCGGGCAATTTTGCTAGTTGTTATGACTCAGGCAAATATCGACAGGATATTGCCGATGATTTGGCCTTGGCAGCTCAAATGGGTGCATCGGGTACACCAACATTCTTTATAAACGGCGCTAAGCTCGTTGGAGCTCAGCCTTTTGCCTCGTTCAAGCAGGCAATTGATACGGCTTTAGTTCAATAAAGATAAGCAAAAATAAAAGTTATTAAGAGAAGCGAGGTCTGTAATAGGTCTCGCTTTTTGTTTAGCCTTGAGGGAGTGAGAAGCTAAACGTGGTGCCCGTACCCGGTTTTGAGGTAAACCAGATGCGCCCGCCCATTTTTTCGATCAATTGTTTAACGATAAACAGACCCAAGCCGGTGCCAGGAATGCCTTTGGCCACTTGCTCCTCAACGCGATAAAACCGAGTAAACAACTTCTTTTGGTCTTTTTCGGCGATGCCATAGCCTTGGTCTTTAACGTGAGTCACCACCATGCCTTGCTCAATGATGTGGTAAACCGAAATGGTGCCGTTTTCGGAGTATTTGATAGCGTTAGAGACCAAGTTATTAAAGATCTCGCGAAGCTTGTCTGGATCAGCTTTCACAAATAGCTGCTTAGTGAGGCAATGGTGGGCAAGTTTTATTTTTTTCTGATCAGCCAAGGGTTTGAGCGTGCCGATTACCGCCTGGATAATCGAGCAGACATCCACAACTTCGGTGTGAATGGTGATCGACTTGGCTTCTGAGCGGGCAATTTGCAATAAATCATTGACCAAGGTGACGAGTTGTTGGTTGCTGGCGTTGAGTTGTGTCAAGGGATCTTTGAGTTTTTTAGGCACTTCGCCATAGAGGCCTTCATTAATGAGTGATAAATACCCGCGCATGGCGGTGACGGGGTTTTTCAATTCATGCGTGGCGATATAGACGAATTCGTCTTTCAGTTTGTCGAGATGGCGCAGGTT
>CAYYKL010000007.1:0-46705 GCA_964441155.1 uncultured Pseudomonadales bacterium
CCTTTCTACAACAAAAAGTTGTACAAAGATTCCGAAAACTATCGTGAGCTATTCAGTGGCTTTGTGCTATAGTGGGTAAGATTTTCTAAGAAAAAAAGTTTAAAAAAAATGAAAGGTATTGCCATGACGAAATCGACAACATCCAAAAACGATCATCCGGAATATCAATACCTAAATCTTTTGCAGCACATCCTCGATCATGGAGTGACAAAAATCTCTCACTCAACCGGCGTTAGCTTGAAAAGTGTTTTTGGGGCGCAAATGCGATTTGATTTGTCTCAAGGTTTTCCACTGCTTACCACCAAAAAAGTTTTCTTAAAAGGCATCATCCACGAACTCATTTGGTTTATTTCTGGCAGCACCAATGTTTCATATCTCACCCGAAACGGGGTGCATATTTGGGATGATTGGGGATTTAAGAATTATGAAGATGCAAGAAGCGGGCGACGAACGACGAGCGATGGAAAATTGCCGGAATTAACCCTGAAAGAATTTACCAAAAAGATTCAAGAGGACGACGATTTCGCTAAAAAGTGGGGGGAGATTGGCCCGGTCTATGGAGCCCAGTGGCGCAATTGGCCCACTGGTGATGGTCGCACTATTGACCAACTTGCCTGGGTTATAGAAAAAATTGCCCTGAAGCCTCAAAAGAAACACTATATTGTTTCGGCATGGAACCCGGCTTACATTTATGAAATGGCAAAACCGGGTGAAAGTATGGTAATCGCACCCTGCCACACCTTTTTCCATGTCAATATCTCTAAAGAAGAAGGAACACTTAGTTTGCAACTTTATCAACGTAGTGCCGATATGTTTTTGGGAGTCCCGTTCAACATTGCTTCGTATGCGCTGCTAACTTGTATGTTGGCGCAAGTCTTGGGTTACAAGCCAGGATGGTTTGTACACACGTTTGGTGACGCGCATATTTATGAAAACCATATTGAGCAAGTCAAAGAGCAATTAAGTCGGGTTCCGCGACCTTTCCCCACGCTCAAACTGAACCCAAAGGTAAAATCAATCGATGCATTTACGTACGAAGACGTGACGGTTGAGGGTTATGATCCCTATCCGCCCATCAAAGCGCCAATTACCGTCGTGGGTGGATTTGAGGAAGCTGATCGAGAGAAAATGAGGGACAAAATTAGTAAAAATGTCTAAATGACACATTTTTGATAAAACACAATTATCAAATTACAAAAATCAAATAAACTGCATAGTTTTGAATGAACTTGAAGCTTTTTAAAATTGCGTGAGCAAATTTTTTGATATTTGATGTTTGTAACTTGTAATTTTAGGAACATTCGAGTCAGCGCGGCGAGTATATAGTTCCTCCTCTTTCGCTTCAGTCTTATATTTGGTGTAATACTACACAATATATGCGTCTTCCCAAAGCAATTCGAAATCTTTCCGAACAACTCGAAAAATTACCCGGTATTGGTCCCAAATCAGCTCAACGTTTAACATTCTATTTGCTGCATAATCCACAACATGAATTGGATCGGTATGCGAGCGCTTTTTCTAACCTCAAAAAGGACACAAAACTTTGTTCCACATGCAAATTAGTCGATGAGACTGATCCGTGTTCGGTGTGCGCTGATTCCAGGCGTAATCAGAGTGTGATATGCATCGTGGAGCAACCCTTGGACGCATTGGCCATCGAGCGCTCGAGTGCCTATGATGGGCTCTATCACGTGCTCCATGGCTCGATTCAACCCCTCAACAATATTGGACCCAATGAACTCTATATTAACGAATTGATCCCGCGCCTCTCAAGTGGTACAATTCGTGAAATTATTATGGCCACCAACCCCACCATGGAAGGTGAGGCAACGGCCATGTATATAAGTAAGTTAATCGACCAAGCAGACATTCCGCATAAGCCAAAAATTACAAGGCTTGGGCGCGGATTGCCCGTGGGTGGAGATGTTGAATACGCTGATGAAATTACACTCTCAAGAGCACTTGAGGGAAGAGGGGAGTTTTAGATTATGAAAGTGTACTTCACTGCTTCAGCAAGAGGAAAAAACCAGTACCCGGTTCAGTATAAGCAAATTTTTGAAAAAATTACGGATTTAGGACACACGCATTTAGATGAATTTCTGTTCGAAGTTGATGAAGAAAATTTGTATGACGGTGCTCATGAAGACCAAGTTAGACTTTATGAAAAAGCAATGCATCTCATTAAAAGTTCAGATGTAGTAATTTTAGAAGTTTCAATTCACAGTTTATCCATGGGATATGTTTTGCACAAAGCGCTGGAAACAGGAAAACCGGTCATTGCGCTTTACCTAAAAGGCAATGAGCCATATTTTGCTTTAGGAATTGAGAACGATAAACTGCAAGTAGTCGAATATGAGGTTGATAATTTAAAGGATCGATTAAGTGATGCTTTGGATTATTCTCAAGATCAAATGGATACTCGATTTAATTTCTTTATATCTCCCAAACATCAAAACTATTTGGATTGGATTTCAAAAGAAAAAAAGATTCCAAGGGCAGTTTTTTTGAGAGACTTGATCGAGCGCGAGATGGAAGCAGATGATGACTTTAACGCTAAAAACTAACTCCTTAACGAAACCTATCAGTCAGTTGCATCAAAAAAGTCAAAAACATTTGACCATCGATGAGCTGGTTTTTTACTTGCATAATAAGAGTCATTTATCCGAATCAACATCGCTCAAGTACAAAAACCACCTCAATAATTGCATGTCTTGTTGGTCAGTATGGAATAAAGTCCGCTGGGATGCGGCTGAAAAAAAACAAGGACTCAAGGAATTAAAAATGTATCTTGGCTCAAGTTTTGAGCAATATTTTGATTCCTCTTGGTCAATGGCAGCAAAATGGCATAAAGAACAGCCAATTAACGAAAAAGAAATCGCGTCATTTTACAAACATGCTGATCAATATCTCTACAATTTAATAATTTGGCATGATAGCGGTGATAAGCACAACTTCGTGCCATATTTTGATGAATTTCGAAGTAGATTTGGAATACAGTCAGTGATTGATTATGGTTGTGGAGTTGGCTGCGAAGGTCTCGAACTGGTAGAGAGAGGTTTTGATGTCACATTTATTGATTACGCCTGTCCGTCGACAAAATTTTTACAATGGCGTTTACGCAATAGAGGGTTATTAGTTCCACTGATAGATGTTGAAAAAATAAACACACTTCCCGATGCAGATATGTTTTGGGCAATAGATGTTCTCGAGCATATGGTAGATCCGCTTTGGGTTGTTGATAGGCTCTCTGATAAGACAAAATTGTTTGTTCACCGCTCAGAATTCGGCAACGACCATGGCGGCAGACATCCATTCCATTTGAATTTTGATGAAGTTGTTTTATCTGATGCTTTAAGAAAAAAAGGCTTTCGTCACATTCCTTGGCCGGTTGTTTCGGTTTGGTTGAGAGATTGAACTTAGCATTGATTGCAATCTTTGTGTTTGCTTGCTACGCTTGCCCTTGTTATGGGTGATAAACCAGTTTCCACCAATCCACTCGGTCAAATGCGCGACGAATTTGTTGAAGGCATTGCTTCTACTGCTGGCCAGACAGCTCAAGCTCTGGTAAGTGAGCCAAAAAAAATCCTCGAAGCCATATTGGGAGGCTCTTCTTCCACTAAGCCCGCTGAAGGAAGTGTTGAAGATTTGACTCAGCAAGCCCAACAACAAACCGATGATCCCCAAAAGCAACAGCAGTATGTGCAAAAAGCGATGGAAGAACAACAAAAGACGAATGAACTTATCTCTTTTCATCGTCAAAAACTCAAAGAAGAAGAAGATTATTACAAAGCTAAATCGCAACAAGAAGAAGCACAAAAGCAACAAGAGGAAAAACAAGAAGAACAGCAGGAGCAGAACGATAAAATTGTTCAAATCGAGCGGCGCAGTGCTGACTTGCAAAAACAAGCGCAGTTGGCGGGGCAGCTTGGAAGCAAAGAGCAAGGCAAGCAGATAAGTGGATAAGAGAGTGAGTTTCATTAATGTCTAATTTATCTAATTGCTCTAATGCCAAAGTGTTTAGGTCAATTAGTGTAATTCGAAATTAGAAATTTCATCAGGCACCTTTCGAGCTTGCCTTCAATCTGAATAGGCGATAGAATCACCTTACTATGAAACTTATCTTACAAATCATTTGTTGTTGCGGCGAGGGTTCGTGCCCATGTGGGGGGAATTGTGGCTGCGATGAACCAAATGAATAGCTAAAATAACACTACACATTCACCCCTCAAACGAGGGGTTTTTTATTACCAAAAAAAGGCTTTACAACATGCAAAACATACAAACTTTATTAAACAACACGAAAAACAAAAAACTACTTGTTATTTTCCCGCACCCAGATGATGAATCGGTTATGTCAGCGGGCCTGATTCAAGCCGCACTGGCAAAAAAGTGGCTTGTTCGGGTGGTGAGTCTGACCCATGGAGAGGCCGGAAAAATGCACATAAACGGCAAAGGCAGAAGCCTCAAAGAAATTAGAAAAATTGAATTTGAGCTCGCTATGAAAAAACTCGGCGTAGGTGAGTGCGAGGCGCATGCCTTTCCAGATGGCAGATTAAAAGACACCAAGCTGCCTTGGCGAGATATGGTAAAGCAAGAAATTGAATCATTCCAGCCAGGAATTATTGTTACCTACGACCCAACGGGCATCACTGGCCATCCGGATCACGTGGTGCTTTCGCATGAGATTTCTCTTGTCGCGTATGAACTTAACAAGAATAAATCTAAAAATGCTCCAAGATTATTGTGGCCGGCGTATGAGGGCTTACCAAAAAATAGAATGTATCATCCCGAAATGTTTGATGCTGCACCCGAACCATCTCATCACTTGGCCCTCAATCCCGTACAAGTTTTTAGGAAATATCAAGCAATTATTGCCCATCAAAGTCAGGGAGTAGGCAAATCTCAGTCGATGCCGTTGTGGCTGGTGATGGTATTATTTGGGAAGCACGAGTATTACACGTTAGCGCAGAGCGCAAAGCCAACTAAACCGAAATTTATCGAGTTTGCCATTTAACAAAAGACAGGACAATTGCTATGAAACTATTTAATACGCTATCACGTCAAATTGAAGAAGTTGTGCCCATAGAGAATAACAAAATAGGTTTGTATAGCTGTGGACCGACGGTCTACGACAATGCCCACATTGGTCACATGCGTAAATATGTCGGTGACGATGTGCTCGTGAGAACCCTCAAATATTTCGGGTATAAAGTTGAGCACGTCATGAACATTACTGATGTTGGGCATTTGGTCTCCGACGCTGACGAAGGTGAAGATAAAATGGAAAAGGGTGCGCGCAAACATGGCTTGAGTGTGTGGGATGTGGCAGAAAAATTCACCCAACAGTTTTTTGATTCGACTGACCAGCTCAATGTGGTTCGGCCCAACACGGTGTGCAAAGCAACTGATCACATCAACAAGCAAATTCAATTAATTAAAACACTGGAGGAAAAAGGCTTCACCTACCAAATCGAAGATGGAGTTTATTTTGACACGGCCAAATTTCCTGAATACGGGTCTTTAAGTAATTTGGATCAAGTCAAAGCGGGGGCGAGAGTCGAATTTAATCAATCAAAGCGCAATAGCACTGACTTTGCGCTATGGAAATTTTCTGACCCCTCAGAGAAGCGGCAAATGGAGTGGGAGAGTCCGTGGGGCACGGGGTTTCCGGGATGGCACATTGAATGCTCAGCCATGAGCATGAAATATTTGGGCGAACAATTCGACATTCATACTGGGGGGATTGATCACATTGAAACGCATCACCCCAATGAAATTGCGCAGAGTGAGGCGGCAACAGGCAAAAAACCGTTCGTAAAACTCTGGATGCATCACAATTTCTTGCTGGTCGATGGCCAAAAAATGAGCAAGAGTTTGGGGAATCTCTACACCGTCGACGACGTCAAAGCCAAAGAAATTGAGCCTTTAGCACTTCGTTATTTATACTTGCAAACGCACTATCGCAAAGAACTTAATTTTACGTTTGAATCTTTGAGTGCTGCAGCCCAAGCGCTTAAAAGATTGCGCGCAGTAAGCTCCAAAATTAAAATCACAAATAACAAAAGCAATTCCGATTTTGAGTCGGACACATTTCAAGAATACCAGGAACAATTTAAATCAGCTCTTGCTGATGATCTTAACACTGCACAGGCGCTGGCGCTTCTTTGGGAAGTGGGGCGAAGCAGTGATTTAAGCGGGGAGCAAAAACGATTCTTAATTACCGAATTTGACTCAGTTTTGGGATTGAATCTCATGGATGTAACAACAACCGACAAAGAAATGCCTGAAGAAGTGCAGACATTATTAGATCAGAGGCAAATGCTTCGAAAAGCGGGCAACTATGCACAAGCTGATGCGCTGCGCGACAAAATCATTGCTCTTGGGTATGAAGTCACGGACAAGTAGTAGTCTATATTTTAGAATCTGACAAGATACGACCGTTGGTGGTTGATCTCAGCATGTATCATGGCTGAATAGGCCAACGCTTGAGCTACTTCGTTTTCACACACATCTCGGTGCTGAATGGAAGCAATACTTCACCACAAAGCATATCGAAGTTGATTTACTTCACAGAGTTCATTTTTTCAATAATTTTTGAAATTCTTCAACAGTCAGGGGAATTGCTTGCAAGATGCCTTGTTTCAGCGTGCCTTTCTTGAGTTGTTTATGGTTGGGAATAATAAGCGTCGTGCTTCTGTTTTCCAACATTCGCCGAAGTTTAATATGGCTTCCCGATTGAGAAACGACTACAAAGCCAATCTTTTTCAAAGCTTTGATGGTTTCTTTTCCTGAAACTTGGGGTATCTTAGGCATGCGCGACGGTAATGGGAAGTAAGAATTGCCTCGTTTGAGATTCGTCTTCGCCTAGATTCTGAGATGGTTCTTCTTGCAAATACAAGTCTAAGGCCTCTTTAATATTAGCCAAAGCCTCATCAAATGTCTCTCCTTGCGAGGCGCAGCCAGGTAATGCAGGAATCCACACAGAATAACCGCCTTCAGCTTCTTCTCGAAAGACTGCATAGTATTGAGATAATTTGACTTTTTTAGGTTTCATAGTGAGCTCATTGTAACATGATCACGTGTGGCTCGATCATTTTGACACTTATCGAATATGCTCGAGGCTTCTTTAGTAAAAACTTACTTCACTTCTAATCGAAAAATAACTCTATGGCTTCTGTCTCCGTCAGGGGTTTCCTCGCCTGAGCAGGCTACGAAATATAGCACTGAATCACCATTAGCAGGCTCGAAACCTAGCTTTTGAGGATCGAAGTAAACTGGACTGCTTTCAATATGATTCAACAGGCCAAATGCACCTTCATAGGCTTTTTTGGTCACTTCAGAAATGTGGGTGACTGTTGCAATCCTTTTGACTTCATTACCATCTAGGTCAGTGCCCTTAAGCGGGATTTCTAAGCCCAGAGCGATTTCAGGATTACTTTGCACGGATCGGACCATCCAATGAAACGGGAGTTCTTCTTGGAAAAAATTGCCATAGAAAAACGAGTGGGCATTGATAACCATACTGCCATCGGTGCCGGCGAACTCGATTGCTAAATTTGAATTGTTTTCAATATCATCAACAAGCCTCTGAACATCTGTTGAAACTTGTTTTTCAGTGATATTCAAAAAGGTAAGCGTAGTTTCTTGACCAGGATCATAACCAAGATATTTGGTAATCTCAGCCGGCAAAGTAAAGCTCATGCTTGAGCCTGTCAACAATGACAAATCTTCAACAACAAACGCTTTGGTTGCATCAAACACTTCAGGAGTTGATTCTGGAATTTTGGTGGCTGTTTCTGCTTGAGTTGCTTCAGCAGTTGCAGTGGCTTGTGGTGGTGTTCTCACAGGGGGGACATATGTCACAACAGGCGGTCTTTGAGTATCTGGTTCAATGAATGTTCGTGATTCAGTTGGTTCAAGTACGAGTGCATGCAGATTATCTGCTGGTGGCACATAATCAGGAACTGCGGGAATCCTGTTCGGTATATCTCCTGGCAATACAAGCGCAAGCAAGCCAACAGCAGAAAGCCCAAGGTAATGAGCTTTGTCCTGGATCTGTTCCAGAGCACGCGCAGCTCTCCCTCGATTTAAAGGAGTTTCAATTTGAGGCATTGCCTCAGATGGCAGTGGTTGTAGTTCGGTCATAATTTCTCAGTGTGTCATTCCGAATTTATTTCAGAATCTAGGCTAATACTTCTGGATTCCCGTTTTCACGGGAATGACAGTCTGTAATTTTGTAGTTTCGATCTGTGTTCTTTATCAGATAACAAAAACTTGATCTCATCAGTTGCGCATCAAGCGCAAAACTACGGAAGCGGAAACAGGAGGAAATTGGTGATACCAGAAGGTATCATTCAATTCCAGCCCGTTTGCTAGTCACAAAGCCTTGGAAGGCTTTCCGCTACTTTCTCCCTGGCGGGAAAAAGGACTAGTTGTTCCCATTTGTCGGGCGACAAGTGGGAGGTATTAGCCTCCGGTTCCGGGTGGTTCCGGAGGCTCGGGATGCTATTTGTTCCTGTCTTCGCGTTCCCATCTCGCTTTGAGCACCTGGATGGCTTTGATGGCCACCAGGATCCAGGGAATAGCGAATAGAACTCTTGCCCAGATGGGCAGTTTCTCTTCGCCACCCGAGCGGGGGGCGGTGAAGTCTTTCACCGGTTCCATCGTCGGCGTGGGGGAGGCAGTCCCATCGTCCTTCGGCTCATCCGTCGGCATGGCAGTCGCTGCAGTTGTCGGGGTCTGGGTTGGTTCCCAGGTCCCGGTGGGCGACGGGGAAGGGGTGACCGTCATGGTCGGGGTCAACGTGGCCGTGGCAGTCGACGTTCCTGTCGGCAAGGGGCTGGGGGAGGGCGACGGTGATGGGGACGGATCCGGGGGTGGTTCTGTCGCCGGAATGGTCGCTGTGGACGTTGCCGCCATACACCGATGGTCCTCGGGAAAACCGCCGCAGCAGGTCCCGTCGCTCATGTTTGGATGAGCGAAGCACTGATCTGCGGTACTAATCCCTTTACCGGATAACCAGATCAGACACTGCCCGATGTCATAAAAATCCGACGAGCGGTCGCACGTCAGGTGTCCCGACGGTTCGTCCGTAGGGACGATCGTGGGGGTCGGACTCGGCGTTGGGTCTTCTCCTTGTGCCCCGATCGGACCGACTCCCTGCGTGGCGATGATCGCCAACAATAACAACAACCCAATCAAAAAAACAATATATTTCCTCATTTCAAAATTCTCCTTGTGCCCAAAGGGCGGGGGTATGTGCACAACGCAAGTCGCAGAGTGCGAGGGAGAAAGAAACCTCAATCGGCTTCTTTGCCCGTCGCACCCTGCAACGCTTGGTGACTTAACCCTTACTAGGAGACTGGATTCCCGTTTTCACGGGAATGACAACATGTCCCTAAAGACGTCGCTCAAAGCCCCTTGGCTTTTTTAAATAGCTCCCGATTTATTAACGTGCTCCGTCCTTCGCTATTGAGCTTCGGATCGGCTAGGCCGTCTTACACACTTAGCTTCGGAACGGTACATCCGTTTAGGATTGAGTTTTCCTGGGCAGAAGCAGCAAATGCTTCGGCTTGAGAAATCTCTTTTTCCTGCACGGAGTTATGGGGTAAAGCGCTTAAAAATACACGCGAGTGTAGGAGGCGCATGTCTTTTTGAGTGAATTCTAGAAGCTTTACCCCAAGACTCCAGGCAAGAGTTTTTCATGGGCATGTGCTTGTCACTTTGCGACACACCAGATGTGTATGTGCGGCGAGCGTGCAACAAAAGCTCCTCTCGCAAGGCCAAGCGATATATTAACTTTTTGCTACTGAAAGATTGCTCCAAAAATTTCTAGAATTCACTGCAGATTATACTATAGGACTACTCATTACTCAAGTTTTGCTTGACAGGTGGGCTACAATATGACCTGCGTGGCTTTCGCGAACGATTAGAATTCAACGTTACGGCGTCCGCACGCATGGAGTGAAAACGAGATGCAACTATTTTTCGACAATATGATATGGATGAGTTGGAATGTTTTTTTGGCCATGCTGGGTTGGCTCTTTGCCATCTATTTTTCGAAAGCTTCAAAGCCACTTCACAAAGCGTGGTGGGCGATGCTGTGGATATTGTTTTTGCCCAACACCGTCTATTTGCTCACAGACTTGAAGCACTTGTTTTTTCAATGGAACAGAGTGGGGGAGTGGGGGCAATCGTTATTGCTTATTCAATTCGGTGTGTTGTCGTTGATTGGTGTGTACACCTACGTTAAAGGCATTGACCAGTTTGAGCGAGGGATGATCGCTGCGCTCAAGCAATCCAGATACTTAAGGCACAAATTGAGCATTCTGTTTATGCGCTACCCTAATCGATTTTTTGTGGGCTTTAATTTTTTGGTTTCGTTTGGCGTGATTATGGGCCGAGTGATGCGCACCAATTCTTGGCACGTGTTTACCCAACCCTCAAGAGTAGTGCACGACGCGCTGGCGGTACTGACTTCGTGGGAACTCGTCTTGATTACGCTTCTGTTTGGCCTAGTGGTCAACTCGGTTTGGTGGGTTGCTAAAGCTTCAAGACGAGCTTAAGGATTTTTCTTCACCTCGTGGCCGCCAAATTGGTGGCGCAAAGCATTAATCACTTTTCCTTGGAAATTGGGCTCTTTTTGAGATTGCAGTCTAGCGTCTACTGACGCCTGAATGACTGGTGTTGGCGTAGCCTGTTCTATTGCCACATCAAGGGTCCATTTAGCCTCACTCTGAGTCATGCCGGCGGCTCCACCGGAACCAGCAGAACCAGAAACGTTTGTCAGATCTTGACCAAATTCTTGCAAGCCCGACAACATCCAACCAACTAAGCGCGACTCAATGACACTGCGATGGTTATAGATCCGGGCAACCGCTTCAAGATCTAGGTTGTAGTCAGCGCGTTTGAGAATATCGAAACCTTCAGCAATCGCTTGCATCATGCCATATTCAATACCATTGTGAACCATTTTGACAAAATGACCGGCACCAGCTCCTGGGAAAAATTGGTATGCTCCAGGTGCCGCGATATCTGCAAAGAGTTGTTCGAGGCGGTCAAACGCATGTTGTTCACCACCAACCATGACACAGGCTCCGTTTTTGGCGCCAGCTGGCCCACCCGAAACTCCGGCATCCAGAAAATGTACACCTTTAGCGTGCCATTCCAGCGCATGCCGTTTCGATTCCAGATAAAATTCATTTGCACCATTAATAATCGTGTCACCGGATTCAAGGTGGTCGGCTAGTGCACCCAACATTGCCTCGGTAGCGTCACCTGCGGGCAACATCACCCAGAGGGTGCGAGGTGCCGTTAATTTTTGAATGAGTTCTTCGATGGTGGCAGCACTCTGGGCTCCAACTTCGACTAATTCTTGCGCAGGGCCAAGTGATCGATTCCATACGACTAGATCGTGGCCTTTTTCCACCAACCTCATAGCCATGTTCTTGCCCATTTTACCTAAGCCTATGTATCCAAGTTGCATATGAATCCTCCAGGATTAAATTTCAAATTACAAAAACCAAATAACATTAAAAACTAATACGCTTTGCACATCTAAATTCGGCAGACCGCGGGGTCCGGGGTGAACCAATAACGCTTGTCACGGGAAAGGAGATCATAGAATGTCGATGGTCCCCAGGTGTTGGGGTTGTATATTTCTGGTGCAAAATGAGGTTCACGCATGTGCTCAAGCAGTGGTTCAACAAATTTCCATGAAGCCTCAACACCTGTGGCTTGGGGAAAAAGGGTGGCGTCGCCAGAAACGGCATCGTAAATAAGTTTTTGATAGGCTTCAATAAAATCCATTTGGAACTGATTGCGATAGCAAAAATCGAGTGAAATCGATTCGAGACCCAGTTTTAAGCCAGGTTTCTTGGCGGACATATAGAGCACAATACCCTCATTAGGCTGGATGCGCAGCATCAGACGGTCTGGAGCTTGTTTCATGCCTAAAAACATTTGGTTTTTTGGCTCTTTGAATACAATCGAAATTTCGGTCAGCTTGGGCACAATCGTGTCTAGTTTTTTACCAGCCCGGATATAGATCGGCACTCCTTGCCACTGCGGCGTGCTTGAGCCACAAACTAAGGCTACGGCAGTTTCTGTTTTAGAATTTGCTAAACCAGAATGACTTTGAGTGTAGCCATCAAATTGTCCAAAAGCCGCCCACTTGCCAATGTCGCTGCTAGCAAACGAAAGGCTTTCGATAAATTGAGATCGTTTTTCACGAATGTCCACGGCAGATAAAGAAGGTGGTTCATCCATGAGCATGGTGGCCAGCATTTGCAAGGCGTGATTTTGCACCACATCCCGCACCGTTCCTGTTTGGTCATAAAAAAGCTCTCGACCCTCGATGCCCACATTTTCAGCCGTAGTCACTTGAATGTGATCGATATACTCATTACTCCACAGATACTCAAAAATGCCATTGGCAAAGCGAAATGCCAAAATGTTTTGTACCGTTTCTTTGCCCAAGAAGTGATCGATGCGATAGATATCTTCTTCTCTAAACACTTCAAGCAGTTGGCGATTAAGCTCATGCGCCGAGGCTGTATCGGTGCCGAATGGTTTTTCAAGCAAGATTTTGGTCCAGCCATTAGCATTGCGACAAAAACCAACCTCGTTAATATTTTTAACGATTGATGCATAGAGTTTGGGCAGTGTGGCCAAATACCACATTTGGTTGCCACATTCTCGGCTTTCACTTAAAGTCACATAGCGCTTATTAATTTCTGCCAATGTTTGTGAATTCGCCGCATCGCCTGAAACATAAAATATATTTTGAGCAAACAAGTTCCATGCATCAGTGTCACCGGGTTGAATAACTTCGTGACAAAAATCCCGGTAGGTTTGATCGGTTAAATCTTTTCGCGAATTACCTAGGAGCGTGAAATTTTCAGGCAGGAGCCCATCGGTGTGCAGTTTATAGATGGCTTTTAAAATTTTTGCTCGAGCCAAATCACCGGTTGTGCCAATCAAAAAGATTATTAAAGGGGGCTTTAGTGGTTCGAGTGACATGTGAGCTCTATTTAAGTACAGACTGAGGCAATTGACTAGCAGCGGTTTGGTCGAGAATCCAGTGAACCGACCCGGCAAGTGGTTTAACATGAGCAATGGGGTAGGCAAGTGAGTTTTCTTCCTCTAATAAGACACTTCTAACCACAAGTGCTTTTTGCTCGCCAGTTGCCAAAATAATCACCTGCTTGGCGGAGTTTATGAGTCGCAAACTAAAACTGATTCGGTTTGAAGGAGGCTTGGGGGAGTTGGAAACCGGAATGACCAATCGGTTGCTTGGATGCGCCAGTTCTTCTGACTCAGGAAAAATTGAGGCGGTATGTCCATCTGGGCCAATGCCCAAAAGAATGCAATCAAACGCTGGAACCTCATTATCTATTGGCGCTTCATCAAGAATTGTTTGTTCGTAAGTGTCGGCCACAAAATCGGGGCGGGTGCTTGAAGTGTCAGGCCAGAAAGTTCGTGCCTGGGTATGAGAAAAAATTGGTTGAATATGTTTTTGGTTTGAATCAGGGTGAGTTAGGGGCACTACGCGCTCATCGCTCAAAAAAACTCTCACGCGGTTCCAATCGATTGGATACTTCTTGGGATTATCAACTAATTCTTTATAGGCACCAATTGGGGTGCTTCCGCCAGCCAGAGCAAGTGAAACCTCAAAATTATTTATGCCCACATTCTCAATACTTTGAGCAACAGTTTTCGCAGCGAGTTGGTTAAAATGTTGGATTGAGGTAGCGACTGAAATAGTAGGCATTGCTTTTGTAACCAAAGTATAGCAAACGACAAAGTGGTTTTGACTTGATCTGCACCTCTTGAATGTGAAAGAATACACTCCATGAAAAATTTTTGGACACAATTAGACAAACCTTTCTTATGTCTGGCCCCAATGGAGGGAGTGACTGACGCGCCGTTTCGGCAAATAATGTTGCAATCAGGGAAACCCGATGTCATGTTTACCGAATTTACCTCCGTTGATGGTTTGTTTTCGCTTGGGTGGGATCACGTCAAGCAGCGCTTGGAATATGAGGAGGCCGAGCGGCCGTTGGTGGCTCAAATCTGGGGTTTGGTTCCTGAAAACTTTTTTAATGCTGCCAGGCTTCTCAAAGACTTGGGCTTTGATGGCGTGGATATTAATTTCGGCTGTCCAGTTAAAGATGTGATAAAAATGGGTGCTTGCTCGGCCATGATCAACGACAAACCGTTAGCAGCAGAACTCATTGCCGCCACCAAAGAAGGTTTGGACGGTGAAATTCCCTTGTCCGTCAAAATCCGCATTGGCTTCAAATTGCCCGAAACTGAAGCGTGGGTAGGGTTTTTGCTTGAGCAAGGAATTGAAGCGTTAACGGTTCATGGGCGCACCACCAAAGAACTGTCAAAAGTGCCTGCTGACTGGAACGAAATTGCCAAAGCTGTCGGAGTGCGCAACGAGATGAAATCAAACACCGTGATTATTGGCAATGGAGATGTTGTTTCGAGAGAGGATGCTCTGAATAAATCGCAACAGTCAGGAGTTGATGGCGTGATGATTGGCAGAGGCGTGTTCCATGATCCATATGTATTTCAAAATCCAAATCTCAAATCTCAAATCTCAAATAACAACGAAATAGAGGATCGTTTGGAACTGTTAACTCAGCATATGCAACTCTACGAATCGTATTGGGCGGGGACTAAACCCTTTGCCAATTTGAAAAAATACTTCAAAATCTATTGCCAAGGCTTTGATAATGCCAAAGAACTGAGAGTGCAACTCATGGAATCAAGCACGAGTATCGAAGTACAGGGTATAATTAACACTTGGCTTAATCAAAATAAGGAACAAAACTAGATGAGACTGAATGTATTTATTGCCCAAACGACCGATTTGTCTCGGCGTAAAGCAGACGAGGCTATCGAAGCGGGCAGAGTTCGCGTAAACGGCATGCGAGCGGTCCTTGGGCAACCCATAGACCCCAAAAAAGATGCGGTCACCCTTGATGATCACGACCTGAGCGCCAGAACTGATGCCCCAATTTATTTCGCGGTCAACAAGCCGGTTGGATTTGTAACCACGACGAGCGATGAATTAAGTCGCAAAACGGTTTTAGATTTATTGCCCAAAGGAATACCTCGTGTCTATCCCGTGGGAAGGCTTGATAAAGATTCGCAAGGCCTGGTGATTGTGACTAATGATGGCGAATTGGCCAACACACTCACACATCCAAAATTTCGCGTTGCTAAAACGTATGAGGTGCTGGTTGGTTCACGGCCGACTTCTCGGCAAATAGCACTTTTGGCAAATGGTATTCGCTTGGCAGACGGCATGACTCAGCCAGCCGATGTAGATGTGTTGGAACATGTCGCAAGGGGAAGCTGGATTTCAATCACTATTCGTGAAGGCAGAAACCGTCAAATTCGACGCATGTGCAAGCATGTGAATTTTGAGGTGATCGCTCTCGTTAGAGTGCAGATTGGCCAATTTCACCTTGAAATGTTGGGCGAAGCGCGCTGCATGCAGCTGACTCCAGCTCAAGTAAAAAAACTGTTGGCATAAGTGCATTTTGCCTTTTTACCCTCAAGGAATTATTGCTACACTAAGAACTATGAATAAAAATATCGCCATATTAAGCCTCATCATGGTGGTAAACGCGCTGAGTTACGGCACGATTATTCCCTTGTTGTATCCCTATGCGGCTCGATTTGGCTTGAGCGCAACGGGCTTGGGGTTATTATTTGCTAGTTTTTCTGCGGCGCAATTTTTGGCAACTCCGATTATTGGCCGTCTATCAGACCGGTATGGGCGCAAGCCTTTATTGCTTTTGTGTTTATTGGGCACCTCAGGATCTTTGGCATTGTTTGCCACGGCAAGTTCTGCGCCCATGTTATTTGTGGCCAGAATTCTCGACGGTATCACGGGCGGCAACATTTCGGTTGCCCAGGCTGCCATTGCAGATAGTACCAAACCCGAAGACCGAGCCAAGGCATTTGGGATGCTGGGCGCTTCATTTGGCTTCGGTTTCACCTTTGGCCCAGCACTTGGAGGAATCTTGAGTCGTTGGGGACTGAGTGCGCCATTTTGGTTCGCGTCAAGTTTGGCACTAGTCGGAACTATTCTGGGTGTTTTTCTCCTCAAAGAAACAAATTTTAAACGTGAAGTAAAATCTGGCGTGCAGTTATTTGATTTTAAAGGATTGGTGCAGGCATTGTTTAAACCCATCACCGGGCCGCTTTTTCTGGTGGCCTTCTTAAGCCTCATTGCACTCAATGCGTTCATCTTGGGCTTTCAAAGTTATACGGTTGATGTCTTAAAGCTTTCTGCAAGCCAAACAGGGGTGTTGTTTGCTTTGTTTGGTGTTGCAAATATGCTCATGCAAGGCTTTGGTATTCGCGTCCTGGTCCAACACATTCCGCATAAAATGCGTATCATTGTAGGTGGGCTAGTGCTCTCGAGCTTGTTTATGTTTGCGAGTGCACTGCAATTGCCTTACTACGCCTTTGTCATTGTAATGATGTTATTTGCTTTGGTGAATTCACCGCTTTCACCCATTTTGTCTTCTGAGTTGTCCTCCCGAGCCAAGGCAGAAGACCAGGGGGGCATTATGGGTTTTAATCAGGCATATGCATCACTCGCTCAAATTATTGGACCATTAGCAGCAGGTGCTATTATTGCTCGCTCAATGAGTGGGGTGTTTTTAATTGCGGGCATTACTTTTTTTGTTTCACTTATTCCGCTGCGATTGGTAAGATCTAGTGCCAAAGTCGATTTGTGATTGCGCACTCTCTTTTAAACTCAAGACTATTTGAAAACACAAGCATATAATGGCTCTATATGGCAAAAAAAATTGTTGTTGTGGGTGCGGGACTGGGGGGTTTGAGTGCAGCAGCACTTTTGGCCAAAGACGGATTTGAGGTAGAGCTTTTTGAAAAAAACGAGCAAGTTGGTGGTCGAGCTTGGGTGACCCAAGAAAAGGGTTTTACCTTTGATATGGGACCTTCTTGGTATTTAATGCCGGAAGTGTTTGAAAACTTCTTCGCCCTCTTTGGCAAGAAGCCTCAAGATTTTTTTACTCTTAAAAAACTTTCTCCTTCATATCGAATCTTTTTTGAAAAGGGCGAAACGATTGATATTTCCACAGATATATCCAAGATGAAAAAATTGTTCGACTCTCTCGAGCCGGGAGGCGGTGCAAACCTCGATAAGTATTTGAAAGCCACTGGTAAGCTCTATCGCTTGTCTATGGATAAATTTATTTCGAAGCCTTTTCTATCATGGCGAGAGCTTATTGACCCGTCGATAAAGGATATGGATCCGCGCATGTTGCCCGACATGATCGTGCCTTTAGACACGTATGTCAAACGGTTTTTCAAAAATCCAAAAGTGCATAAAATTTTGGAATATACCAATGTGTTTTTAGGAGGCAGTCCCTACAACACGCCAGCTCTTTATTCAATTTTGTCATATGTAGATTTTTGCTCCGGTGTTTTTTATCCCCAGGGGGGAGTGACTCAATTGCCTCAAGCAATTGCAACTCTGGCCGAAAAACATGGAGTCAAAATCTCCCTCAATTCGCCAGTTGAAAAAATTCTCACCCAAAACGGACGCATCAAAGGAGTCGTCGTCAAAGGTAAAACGCATCGCGCCGATGCTGTTGTGGTCAACGCCGACTATGCCTTTGCTCAGACGAAGTTGTTGGAAAAAAGAGACCAATCATATCCACAAAAATACTGGGATAAAAAAGTCATTGCTCCAAGTGCCATTTGCCTCTATCTGGGTTTTAATCGCCGCATCCCCAAAATTACCCATCACAATTTGATGTTGGAACACGATTGGCAAGACCATTTCAAAGCAATTTTTTCAAAACCAGCATGGCCGGAGCGACCTTCATATTATGTCTGCGCTCCGAGCATCACCGATTCAACAGTGGCTCCAAAAAATTGCGAAAACATTTTTGCGCTCATTCCCGTGGCCAGTGGACTTGATGATACTGCGTCAATTATTACTACATACGAGAGCATGGTGATTGCTGACTTGGAACGATTGAGCGGTGTAGCTTTGAGCGATCATATCGTGGTCAAAAAAAGTTTCACGCAATCTGGATTCTCAAAGCGCTTCAATGCGCTTCAGGGCACCGCACTTGGGCTTTCTCATACGCTTTTGCAAAGCGCTTGGTGGCGGCCGAAATTGAAAAGCCCCAACGTTACAGGGTTGTATTATGCCGGAGCGTATACCCATCCAGGAGTCGGCATGCCCACCTGTGTGCTTTCTGGTCAAATTGCTGCCACACTTATAACCAAGGATTATGCCTAACACAAACCCCACAAAAATTTTTTATAACGGGAGTCGTACTTATTTCTGGACCAGTTTGTTTTTCCCCAAAAACGTGCGAGACGATGTGTTCGCGCTCTATGCATTTGTGCGCACGGCTGATGACTACGTTGATGTGCTTGTGCCTCGACTTGCCGATTATTACGACTTCAAAAAGGCTTACAAAATCGCCACGAGCAATAAAAAAACAAACAACTCCATTGTTCAAGCCTATGTTGCGCTGAGCAATCGAAAAAAGTTTGATCCACAATGGGCGAAGGCATTTTTCTCGTCAATGGACATGGATATCGAAAAACCAATTTTTTTAAGTTTGGATGATACTCTTCGCTACATTCATGGGTCAGCAGAAGTTGTGGGCATGATGATGGCATGCGTGTTGCGCTTGCCCAAGAAAAGTTTCAAAGGGGCGCAGCTTTTGGGACGCGCCATGCAATACATTAATTTTATCCGTGACATTGATGAAGATGTGAAGTTAGAGCGGAGTTATTTCCCCGAATTTGAATTGCGTCGCTTTGGTATAGAGCAATTAGATCAAGCGTATATTCAATCTCGACAAGAGAGATTTGTGCGTTTTGTTCATGCTCAGTTGGCATTTTATCGCCAATGGGAGAAAGAGGCTTCACAAAGTTATCTCTTTATTCCCCGGAGAAAGCGCATCCCCATTGTTGCGGCCGCCAATCTCTACAACTGGACAGCCAGACAGATTGAAAAGAATCCAATGATCGTGTACGAGCGCAAAGTAAAACCTTCTTTGCCAAGAATTTTTTGGGAACTAGGCAAAGCGTGCCTGCAGTAATCATGACGAAACTTACTTACTGGATCAAGCTCTCGCGACCGCGCTTTTGGCTGTATGTGCTGGGTCCATACCTCATTGGCTTGGCGGCAGCAATATCAAGCAATGAGCAGTGGTGGCGTGTCGATGTGTGGCTGTGGTTTGGATTTTTCCTCCTTCCGGCAAATCTCTATCTTTATGGCATCAATGATTTGTTTGATTCGGATACTGATGCGTTTAATCGGGAGAAAAAGGGACAACAGGAAGTGGCTCTGGAATTGGCTTTAAAATCACAACTGCCATGGGTATTGCTGTTTCTGTGTATGTTAGCACTAGCGTTGGCGGCTAGTACCTTGACGCGGCTCTCAAACCTCTATCTTATTGGATTTTTTGTCTTAGCCACTGCGTATTCCGCGCCACCGCTGCGATTCAAAAGCCGACCATGGGTCGATTTTTTGAGCAATGTTTTATACGTGCTTCCAGCTGGAGTGGGCTGGGTGATGATTACAGGAACTTCTCTGCCTTGGTTACCCCTTATCGCTGGCGGAGCTTGGTGTGGTGCCATGCATCTTTTTTCTGCCATTCCGGATATCAAAGCAGACAGGCAGGCGAAATTGAAAACTACCGCCGTCATGCTTGGGAAACAAAAGAGTTTGGTGTTGTGTAGTCTTTTATGGTTAGTAGCAGCTGCAGGAGCTATCAAATTGTTGGGTTCTGTTGGACTATTCGCAACTCTTTATGCCATTATTCCCTTGTTGCTTTTGGGAAAACCAACCAGCAAGATACGCAAGGCGTATTGGTATTTTCCCGTACTTAATGGCCTTTTTGGTATTGGGCTTTTTTGGTTGGTGATATTGAGATGAAAACGTCGATTGCAAACTCAATATCAGTTATTATTCCCGTTCTCAATGAAGCCGAAACTATTTCGGGAATACTCACTGACCTTGCCAAGCAGAAAGCTCACATTCACGAAATTTTTGTGATTGATGGGGGATCACGTGACGGAACAGAAAAGATCGTAAAAAAATTTCCGCATGTCACATTCCTCAAATCTCTAAAAGCGAATGTTGCTTTTCAGCGAAACTTGGGAGCAAAACAAGCAAAAGGACCATGGCTTTTATTTTTAGATGCTGATTCCCGAATAGACCAGGATGCTGCACACAACATGATTCGAGAAATGATTGATAGAAATCTAAGTATTGGTTGTCCACTGTACGAACCGATGACTAATCGGAGCTCACTTCAAATTACCTATCAATTTTTTAACGCATTTTTTGTTTTGTTTGAAAAAATTGCGCCTTCTGGTGGTGGCATGGGAATGTTGGTCAGGAAATCTTTGTTTCAGCAAGTCAATGGATTTGATGAAACACTTACCTATGAAGATATTGCCTTTATCCGACGTGCATCTAAGTTGGGGAAATTCAGCATCTTGAGTGAAAAAATTGGCATATCGGTGCGGCGATTTGAAAAGCAGGGGACGATAAAAGTCCTTGCAGCCTACCTATTATTGTCTATCTTTTTTATTACCGGCCAGTTTAAACTCGCCAATTACATCAAATACTCGTACGATTATCGAAAATAAATCTCAGGCAATAGAAACGATGGAGTAGGAAACTGAGGCGTGGTCAGTTTTAAGCTCCACTGATTCTCCTGCCTTTTTCCCCTGCAGGATTTGTCCCAAAGGACTGGCTAGGGAGAGCTTTTTGGCCATGGGGTCTGATTCGTGCTCACTGACCATGAGATAAGCTACTTCTTTACTGCCCACCTTAAGCGTGACCGTGTTGCCAAACCCGACCATATTCGTGTCCTTGGGTTCGGTGATCACCCCGTTTTGGAGCAAATAACCAATTCGGCCAAGCTGTCTATTAATTGAACTGATTTCGAACTTGGCATAGGTGTAGGCGCCATTCTCAGACAGATCGCCCATTTCGCGCGCAATTTGCAATCTTACCTTGGTTTCTTCGAGCTCCTTGGTCAAGCGGGTATTGTCAGCTTCTAAAGACTTGAAGAAAGATCGGGTGAGTGGAATAGGATCAACGCGTTGCATGGCTATAGTTTAGCTGACTAATCGAAACAGTCGAGAACCAAATGTTTGAATAATTGTAGCGATCGCTGTTAGCTAGAAAATCTTGAATAATTATTTGGCCTTTGTACAAAAAACCCGCTTCCCAAGTGAAGCGGGTTTTAAAAAAAGTTGTCGATAACTTAATAACTAATCGTTCGGACTGGGATTGTTCCAGTTCACGAAAACGCTTTTCTTGCCTCCACATTTGGTGAACCAAGGTCCAACATAGTCATTATTGCCTGTGCAAGGCAACGTACTTGACTCATTGAAGTACACGTTTGCAGAAAATTCGTATTCTCCTGGGCCACCAATCCGATCATTAACAGGAGAAATAGTGTAAGCGGCAGAATATTGCCCATTTGAATTTGCATTAGAAACATTTTTCAGTTTAGTCTTTTCCCAGGCCAGACTGCCTTTTTTGCGATAAGCAAATTGCACCTTGGAGACGGTCAAGCCTGCCTTTGGAGCAACCGACGTGCTCACGCTAACTGTGCCAGTTGCGGATATCGCGGCAGACACATTTATATTGGCAGACGCGGTAGGGGCGCAATCGACCGGCTTAAAGTCGAAGCCCACAAAAGGATTGGGTGCAGCGGTGCTGGTCACAAACCATCTGCGATACGTTGGGAGATCAGTGCCAAACACATATTTGTTCACGCCATATGAAAACCTGCTTGGTCCTCCAGAAGTGGATCTTAGGTCACATGAGACTTTGCCGCAATTGGCGCTGACTTTGGGGAACTGATAGCCAGAGCTCGGCTGTCTTGAGGTGTAGTAGGTGGCGTGATTGGCATTAGCATCTTTACCCGCAAGAACGGTGAATTCTTGGATGCCATTGGCAATAATCGCAGTATTCTTTCGCACTTCCCATTTGCCTTGGGCATTGGTATATGCCGTATTGCCATAGGCTTTGACTGGCACATTGGCCAGTTTGGAACCATCACAGGCATAGACTGTTCCACCTACAATTATTTTTTCATCGTCTGATCCCGATACAGGAGTTGAGCCAGTTGAGGTTGGCTCAGGCACAAAATTTGGCTCGATCCAACATGTTCTTTCGGAAGACTGCACACCGTTAGGCCAATTATCAGGTTCACTATTAACCTTGTTCAATAGTAATTGAGTCAATGAGCTTGGTACTTCCACAGTGGATTCTGCCCCAGAATTATTGCAAGTAACGGAGGGAATATTTGTTGCAAATGCAGAAGTGGATAAAGATCTAGAGGGATATGTGCCTACATTCTCGCAGTTCTTATTGCGAAAAGTTAGCACGCATACTCGAGTTCCGCCGCTCGCATCACTTCTAACATCCTGACTCTTGCGGGTATTGGTAAAGGCGAGAGCGAGGCCACCCAAGAGTACACCACCAACGATGAGCACGAGCACTGTTTGTTTAAGTTGCATTGCTTTCTTCTTGGCTGAAAAACTCTTTGGTGCTTTATATGCTTTTTTTGGTTTGGCAACAGCCATACTAGCCTCCGAATAGGTGATAAAAAATCTCTCTTACAATGAGAATGACATGTTTTGAGCTAGTCTGCAAATACACGTTTTATTTCAAGAAATTTGCTTAGTTTGTGGGTTTCCACACCACATACGACTCGAGCAAATGCGGCGAAGTAATTTTAAAGGCTTTACCGTTGCTTAGTGTGCGCAAACATTTCTTGTCACTTGCAAGGATAAGCAAAAGGTTGGTGGAATCTGAAACTCGAGCGCAGTTATCATATTCAATTTCATCCACGTTCACGTTGCGAACCGTGATTGATGGCAGAAAGTATTGTGCTGTGTCATGCAGGCTCACTAAATTATCTGACTGTGCTGCCGATTCGGTCACCACGAGTGGTTGCACTTCAGCATGTTGAAAAAAGGTAAGTTGCCGGATCATCTCAGTATGCGCGTGGATTGGGCGAGAGTTTATCTGATTATAGGAATACGCTAAACCATATGAGAAGAAAACGACAAATATGAGTATAAGGAAGCGAACGGGAAAACGAGCGTACACCAATCTCATTTTCAGCAATGCAGCAGTGAGTAATACGGGCACGACTAACAAGCTGCGTTGCACCCGGAAATCTGCTTGATAGAAGTTATAGCCTTTGGCAATCAAAGATATAAAAAGCACCATTCCAGCCCATAAACCAATTGAGAATGTGTATCGACCGAAAATCCCTCCCATAGCTAAAGCAATAAATAAGAGAGCCATGCCTGTCATGAACGGAGAGGCGAATGGGCGCCCTTTATTGGCAAAGATTAAATGCTCCACTGATTCTTTGATGTCAAGCAAGCGCTGATTATAGGAACGAGTTGTCTGACTGCCGATTTGCAAGTCATTTCGGTAGAGCAGCGATAATCCAAATGAAGCCACTAGCAACAGCCCAGCCCAAAACAGCAGTAGTCGTGATGAGGGATCTTTGGCGAATATATACGTAATTCCCGCCAACATAAGCGGCAGTAGTGCGAGGCTTGGCGTGTAGCTGTGGATTGCCATAAACCCCTCGAGTGTTGCCAACCCAATGAAAGCATGTTTTTTGAGAACAAGAATCTGAATACCAAAGGCCGTTAGGATTAGCGCAAAACTTATGGGAAAAATACCCTGTTCGAAATAGAACAAAAACTCGTTGAAATAGTGAAAGTGAAGAAGACTGGCTAGGGCGATTGCCGTGATCAAATCCCCTTTGCGATTAATGCCGAGAGCTTGCCACAGTGACGAGCCAAGCCACACTACTCCCATGAGCAAGTATATGCCTCCTCCAACTGCCAGCGATGGGAGTGACCTGCCAAACCATAAAGAGGAGAAGACTTGAGGCAAATATTGCCGTACAGGATAGCCAAATAAGCATGTATGATGCAGGCCCATGTCGGGCATAGTCAACACGTGTTCAAGAGCACACGTCACTTCTTGCGTAGTTTCGCCCGACAAGCTTTTGAAGTTTCCTGACCAGAAGATAACAAGCCCCATTAAGCTTGCAATGACCAAAAGTGTGGCTGGTGATTTTGTCTGCCAACTCATTTTGGCAATGCGCGCAAGTTGGATCAAACTCAAGACAATCATAGCCGCAAGTAAGATTAACCACAGGGCAATGCCTATTATTCCGAATTGTGGCCAGACCAAAGTCAGAGCATCGGCGAGCACAATAAGACTCCCAAACAAGAGCATGAGTGCCGTAAGGTTCACCTGAATTTTTATCTTTTGCATCTTAAATAACATCGCAAGTATGAGCATAGCAAGTATTGCTTGCCCTCTGCTACAACATGTTTGTTAAGCTTGATTTAAGGATGGCGGTGTATAGTAGCGAGTTAGTATGCGAATTTTAGTTATTGAAGACGAAATAAAATTAGCCAATGCCATAAAGAGGGCTCTGAAAACGCAAGCACATGCAGTCGATGTAGCCAACTCAGGCGAAGAAGGCCTTGAACTGGCCTTGAGTGAGGACTACGATTTGATTATTCTCGACCGCATGTTGCCCAAACTTACTGGTATCGAAATCACACACAAATTGAGGAGTGAGCGGGTAACTACCCCCATTCTCATGCTTACGGCCAAAGGACAACTGGAAGACAAAATTACCGGACTAGATGCAGGGGCAGATGATTATCTCGTCAAACCATTTTCGTTTGAGGAATTGTTCGCTCGAATGCGAGCTTTGGCACGCCGGCCAACTCAGGTTAGCGCACCAGTATTGCAACTCGATGACTTGGTACTTGATCCAAAAACCTTTGCTGTTTCTCGAGACACTCGCGATATCAAACTTTCGACGAAAGAATTTGCCTTGTTAGAATATATGTTGCGGCATCAAAACGAAATAATTTCTAAAGAGCAATTGCTGACTCATGTGTGGGATTATGATGCCGATGTTTTACCAAGCACTGTTGAAGTGCACATAAAACACTTGCGCGATAAAATTGATCTACCTTTCAAAACCAAGCTCTTGCACACGCATCGAGGATTTGGCTATCAATTGCGAAAACCATAAGGCTTTGTATGTTTGCTTCAGCACGAATCAATCTCACTTTGTGGTATGTGGCAATCATCATGCTTATAAGCTTCTTTTTTAGCTTGGCTTTTTATCGAGCGTCAACGATTGAAGTCTCGCGAATCCTAACGCGCATTGAAATGGACGAGCAGCGGCAAGAGCTGGGGCTCATGCAACACCGGAATCGTGCATTCGATTTTCCTTCGATCGAAGAATTAGAAACAATCAAAGCGCGCATTCGGTTTAACTTACTTATCTTAAATGGCTTTATATTGCTTTCGGGTGGGGGAGCCAGCTATGTGTTGGCGGGCAAAACCCTCAAGCCCATTCAAGCCATGGTTGAAGAGCAGCAACAGTTTATCTCAGATGCCTCGCACGAACTGCGAACACCAATTGCCACCCTTCGAGCCGAAATGGAGAGTCAATTGCTTGAACAAAAGATAAGTGATAAGCAAGCTCGACAGCTCATCACGAGCAATTTAGAAGAAGTGGCAGCATTGCAAAGCTTAAGCAACGACCTCTTAACCCTGATGAAATTGCATGGTGCGAGTGGCCGCGCCAAACGCGAGGTAATAGCAATTGATGCCGTGCTTAAAAAATCAATTGAAAAACTGCATATCTTGGCTCAAAAGAAATCAATCACCGTAAAATCAATGATTAAGCCAGCAATGATCAGGGGTAATGCGCGACAGTTGCAGCAAGTCTTCATGAGTCTCATTGAGAATGCAGTCAAATATAGCGATGCACAAACCACGATATCCATCACGGGCAAAAAAAATGCACAGGCCAAGTATGAAATTTCAATAGAAGATAAAGGAGTGGGAATAGCAGCAAAAGATTTGCCTCATATCTTTGGGCGTTTTTATCGATCTCAAGAATCTCGAAGCGATGATGGCTTTGGACTGGGGTTATCCATTGCTAAAGGAATTGTCGATGGACATGATGGTTCAATCACGGTGACTTCCACTCTTGGCAAAGGCTCAACTTTCTTGGTGCGACTACCTTTGGCGAAGCAATAAACCCCGCCACGAATTTCGCATTTTGTAATACTCTTCGAGTGAAATGAGAAGTCATGGGACAGTTAGTTCTCTCCGCCAACAGGCGGATCGAACAATATTTCAACCCATCTGGTAACTTGAATGATGAGAACTGCACATCGTCTCTCATTTAAGCTCAAATTAAGTTTCAAGCGTTAGTATGGCGTTAATGAAAGGAGGTGAATAATATATGAACAAAAAATCTTTATTTGCAATCACGGCAGCATTGATTGTCGGGGGACTCTTTGCAGCGCGAAGCATTTCGGCTCAAGAATCAGACAACGCTGCGTCTTCATTGGTGGCTAAGATTGCTCAAAAATTCAATCTGAATCAAAATGAAGTGCAAACAGTTTTCTCTGAATTCCACACCGAGCGTCAGCAAGAGCGAATGACTCAAGTCGAAACTCGGCTGTCACAAGCGGTGACTGATGGCAAAATTTCTGATAGCCAAAAGCAAGCAATTCTATCCAAAGTCAAAGAGATGCAAGCCAACCGTGAACCAGGAAGCATGAGAGAGAAGTCTGCCGAAGAGAGACAAACCATGATGGAAGGCAGGCGTGCCGATATGCAAGCGTGGCTTCAAACCCAAGGACTCACTTTGGAAACCTATCATGACCTTGTAGGCATGGGAGGTGGAAAAGGTATGAGTGGTCGAGGTCGTGGCATGCACATGATGCAAAACAACAACGCAGGCACGGTGACCAATTAGTTACGAGTCATGAGTGTTCTGCCTTCAAATAAGCTCCCTTGAAATACAAGGCGAGCTTATTTGGGGATGTATACTACTAACTTAATTATCTCTAAAAGCACATTAAAAAGTTGCTTTTAGCCTTAATTAAGAAAATCTTAAGATTCGCCAATTATCATATAAGCTGCATGAGTAAAACGCTTCACCCAACACCAACTACAAAAAAGACTTCAACAGTAATGCCGAAGATAAAAAAGTCATTCGCCTCGCTCTCTCCAAAACAATGGGTACTAGCGTCAACTATCATTGTTGGCATTGTTGTTGGTTCAGGCGTTTTAGTTTCCCGTTCAGAAGAAGCTGAGATTACCTATGAGACAGAAGTGGCTACTATTGGAACCCTTATTTCATCAATTGCTGCGACTGGCACCGTTACCTCAGGAAACTTTACCAATATCACAACCAAAGTTTCAGGAACAGTCAGTCAAGTATTTGTGGACAACGGCGATGTGGTCCAAAAAGGTCAAAAAATTGCACAGGTAACGCTTGACGAATATGGCAAGCAACGCCAAGCGGCAGCTTGGGTTACTTACCTTGAAGCGAAAGAAACGGCCCTCAAAGGCAAAAGTAATAAATCTGGCGCAGATATCGAAATGTGGAAGCAGCGCCAGGCAATTTTAGATGCGCAGGAAATGGTTGACCGCATGAATCGGGGAGAAGGAGATGCCAAAACCGGTTTAGCGTATACCGAAAACGAGCGATCAATCATTGCGAAAAATCTTGATCAAGCAAAACTGGCATTTGAAGTGGCTCAAGCGCAATACCTCAATGCTGATGCGGATATAACAAGTGCCAATGCGAATATCGCGTCTGCCTATCGAGATTATCTTGAAAATGCAGCCACCATTATTGCTCCCGAGGCTGGAGTAGTCAGTGACCTTGCCCTTGCCGAGGGTTTGCAAGTTAGTGCTTCGGTGACGACGAACACCAGTAATGGATCGACCATTGTTTCGGCTCAGACTGTGGGAAAATTAAATAACCCAGACGGACAACTCGTGGCCACGGTGAGTTTGACTGAAGTTGACATAACTTCGATTAAAGCCAATCAAAAAGCTACGCTCACTTTAGACGCATATCCGAAAATTCGTTTACCGGCAGCGTCCTAGCCGTCAACACTAGCGGCAGCATTGCCTCAGGTGTCACTTCGTATCCCGTAACCATCTTGCTTGATTCAGTCGAATTTGACATTTATCAGAATATGGCTATTAACGCTGAAATAATCACCGAAATTAAACCTGATGTGCTCATGATTCCTTCTGCTGCTTTGCAAACTACTGAAGATACTTCTTCAGTTCAAGTTATGCGCGATGGAACAGTTGTTACTGTCACGGTTACTGTTGGTAGTAGTAATGATACCCATTCAGAAATTCTTTCCGGCCTCTCGGCTGGTGATGTGGTTGTGACGAAAATCATGCAACTATCGGACTCAAGTGGCACCAATCAATCAACCACATCCCCCTTTAGCGGCGTTGGTCGTGGGGGAGCGGGAGGCTTTGGTGGCGCAGGAGGTAGACCTCCCGGGTTTTAAAGGTATGTCATCCAATCCACTTATTTCGCTTCAAAACGTTTGCAAAACCTACGTAAGCGGGGATGTGACACTCGATGTGCTCATTGACATCAATTTCACCATTGAAGCTGGCGAGTTCGTGGCGATCATGGGTCCATCTGGCTCGGGAAAATCAACGCTTATGCATATTATTGGTGCGCTAGATTTAGCTACATCTGGTTTGTACACGCTTGACGGGATGAATATTGCACGCATAACCGATGATGATTTGGCACGAATTCGCAATAAAAAAATCGGCTTTGTGTTTCAGGCTTTTAATTTATTACCGAGAACAAGTGCTTTGCACAATGTCATGGTGCCCATGGAATATGCAGAAGTTGCAGAAGACATCCAAGAGCAAAAATCTAAAGAAATGCTCGAGCTTGTGGGACTAGGAAACAGGGTTCATCATATGCCAAATCAACTTTCAGGCGGACAACAACAACGTGTTGCTATTGCTCGAGCATTGGTCATGAACCCGGCATTAATATTGGCTGACGAGCCAACAGGGAATATTGCATCGACTCAAGCAGCAGAGATTATGGAGATATTTGTTCGGCTCCATAAAAAAGGACACACCATTGTCATGATCACTCATGAGCCCGATATCGCTGCTTGCGCACAACGCACAATTCATATTCGAGACGGTAGAATTATTTCCATGGACAAATAAATGAAACAAACAAGGCTGATAAGAATTAGCGTTAACAATCTACTCGCAAACAAACTGCGCACAGGCTTGGCAATTTTAGGAATTGTGATTGGAATTGGAAGTGTGATTGCGCTTATATCTATGGGGGAAGCTAGTAAAAAGTCCGTGCAAGCTCAGATTCAATCAATTGGCTCAAATCTGCTTACCATTTCTCCTGGCTTCAATTCATCTGGCAATGTGCGAGGGGCTGCAGGTGGAGCTACCACGCTCACGAATGAGGATGCTGAAGCAATTAGAAATACATCTACTCTTACCACGATCCAAAATGTTTCTCCAGAATATTCAAGTCGAACTCAGGTTATTGCCGGGCGCAATAACACTAATACGCAAGTCGTAGGAGTTGAGCCTGTGTATCAAGCGGTGCGCAATATTACCCTTGATTCTGGGAGTTTTATTTCAGAAAAACACGTAAACAGTCAGGCAAAAGTTGCTGTTATCGGGCCGACGACGGCATTTGATTTATTCGGCGAGTCACAAAGTCCTGTGGGTCAATCACTCAGAATCAACGGCAAATCGTTTCAGATCATTGGCATAACCACTTCAAAGGGCGGCTCAGGTTTTGACAACCAAGATGATCGAATCTACATTCCTTTGTCAACAGCTCAAAAACAAATCTTTGGGGTAAAACACCTTAGTTCAATTGCAATAGAAGCCAAGAATGAAGCTGTTATGACTCAAACACAAAACGAAGTTGGGTATTTTTTGCTTGAGCGACATAAACTAACTGATCCGACCCAAGCTGATTTTCGGATTATGTCGCAAGCCGATATTTTAGCCACTGCTTCGCAGGTTACGGGCACTTTCACCACACTCCTTTCAGGAATAGCTGCAATTTCTTTGCTAGTTGGCGGAATTGGCATAATGAATATTATGCTTATGTCGGTTACTGAAAGAACCAGAGAAATTGGATTGCGCAAAGCGCTGGGAGCCACCAACCGTGTGATTGTGAACCAGTTTTTAGTTGAATCAATTATTCTAACAATCACTGGTGGAATAGTAGGAGTGCTTGGTGGTATTGGTGGATTCTACGTGTATTGTCTCGCTACTGCATCAGCTTTTGTTGTAACTCTGCCTTCAGTTGCGCTGGCATTTGGTGTTTCGGTGAGTATAGGAGTGATATTTGGTTGGTATCCAGCTCAGAAGGCAGCCAAGCTGCAACCAATTGAAGCGTTGCGTTATGAATAATTATTTTAGGAGACAGGTTATGCAAAAACAATTAATCACCCTGGCCCTCGTCGGCGCACTTGCAGGCAGCGCTGGTTTTGTGGGTGGAATGATGTATCAAAAAAGCACTGCACCCATTATGGGGCCAGGTCAATTTCCAGGTGGCCCTCGCTTAAGTGGCATGCCCAATGCCAATCGCAACTTTGGTTCGCGACCTGTGTTGGGGAAAATCGTTGGCAAAGACGAGCAAACGCTAACCGTTGAAACTGCGAACGGGAACAAAATGGTGATACTTTCTGAATCAACTGCAATAAGTACTTCAATTCAAGGCACTAATGCAGATCTAAAAGAAGGAGAGCAGGTTATGGTTATAGGGAATGAGGGTACGCAAGGCACAGTGACGGCGCAAAGCATTAGTATTGGCGCTAATATTTTGCGACCTGATCCTCAGTAATCTGGCTTTATGAATTATTGAAAAAATCGGTACGGACGCGCTTAGTGTCTGAATGTGTTAAATGCGGCTAGATGCAAAGCTCATCTCTGGAATTTCGTCCTAAATTCTGTTAAAATGCTGAGTCTGCCAAGATAGCTATCAAAGCCTGTGGCACGAGCCCAGGTTTTTTTGTGGGAATTAGTCTATATGAGTCAAGCAAATATTAGAAATGTTGCAGTTATTGCCCACGTTGACCATGGCAAAACAACCCTGGTTGACGCGCTTTTAAAGCAAACGCATACGTTTCGTGATAACCAGGAAGAAATGGGACAGGAGCGGATTTTGGACAGCAATGATCTGGAACGCGAGCGCGGCATTACGATTCTTGCCAAAATTTGCGCAATTGAATATCAAGGCACACGCATCAACATTATCGATACGCCGGGTCACGTGGATTTCTCTGGTGAGGTGGAGCGAACGCTTGGCATGGCAGATGGAGCGCTTTTGATTGTCGATGCTCAAGAAGGACCCATGCCGCAAACTCGGTTTGTACTCAAAAAAGCTTTGGAACTCGGCTTAAAGCTTATCGTGGTTATTAACAAAATCGATAAACAATATGCCCGGGTAAAAGAGATTGAACATAAATTAAGCGATCTCTTTTTAGAACTTGCCACCCACGACGATCACCTGGAATTCATTTCTTTGTATGCCGTAGGTCGAGCAGGCACAGTATTTGAAGATTTACCTGAAAATTCTGATCAATCGGGGTCAGTTGAGCCTTTACTCAAAGCCATTATCGAAACAATCCCGGCACCTGAAGCTGACCACGGCAAACCGTTCAAAATGTTAGTTTCCTCACTCGACTACGACAATCATATGGGTAGAATTGTTATTGGTAAAATTGTCCAAGGTAGTGTGGTCCCGGGTCAAAGAGTGATAATTCTCGGCACTGACCGAATGAGTGCTGGAGTTGAAAGCGTCATGGTGGCTCATGGATTGGATCGCATTAAGGTCGAATCGGCAACCGCTGGCGATATTGTGGCACTCACAGGCCTTGGCAAAGCAACTATTGGCTCGACCATTGCAGATTCAGCGGATGCGCAGGCGCTTCCTGCCATGGAAGTGACTCCTCCAACTTTGGCTATGACCTTAGGTCCCAATACGTCGCCCTTTGCTGGCAAAGAAGGAAAATATTCAACCAGTCGACAATTAGGCGAACGCTTGACTCGAGAACTCGAAAACAACGTCAGTTTACGCGTTGACTCTTTGGACAATGGCCAATTCCGCTTGGCGGGCAGGGGAGAATTACACTTATCGATTCTATTGGAAACCATGCGTCGCGAAGGGTATGAAATGGAGGTAGGCAAGCCTGAAGTAGTCACCAAAATAATTGACGGCATAGAACAGGAACCCGTCGAGGAACTCAATATTGTGGTCGATAACGAATATGTCGGTGCAATTAGTCAAGAACTTGGCAAGCGCCAAGCGCAACTCTTGTCCATGGAGCCCATGAACGAAAAAGAAGTGATGTTTAATTATCGCTTGCCCACCCGCTCCATGCTCGGTCTTCGCTCATTTCTCATGACCCAAACCAAGGGCACGCTGCTTTTTTCATCGCAGTTTTCAGGCTTCGAGCCATTGGGCCAACCATTGCCCAAGATGCGTAAAGGTGCTCTTATTGCCGCGGTTACCGGCAAAGCAGTGGAATACGGACTTAGGACGTTGAAGGGTAGAGGCATTTCGTTTGTGCAGCCTGGAGCTCAGGTCTACGAGGGCATGATTGTGGGGCAAAATGCTCGGGATGAAGACATTGCCGTGAATGTGTGCAAGGAAAAAAACTTAACCAATCATCGAAGCAAATCTCACCAAGGTATCACTCAATTGGCACCAGACCTGGAGATGAGTTTGGAGCAAGCGATTGATTTTCTGGAGCGTGATGAGTTGTTGGAGATTACACCACTATCATTGCGCCCACGCAAAAAATTCTTGTCAGAACTTGATCGCAGACGATCAGAGCGATAATTCTTAAATTTAATCCAAACAATAAATAGGGTCCGCAACTTCAGGTCTCTCTAATCCTTGCTTGGTTAGGTGCGGAGGAATCGATGGGCATCGGGGTGGCATTGGTTCTTGGGATGGCAAGGGTACTATCGAAATGACGGGATCAGAAAATGGTGTGGGCACGATCTTTTCAGTAGGTCTTGGGATTTTGGTTGGATGAACGAAGCTAGAGGGGATAGGCGTAGGTTCTTCGCAATTGCTATAAATGCATGGATCAAGAGCAGGGGAGTGCGCAATCGCTTGGGTCGCAACGGATTCGATAACTTGGTTGCTTCGATTGTTGATTGCTGATTCATTGACTGGACCTTGAGTGGGTGAGGGTTGGGATTGATAAGCTCCTTGTTCCTGAGCCTTATTTTGAAAGGGGGTTGGCTGAGTCTCAGCGAATCTGTTGGCAATGCGTTGTTTGAATGGTGTAGGACTAATGATTGCTTGAGGCACGTTCAATTTATCAGTGTTGGCTAGAAAAGTCTCATTCTGGGGGCTGGTTTGAAGCGTTTGCACTAATATTGCCAAAGCCATGCCAAGAAACGACCACATATATAATCACTCTCTGGCAGGAAAACGAATCAATCGAAGTAAAGGGATTATAGAAATCAAAAATCCTATCGTCAAGCAGTTAGCTTAAGCGTCAAGTCATCGCTAATGTTAGTAGGTAAGCGTAGGATATGCACTGCATGTCTCTTCTCAATTTTTTCAAAGATAAGCAGGGCAAGCTGGTTATCGGCCAATTGCCGAATAAACCACTGCTTGTGGCTCTCGGACTATATATCCTGCGATATTTTCCCAACCAAACATCACAACTCATCTCTCACTGGGGTGTGCCTGTGGTGCTTCTCTATTGGGCATTTTTGGAGATAACTTCAGGCGTCAATAGTTGGCGGAGACTGCTGGGGATTATTGTATTGCTAAATAGTGCCAAGAACTTGCTAGAACTCATCCCACCATCGATCTTCACGCTTTAGTATACTTACATCACAATGAGCATTCATCCAAAGGTTTCAATCGGTCACGTGCATTTAACCGTTTCCGATCTTGATCGTTCTCTGGCTTTTTATCGTGATCTTTTAGGATTTGAGGTAACCACTCACTACGGTTCTTCTGCCGTATTTCTGTCAGCCGGAGGTTATCATCACCATATTGCACTCAACACTTGGGCCGGCAGGGGAGCCACACCACCGCCACCTGGTCACACCGGTTTGTATCACTTTGCTATTTTGTTTCCTAACCGAAAAGAATTGGCTCGAGTTTTACAGCGATTACTTGAGGCAAAATATCCCCTTACCGGTTCTGCTGATCATGGAGTTTCCGAAGCAATCTATCTTAACGATCCCGATGGCAATGGTGTGGAACTCTATGCCGACAGGCCAAAAGAATCCTGGAAACGAGATGAAAAGGGAGAAATAGAGATGGTTTCCGAAGTGTTAGATTTAGATGATTTGCTGTCTAAAGCTTAACCCTCACTAGTATTAAATTCTTTCTTCGATTGTTTTCCATCTTTCGTGAGAGTACTATATGAACATGGGTTCATATAGTTGTTGCGCACCATCGACCACTGAATCAAAACGCGTTAACTCTTTGTCTGCCTTGTTGAAAATGGTTTCAGAAGAAAGCAGATTGAAGATATTGTGTGTGTTGCGACAAGGGGAGCATTGTGTGTGCGAGCTTCTCAAGCATATTGATCTCTCTCAAAGCCTGACTTCTCATCATCTCAAAGATTTGAAAACGATTGGAATCGTCAAAACAGATAAAAGAGGATTACGGGTCTATTACTCGCTCACCAGTGATGGTAAGCGCATTACAGATTTGATTTTTAACATTCCTAATTAAGGAGAAAAAACTATGACTATTCAAGTTTTGGGTTCGGGCTGTCCAACCTGTAAAAAGCTCTATGAAATCACTGAGAAAGCTGCTGGCGACATGGGTTTAGACACCAAAGTGGAATATGTAACCGGAGCTGAGGGGATGCAAAAAATAATTGTATTGGGTGCCATGAGTAGTCCATTGTTAGTGGTAAATGGTGCAATCGCCATGATTGGATTTAACCCTGATGTCGAAAAAATCAAAGAAAAAATTCAAAGCCAGTTGCAGAGCAAATAACCAATGGATATATTTGTCCCGCTTCAGAAATTCGCTGATCTCGTCAGCTTTCAATTGCTTAAGCTGACACCCCAAACCTATGCAGGGGATGCCGTCAACTTTTTCATCTATGATGTCATAAAAATTGGCGCCCTCATGGTGATGATTAACTTGATTGTCACGGTGACCGAGTATTATTTTCCTATGGAGAAAGTCAGAGACATTCTGACTAAGCGGCGCTTATTCGGTTTGGATTATCTGGTTGCCGCTTTGCTTGGGGTCATCACTCCCTTTTGTTCGTGCTCATCAATTCCATTATTTATTGGATTCATATCTGCCAAAATTCCTCTCGGGGTGACGTTTGCGTTTTTGATTAGTTCCCCTTTGGTCAACGAAGCCTCGCTCTACTTGTTTCCATCAATTTTTGGTTTGCAGGTGACATTACTCTATAACGTCATTGGTATCTTGATTGCGATGCTCGGAGGCATGCTCATCCAAAAAATGAACGTGGAGAAGTTTATAAAGCCAGAATTTTTGCAGCTCAAATCCAGAAAACAAATCGAGGCAGCCTATGAGAATAATCAAGTGCCGTTTAAAGATTTGCTTATTCTCTGGAGAGGTCAAGTCTGGAGTATCACCAAAAAAATATTACCCTATGTGGTGCTCGGGGTGGGCATTGGAGCGCTGATTCATGGCTTTGTGCCGCAAGCGTTGGTGGCTCGACAACTCTCAAGCACCTCTTGGTGGTCGGTGCCTGTGGCAGTGCTTTTGGGAACACCGCTTTACACCAATTCGGTTGGCGTGATTCCTATTGTTGAGGTGCTCATCAATAAAGGTGTGCCCATGGGCACGGCTTTGGCATTTATGACCGCCGCAACCACATTATCAATTCCTTCTGGTTTGATGCTAGCAAAAATCATGAAAAAGGAACTGCTGTTCGCGTTCTTTGGCATTACAATTCTGGGAATAACCTTTATGGGAAATCTGTTCAACGCGATTTAATTAAGGGTATTCGACTAGCTTTCTGATACAATTCGTCTCATGAGTTTATCTGTAGCTATTGTCGGCCTGCCGAATGTAGGCAAAAGCACGCTGTTTAACGCGCTGCTTAAAAAGCAACAAGCACTGGCCGCTAATTACCCGTTTGCGACCATTGAGCCCAATGTGGGAATCGTTGCCGTGCCAGATGGACGACTTGATAAACTAGCACAAACAATTGCCCAAACTAAGCCAAATTTGGCCGGTGCGGGTTCCAAAGAGCTATTCTCTCCCGTGCAATTGCCTCCACTCGTGCCCGCGATGATCGAATTCGTTGATGTGGCGGGGCTTGTGGCCGGGGCACACAAGGGTGAGGGATTAGGGAATCAATTTTTGTCTCATATTCGAGAATGCAATGCGATTGCTTTTGTGGTGCGCGCATTTGCCGATGCCGATGTCATCGAAACCGGATCACTTAACGTAGGTGATGATTTAACGACCGTTAAGCAAGAATTAATCTTCAAAGATTTAGAAACAATTGAAGCGCAAAAAATTAAACTTAAAAAGCAGAATGCCAACATAGCGCTGAAGGCTTTCGTTGAAGCACTGGAAAGGGGATTTAATCAGGGAAAATTGGCTTCCCAAATCCTCTCTTCTGCCCAATTAGCTGAAATCACCGATTGGTGCTTGCTCACCGCGAAACCTTGTCTCTATGTGGTTAATGTGGGTGAGTTGGAGCTCTCGGCATCAGAATCAACTGCGGGAACAGCGGCTGCCTATGCCAGCCGGTTGCAGGTTGAGCCTAAAGATGTCGTGGTCGTGTGCGCCAAGGTTGAGGCTGATTTAGCCCTTCTTCCTCTGGAAGAGCAAGCCGAATATATGGAAACACTCAACATTTTGACTTCCGGCATTAGTGCTTTGGCTGGTGCTGCGTATGAAAAGCTGGGGTTAATGAGCTTTTTGACCGCCGGCGAAAAAGAGATCAGAGCCTGGACGATTCCTGTAGGTACCACTGCACAAAAAGCTGCTGGAGTCATTCACACCGATTTTGAGCAGAAATTTATAAAGGCCGAGGTGATTAACTGGAAACTTTTTACTGAATTAGGCGGCTGGAAAAAAGCGAGAGAAGTGGGAAAAGTGCGGATTGAGGGTAGGGATTATGTCATGCAAGAAGGCGATGTGGTCGACTTCAAAATAGGGGCTTAATCAATTAAGAGTAGAACTAAAAAAGAGAACACTTGCTCGAGTCAGCGCGCGATGGTATACTTCCAGCTGGTATTAAGGAGTCGACAATAAGACTTAGGTTGAAGCTTCCTTTTTTTGAAAAATTATTACATAAGAGCGCGAACCCTTTGTGCTCGATACAATTAAGTTACAAGCGTTGGATAAACTTATGAAGCAAACAGAAAAAACGTTATACGAAGTCACTGTTGTTATGCCTGCTGCTGGCGAAGGCGCCAAAGTTGAAGATGTATTAGAAGCGGTTGAAAAACTTTTTTCCAAGTTGTCTATTGATATGGTGTCCGATGAATCTTGGGGTGAAAAATCTTTTGCCTACCTCCTCAAAAAACACGACAAAGGCAATTTCCATCATTATCGCATCAATGCCACGCACAAGGCTTCTTTGGATTTGAACCAGCAGATCAAACATGTCCCCGGAGTATTGCGCTGGCTCATTGTTTTAGCAGATAAAGAGAAAGTTGCTCCAACCAAAGCAAGCTAGGGAATAGAAATTTTTTTTGAAGCAGGAGGTTATCTCATGTCCGCCCGATCCTTAAACCGCGTACTTCTCATTGGTAATTTAACTCGAGATCCTGAATTACGTTACACTCCTCAAGGCACTGCCGTAGCCACCTTTGGATTGGCTACCAATCGTTCTTGGTCGCCTTCCGACGGAGGTCCAAGGCAAGAAGAAACCGAATATCATCGCGTTGTTGCCTGGGCAAAGTTGGCTGAAATTTGTTCTCAGCTGCTTTATAAAGGTCGCAAAGTGTATGTTGAGGGTCGTTTGCAAACTCGAAAATGGACTACGCAAGATGGCTTGGAGCGAGAAACTACCGAAGTGGTGATTGACAACATGATTGCTCTGGGCGCACCCAAAGGTGGCGCTCAAGCAGGGGACGAGGAGGCTTTTTATGGTGATGAAAGTCCTGCAGGTACATCCGCACCAGTACATTCGAGTGCTCCAGCGCCTGCCGCTAAACCTGTTGCAGTTGAGCCAACTCAAACTAAAAATGCTAGTGAGGATGTAAATATCGACGATATTCCGTTCTAGTTGGAGATATTTATATCGACGACATCCCATTTTAAAATAGGAGATATTTATATCGACGAAATTCCATGGTAATAATGGAAATTTTATATCAACGATTGTCTCGTTTAAAATATACTTAAAGGAAATATATGGCATATCAAGCACTAAAGCGATTAGCTCCCATCGAAGTTCCGGTTGGATTTGTCGCCAGTTACAAAAACGCACAAGCTCTCAAAATCTTTTTGACCGGCAAAGGCAAGATCATTGGTCGATCACGCACACTGTTTGGCGAAAAGCAACAAAAGTTGTTGACCCGTGAAATAAAACGCGCTCGTCACTTGGGGTTATTGCCCTACGTGACAATCGTTAAGTAGTTCGTTATCTTTTTTTCTCGTTATATCATGCAATTATATATTCAGACTTTCTCGTGCAATGGTGCTGGCTTAAAAAATGGTATAGTGGGAAAGTTCTTATTAATTTGAAATAAAGAATTTTGCCCCTTATGCCCGAAACTGCAGCTCCCACCCAAGCGAAAAAAAATCCGCAGGCCGCATTAGTTATCAATAAAAAGCGAATTCCATTGCTTTGGTTTCAGCGCATCATTATTGCCTTGGTGCTGGTAACTTTGGGAGTAGGCGTAGGTTACCAAGCAGGACAGGGCAAACTTCCCTTTGGCTTAAGCAAATATATTCCCTTTGAAGTCTTCGCCTCGCCACGACCCTTAACGAAAGATAATCTTGACTTCAGTTTGTTCTGGGAAGTTTGGGAAACGCTAGAGAGAGACCACATTGATCCAGACAAAATTGATCCGCAAACCCTGATATATGGAGCCATTGAAGGCATGACGGCATCTGTAGGCGATCCCTACACCGTCTTTTTGCCGCCGAAAGAAAACCAAAGATCCAAAGATGATCTTGATGGCGCTTTTGAGGGCGTTGGCATTCAACTGGGATACAAAAAAGATACGGTAGCGGTTATGGCTCCGCTTGAGGGCATGCCGGCCTCAAAGCAAGATGTCAAAGCTGGGGATTTAATCATAAATATCAAAGACGAAAAGCAAAACATTGATCAAGACACGGTCGGCATGACATTGCAAGAAGCCGTGCTTTTGATCCGTGGTCCCAAAGGCAGTGCCGTCACCTTGACCCTATATCGAGAAGGCAAGGGGACATTCGACGTGTCAATTGTCCGAGATACCATTACGGTACCCTCAGTTGATATAAAGTTTGGCAGTGTCGTTAATGGAAAGTGGCAAGAAGATAGTAATGGATCCGTGGCCTGGCTCAAGCTCAACCGATTTGGTGAGAGAACTTACGAAGAATGGGCTGATGCAGTCTATGCTATAAGCTCCAAACAAAATCAAGTTAAAGGCATGGTGTTGGATTTGCGAAATAATCCTGGCGGCTACCTTCTGGGTGCCGTTGACTTTGCCAGCGAATTTATTGGTGATGGCGTAATTGTTAAACAGCAAAATCGGTTTACGACGCAGGAATACACCGTCTCAAAAAAAGGCAAGCTTTTGGGAATTCCCATGACAATTCTTATGAATGGCGGCTCTGCATCTGCCAGTGAAATTTTAGCCGGTGCACTGCGTGACCGATTAGGCATCAAACTGGTGGGCGAGCGATCATTTGGCAAAGGCACCGTCCAGGAAGCCAAAGATTTAACCGGAGGTGCTGGTTTGCACGTAACCACATCTCGATGGCTTTTGCCCTCGGGCACCTGGATTCATGAAGATGGCTTGAAGCCTGATGTGGAGATTGCTGCCGATGCTCCTGAAGCAACCGCTTCTGGAGAGCTTATTGATATCCAATTGGTCAAGGCAGTTAGCACACTTGAAGAGCTCTTGAAGTAAGCCAAATATTCTGTTCTTAGGTTATTCTTAAGCTTACTCGCTATACTAATACTTGCTGATTCGAGGCCCATCTATCAGCTAGGACAGAACTAGAAACTGGACATCGTTCGAGAATATGGCAGACGAGCAAAAAAAGAACCGATTTAGCCCATCAAGTTTCGCAACCGGAACTTTGGTGGGCTTGTTGATTGCCGGCTCGGTTATCACTGGCGCCGCGGCAGATCGCTTGGTTGGCTTGCCCTTTTTGGATCGGTTTATTCCCCGCAACAATCAACTATCTTCGGGTTTAAGTCCGGCAATTGGGCAGACGACGCAGATTTTACGCGAAGACTCAGCGGTCATTAATGTGGCTGAAAAAGCATCTCCTTCTGTGCTCACCGTCTCGATTCGGCAGCAGCGCGTAATTCGCAACCTCAATCCGTTCCAGGATCCATTTGGCTTTTTTGGCTTTGGACAACAACAAGGGCAGCCAGAGTCAGAAACAATCGAGCAAGACATCGGCACCGGATTTGTGGTCGATGGCAAGCAAGGTTTGATTGTGACCAATAAACACGTGGTCAGCGGGGGGGAAGCTGAGTACAAGGTGATTACCAAAGATGATAAAGAATATGAAGTCAAGCAAATTTATCGTGATCCAACCAATGATTTGGCCATCATCAAGGTTGAAGCTGAATTGCCGTCACTAGAGCTTGGGAATTCAGATGACCTCAGGGTTGGTCAATTTGTAGTGGCCATTGGCACCGCGTTGGGTGAATTCCGCCATACCGTGACAACTGGCGTTATATCGGGCTTGGGTCGTGGCATCACTGCTGGATCACCTTTTGAGGGCGGAGGAGAAGAAATTGATAATGTGATTCAGACTGATGCTGCCATTAATCCAGGGAATAGTGGCGGGCCACTGCTTAATAGCTCAGGCCAGGTCATTGGCGTGAATGTAGCAGTGGCAGGTAACGCGCAAAATATTGGCTTTGCCATTCCCATCAATGTGGTCAAGGCGAGTATCGACAACTTCAATTCGACTGGCCAGTTTGACCGACCCTTCATGGGGGTGCAATATCGTTTGATTCCAAAACAAACAGCGCTTATGAATGATGTGCCCGAAGGTGCATATATCGTTTCGGTGGTCGAAGACTCATCGGCTGCAGACGCCGGCATCAAAGAAGGCGATATCATCACTGAGCTTGCAGGCAAAGCAGTGAAAGACACAAAAGGTGGGTTGGCAGAAATCATCAATTCGCTAAAAGTGGGCGAGTCTTATCCGGTTAAACTCTATCGCGAAGGCAAAGAAGAGACAGTGCAAATGACCATGAAAAAGAGTGAGTAGTCGAGAAATGTCGGAAAAGAAACTAATTGATAGCACGGACGAGTTACTGCCTGTTGCCATGCTGCGTTATGGACTAGCGGATATCGCTCCAGAGTTAGATTTTCCAGCTTTCGAGATTACACCTGCGAGAAATGGAACAGGGAAATTAGTTGGGTATTACATCGAACCGCTCATTAGCCCTGAATCCCCTGAAGACAAAAGAATTTCATCTGGTGATCTAGAATAATCTGTGTGCTTCATAATCACGTTTAGATTATAGAGAAATTATTCGTTTGAGCTTGCAAGCTTTTCTGAAACCGTTGCAAACACCTTCTCTAAATCTCCCTCCATGATCCGGTCTAGCTCATACCAAGACTCATTGATACGGTGGTCGGTCACACGGTTTTGAGGATAGTTGTAGGTGCGAATTTTTTCGGCACGCATGGCGCGGCCCACAGCTGCCCGACGCTCACCATCAACTTCCTGAAACTTTTTTTCTTCCTCTATTTCCCACAATTGCGCTCGAAGCAGGTCAAGCGCCAACATTCGGTTCTGTTGCTGTGATCGTTCTTGTCGGCAATTGACCACAATACCAGAGGGCGTATGGGTGAGCAGTACGGCGGTGTTGACCTTGTTAACATTCTGTCCGCCTTTGCCGCCAGCACGGGTAAATTTCCATTCCAAGTCTTCTTCGCGAATTTCCACTTGAGCCGGTTTAACTTCGGGCAATACCGCGACGGACGCGGTAGAAGTGTGCACTCGGCCCTGTGATTCAGTTGCAGGAACACGTTGGACTCGATGTACGCCTGACTCATGCTTAAACAGACCAAAAGCATTTTTAGCTTTGATTTTAACAACGCCTTCGTCGATGCTCTCTAGTTTGAAGTTTTTAATTTCGCAAAAGCGTAAGTACATGCGCATTAAATCTTCGGCGAATAGTTTGGCTTCGTCGCCGCCAGTGCCACCCCGGACTTCCAGAATTGCATTGCTCTGATCCATCGAATCAACCGGAATATCCTTTTCGAAATTCCCTTCGACCGCATCAATAGAGGCTTTAAGAGCATCATATTGTTGTTGAAGGGCATCAAGCTCCGTTTGAGCCATGGTCGCCAAACCAGGATCAGCAAGTAGCTCACGCACTTCGCCCATTTGGGTCTCAATAGTTCTCAATTGGCCTTGTAGTTGGTCAGCAAAAGACATAGGATTACTTTCAGCTTATAGCACATCAGCAAATTATTAAAATCGAATATAACAGTAAACCGCTATGCGGCGGCTCATGCCAGGATAAAGGTCTATTCAATGAAAAAAAGTTGCTAATGTTTAGCTGGTTGGGATGCTGTTTCAGCTGGTTTATCTGCCTGCTCGGAAACTTTAAGCATTTCTCGGAGTGATTTGGGAGCTTGTTGTTTCTTTTGAATCTTTTGTTTCTTGGCAGCAATTAGATTTTGAGCCGCTTTTTGTTTGGCTTGGAAGCGCTCAACACGACCTTGGACGTCAACAAAGCGCATTTCACCGGTGTAGAAGGGATGGCATTTGCTGCAGATATCGACTTTGATGTCCGACAAAGATGAACCTGTCACAAATTTAGCGCCACAGTTACAGGTAACTTTAACGTCACTATTCCAGTTGGGATGAATGTTTGCTTGCATACGTTTTCCTAAAAAGTTTACAGTCGCAAGGTATTATAGGGGTAATTATGTATTTTCTCAAGCAGTAAGAATTGAATCAATTTATATTCTGTGGTGAGGATGTTTGAGGATTTTGCGCCCATTGATTGGCTTTCGCGTAGTTGAAATTTTCCGGTTAGCAATCACAAAACCTGAGATGATGAAGATTAGGCCAATAACTTGAGTCACGGTTGGTTTTTCACCCAAAACAAGAAACGCTAAGGGCACATAGATAAACGGCTTAAGGTAGTTAAACACTTCGGCTTCGCTGGCTTCAATGCGATCCAGGCTAAAAAACAAGAGGCCAGTGGCAATAATACTCACAAACAGAGCCATGAAAAGTGCAGGTAAAAGCACTCCAGGTTGAGCCAATACAGGTAGTATTGGAGAAGTTTTGGTGAACAGCATAAAGAGCGAGCAAATGACAAAATCTATGAGGGCAATAGTTGACAGGAGCGGCAGCTTGGGAAGATTGTGGTAATGTTTTTTAATTGCCAGGAGGTCAACCATATTGAACACGTTTGATGAGAGCAACAGTAAAATGCCTGGAATGAGTGCCAGTGCATTTAGTTTGGTGATAAAAAAGAGCGGCGACAGGACAATGATTAAGCTGCCAAATGCAGCGATAATCAACCCAAGCCATTCATGAGCGTCTTCGCGTTCCCTCAAGAAAAAGATGCCGCCTAAGGTTACGAATAAAGGGCGTAATTCCAGGAAAAAGGCAGCATAGAGCGTGTTGGTGGCCACGAGGCCTCGAAACACAAACCACATAGCTAAAATGTTGGTGGATTCAATGAGCGCGAAGATCACCAATTGTCGTTTAGTGAACACTCGCTTGATGAGCACATACATTGCTAAAGGAAGAGAAAACACAGCTACCAATAAAAAACGAAACCAAATAAACGTGAGAGGATCGACTGATTTGAGTGCGCCTTGGACCACTATTAGAGATGTGCCCCAGATAACCGCGCACACAGTCATAGCAAGCAGCGCGAGATGTCGTTTAGAAAAAGTTTTGAGCATGGTTTTAGTATGAACAGTTTCAGCATTAGATAGCAAGACGCATAGTAAGAGAGGGGTCAATTCCTATATCATGAAACCATGAAGCACGTGCTATTTTCAATCATATTATTAGGATTAGGATTCTTTTCAGCTAAAGCTACATCAGCCCAAACGCTTCCGCATGCTTGCAATGTGTCTTATGGAAGTGTTTTTAATTGGTGGAGTCTTCAAGGTGAATGGACGATGCATCGAAATACAAAGTATCTTGAAAAATATCGAGAGCTTTTTGCCATTGGCCCAGAAGAAGGGCAAGGAAATTGGTGGCAAATTAGCACAGGGGAACATTCCTATAATTGGTCAAAAGTTGATCAAGTGCAATCTTGGTTTGCTGAAAATAATAAGGATTATATTTATTCCACCGTGGTGTGGCATGAGCCAACGGCAATGAGTTCAACGTCAGCGCAGCTCAAATGGTATAAAGATTTGCCTACCAATGGTCAGCGTCAAGAGGCTTTGAGCAGGCATGTTCAAACACTTATCGCTCGGTTTCGTGGCAAAGCATCCCAGTATTTTTTGGTTAATCATGCGGTCATAAATGGAAACTCAGATAATTATATGTTGACAGGCTGGGACAAAGTTACGGCTCAAGCTAAAATATTTAAATGGGCTGTTGCCGCCGATCCAAAACCTGTTTATCTCATAAATGAACAGTGGCCTGGAATTAATGTAGCTCAGGCAACCACAAACTACGTTACTCATATTCAGCAGCTTCTAGCCCAAGGCGCCCGTATTGATGCGATTGGGCTCATGGGTCATATGGGTATGTGTGACGGCAAAGTCCCGACTAACGCTGTTTTAAGCGAATCACTTGATGAATTTGGAAGCCTGGGCTTACCAGTGCACATCACCGAATTTGATGTGAGCTATGATCGTTGCAATATTAACGGTGGCGATAGAACCGAAAATTTTAATCCAAATCTGCCCTTTGAGGGATATGCAAACTACTACTTGTTTCAAGAGGCAACTTACAAGCGGTTAATGGAATTATTTACATCTAAGACATTTATCAAGCAGATAAGTTTCTGGGGATTTTACGATGGCCGTCACTGGCGCAAGGATGGGGGATTTTTTTATCAATCTCAAGATCCAAACATAGATTTCACTCCCAAACCTGCTTTTGCTGCAGTCGAGCCATTTTTAACATATGAGGGTTGTTACAGCTTAGACCCGAATCAGAATGACAAAGCAGATTTGTTTGACCTAACGTATCTTATTGACCGATTCAGACATCTGTATACCGTGCTGGATGTTAATCGATTAATGAGCAGAATGAGATAGCTATTTCGCGGTTATGAGGGCAATAGCTTGTTCAAGTGATGCTTTTTGCTGCTCGCCAGTCCCCATGTTTTTCACGGTCACTAAATTGTTTGCCACTTCGTCGCTGCCAATCATAATCGCAAACGGGATTTGTTTTTTGTCCGCGTACTTAAGTTGTTTCGGGAGCTTAGTGCTGGGATCAGGGAAGGTTTCGGTGGGAATATTTGCGTCGCGAAGTTTGCCAGCAACAGCCAAAGACGGGGTCAAAGTTGAAACATCAAACACGGTCACAAGAGCTTTTGTGGTTGTCTTAATCTGAGGAGCAATGCCAAGCTCTATTGCAGCCTCTAAAGTGCGATCAAAACCAAAAGCAATGCCGGTGGCGGGAATATTTCGACCGGTGATTCGTTGCATCATGCCATCATAGCGTTCGCCTCCGCCCACCGATCCAGCAGAATATTCAGGAATAATAACCTCCCAAATTGGTCCATCTGAATAAGAAAAAGAGCGAGCAAGAGTGGGCTCAAACTTGTAAAAGTTATCTGGAAAACCAGAGCCTCTCAAATACTCGAAAATGATTTCAAGTTCTTCATTGGCTTCAAGATTTTGAATTTGTTGCAGGTAGGTTTTGGCTTGAACACTATCGATTCCTTTTCGAATCATGTCTGCAATTACGCCCTCTTCGCCGATTTTTGCTAGCTTATCAATAGCCACAATTGCTTCGTAGGGAATGTCCTTCATAAGGCTGCGACTACCGATGGCAATAATGGGGTTTTTGAAACCTATGGCTTGGTAAGTTGCTAGGGTAAGCGCAATGCATTCCGCATCGGCCACAGGAGAAGACATCCCAAAAATGTCCACATCAAACTGTGCAAATTCTCTGTAGCGACCTCGCTGAGGCTTTTCGGCGCGGAAGACTGGCTGAAACTGATACCGCTTGAACGGAAACGTGAGATCATTGAAATTATTGGCGATGAATCGACACGTAGGAACGGTTTGGTCATAGCGAAGGGCAACATTCCTTTTTCCTTGATCAGTAAATTTGAAAAAAAGCTTTTCGTCTTCGCCGATTTCGCCCTCGAAAAGTTCCAATGGTTCAAGGGTTGGGGTTTCGATTGGTTCAAATCCCCACAATTCCGCAGTCTTTTTCATTTTGCCAAATAACCACTGCCGCTGCTTTGCAGCTGCAGGCAAAAAGTCCCGAAAACCTTTGAGTGTTTGAATCTGGTTTATCATAGTTTGGTTTGATGTCATTGTAACACTCCCTTTGTTAGTTGTTTCTAACAGTGCTTGATAATTTGTGTGCAGGCAAACCCTCAATATCTGCATAGGTTTCTATTGTTTGACTCAGTTGAGTAAAGCCGCTTTTGGTGAGTTGTTGAAACTCAATCCATTTGCCAAAACTTTCAACTGATAAAGCGCCAA
>CAYYKL010000008.1:0-35902 GCA_964441155.1 uncultured Pseudomonadales bacterium
TGAACCCAGACACCCGATCGAGGAGGCAGCAATAGCTCATGAGCTTCCACAAGAGTTTGGTTGCAATTAAAAACAACTTGGCCTTCACGCTTAAATGGAACACGCGCAAACTCGTGGGCAGGATTGGCATACACAGTAATCTGAGGTTGAGTCAGGTGAGTGAAGGCGATTAGAAAAGAGTCAGGCGTAGCCAGCACCTGAATTCCGTTCATATTTGTGCTGAAGTGGAGAGAGCGTACCTCAAGCATTTCTTGAATAGATTTATAGAGATACTGTCCCTTGCCGCTGTAGTATTCACTGGTGTGAATAATGCCTCTGCCCAAGTCTCTTTGATCTGGTGCGATCGAATCTTGCCCGGTCAAATGCCTTTTTCGCCAGACTTCTTGGTCAACATACTCAGGCGCATTGCTCTTACCTATCTCATCGCCGTAAAAAAGTGCGATTGACCCAGGCAATGAAGCTAACAAGAAATGGGCAAAGACAATATCTTGAGGGTTGTTGTCCAGAAATGATGCAAGTCGACCTGCAATTTCTAAGCCCTTGCCGAAGGCTCGCCCTTTGCCGATAAGTTTTTCATGAGTTGATTTTACTGCTGCCTGATCCACGAATCCCAACATAAGGGCGTCGTGCGAGCGCAAAAAACTTATCCAGGAAGCAAAGTCATTGTTTTCAAGCATGGCCAAGGATGCAAGCAATTCACTTCCGTCGCCCGTTTCCAGGGCAGACCATAAGCCATTCAGAGTGAAAAAATTGTACACATAATCGCTTTGCACGTGGTTTGGCGAGGGCGTGTAGGAGGCAATTTCGTTGAAACCATCTACCACTTCGGCGATAAGTAAGCTTTGGGGATTGGTGAGCAACTGTACACTGCGAAGTAATTCGATGATGAGGTGATTTCTGGGTGTATTTTTTTCTACCCTTCCTTGGAGGTTTTTATCTAAGTGAGGGGCTGCATCTAAGCGCAGGTTAACGCCTTTGTCACTCCAAAATTCAATAACTTGAGCTATAGCAATAAACACATCAGGATTATTCCAATTGAGATCAATTTGATGGGGATAAAAAGTGTGAAAATACCAGCGATCATCGCTGCCTTTGATCCAGTGCGGCAATTTTCCAGCTTGTTCAGGAAAAATAATCGTGGCGCTCACATGCTCTCCGTCAATATCATAGTGGGCCACACCATCCTCAATGGCGAGTAGTATGGGTGTCTTTTCGCTGACAATAAAAAAATCTTTATACGGCGCTTCTCCAACCTGAGCTTGTTCGAACCAGGAATGCTTTTGGGACACATGATTGCAGGCCAAATCTATGAATACCTTTACATTCAGAGTCAGAGCTTTCTCAAGGAGGTGCTCGAAATCATCCATCGAACCCAAATCAGCTCGAACTTGCGTGTAATCGGCAATATCAAATCCACCATCAACCAGGGGTGATGGGAAAAATGGAAGGATATGAATGGCGTTACAGCCAAGATCGCGAATATACACAAGTTTGTTGGTGAGGGTGGTTAAGTTTCTGTTTCCGTTTTCTTCAAAACCATCTGGGTAAGTTGAATAGAGCGTGAGGGGAGCTACACTAGGGGAATAGAGTTCTTGATCTTTACCAGAGCGCAATGGTTCACTTAAGCGAGCAAGAATATACTCCTGTTTTTCTGGGAAAGCTTGGGCAAGTAACGTCGCGAGAGTGGGCATGATACTAAAATCATATACCAACTAGCATGAGATGTGTCGGGTGCGATTAGCGCAGATATTGATTAACGTTGGCATTATGATCGTCTAAGGTCACGCCGTAATGCATATTCCCGTCCAGATCGCTAATGTAATACCAGTACTCTGACTCGGTTGGATTGAGAGCAGCATTGATGCTTGAGAGAGATGGGTTGGCGATGGGGGAGGGCGGAAGACTGGTGTTTTGATAGGTGTTGTAGGGTGATTGTAAATTCTTATCCACTGCCAATGGTTCTGGCCACCAGTCATTTTTGTTGCCCTTGATATATTGCAGAGTTGCATCAACTTGGAGGGGCCAATTATTATCGAGACGTTTCCATAAGATTCCTGAAACCATTTGTCGACTGGTATCGATTCGTGCCTCACGCTCAATGAGTGAAGCCATAATGAGGATTTCTTCCGGAGATCTAGTGCTTGCAGCAATTTTGGTTTCGAGAGGGGCAGTTTTTTTGGCAAAAGTATTTGAGAGTAGCGATACAACTAGTCTCTCATTCGCATCTTTAGGAATGAGATACGTGTCAGGAAAGAGTTTTCCTTCGAGATTCTCTGTCTCTTTCAAAAATAATTGCCTATCGAAGCTCAAGCCCTGTTCGACAAACGCCTTTTCAAATGCATCCGCAACTTCTTCTCTGCGCCATCCTTCCAGGATAGTCACCCAAAATTCATCAAGTTTGCCTTTTTGCAATTGTGTGGCGATCTCTCGTGTCGATGCGTTGGGCGCAATTTCGAATCTCCCCGCCTGGATTTTATTGGCTAAGCCTTCTCTCCAGACAATGACTTTGAAGAGCAGAGGAGAGCGGATGAGTCCATTTTCGGCCAATTGTGCTCCAATTGCCGAAATTGATTGCCCTTTTGTGATGAGGAAAGGTTTTGGTGTGGTATCTTTGGTGTTTACTGGTTGCTGTAACCAAATAAACGCGCCCAATAACCCCAATCCAATGACAAAAAGTAAGCTGATCGCAATGAGCAAAAATGCAACTAGTGGGTTTTTAGTTTTTTTCTGATGCATGGTTGAAAGTTGATACTAGCAGGTTTTTTGCTCGCGTGGCTAGCGCTAAATGGTGTCGAGATAATCCTGGAGAATTCTTGCAGCCACAAGGTGATCTATTTTTGCTTCACGCTTAGAGCGCTTCATGCCTGAGCGAGCTGCTTCCTGGCGAACTTCTTGACTAGTTAACGTTTCATCCTGAAAAACAATGGGTATACCCACCAACTCCTCAAGTGATTTGGAAAAATGTTTGGTTTTCTTTGCCATCTCACCCTCGGATAGCCCAATCACAATTACGCTCGGTTGATGGATCTGTACAAGCTCTTGAAGCCGCTGGAATACGCGCTTTGTTGTAATCGTTTCTAAGGGCTCGGCCAAGCCTTGACTACCAAGTGCTAAACCACAATGAGCCAAGCCATAATCGATGCATAGTTGCGTCATAGAAAAAGAAGCCTCATAGGTTGCATTGCAAGAAGCATTATATCAAGGAGCCAGAAGACTAATTCAAATCAACCAGCTGTGCGATAACGACACCTCGTCGAAGATACGTGCCCTCTGGCACACAGGTAATTAATTTTAATTCTCGATTATTGAATCGTTGCTCTAAAATCGAAATATCTTCAGGCTTGACTTCGATCTTATCTCGTACTTCATATGTGTACGAAACACCGTCATAGTCGACCATAATTTCATCACCTTTTTCGAGGGTCATGATTTTGGAAAAAATGCTGATATAACGATGTGGATTAGAAAATTTCGGATTATAAAACGCTCGCAGCACAGAATGGCCAAAAATGACAGGCGACCCAGCTTGCCCAGGCAAAGCAGTGCCGGGGTATTGGATTAGTGCATCATTAAGATCTTCTCCGCCCACGATGACTTGCGCACTTCTAATATCAAGTTTGGGAATGTGTACGTAGTAGGACTTTTCAGGTTCAGCCGTGGTGTAACCAGCTTGGGGAAACCAATTTTTTGGATTTGAAAAATCAAGCTCAATATCCGTAAGTTCCGGTGCTGCCATGGCTCGAATGTCATCAGGGTGATTCGACTGAGTTGAGACAAGTGGTGATTGCACCAGGGGAGACACGAGTTGTTGTTTTTGTAAGCTAGGCGATACAGCAATTTGATATGAAATAATGGGCCACGCGACGTTGGCGAGCAAGAGGCTTCCGAGAGTAATGAGAATTGTAGGAGCCAATCGGCGAAGGCGACTGCGAGGTTTTGGGGATGCAACAGGAGAGCCCTCAACACTTTTGACATACCGATAAGGAACGAATTTTTGTTGTCGCCACATACCTATAAAGCATAGCCTGGAAAGATTGATATTTGCAAGTGCTCGCTTACGAAAATGATTTAAGTGAGATTACAGTTCTGATTTAAGTTTAAGCGTAATGTTTTCCGCTTTTTTGGGGAGCGTATTTGCAAATGCGGGTAATTGTGGATTTTGAGTGATTTCGAACTTAACATAGTGAGGAAGTGATTTAAATGTCGCATCAAGGGAATCGGGTTTTTTGCCGATAATTGATTGTTTAATTGCCTCCGCGTCAAGCTTCGGAAACAACTGCAGCGTTACCATTGCCTTAACGGTGGTGATTCCGGCCTCATCGATAGTTGATTCCAAAACACTCACTTCAGTTGCATCTGGCCTCACCACGAAATTTTCGGGAACTGTCTGTTGCAATTGTTCTTGGGCAAGCAGCGTGACGTCGGTCAGAGTATATAAATATGCATTTTTGGAAGCGGTCATAGTAATAGAAATTTTGTCAGCTTCGTCACCGACTTTAGCGCTTAACTCTTCTGATATGACTTCAATGTTCGCGTCAACGACAGCAGTTTTGCCCTCGCTTTGTTCTTGAGCTTTGGCTTGAGCATCTTTGGTAAGTGTTTCTGCTAGTTCTTCTTTAAGAGATTCGATGTCGCTTTCTGCCACCACTTGAACTTGTTGCGAGCTGCCACCACTTATGTCGGTTTTGGCTTTGGCAAGGTAGTCGGTTTCAGCGAAGTTGGCTACGCGAAATACCGTATCTTTAGGGAGATTCGACTCTTTGCCAATGGCTGCTGCAGTAATCGCAACTTCGGTTTCGCCGGGCTTAATGTTCAACTGTAAATTAGCATCAACTTGAGACGACGATGAAGCCACGGAAACGTCGCTGTTGAGCGTGAATTGAATGGTATTGGCTCGAATAACGGTGCCTTTGGGGAAGCTTTTGGAAGCATTGGTGTAGTTGGCCAAGGTAATTGTGCCCTTAGCACGTTCTCCAATTGTTTTAGTGCCAGAAGTTAATTTTTCGGCGGTCTGGGAAACTTCAATGACTTGTTTGGTTGCAGGCACTTTGCCACCCGCGACATCCAGGGTAGTCAATTGAGTATCCAGAGCAAAGACAAGCTCTTTCTGCAATGGTTCAAGCGAAAAATATACATCAAGTTCTGCCGTGGGCAGCGTGTAATAGGCGTATGCACCACCACCAAATAGGGCCAAAATAAGGGCCAACACCGCTACAACGACCAACGGCTTTTTAGACATACCATTACCCGAGATATGGGCATTTTTGTTAAATTGCGGTAGGGAAATGCGGGGAAGGGCAAGTTTTGGCAGTTGAAGTGATCGCTTGGAATGCTGCGAAGCAGGTGCGTGAGCCACTTCGGAAACAGGCATGAGATTGTCGTGTGCTTCATCTTGAGGTTCATCATTTTCGATGGCCTCTACGTCAGTTGCTAAAGGCACACTCGAGTGCATGGTTTTAAAGCCAAGTTCTTGAGCAAAATTCTTATCTAAATTTGAAGAAGCGCTGTTTTTTTGTCTTGCGGGGGAATCAGTTGGTTTGCTTGCTTTGGTGGTATGGGCACCCAGCAAGCCCATTGACTTTGCCACCTCAGCACCACCCGAAAGCGCCACCGCCTTAACCGTAAATGATTCCTCTAAAACTTCGACCTTGGGAATATGCAGAAAGGGCAAATGGGCAGTCCAGTCGTAGGCAATCAAATCTTGTTTGAGTGATTCCAAATCACTATCACCGTCATAGAGAATCATGCGAGCTGGTAATGTTTCTCCTTGAGGAAATCGCGCTAGTGCTTCCTCGACATCAGAGGTGATGGTGGCCGAGCGTCCCACAACTTGGGTCTCGTCGATAACGCCCAGTTTAACCAAATTTACGAGAATTTCTTTGGAGCCGATATTAACTAGCACGCACGATAATGGACCACCTTCTAAATCACGAAAGTGATTCACAATTGCCTCAGCCGTCGACACAAAACCAATAGGCTTCAATGCTAATTTTTGACAGACAAATTTCAAAACCTCTTTATGCTTTTCGGTAATTCTGTCTTCATTAATCCAAAGCTCGGGCAAGCCAAAAATAACTTGATTAATTTCTTGCGTTATGGGTTCAAGGGCACTGCTTATGCTCTCATCTATGGCTTTGAGCATCGACTCATTCTGTTCATCGATTGACCATGTTTTGGCAACGCCATAGGAGACTATCGCAGCGCTTTGAGCATCAACGCTCCACACGGCGGATTTAATGACACCACGACTAATTTCAATTGCTAAAAAAATCTGTTGATTGGAATTGGTGCTAATTTTGCTCAAGAGATTGGGCAGATCCATACAAGTTGCTTTAGTATCGGCACGAATCGAGTGAGTGCCACGAGTGCCGTAACAATTAAAATTAAAGGCTTTGAACAAAAGTGCTAGAGGCGAGCCATATAGATACGCCTGACACCATCTCCCACAGCCTTCTCTTTTATGATTCTAACAGGTCCAATCTCTCCAGTCGATGCAACATGGGGACCACCGCACAGCTCCTTTGAAAACCAATCATTTTCAGGATTATTGCCAATCGTATAAACACTCACCTTGTCAGCATATTTATCTTTAAAAAAGGCGAGAGCACCTGACTCAAGGGCAGCTTTTTTATCTTGAGTTGAGTGGTGAACTGGCAAGTTCTCGTTAATTTTTTGATTCACTAAAGACTCGATTTGTAGCAAATCTTCAGGGCTAACTTTGGAAGTATAAGCAAAATCAAATCGCAACCGTTCACTGGTTATATTGCTACCCATTTGTTGAACACTTTCGCCCAAGGTAAGTCTCAAAGCTTGGTGCAGTAGGTGTGTGGCTGTATGGAATTTGACTGTTATTTCATTGGCTTCTCCTAGGCCTCCTTTGAACATGCCGGCTGAGGCGGTGCGGGATTGGTCTTTGTGTTTGCCGGAAGCAACTTGATAATGAGCTTCATTAATTTCTATGCCCTTTTGCTTAGCCAACTCTTGAGTAATTTCGAAAGGGAATCCATAGGTTTGAAAGAGATCGAAGGCAAATTGTCCATCAATTTTTTCGGGCGGGACTTTCTCAAACTCTTTGAGACCTTTATCTAAGGTTTTCGCAAATTGGCTCAGTTCTTTTTCTAAAATCTGGTCTTTGAGCAAGCTTAATTCACTTCGATCAAAATAGTGCCCTTCGTAATAGGTCAGGACCGATTCAGCGATTTCTTGAAACAGTGGGATTGGGGACAGGCCAGCTTTTAGTTGTCTGCTTTTAACTGCAGCTCGCCGAATGAGCCGGCGCAAGAAATACCCTTGAGCTTTATTACCAGGGATCAATCCATCGCTTATCATGAAAGTGGCTGCCCGAATATGATCTGCAATTACCCGAAAAGCTGCTTGTGTTTTTTTGTCCTCATATGAGCAACCTGTATAGTGTTCAATAGTTTTGATAATGCTTGCAAAAACATCGATTTTAAAAACATCAGGATCATTGTTTGCCGCTGCTGCAATTCTTTCGAGTCCACCGCCAAAGTCTACATTTTTTTGTGGCAGCGCTGCAAAGGAACCGTCACTTTTTTTGAGATATTCCATAAAAACTGAATTGCCGATTTCTAAAAATCTTCCGCAATCACAATTTGGGTGACAATGCTGGCCAAAAGTAGGATCATGATCGATATGTTCAAATTCAAAGAAGACTTCTGAATCTGGTCCGCCTGGTTCTCCTGGCGGCATAGCTTCAGGCGATCCTGCCCGACTCCACCAATTCTTTTTTGCGTTGTAATAAAATATGCGTCCCCCCTGCATTCCCAATTCTGAACCTTGTTCTGGAGTTTCTAATCTGACGACTGACGCTTTGATGTTGTCGGTCGCAAACAGTTTTTGCCAAATAGCGACCGACGCCTCGTCCTGGGGAATTTTGAGTGAGGTTTCGCCTGAAAAAACAGAAACATACAAATGCTTGGGATCGAGTCCCACAATGTCGGTCAAAAAGGTATAGAACCAAGTTAACTGCTCTTCTTTCCAGTAACTCCCGAGTGACCAATTACCAAGCATTTCAAAAAAGGTGGTATGGCGATTGTCGCCCACTTCTTCTATATCCTCACTCCGAAAGCATTTTTGACTATCAACTATGTTATCTCCTTGAGGATGCGGTGTGCCAAGGAGATAAGAAAGCATGGGTTGCATGCCTGATCCGGTGAAAAGTGTCGTTGGATCATCTTGGGGGATAATCGGAGCAGATGGAATCGAAGCGTGGCCTTTGCCTTCCATGAAGTTTAAATACTTTGTTCGAATATCTGATAAATCCATCGATATATTGCCTAACTACTTACTATGTGGATTGCTTGATTCCAGCGAGCGGAGAATACAGAACCAGTCGATTATACCTTAGAAGTTTGATTGAATATATTCTTCAAGAGCCCTGATCCGTTGTTCATGATCGAATTCCACTACCAATCGAATATCGGTCAGTGCATCGACAATTCTTTCGAGTAACTGCAAGTACTCCTTTTGGACTCCACTATTTTTAGCATCGTCCACCACTTTTTTAATTGTGGCTTCAAACTCAATCAAATCACCTTTGGTAATGGATGAATTTATGGTATCTGGCATAGACATGTCGGTGTCGCCCATTATAGTTTGTGAAATTAAGCGTGTCCAGCACTTGCCTCGAGAGCTGATTTTTAGGGATCCCTTGCTAACTATTGGTGTAGGGTGGTCTTTTTTGTTTTGCGGAAAGCTTTTGAAAGCGAGATGTTAATTGAGAAAGCATAGATTTTACTTGATCAACCTCATTTGTTGCTGAAGTATCGGTTACAGTTTTTGGAGACGTTTCTGGAGTTGGATCAGTGTTTTTATTTGGCACATTATTCAAATTTGGTTGGGTAGCAAGCTCATTGATATACCCGAGCAATTTTTTCCCTTTTCCTGAGGAAACCATGAAGTAGCCCACCAAGCCCATTACGACGCCAAAGGCAATGCCGCTGCCAAAGCCAAGGCCTGTTTCGTTCTCAATTGTCGTGGAGTTGTTTTTTGTCTGACTCATGTGATTTAAGATAATTTACAAATGCCTCAGTTAATTTGAGACCTTGCTTTAGGCCTACCATCATACCACCCATATTGGCAAACGGGTGCGCAACACTTTCCAGGAATCGATCGGCTTGATTGAGGGTTTGATTCACTCGGGCAAGCGTCTGGTTAAGTTGACGCAAAATAAAAATCACTTGAATCCCAACCACGATAAGTAGGGTAGTAAGAATGACCGAAATGACAACTAAGAAGGCGATAAGTGGATCCATATCTATCAAGATTAGATGTTGGGACGGCTATTTGTCAAGGCGACGGTTGTTGGCTGACCACTTCAAATCGCAATTGCGTGATGGCTTTCTTATTCGACCGACTAGTTGCTTCAATCACAATAATATGCTCACCAACTGCCAAATCTAAGTTTGTACTAAAACTACCATCGTCTTGCACAATAGCGGCCACTTGATTAACCACAACAGTTGCTTCTGGATCGGTTGAACCTTTAATAATTACAGGCGAGCTCACCTTTGCCTCTTGTACGGGCGCTAACATTTTAATAGTTGGTGCCGACATAAAATCAAATATTTGCTTGGCAAAAAACCCAAGAATAATGACACTTACCAAAAGAGCTGCCACCGTTGCAGTGGTGGCGGGATTAAATACCCGAGAAGCAGCTTTGATGGGGCTCATCAAGCCTCTGGGAATTACTCTGCCTCGAGCATCTTGGTCGTAATCGCGCCGAAAAACAGCTAGGACATGATTGGGGTCAAGACCAACCGCCTTGGCATATTGGCGCATGAAGCCTTTAGTGAAGGCTGCTGCTGGCAGCTTTTCAAAGTCGTTGTCTTCGATAGATGCTAAAAACACTTCGTTAATTTTGGTTTTTTTAGCAATCTGGGAAAGGGTTAAATCTTGTTGCAACCGCGCAGATTTTAATATTTCGCCTGTCGTTCTCATGCCTTGTATTGTAGCACTCAAGATTCAGTGGGAATGAAGTTGCAAATTTTTTTGTGAGCTATTGGTCGTCGCTACCATTTAAAAAGCTTTCGGAATCGGTAATCAGTACATTGCGAGGTTTAGAACCCTCGCCTGCGGAAATTATTCCTGCCTCTTCGAGTTGATCCATGATTCGAGCCGCTCGAGCATATCCAATAGATAACCTGCGTTGCAGATAAGACGCCGATGCTTTTCCGGTGACTACCACCATGCGAACGGCATCGGCGAATAAGTCATCTTGTCCATCAGAACCCATACCACCTCCTGATTTGGGTTGGTATTTAGTAGTAACCTCTTCAGCATATTCAGGCTCCACTCCAGTAGCCTTGAGATGCTCAATAACAGCCTTGATTTCTTTGTCGGCAACAAAGGTGCCCTGGATACGTCGTGGCTTTGAGCTCTCAGGGGGAACGTAGAGCATGTCTCCTTTACCCAGGAGTTTCTCTGCACCTGGTCCATCCAAAATGACTCGAGAATCAATAGCGGAGGCAACATTGAAAGAAATGCGGCATGGAATATTTGCCTTAATGAGTCCAGTGATAACATCAACCGATGGCCTTTGAGTTGCCAATACCAAATGGATGCCAGTTGCGCGCGCCATCTGGGCCAAACGGGTGATGCATTCCTCAACTTTCGAAGGCGCAAACAACATAACATCTGCTAATTCGTCAATGATAATGATGAGATAGGGAAGCGCTTGGAAACCCGACATTTCGTTATAGCCTTCGATATTACGCACCCCAAGTTCGGCAAAAAGCTTATAGCGTTTATCCATTTCGTGTACCGCCCATTCAAGTGCCGCGACTACTTTTTCTGGCTCCACGATAACAGGAGTAAGTAAATGTGGAATGCCATTGTATTGGGTTAGCTCGACTCGCTTCGGATCGACCATAATAAATTTAACTTCATCAGGAGTGGCTCGAAGCAAGATACTGCCGATAATTGAGTTGACGCACACCGATTTACCCGAGCCGGTTGCACCTGCCACCAACACGTGAGGCATGCGAGCAATATCAGCGACAACGGCTTCACCTGAAACATCCAATCCAAGGCCAAAGGCAATTTTGCTTTTGGATTTTTTCATGTTCGGCGAGATTAAAAGGCTCTTAAGTGTCACCATTTCAGGGGATCGGTTGGGGATTTCGATACCAACCAAACTTTTGCCAGGAATAGGTGCTTCAATACGGATTTGGCCAGTTGGAGCCGCCAGGGCGAGAGCTAAATCGTTTTGGAGTGAGGTGATTTTTGAGAGCTTGGTGCCGATATTGATTTCCAGTGCATATTGCGTAACTGCTGGACCCAAATTCACTTCAACCACATGAGCGGTAATACCAAATGACGTCAAAGTCTTTTCGATCGTGGTGGCATTGTAATTTATGTCGCCTCTGTCTGCTTCACCACCTAAGCGATCGGATAGAATACTCATGCTCGGGAGTTTAAATACCCCTTTGGCTAATCCAGGTTGATTGGCGACCACTTTATCAGAAATCGGTTCCAGTTCATTTGCTGCTTTCTCGTTAGTTTTGGCCTTGTTGATTTGAGGCGGTGTAGATTGACTTGATGGCATGTTATTGCCTTTGATTTTCATAGGTGGCCGGTTTTGATAGGCTGCATCTGCATTTTCTTGACGGGGCTCGCGCTTGAGTTTGCTCAATAATGTGCCAATTAACCGGAGTGCATTCGCGAATAATTGAATCACGTCGCCCATTGATGATTCGGTGATAATAAGCATTGCAGCAAAAGCTACACCCGAGAAAATGATAACAGCCCCAATGGGTGAAATAAGCTCGCTGACATTCAAGAAAACCTCATCCCCAAGTGTCCCAGAGCGCAATAAGCCCAGGCCTGAGATAAACAGCAATATTGCTCCCAGAAGCACATTAGGCTTGGCCACTTTCCAATTGAGCTTCGTCATAATGAGTCCTGCAGAAATAAAAATAAACGGGAGAATGAGGATGGTAATGCCAAACATTTGCATGAGTGAGTCGCGCAAGTTAAGCAAAATCTCTCCTTGACCTGAGAATGACAATAATATTACCCCTGCCAATGCAAAAAACACAAGACTTCCGAGAGATGTTACCGTGTCAGGCTTGAGGCTTAAATGGAATGGTTTGCGACGTCTGCCTTTTTTTCTTGCCATAGCGTATCTATCCTAACACGTCCTCTCAAGGATGGTTAAGCCACCAAAAAGCACCAATGTCTTTTTAGTCGTGCAACGAAAAAGTTACTGATTCGTGACCGACATTTGTTGCAAGTCGAGCTGGTTGATGACTTTTACTTCTTCTGGAGTAACCGACACCACCATGCCGTTATCGAGGAGATGAATTTTGTCGTCTCTGTAGCCCAATGACCGTGCCAGCGAGCGGTATTGAATCATGTGTCGATAGTTGCCGCCGATAGGGGTTAAATGCTTGGGCTTAGTCATAGCGATTAACAACTTTTGCTCTAGGGCAGAGGAGTGACCAGAAACATGGACTGATGTATCGATGTCATAATAGGTCACGTCCGCACCAGTGCGAGCCAGCATATCGATGGCGCCATAGACATTGTGTTCGTTGCCAGGAATTGCTTCCGAAGCAAAAATGACTTTGTCTTGAGGCTCAATCGTAACCAACTTATGAATCCCTTGAGCGGCGCGAGAGAGCGATGATTGTTCTTGGCCTTGGCTGCCGGCAATCACTACGCACACTTGATGCGGGTGGAGTTTGTTCAAGCGATGCTTGGGAAGAATTGCATTTTCTTTGGCGTGCAAGTAGCCCAAATCAAGCGCAGTCGTAACATTTTGTTCTACGCTTCGTCCAACAAACACTACTTTTCGCCCAACTTCATTGGCTATATTTAATACTTGCTGAATACGGTGAATGTTGGAACTCATTACTGTAACCAAAATTTTGCCCCCAACGTTATTCATTTCTCGCCGGAACATGTCAGTCAGCGTTGATTCAGATTCAGAAAACGTTTCCACTTCGGAGTTGAGCGAATCGGAAAGTAGCAACATGACGCCTTCGCGGCCAACCCGAGACATTTCCTGAAAATCAGGTAAAACGCCATCAATTGGATTCAAATCAAATTTAAAATCGCTGCCGTGATAAATAGTTCCGGTCGGAGTAGTTACCACCACATGGAACGTGTCAGGCACCGAGTGAGTTACTGCCACACCGTGAATGGTGAATGGTCCAACTTGATGTGGAGCACGAGGCAAGGGTTCAAAGTTAAGCGTGACTTCGTAATCTTCCACTCGGTCCTTGGCAAAGCCTTGGGTTAATGGCGCGGCAAAAATAGGAAAGTGGTTACCCAATTGAGGAATAATATAGGGAAGTGCAGCAATATGATCGTCGTGTCCATGGGTTAAAACCATGGCAACAATATCGTGCTCGCGGCCTTTAAGATAGGAAATATCTGGCACATACACGTATTCGCTTGAGCCGTCTTGAGGGAAGCCAATGCCGCAATCGACGATTAATATTTTTCCCTCGTATTCATAAAGGTACATATTGGTGTTTACGTTGCCGACCCCGCCTAAGGGGATTAATAAAGTAGGTGAAGACATAGTGTTCTCCATAATTTGATATAGTTCATCGAATTGCTTGGCGGTTTTTTGTTACCGCTAAAGTTTAGATGAGTTCAGTTTTATAAGATGGTAAATACGCTTTAATATTATTTGAGTCCAAAAAAACGGTATTTATTTCTTTTTGGACAAATTGCTTCGCAGTTTTACGCACGATTCCCTGAATGGTTCGCTGCAGTGTTCTGATACCGGAATCATATCCCAAAGGACGCACAATTTGCGGCCAGAGATCTTCATCAATGCGCAAGACATGCTCGGGCAAAGCGGTTTCCTTGAGAGCTTTGGGCAAGAGATAGGTTCGAGCAATGGCAATTTTTTCCTCATCGGTATATGAAGGCATTGCCAAGGGCTCCATACGATCCATGACAGCTGTAGCTATATGGGCGGTATTGTTGGCAGTGCCAATAAAAATAACTTGAGATAAATCAAGTGGGTAATCGATAAAGTGATCGGTAAACTGACTATTTTGCTCGGGATCAAGGAGTTCAACTAGAACACCCATAATGTCAGTTCGGGCGGCTTCGGCCACGCGATCAATTTCATCTAACAGGATAATGGGATTCATCGTGCCAGCTCGAGAAAGCGCTTTCACCACATAGCCAGGCTCAGATTCTAAATGGAGTCGTGATTGACCGCGGAGGTCTCGCGCAGATCCCATGCCACCGAAAGGAATACGGGCAACTTTGCGACCCATTGCTTCTGCCAGTGCATAGGCAAAGGTAGTTTTTCCGGTTCCCACTAAACCCACGAGTAACAAAATTGGTGCTCGTGCGGCTTTAAATCCTTCAGTTTGTTGATTAAGTTTTATGACCGCCAAATATTCAAGAATCCGCTCTTTTACGTCTTGCAAGCCATAGTGATGCTTGTTCAATACCTCTTGGGCTGTATGGAGATCGATGGCATCTGCCGAATGCGTGGTCCAAGGGATTTGTCTCACCCAATCGAGATAGTGTTTAGTCCGCTCAAACTCTTCGGAATAACCACCATATTTAACCGAGCGCATAAGCCGATCGAGCATGCCAGAAATTTTCTCTTGCAACTCAAGTGGAAGCTTTGCATTATCAACGAGTGCTTTGAGCTGATCAAGATCACTAGTAAGGTTTGTATCGGTATCCATCACCATCACAGTATATCGATGCCACCAATAGCGCAAGCGCACATTCTTTTAATTGCAAGAAACTTATGGCTTTGGACTCGTGCACACCTATAATTACTCTTCGAATGAATATGAGAAGTCATCGCCATTATTTCAGCATCAGTTCTCGCGCTTTCGCTTAAAACACTAATAAATTTATCGGTTTCGATTATAGTCTCGGCGAGGCTCTCTGCTTTTGAAGCGTGAATCTCCGCCCCGATTTCGGTCACCGCCACCGCCCTGTCGGGGTGGTTGAGCCGCGCGACGCGCTTTCACTTGTTCTTCTTGCTCGGGTGTAAGCATGGTGAGACTAATGCGACCAAGATCATCAATTTCTCTGACTCTGACGTGGACCATATCGCCTTCTTGCACGATCTCAGAAGGATTTTTGACAAACTCAGGACTCATTTGAGATACGTGGACTAAACCATCTTTGCCTGGCAAGATCTGGACGAATGCGCCAAAATCTGTTAGACGCACGACTTCTCCGTCATATTCTTCGCCTGCTTCAACTTGTTTCACGATTCCCTCAACCATGGCTCGGGCTTTATTTATTGCCTCTTCATCGAGGGCACTTATAAAGACTTGGCCATCGTCGCGGATATCTACTTCAGCACCAGAGCTCTCGATAATCGATTTGATCATCTTGCCACCTGGGCCGATAACCTCTCCGATTTGAGTTACTGGCACGCTCACCGTTACAATTTTGGGTGCAAATTTAGATAAGTGCTCTCGGGGTGAATTGAGGGTTGAGAGCATGTGCTCCAGAATATGCAATCTACCTTTTCGCGCTTGTTCTAGTGCTTGAGTCAAGACTTCAAACGAAATCCCTTTGACTTTGATATCCATCTGCATGGCGGTTATGCCGTCGGCAGTTCCAGCCACTTTGAAGTCCATGTCACCGGTATGATCTTCAAGGCCTTGAATATCACTCAAGACGACTTCTTTTTTGCCGTCAGTGATAAGTCCCATGGCGATGCCAGCAACTGGTTTTTTCAAGGGGACTCCGGCGTCCATGAGTGAGAGTGTTGAGCCACAAACACTGGCCATGCTGGTAGATCCGTTGGAAGACATGAGTTCTGATGTCACAAGAATCGTGTAAGGAAAATCGTTCTCAGCCGGAATCATTGGCTCTAAAGCCCGTTCTGCTAGGGCTCCGTGACCGATTTCTCTTCGGGATGGCCAACCAACTCTACCAGTTTCTCCTACGGTATAAGGAGGCATGCTGTAGTGATGAATGTAGCGTTTTTGATATTCACCTTCCATGTTCTCGATCCATTGGTTTAGTGCAGGTGCAGCCAAAGTCACAATGGTTAAAGCTTGGGTTGAACCGCGCTTGAACATGGCAGAGCCGTGAGTTCGGGGTAGCAATCCAACAGCAGACGAGAGTGGGCGAATTTCGTCGAGCTTGCGGCCATCAGGTCGGATGCCGTCCTCAAGAGTGGCTCGTCGAGCTTCAGCTTTCATCATGTCATCGATGACTTCACCGATATCAGACTTGGAAAGATCAGGATTCTTTTCGGAAATAACATTGACAAAATCTGCCATGCCGCTATCTTGCAGCGTGGCTTTGGCTTTGACCATGTTTTTGAGTGTCTGTGTGTCGATCTCCGCTTTAACTGCGCTGACAACTTCACTGCTCACTGCTTTAGCTTCAAAAACAATTTTTTCAGTTCCGTGTTCTTTAGCGAATGCTTGGATTGCAGTGGCAATGCGCTTATTTTCTTCTTCGGCTAACTTGAATGCCTCAAGCATTTTTGCTTCAGCCACTTCATTGGCTCCAGCTTCAACCATAACCACGGCTTCAGTTGAACCTGAAACCACGAGGTCTAGCAAGGAAGTTTCGCGATCTTCATAGGTTGGGTTAACCATGAATTCGAGAGAATCAGGCTTCAAGCCAATGCGCACTGCAGCGACAGGGCCTTCCCAGGGAATTTTGGAGAGAGAAAGTGCTGCTGAAACGGCATACATCGACACCATATCAGCATCATTCACGCCATCTGCCGAAAGCACCATAACAACCACTTGCACTTCACGCTTGAAGCCTTTGGGAAACAGTGGCCGAATAGTGCGGTCTATTAACCGAGCTTTCAAAATCGCATCATCAGTAGGTCGTCCATCGCGCTTCACCCAACGAGAGCCTTTGATCTTTCCGCCGGCATAGAGCTTTTCTTGATAGTCGACACTTAAGGGGAAATAACCCAAATTTGGGTTTTCTCGCCCCAAGACAACCGAGGCAAATACGAGTGTATCGCCAACTTGGACGGTAACGGCGGCACTCGCCTGTTCGGCAAAACGACCGGTTTCAATGGTGATATCTTTACCACCAACCTGTAAAACGGTTTGGGAAATGTTCATAAGCAATTTATATAGAAGATGCTGCAATTGAAGTTAAAGAAATCGGTACTAAAAATTTGTAAAAATTTTCAGTACTGAATCCTTTAGCTTTCAACTACAGGCCAACTATCCTTTCAGAAAAAATATAATAAATACTAACTCTTACCAATTGTATCTTGATTACTTGGATAAGCCAAGTTTGCTAATCAATCCTTGATAGCGATCGAGGTTCTTTTGTCCCAAGTAGCGAAGCAAGCGACGGCGTTTGCTGACCATTTTCAAAAGCCCACGGCGAGAGTGATTGTCTTTGCGGTGAAGCTTGAGATGAGACGTCAAATGGGTTATTTTCTCGGTAAGCAAAGCGATTTGCACTTCTGGTGAGCCAGTGTCGCCATCGGCTGTGGCAAATTGCTGCATAATGGTTTGCTTGAATGTTTTTTCAAGAGACATATCAAAAGTCCTTATAAAAGTATTACAGTTAACAACAAATTTTAAAGCTCACGCATTTTATCACACTCTGGCCACTCACATCTAGAGCAGATCTATAAAATAACAAGTTTGCGTATGAGAGACGCGATAAGTGCTACTCTTCGAGAGAGTTGAGAATTGAATTTAGTTTGTTTTGTAGTTCTCGGGATGAATGCTCGAACAATATGGCATGAGATGGACTAATCACTTGGGTTGTCAAAAAAACTTTTCCGAAATTATTTCTTGCCGCCTGAATCGCGTCCACCTTTATAGATCTTAGGCTGCTTGAGCCAATCTTGAGGCACTTGGATTTCTGACTTGGGTGCTGTTTCTCCAGTTTGTGACCGATTTTCTTGAGGAGTAGGTGCAACTGGAGTTGGATTGCTAGCTACTGGTTGTGATTGAGCTGCGGGCACGGGATTCGAAACGGCTGGTTTTTGATTGAGAGATGGCATGTCGAACATGCGCTTTCCACCTGAGCGAATCAGGCTTCCCACTGCTTCAAACATTTCGGGGGTAGTTGAAGGGTTTTGAAGTTTATTGGTCACTTCATCAATACCGGCCAATAAATTGGTTGCCATGTCCTCATCCAAAACAACTTGCAGTTGTTCTAGCATTGATTTAACAACTTCAGCATTGGATTCGCCTTGATTGAGTTCATGTGTATGCTTAGCAAACTTTTGTGAAAAAGCAGGGCTTATGGCAATAGTCGCAGTCGATTCAAACAGTTTTTTCTCTTGCTCATAAAAGAATCCTAGCTCTTGAGTAGTAGCCGCACCGACAATAATTACGGCATCAGCTTGTGCGCCCGAGTAGGTAAACCTAACATTATCAGACGCAATAGGTTGCGCATCACTTCGAGGTTGAACGACCAAATTGAACGTTTTTTCTTCTTCATTAACGTTATAGCTGATCTTATCGATATCGTCTGTATTAGTAAGTGCAAGCGTAATAATAAGGTTTCGATTTCCAATTTCTTGAGCCACTTCAGAAGCACCTTTAAATTGAGCATACGCACCAGTAATAGTTTTTGGAGATGCAATAAACACGGTCTTGCCCAAAGACTTAATGCCTTGAGCCAAAGCTAAGGATGCGCCGACGGTATCGGCAGTTTGCCTCGTGCCCAATAGAACATAGACTGAGTTAGCAGCAGCAATGGTTGAAATGAATTCTGGTGAAAGTAATTGCGACATACGATTCCTGTCCATTCCTGCACGTGTTTATGGCAGAAAAGAAGGGTATTGATTGATTTATAACATTTTCTTATAGGATTTTAACACGTCCCCTGACCTCAAGTCAACATTTTGAACCACCATCAACCCGCACTCGGAACCAGCTTTGGCTTCGGTGATGTCTTCTTTGCCGCGCTTTAGGGAGCGCAAGCGAACGTCGAAAACCGTTTTTCCGTCGCGCACCACATGCAAGGGGTCAGCTTTATGGATAATGCCTGTTAAAATTTTGCATCCGGCAATTTGAGTTTTTTTGATATCGTAAATCGTCACAATTTCCAGCGTTCCTTGTTCTTGCTCGTCGATCGTTGGCTCGAGAATTTTCAACACTCGTTTCTCGATATATTCTAAGATCCGATAAATCACATCAAATTCTTGCACTTTTACCCGATCAATTTCTGCCAGGCGCTCTGCTGGATGAGTTATCTCCACCCGAAAGCCAATAATTTCAGCCTTAACTGAGTGCGCCAACATAACATCAGACTCGGAAATGACCCCAATGCCTTCGCCAACCAGAGCCACATCTTCTGTCAATGTATTTTTAATTGCCTCAAGTGTACCCTGTGTGTCGGCTTTTATAATAAGCTTCAGTTTTTCTGTTTCTTCCTCTTCCTCTGCTGGAGCTTCGGTCGTCACTTCTGTCTCCTCTGTTTTGGCGGCAATGATGACCTCTTCTTTGATTGTGTCTTGTGACGTAATGCTGCTGCCAACGTGAGGCACTGTTTTGAATCCCATAATTTCAACCGGTTTTCCCGGGCCAGCTTCTTTAACACTTTTTCTAAATTCATCAAACAAAGCTCTGACTTTGGTGGCTTCATTATCAACCCAAATAATGTCCCCAGTTTTAAGTGTGCCGTTTTTAACAATCACGGTGGCAACGGGACCACGATGTTTATCGTGTTTCGTTTCAATGATGACTGCTTCTAGATTTCCTTGCGGGTTGGTGTCCAGTTCTTCAAGCTCCGAGAGCAAAAGTATTGTTTCCATGAGTTCGCCAATACCTTCTTTTTTGAGTGCCGAGATCGACACTGCAGGCACCTGGCCCCCATATCCCTCACAAAAAATTTGGTATTCAGTTAGTTGGGCTTTAACCATGTCAGCTGAAGCGCCGACCACATCGATCTTGTTAATAGCAACCACTAGCGGAACCTTTGCAGCCTGAATATGTTTGATTGATTCCACCGTTTGAGGTTTGATGCCGTCATTAGCAGCGACTACCAAAACAGCAATATCAGTGACTTTGGCACCACGCTCGCGCATTTTGCTAAAAGCGGCATGTCCTGGAGTATCGATAAAGGTGATCCATTTGCCTTGATGTTGGGCTTGGTAAGCGCCAATGTGTTGGGTGATACCACCTTCTTCGCCAGCTGTAATGCGGCTCGAGCGAATTGCATCGAGTAGAGTCGTTTTGCCATGATCAACGTGTCCCATAATGGTCACAATGGGCGGACGCATGGCTTTAACAACTTCAGTCTTTTTCATAGGTGTCACAGTTATTTACACTATTCTTCTGCTTGGATTTTTTCTAATGCGATGGTGATTTCTTCAAATGCTTTTGGTCCCAAGCCTATGATTTCATTTATTTCTTCCATTTTTCCCTGCAGTAAAGAGATGCTACCGATATTATTTTCGATCAATATCTTTTTGATCCGGCCAGAGATTTCCAGTTTATCGATATCATAGGTTTCTTCGCCGGTAACACTTAATTTGGTGCCTTCGCTGCCCTTAATATCAATTTTGTATCCAGTTAACTTGGCGGCTAAACGCACATTTTGTCCACCTCTACCAATTGCCAGAGAAAGTTGATCTTCGGGCACTGAGACTACAGCGGTCATCTTTTTTTCATTAATTTCAATGCTTAGGTTTTCCGCCGGCGCGAGAGCAGCAGCGATAAACTTATTTACATCTTCGTCGTATTGGATAATATCGATTTTTTCATTGTTGAGTTCGTTGATAACCTCTTGAACGCGCACACCTTTTTGGCCGACGCATGAGCCGACTGGATCAACTCCAGACTGAGATGACTCCACGGCAATCTTGGTGCGAATACCAGCTTCGCGGGCAATGGCTTTGATTTCAACGGCATTTGAGTTGACTTCTGGAACTTCGCGTCTAAAAAGCTCTACAACCAATTTTGGCGTTGAACGAGAAACAATAATGGTTTTGCCGCGCATGGTTTCGCGAATATCCTCGATGTATACCGCCATGCGTTGGTTAATTTTGTAGAATTCACCTCTAATTTGTTCTTCAGGAGGCATGAAGCCTTGACCACGGCCAATGTCAAAAATGACATTTTTGCCATCAAAACGCAAAACCATGGCGGTGATCATGGTGCCGACTTTTTCAGTGTAGTCAGAGATGATAGCGTCTTTTTCAGCCTCTCGAACTTTTTGCAAAATTACTTGCTTAGCCGTTTGTGCAGCAATGCGGCCAAAGCCTGGAGGAGTAACTTCGGTGGTTTTGCCCTTATAGGTTTCAAATATCTTAGCAGCACCTGTGTTGGAATCAACGTCAGCAGTGAGCACATATTCAGGTTCTTCACCTTCTTCGGGCTCTGCAATAGGGAAGTCTTTGCGATATGCAGCAATAATGGCAGACTTAATAGTTTCGATTACCACTTCCGGGTCAAGGCCACGTTCAGAACAAACTTGGTTTAAAGCTGAAGCAAATTCAGTGCGCGCTTGCATGGACTGAGCCATATATTCTCCTTTTATAAATTAACGAATGCTTAAGTCCTTAATAACAAATGAGGCGGGTCACCCCACCTCTAAACTCGTATGTCGCTATTGTACTGTGATTACCAGTTTTAGTCAATAAAAATACATTAGCTGCGCTCGTTCCCTGCCTTCTTGTTACGCTTTCTTGCAATTAAAAACATGACCAGAAGTAGGGGAATCCAAATAACAGCATATACTCCAAACCAAATCAAGTAATTCACTAGTGTTCGGGCAGACTGGACGAGCGAGCGAACCGCTTGCTTGAATACAAGCAGTGGTCTCCAAGTATCTTGAGGAGCATACGGCAAGGAGAGTTCATCGCTGGCAATGGTAATCGTAATGAGGGACAATTCAGAACTTTTTTCTAGAAATTGTTTTCGGCCAACTAAGCCATCTATGCGATCCTGGAGGTTTAAGAGTTGTTCTTGCACCCGCATGCTCTCTTCAACTGTATCTGCTTGATTCAAAATTGATTCAAATTTGGTCATGGTCGATCGGAGACTGGCCAATTTTGCATCCACATCTTCGTATTCGTCAGTAAGATCAGCACTTGATATCGATTCTTGCGTGACGCGAACTCCCAGGCTTTTAATTGCCTCAAGAATTGATTGCAGTTGGACACTGGGAACGCGCAGCGAGACTGTGCCATATGCGCCTTCTTCAGGGCTCGATACATGGGAATCAATTAAAAAGCCGCCTGCACTAGTGGCTGCTTGCTCAATTGCTTTAACACTTTGGGCGACGTCTTTTACGACCATGGACAGCGAGGCAGAATACGATTTCAAACGGTTGACTGAAGCTGAAGGTGCCATGGCGGGCTGTGGCGCGTAAGAGTCGGATACCATTTTTTCGCTGCGGCCGATTCCAGCTGATCCCATAAACGAGGGGGCACTCACACCCATGTCATATGATCTATTACTAGAGCCTACGGAAAACATCCGATTGTTTTTCCAATAGAGAAAGCCTGCAACTATTAAAACAACGAGGACGATGTTCTTGTGACGTTGTGCCCAGTTTAGTGTGTTCATAGTCTCATTCTTTCATACCAGTTAAAAACGTGCAAATTAGTTGGTTTTTTCCAAAACATACTTGGAATAAAAGTCTAAATCTCTGGCGATTGCCGTGGCCCAATCCGGTTGCAGATTATGGTCTGCTGTTGGGTAGATAAACAATTCAACCTCTGGAACATTTTTGGCTTCGAGTTCTTGTGCGAGTGTTTGCGACCATTCCAAGGGTACTGCATCATCGCTGCCGCCTTGATGAATTTGAATTGGAGCAGTGATCCATTGATAGTATCTATCGATAGAATAATCGAACACGTCAAATTGTGATTCAAACGTAGCTAGCAATTTTCTAAATCCCTTGCCCTGGTCGTCATCTTCATCGGAGTAGTACAAAACTGAGTAAGGAAATCCCTTTGATACTGGTGCCCACAAGCTTGAAGGAATTGGCTTTTCAGTGATTTCGAGAAATGAAAGTGTTACTTGCCCACCATTCGAGTGAGCCCAAATTCCAATACGATTTGAGTCAATAATGACTGATTGCTCGATTGAATTGAGCAGATTTAACAACGTGACCGGACGCTGAAGTCTAGCAATTATGGCATTCTCATGTTGTGGGCTCGACCCCGCGTAGCCTTGAAAATCAGGCGCAATGGTGGCGTATCCATTACGGGCAAAGGCTGAGGCAGCATTTTTTGTGCCTATGCCGGTCTCATATATTGCAGGATTGACATATCCGCGCACCAATAAAATGGTGGGAAATCCAGCAGAAGGCGTGGCAGAGTTGGGTACATTCAGTTGGCCAGTAACTACTTTTGCTTCATCTGAGAAAGAAACGACATAACTGGAGAAGAGTGCATTGACTTCAATAACTGAATCAAGATGCAGTGGGCTCGAGTGAGCTTTGTATGAGCGCAGATTGGTAAACGAATAATCTTGCGCATTAATCGTTGGAGTGGGGTTTGCAGCAGTTTTTGATCCCTGGGGGTTTAGAAATCCCTCTTGCTGGGCATGTTGCCAGACTCTAAATAAAGAAAAACTGATTAAGATTGCTCCTAAAGATATAAACACCGCGCTTATGCGCTTGCCTGACATACCGCCTATTGTATCAGGCGAGGTCCAATCGCTTTTTTCTTTCAGGGGTGCTTGATTATTGCGCCGTTAATTCAGCCTCGCTGACTGAAGGGAAATCGACATCTGCATTCATTGAATCCAGAGATGCCTCGATTTCAGCAAAGTCTTGATCCACGTTTCCTGTTGATGCTGGCAAGTCACTTGACTGCACTTGAGATTCTAGGGCGGTTTCTGCATTCAATTGTTCTAAAGCATTGTTAGCGCGATAACTGCATCCGGCAAAGCCAATACAGGCAAAAAGTGCCAGGGTGATCTTCGAAAATGTTTGCATAAATATCTCCTTTATTCCTCAATTTCTCTATCCACACAGGTTGCCGCAACTGCTTTGAATGCTGGTTTAACCTCATCGGTAACAAATTCGGTCACTGCATGTGAAAGGCGTCTGAACTCGGTTAATTTGGTATTTGAACTCTTGACCATGGTTACAAATTCACTATTTCTTTCTCCACACACCAGTGAGCGAGTGCCTTGTAATTCGCTAATAAAGGTACGATACAGCGAACTTAGTTCAGCAATTTTTGTATCAAGGCTTCCAACCAAAGTCGAGAGCTGACTCACATCACAACCCTTGCCTTGTAAAACCTCAATCATGCTGGAAAGCTTTTCGCTTATGGCATTTAGTCTTGCCGTATGTTTATCAGCATTTTCTTCATATCGATTAATACGGTTGTTTATTTTGGCCTCAATCTGTTCGCATCGATCCGTTTGTCGCTCATCTTGGGCTGCAGCCCGACTGGCTTCTTTTTCTTCGCGAGCAAGCATTTTTTTATCCTCTCGCTCAAGTCTTAAAGCAGCTTTGGTAGGTCTTGGTGAAGTACTTTCTTCGTCTGAAGTCCCGAGGATTCGATTTCGAAAGCTTTCTCTCGCAGTTTCGGTTTGCTGATTGTTGTAGGCATTAATTCGCTCAACTGTTTGGGCATCATCTTGGGGCATAATCGGAACCGCTGCCTGAGAAACGGCAACGAATCCAAATGCAAATATGAACAAATGTGTAACAATCTTCAATTTCATAACATTCTCCTTAAGTCCATTCATTCTGGGTAACTTTTCAACACTTGTCAAGGTGAGGGAATAATTTTTTTAAGAGTTCAAAAACTCATCGATATCGATTTCGTCATTTAAGAATTTGTCTAACATGGCGCTATCAATGACAGAGGAAGATTTTTTTGATTGTTCAGATTTTGTCCGACCAAGGGTCACTGATTCTGGAATCTCCTCGATAAATCTTGAAATGAGGTTATAACTTCGACTACCAAAATAAAGTCTCGTGGTGGCGTACGACAAGCTCAAATGCTTTTTAGCCCGTGTCATACCTACATAGCACAATCGCCTTTCTTCCTCGAGCTCAGCTTTATCGATAAGCGAGCGGGAGTGGGGGAAAATGCCTTCTTCCATACCAACCAAAAAGACTGCATCGTATTCTAGCCCTTTGCTAGCGTGCATGGTCATAAGCACCACCGCATCAGGATTATCTTGAACGGTTTTTGCAAGGGGTGTAACCAAACCCTTGCCTTTGGTATCCTGTTCGACAAGTGCCACATTTTCCAAAAATTCACCCAAATCGGCAAAGGTGCTGGCCACACTACGTAGTTCTTGAACATTTTCAATTCGGGAAAGTTCTTCAGGGTTATCTTTATCAAAGTCTTTAAGATAGTCGGTAGCAGTTAAGACTTGATCAAAAAGTTCTAGAGGTGTCAAATTCTTTGACGCACTTTTCGCCCATAAGTCAAATCGAGCATAGCGGCGTTTGCCGAGTTTGACAACTCTAGCCAAGCTAACCTCATCGAAGGGATTGAGCATGAGGCGCAAAAAACTCAAAACATCTTTAATTTCTTTGCGCTCATAAAACTTGGTGCCGCCAACAAGCACATACGGAATTCCTTCACGCATGAGCACTTCTTCAATCACCCGAGACTGCGCGTTGGTGCGATAGAGAATTGCCACATCTTTGAGTGGGATTTTTTTCGATCTAATGGTTTCGAGCACATGATTGATTTCGTCATATTCACTCGTGGCTTCGTAGATATCGATGGGAGAGCCGCCATCGTCTTGAGTCCATAATTTCAAAATGGGGTGCAGTGTGTTATGCGAAATCACGCTATAAGCCGCTTCTAAGATCATTGCAGTTGAGCGGTAATTGCGCTCAAGACGCAAGACTTTTAGATCAGGGAAGTCTTCTTTGAGCAAATCAAGATTGCGATAATCAGCTCCTCGCCAGCTATAGATTGCTTGGGAAGCGTCACCTACCACACACACATTGCGATGTTTTGCCGTTAATAATTTAGTCAGTTGATATTGGGCTTTATTGGTGTCTTGATATTCGTCAATCAGCACGTGCACAAATTGATCTTGAAATTTATTTCGTAGCACTTCATTTTCCTGAAGTAGATTGACTGACTCCACTAAGAGATCATCGAAATCCAGGGCGTGATTGTTGCGCAATTGCTCGTTGTAGGCTTTATAGATCAAAGCAATATCTCGTTGCATGCCTCCGCGGGCAAAACCAGCATACTCAAGTGGACTGATAAGTTCATTTTTAGCTGAACTAATCGCATGCAGACTCGAGCCAATTTTAAGCGTTTTTGGATCTAAATTCATGCGTTTGTAAATGCTTTTGAGAAGCTGCAATTGATCTTGAGTATCGTAAATCACAAAATCATTGCCGATCCCCAAGCTTTGACCATAGCGCCGTAAAAGCTTGGCGCAAAACGAATGAAAGGTGCCGGCAAAGGGTAAGCGAAACCCAACTAATGCGCGCAAACGCTCTTGCATTTCATGAGCAGCCTTATTCGTAAACGTCATTAAAAGAAGATTTTCCGGAGAAATATTCTGCTGGTCAAGTAAATAGGCGGCTTTATAGGTCAGGGCTCGAGTTTTGCCGCTGCCTGCACCAGCCAATATAAGCAGTGGACCATTGATATGGGTAACCGCTTTCAGTTGATCTTCATTTAGCTCTTGAGAGTAGTCCATGCATATACTTCGTTAGGTTCATGTTTATAATGGGAACAACAGGCATCCTAAGCAATTATTGAAATGAGAACAAGGAGGAATTTATGCGTTATCTAGTGGGTAATTGGAAATCGAATAAAACACTTGAAGAATCTTTGCAATGGTTTGCTGAGATGCGGGCAGTCAATATCCCTCAAGAAACTGAGGTGGTAATTTGTCCGCCGAATCCTTACTTATTACATCTCAAATCTCAAATCTCAAATGAAAAACTTAAGCTCGGCGTTCAAGATGTTTCACCATTTCCGTTTGGGGCATACACCGGAGCGATTGCAGTAGAGATGGTCAAGCAGTGGGCACAGTATGCCATTGTCGGTCACTCAGAGCGGCGCAAGTATTTTCATGAATCGCATCAAGATGTAGCTAATAAGGTGGATCGGTGCATCGAAGTAGGTATAACTCCCATTGTGTGCGTCGACGAAGAGTATGTTGAGGCTCAGTTGGCTGCAATCAATGATGCAAATATGGCAAAAATTATCGTGGCCTATGAGCCCTTGTCGGCAATTGGTTCTGGCACTCCTGACACTCCTGATCATGCGGTCCAGGTCGCTCTGGCTATAAAAGATAAAGCAGGTGTGGACGTGCCGGTTTTATATGGCGGCTCAGTGAAGCCAGAAAATATTCAAAGCTTCTTGAGCCATGCTGAAATAAGTGGAGCCTTGGTGGGTGGAGCGAGTCTAGATCCTCATGCCTGGCAAGATCTTATCGCTGCATCTACTCTCGTTTAATAATTGAAGTTTTGCCTGAGCGGAAGACGGTTTTGCCCAGGGTAGAAATCTGAGAATCGATTTCATAAATTTCATCTTCTTTGGCACCCACAATGATGTAAGTCACATCATATAGTTCATAAAGACGTTCCGCATCTGTCGACAATGGTTGCTCATACATCGTTTTTACTTCCTCGGTTCGCTGTCCGGGAATGTCAAAGCCACCGCGCCACAGCCATTCATGCACACGCCAGCCCAAGACTGAAGGAATACCGGTAAATGCCGAAAATCGGTTAAACGTGGTGTAACTTTCGCCCACTGCCTCTAGGATTATAGGTTGACCTTGAACATTTTCTTGCAACCAATTGAGTGCTTTGTAGTCATCGACCGATTCATTTTCAAGCCAGGTTAGCCCATACAAACCTTGGTATTTTTGCAATGATTCAAGTGGATGGGCAAAATCAAAACCAAAATAGTCTCGACTGCCAAAGTAAAAAAAGGTTAGGCTGGCGGCAAACACTATCATGACCGAACTTACCGCCAATACTTTGCCAATACGCTTTAATTTACCGGTTGTTAGAGTCAGGCTCACTAAAAAACCGCCCAAGAGTGTCATTAAGATAAAACCTTGATAGGTCAATTTGAACATGGTGTTGGCTCGGGGATGACCAGTGTAGATATCTTTAACAAAGATGAGTTCTGGAATAAGAATGAGCGACCACGCGGTGAAAACGGCCGCAGCAATGAATAAAAGTGTTTTTTTGTCTTGGCTTTTAAAGCGAATAAAAGTTTTTGCCGCTGCAACAAGTGCCAAAAAAGAAATAAACACGTGACCACTCCAGAGCACACCCAATTGCCACAAAGGAGAATTTTCGGTTGTAATAGCAATTCCTTCGGAAATTGACTCAAAGGTAAGTAAGAACGGCAAACCCGTGATCACCATTGCGACTCCCATGACAAACGCAGATGCGATCAAGGGAATTACATATCCCAAAGAAAGGAGCAAAAGGAGAAGCCCGCAAATAACTAAAAGGAGACCATAGATAGCCACATCCCAAGCGTTTGTCATGCTCATAACGCCAATAAGTACTCCCAGGACAACACTTAATCCGAAAACAGGAGATGTGAAAATTTGATAAGCCAGATCAAGCTTTTTCCCCGATAATTGCTTAAAAATTTGTTTAGGATTCCATGTAAGTCCAGAAATATGTTTGAACCAGACAGCAACGAGCGCAAGAAAGGCAAACACAATGGGCAAATCCCAAACATGACCGTGAATGTCTGAGACGATAAAGCTGTAGGCAGGGAATTCGTGAATAGTGCGGTCAATGAAGCGGGTGGCTGAGGCGTACCAATACCCATCCCAATTTCTATTGCTGATGAGATACCAAATGGTGTGCATATTGCCACCGAAGGTCACCCATATTCCTCCAATTAATGCTCCGATTGCGGTAAGTTTCAGTGAAGCTTTTGGTTTGATGAGTTTGATCCAGGTTACAATCGCCATGAAACTCATTGAAAGTGTAAATGCCATCATGAGAGCCAAGAGGAGGTTGTAGCCGTATTCAAGTTTTATTCTCCAGATCCTCAGCATAACCGAGCCCATAAAATGACCGAATGAATAATAATTTATTGATTCTCCAGCCAGCCACATATCGGGTGCAGGCAACAATGGCGAGCGCAAGTAGCTGGCCATGAAACCGGCATCCATAAATTTTTCCAGATCCAAGATTTCTGGCTTTATGCTGCGCAAGATTGCCAGGAGAACGAACCCGACATAAAAAAGAATTTCAAACGTTAAAATAAGTGGCAGCTTATGTTTAATTGATGAAATTATTATTTGTTTATGTCGCCAAAACAGAAATCCACCGAGTGCGACAAGCGAAGCCATGACAAGAAATGTGCCCACTTCAGTGTTTATAGGTATTCCTAGGTGTCCCAAGAACCATAAGAGCAATGAAGTAGCTAGCCAAATAGTAACCCTTCCCAAGCTCCAGCCATGATCGGGCAAGTGTTTGCCGACAAGTGGCATTATTAAGCCAAGACTAGCTAACTGCAAAAGAAACAGTAACAAACTGGTATATGAAATGAGTAAAAAGGATTCCATACGTGCGTTGTGTTAGTTCATCGCAAAAAATTGCGAGGTTAGTTTGATTGGCTTACCTACTGATTAATACTACAATATTTGCATGCTGCAAAGAGCAAAGCCATTACTACTATTCATCTCCATTGCGGTTTTTGGTTTTTTCCTGCGAACCTATAACCTCAATTGGGACCAAGATCATCATTTACATCCAGACGAACGTTTTTTAACGATGCTGGCACTTGAGCTAGAGGTTCCGGATTCATTTGCAGAGTATCTAGATCCCAATAGTTCCACGCTCAATCCGAGAAACAAAGGTTATAACTTTTTTGTCTATGGCACTTTTCCTATTAGCCTAAATAAAGTCTTTGCAGTTATTTTTGGAAACGACTCCTACAACGACTTCACCCTTCAAGGGAGATTGCTCTCAGCTCTTGCCGAAACTATCATAATCGGGCTCGTATTCATTTCCACCATAAAGCTAAGCAAAATATTATTATTGCCTTCATATAGTGCATATTTTGCCGCTTGGTTTTATGCAACTCTAGCTATTTCGATACAACTATCGCATTTTTTTGCTACCGATACCTTTGCAAATTTATTTGTGTTTGCGAGTGCTTCATTACTTCTGACTTTGTATGCGAAATCTAATGAGAGTCATAAATCAATCGATAACCCATTAGGCTTTGGTTCACTTGCAAGATCAGCATTTGCCGGTGGATGGTTTGGGTTAGCAATGGCTAGTAAAATTTCTGCTTTGTATGCGCTGCCGCTTTTAGGCTTGATTTTATTCCTATCCATATGCAAATCTTCGCGAAAATTAAAGACTTCAACTAAACAAATTACCCAACTATTCTTGTCTGGCGCAGTCGTTGGAGGAATATTTTTACTATCGTCATTTGTGAGCTTGCGAATGGCTGACCCTGCTTTTTTTGCTTCGAGTTCATTTTTTAATCCAACCGTCAATCCGAAACTACTTCAAAATATTAAAGAGTTGAAATCTTGGGAAGGCAGTGATGTGTGGTTCCCGCCCGCAATCCAGTGGATTCCAACAAAGCCTTGGTTATTTCCAATTAAAAACATGAGCTTCTTTGGATTGGGTGTGCCTCATGCATTGCTGTCGGTAGTAGGCATGGTGGTGTTGGTAATTTATTCAATAAAACAAAAAAAACATCGGTTACTCATAGGAATAATTCTTTTTTGGTTGATTATCTTCTTTGGCTATCAAGGCGCTCAATTTGTTAAAGCCATGCGCTATTTTTTGGTGATGCTGCCACTCATATCACTTCTGAGTGGTTTAGGAATAGCTGCGCTTATTGCAAAAGTCAAAAAACGTTCTGAAATGATAGCCTCAACAATCAAAATTTTTGTACCTCTCAGTCTTTTGGTGTGGCCGGCGATGTTTATGTCGGTGTATGTGAATACTAATACGCGAATAGCAGCATCCCAATGGATTTATAAACATCTTCCCAGTAGTGCGGTCGTCAATGAATCCTGGGATGATCCTTTGCCTTTGCAAATTCCGAAAACGAGTAAATCGTTTCTTGGTGAAATGATGCCAGTATTTGATCAAGAGTCGGCGCAGAAATGGAGAACGATTAACACCATGCTCGAATCAGCAGACTACTATTTTTTAACGTCAAACCGAGCATGGGGGAGCATGACCCGAGTTCCAGAAAAATATCCTGAGACTTCAGAGTTCTATGCGAAGCTGTTTAACGGAAAATTAGGTTTTGTGAAAGTAGTAGAATTTACTTCGCGCCCGTCTCTTGAGTATCTAGGAATTCCTTTTGCTATCAGCGACGATAATGCAGACGAAACGTTCACGGTCTATGATCACCCAAAAGTGATTATTATGGCTAAGCAAGAATTTATTCCTTTTGAGCCACAATAAAAAGCGCAGCCGATTCTGCTGGTTTAGTTTTCAAACTTTTATTCAAGATATTACCTATAAATTTAGATAATTGAAGTGGCTTGTGCCAGTGAGCCAATAGCACCCAGCGGTTAAATGCTTTGCGTGTAATCAGACTTGGGATTGAAAATAGATGCGCTAATTCCAAAAGTCTCGATGTATTTTGATTTAAATAGCCGATGGTCTGAATAGGTTTCAATTTGTTTTTATGTAATTTTGTTTCCCATGTTTTAAGTGACAGCAAATTGAGATGTGCTTGTTGTTGCTCAAATTTCTTGATGTAAGTAGGACCAAACACATGTTTGCCGATTAAAAAAGCATTCCATCGATTGGTCATAACTGAAGTTAGTAGGTAGCCACCAGGTTTTAAGACTCGGCTTATTTCGGCAATATTTTTATCCAGGTTTGGCAAATGTTCGAAGACACAGTTAGAAATAACTGTTGTTACACTTGCATCTTTGAGTGGAATACGACCTCCATCATAGGAGATAATTTTTTTATAGATATTTTTATCTTTTGCCTCTGTAATTCTACTTTCAGGAATATCTAAACCAATCTCTATTTTCCCCTTTCCAAAAACCATTTCGGCAAAGAAGCCATCACCACAGCCAAAATCAAGTATGGGTGATTGTATATAACGAGAATTCTTGTTAAAGAGAAATCCTTCTTGAGGTCTAATGAATGAGAAAAAAGCTGGTCTAAAGCTTAGATAGTAATCGATATAACGTTGGAGGCTGTTGGTTTGTTTCATTATTAAATTTTCTCTTGACTTAAAAACAAGAAACATCATAATACATCCACAGACCAATAAAAGCGTCAAAAGTCTACTGACACTAGATTAACCAATTTTTTGATTTGGTTCGCTGTCCGGGGTAAAAACCGGAACGGGTATGCCCGTGATAGCTGGAATGAGAAAGTGATTAGCCACTAGCGAATAGTGATTAGGTAACAAAAAACCTAGTCGCTAAAGTCTAGCCACTAGTCACTAACAAAGGTGGCACCCTGAGCTCAAGCTCGGCCTTTTTACATGAAGGAATAGGTGTTGCCTTTTTTTGTAGATTCAATCGTTGCGCAGCATTTGGGAAGCAATCGTTACATACATTACAACTTATCAAAGGAAATTATGATTAGAACATTAGCTCAAGAAACCACAAAAAAAATTGGTGAAAAAGTGCTTGTGCAAGGCTGGGTGAATGTGAAGCGAGATCATGGCCAAGTAGCTTTCGTAGATGTTCGAGACCGATCGGGCGTCATTCAGGTGGTTGGTACGAAAGAGCAGTTTAAAGGACTAAAGCCGGAGTCTGTTGTAGAAATATTAGGGGAAGTGTTGCAGCGGAGCGATTCTACCAAAAACCCAGAATTAGCGACAGGTGAAGTGGAAATAAAAACTGAAACAATAACGGTGCTCAATCATGCTGAAACTTTGCCTTTCCCTATCGATACTTCTGGCAATGAGATTGAAGAAAGTTTGAGATTGAAGCATCGGTATCTTGATTTACGACGACCTCGCTTGCAAAAAAACATTCGCCATCGCTCCGCTTTTGTGCAAGCCGCTCGTGAGTTTCTTTTCAAAGAAGGGTTTTGTGAAATAGAAACGCCTCTTTTGACCCAATCAACTCAGGAAGGATCGCGAGATTTTTTGGTTCCGTCTCGATTACAGCCTGGTAAATTCTTCGCCCTCCCTCAGTCACCACAGCAATACAAACAATTACTCATGACGGCTGGATTTGAGCGATATTTCCAAATTGCCCGCTGTATCCGCGATGAAGATCCTCGGGCAGACCGAGGTTTTGAGCATACCCAAATTGATATTGAGTTGAGCTTTGTTAAGCGTGAAGACGTTATGGCATTAGATGAAAAACTTATAACTAGTGTCATCGAACAATTGGGTGGTAAGATCGCTAAGAAGCCATTTCCTGTTTTGACTTACCAAGATGCCTTGGAGAAGTTTGGCGCTGATAAATTCGATTTACGAACCCAAAAAGAAAAAGAACAAGGGTTGCTTTCGTTTGCTTGGGTCGTAGACTTTCCCTTCTTTAAAAAAGTTGACGCTACTGATGCTGCAGAAGTGGCTGATGGCAAGAGTGGATGGACATTTACCCACAATCCTTTTAGCCAGCCAAAGGAGGAACATTTGGCTTGGCATTTAGCTGGTGAGCACATTGATGAAATACTGACAACGCAATACGATCTCGTATGTAACGGCTATGAAGTTGGTGGGGGCAGTATCCGCGCTCATGACCCAAAAACGCTTAAGGCAACCTATCAAATCATGGGATATTCCGATGCTGAAATTGAAGCAAGGGTCGGGCATATGATTGAGGCGTTTAAATATGGATGTCCACCACACGGGGGCTTGGCACATGGAGTAGAGCGCTTGCTTATGATTTTGGAGCATGAAGAGTATTTGCGCGAGGTTCAAGCATTTCCACAAACAGGCAGAGGTAGGATTTCAGTGATGCAAGCGCCTGGGGATGTGAGTGAGAAACAGCTGGCAGAGCTGGGGTTAAAAACAATCGCAGGCGACAAGAAGTTGAGCGTGTATAACCGAATACTCGATCTGTTGCAGAACAGGTCAATGGATTATATGCACTATGCTCACAAAGATGTGTTTACCAGTGAAGAGGCGGCTGAAGTACGCGGTGATGTGAGTCTGCATATGGGTGCCAAAGCACTCATGCTAAATGCTGATGGGAAACATATTTTATTGGTTGTTCCTGGTGATCAAAAAGCAGATTTAGCTAAACTCAAGCTACACCTGCAGGCGAAGAAAATTGAGTTTGCTAAAAAGGAATGGGTGGAATCAAATATCGGCTTGCCATTTGGCTCGATCCCCCCATTTGGATCGCTGATGGGCTTGCCTACCTTTGTTGACAAAAGCTTGGAGCAGCCAGACATTGTCTTCAACGCAGGCAGACTCGACCGATCGATTAAGATGAGCTTTCAGCATTATATGGAGATTGAGCAACCCACACTCATATAATTTTAGACATGAAAGATAAAACGGAAATAATCATCGATCTTGATCCAACTGAAGTGCCCATTCTTTACACAGACAACATAAATATTGTCGTGAATGAGGATGGAGTTGTGTTGAACGTGTGTCAAAAAGTTGGCCCACACAAATATCACGTTATTACTCGAATTGGCATGAGCACCACCCATGCCCAAAAAGTAGTGAATAAACTTGCTCGAGTCTTGATGTTGGGATCAAAAATAAACGATGGCTCGTCGCCGCGTAATTAAGTTACGATCTTCGAGATTTTCGCGTTAAGCTACTAAACATTGCCTTTGCAATGGGGAGCATCAGGGTCATAAGTACAGTTTTGGCGAGCTTATTTTCTGCAAGTAGGGTTATTTTGTGATTTAATCCGCTTTTGGCTGTTTTTACTTTTTTGTATACCACAATTAAAAGGGCAATAAGACCTAGTAAGAACACGAGCCAAAATACCATCAGTACGATTGCGATGCTATAAAAGAGCGTTGCTATATCCATACGTTATTTCTTCTCAGGTTTCCCGTATTGCTCTTTGAGGTGTTCTTCCAATTTCTTCAGTTGTACTTTAGTAAGTTCACCTTGTTTCTCGATAGAGGCGACGACTCGATTCACTAAGGCAACATATTGAGTTTTATCGACTGCGTCAACTTTTTCTTTTAAAACTTTTAACTGAGAATCCAAAAGCTTACGGGCTTGCATCAAATTACGACCGACCGTTTCACTATCCATGCCAAAAATTGCTTGGACTTCTTCACGATCATAAAGCTCAATCAAACCCTTTTTCACTTGTGCCGCTTTTTCCTCAATTATTTTTTTGCCTTTTTTTTGTTTGTCCGAGGGCATAAACAACATGGCCACTCCACCTACCACTGCGCCCAAAATAAACGCTAAGCTCATGTTTTGTTTTTTCATAGTATTCCCCTTAACTAGTTGCTACTTCTTGCCATATAATAGCAGATAGATCAATGATTAACTAAAAGGCGTGTAATAAATCCATGAGAATCGCTGTTGGCTCTACAAATCCTGTAAAAATTGAAGCAACAAAAATTGCCTTTGAAAAAGTCTGGCCTAAAGAGAATTGGGAAGTTAGTGGACATAAGATACCTTCAGATGTTCCTGATCAGCCCATGAGCGATTTAGAAACCATAACGGGGGCTAAAAACCGCGCTCAAAGAGTATTGGATCTAACCCAGGATGATTTTGGAGTAGGCATTGAAGGGGGATTGCAGCAAATTGGTTATGATTGGTTTGATTGCGGATGGATGGTCGTGATTAATCGGGAGGGCGTTATTGGCATTGGTTCTTCAGCGCGAATATCCACTCCGCCCAAAATGATGAAAGAAATCATGGCGGGCAAAGAACTTGGAGTAGTGATCGACAACTTTTTTCAAACTTCCAACGCCAGACAATTACAAGGTCATTTTGGATTAATGACTAATAACGCGATTACTCGAACGAGTGGATATGTTGACGGCATAGTGATGGCCTTGGCACGTTTCTTGCATCCGCAACTATATTAACCTGATATACTTACCTCAAGCCTGGATGCAGGATGGTCGCCCCGCCTTTGGCGGGGAGGAAAGTCCAGACAGCTGGAAGCAAGGTGAT
>CAYYKL010000009.1:0-34870 GCA_964441155.1 uncultured Pseudomonadales bacterium
TAATTGACGGCTGATCATGCTCGAATTATACCAACCATACCAGGCAATTGGAATTATGTGATAGGATGGGGGCGATGACGACTAGATCAAAGATGAAAGGTCAGAGATTTGAGATGGTACAAAGCTTGCCCACGATAAACATTAGGAGTGGGGTAAGCGTTGGTATTGTATTGTTCGCCTTTTTGTTTCTTTCATCTTTCATCTTTCATCTTTCATCTCATGTTGTCCACGCCGATGAAGTTGAAGAGCTTCAAAAACAAATCGACGAATTGTCCAAGCTTAGAAAAATGAGTGAAAGTGCCACCCAAAACCTGGAGGTTGAGCTCAAAACTATTAGGTCAAAAATTAATGTAACTTTAGCTCAATTAAACTCGGCAGATGCACAAACCAAAACGCTTGAAACGAACATCGATAAACGAGAAGCTGATCTTTCTGATCATTACGACCTCCTGAAGGCGCGAGTCAGAAGTTACTACAAGCTCACTCGGCAATTTTCACCGCTTGCCACTCTGCTTTCAATATCGACTGCATCAGGTATAACTCGCCAAATTTCGTATCATTCAGCCGTTGCCGGGCAAGACAAAGAGGCAATCGTTGATACCACGCAAGACATATTGAATTTAGAAAGCGATAAGAAGGCGCTTGATCTGCGTAAGGCCCAACTCAAAAGCTTGCGCATAGATTTTGAGAAAAACGCCGTCTTTTTTGAAGGTGAAATCAAGGGAGCCAAAAACTATCAGGCTGATTTAACTACCAAAATTGCCCAGCTCTCAGCACAACAGCAAGCAATTATTAGCGCTCGTTCGGGCTCGCAAATTACCAGTGTGGGAAGCGTGCCCATTGGCTCTGATTTCAACGGCTCTATTGCAGGGTTCACGCAAAATGCACCCGGTGGATCGTTTGCCGCATTTTCGTTTGGCGGGCATACGCATCGAAAAGGCATGAGTCAGTATGGCGCGAAAGCACGAGCTGAAACAGGTCAATCATTTGGAGAAATCTTGAAAAATTATTATGGCAAAGATCCGGTGGATAAAGATACAGGCGGATCCATTAGTGTTTCAGGTGTTGGTGACGTAGATTTTGAAAACTATTACTTACTAGGCATTGCTGAAATGCCCTCAAGCTGGCATAAAGAAGCACTCAAAGCCCAAGCAGTTGCTGCCAGAACCTATGCCTATCGTTACAAATCCGAGGGCAAGAGCATTTGCACCACCGAAGCTTGTCAGGTTTTTTCAAAATCAAAAGCAGATAATCCTCCTTCAGAATGGAAACAAGCAGTTGAAGAAACGCGAGGCAAGGTTTTAGAAGATGTCGTCACCTATTATTCATCAACTGCGGGAGGGTATTTGACCACCAGTGGCTGGGATACGACTGATAAATCGGGATCGGGCGAGTGGACCACACGAGCCTGGGAAAGCAAGGCTGGTTCACCCTGGTTTTATAAAGCGTGGTATCGACAAGGGTATGCTAATAACTCCAGCGATTGCGGTCGAAATCCATGGCTATCAGAAGGTGAGATGGCCGATATCATAAACGCTTGGCTCGTGCTTAAGAAGGGTGAGGGGAAAGACGTGGACACAGGGCGGGTGATTCCGGTTACTATTAACCAGTGTTCTATTGGTGGACAATCAGGTGATCCATATTCTCTCGAGGATTTGCGCAACCATACCAACAGCCCGGTGACGAGTATTAGCGGCAAACCTTCCGTTTCACACAACAATGATGGTCAAACCACCAATGTTCGCTTCCAAACGAACCGCGGCGAGATCAATATTCCCGGTAGTGAATTTAAACAAGTCTTTAATACCCGTGCGCCAGGTTTTATTTCCATTCCACAATCAAGTTTTGCCTTTTTTAATATCGAGAGAAAATAATCAAGCGACAGACTCCTTCAAGCATTATTGCTTAAAAGTTTCCCAATAAAGTGATCAGCTTGTTTTAAGGGGTTGAGCTTTTCAATTTGTCTTCTAGTTTTAGACTCAAGTGTTTGGCGCAATTTTACGTTTGAAGTTAATTGCTTCAAGCCTAGCGCGATTGACTGAGTATTAGTTGGTTCAACTCCCACTGCGCAGGGAAGCGCGACTTCATTAAGTGAATCAATATTGCTCATAAGTATGGCCTTGCCAAAACTCATGGCTTCAAGCACGGGCATGCCAAAGCCTTCATAAAACGAAACAAAACAAAAGAAAAGGCAATTGGCGTACAAAGCAGAAATGTCGTCATCCTTTGGGGAATCAACCACCACCACATTATTGGTTAGTTTTAGTTTTTGGATTGTGTCAAAAATTGGTTGAACTTGCCAACCTTTTTGGCCAGCTAAAACTAATTTTGGCTGGTTTTTACTCGCTGCTTGAGCAAGAAATTGATGATAACCACTCAACAGATTGAGTAAATTTTTACGGGGTTCGAGCGTGCCGACGTATAAAAGATAGTCATTAGGTTTAAGTGAATACTTTTTTAAAAATTCTGCATTTGCTTTCCGGAAATTTCGCAACTGTGGATACACGATCATAACTTTTGATGCATAAGTTGGCGACAATTTTTTTAGCTCACGAGCTACCGATGTAGATATGGTCAAAACTATAGTTGATCGCCACATAATCCATGGATACAAAAGTGTTTCAAGCACTTGAGCTTTGGCATTTCGAGTGAATGGTTGAGGGGTCAGACTGGCGGTATCGTAGATGATGATGGTGGTTGGACAAAAACTTAGTAGTGGCGGAATAAAGCTGGTGGGCGAGAGCAAGTGGGCATTTGGTAGTGTCTTCGTCAAAAGACTCAGCCTGAGGTAGTACCAGCTTTTAGAAAAATAATGCCAAGTGGCGTTAGCATTCGTAATGCTGGGAAGTGGCGTGGTAGAAACCAAGTGAAATTGTATGTTTTGGGAAAGCGGGTGGTTGCTTAGAGCATTGAGAAGCCCAAGCGTGTAGTAGTGCTTGCCCGCTAATGCACCCCTAAGCGCATGTAAATCGATTATAAGGTTGATTGGTTCTTGCAGGTGTTTCATAGCGTAACCTGGTACAATTCTGACATGAAGGTAGCATTAGTCCATGATTATTTAGTGCAATACGGCGGCGCGGAAAAAGTGTTGCAAGTCTTGGCAGAAATGTTCCCGCTAGCACCGATTTATACTGCGTTTTATAAACCTGGCTCAAGTGCTTATGAGGCCTTTAAGCACCGAGACCTTCGGCCTTCATTTGCTCAAAACATACCCTTTTTTGTCGATTATCTCCATAGCCCGTTGCGGTTTATGGCCCCCATTATTTGGGAATCGTTTAATTTCGATGAGTACGACCTAGTGATTTCTTCTGCCTCTTGGTATATCACCAAGGGTATCATGACCCGACCGGAAACCCGACACGTTTGCTATTGCCATACGCCACCGCGCTACTTATATGGCTACACCACATCGGTTGAATGGCAAAAACATTGGCTTATTCGGCAATATGCCAGAGTAGTTAACAAATACATGCGTCAATACGATTATGTGAGTGCGCAACGGGTTGATCAGTTTGTGGCCAATTCTCAAGAGGTCCAAGCACGCATTAAAAAGTTTTATGGTCGCGATTCGGTGGTGGTCTATCCGCCAGTGGATTTGGGCAGCGGCACGGTGTCACGGCGACACAGTGACACTGCCTATTTCCTCACGGGTGGACGGTTGGTCGGCGCCAAGCATTTTGACCTAATCATCGAAGCGGCCAACACGCTTCAAATTCCTCTCAAAATCTATGGAGAAGGACCGCTCAAAGCAAGTTTGATGGCGAAAGCTGGTCAGACTGTAGAATTTGTGGGCCATGTGGATGAGAATCAGTTGGCCCAGTTTTATGCAGGCGCAAAAGCGTTTGTGGCACTAGCCGAAGATGAAGACTTTGGCATCACTCCGGTTGAGGCCATGAGTATGGGCGTGCCAGTCATTGTCTTCAAAGGCGGGGGCTATTTAGAGACAGTGATGGATGGCAAAACTGGCTTGTTTGTTGAGGATTTGAAACCCGAAGCACTCGTTGCAGCCATGAAGCGCATAGAAACGCTTGCCTTTGATCCAAAGCATCTCAAAAAAAATGCACAACGATTTAATAAAGAAGCATTTATTGCCGGCATGAATCGAGCGATTGCTCAGGCTCTAAAAGTGAGTGCAAACAAATAACCTTCACCTATGTCAGAAACAATCAAGCTCATCAGCTACAACATTTGGCAAGGAACGTATATGGATGCTTTGCTGGCATTTCTGGATAAAGAAAAACCAGATATTCTTTGTCTGCAAGAAGTAGGCACATCGGGAATTGGCCAAAAACAATCGAGTGATAACTTGTTCAAGATGATTTGCGACGCTCTGCACATGGAAGGGGATTATGAAAACATGTTTTGGGCAGATGAAGGTGAGGGTAGATTTGATTCGGGCGTAGCAATTCTAAGTCGATTTGCCAGGTCCAATCGAATGGTTTTTCGCTACGAGCGCATCACCGACGATATTTTGCGCTTAACCGATAGAGATCGATATTTCGTGCCCAGAGTTCTGCTTGGAAACGAGTTGCAAATTAATAAAAAGCCTCTGTGGATTTTCACCACTCACTTCACCATTTCACCCGATGCCAAAGTGACCCCGCATCAATTGGACAATGCTCAAAAAGTTGCCACCTATCTAAACAAATTTCCTGAATATATTTTGTGTGGTGATTTAAATACACCGCATGGATCGCAGGTATTCGACATACTCAAGAGCGATGCGCTTGATGTTATTGGTCCTAATTACCCAACGCTGCACCCCAAACTGCATCGCGTTGGACATCTTGCTTTGCAGGTGGACCATGCTTTCTCACGCTCTAATCGAGTAACGGTCACATCCTCGGCAGTTCCCATCGCTGATGGCAGCGATCATTTGCCATTGGTCATAGAATTTACTCTCTGCTAACCCGTATGCCTGAGCTTCCCGAAGTCGAAACTATTGTTCGTCAATTGCACTTGGTTTTGCCTGGCAAAACGCTTGCCAAGGTTGCCGTATTGCACCCGAAAACATTTGAAGGCGATGCGCACGTTTTGAAAAACAAAACGATTGAGAATATATCGCGGCGCGCCAAGGTAATGCTTGTTACCTTCAAAAACTCCAAGCTTATGTTGGCAATTCATCTCAAAATGACTGGGCAACTGATTTTTGTTGCTGGAAAATCAAGCAAAGCTAAGCGAATCGTGGGCGGCCACCCCACTCCTGATTGGATTCAGTCACTTCCGTCGCCATATACGCGCACGAGCTTCAGCTTCGGCGATGGTTCGGTATTGTATTTCAATGATCAACGATTGTTTGGGTGGATACGGATAGTGACTAGAGATTGGTGGTTAGCGACTAGTTATAAGCTGCCTCCAGATGTCATTGACCCAGAATTTACCATTGATCACCTGACCAAAACACTATCCAAGTCAACGAGAGCGGTGAAATTGATTATTTTAGATCAAGCCAAAATGGGCGGCATGGGCAACATTTATGCCAACGATGCGCTTTGGTTAGCCCAGATTAATCCCTCCAAACCAGCTCAAACATTATCAAAAAAAGAAATTGTGGCACTTCACCAAGCAATGCAGCGCGCACTTTTCAGGGGAATCGAGCTTGGTGGAGCGAGTGAATCAACCTACAAGCACATCAATGGCATGGGCGGAAAATACCAAGAAGAGTTTTTAATCTACAAAAAAGAGGGCGGAACGTGCATGCGCTGTGGAAAACTGATTGAGAAGTTTAAGCTTGGGGGGCGAGGCACGTATTGGTGTTCGGAGTGTCAAAAATGAGAGTCAATTATCTAGGCTTGCAATTAATTCGTAATACGAACCTTCAGGAGAAGTCCCTCGTTGAACAATAAGTTGAACTCCATTTGTTGTGGCTCCTACTGTTCCTGTTACTGTTCGCCTCTTTCGTTGAGGATCATGGGTTTCGCTTGATTGAGGTAGCTGCCTGAAAATATCCTGCATACTTCTTCCCAGTGCATTCGCTGTTTCTTGGTCTAATGAACTAACACCTCTAGTAGCTTCAGTCACTCCTGGTACAAAGGTAACCAAGGGGACTGTGCCGTTATACAACCTAAAAACATTATCATCTGGCTTAGGAGCGAGTTTTAATGCAGTTTCAATGAATTGCTGGACTTCTTGAGTTGTTGCCATATTGATCGGTATTTTCTTCTGCTTCTCTAGATTTGTCAAGTCGAGTAGAATCCAAACACGAGCAAGCACACGAAGGCAAAAAGAGTTCTCGTGCAAGCACTCGAACAGTATTTGCTATGCTTCTTACCAAACTCGCCTTAACCACCTTTCGCAACTACTTGAGCAAGTCTATTGACTTTTCTCCAGGGACTATTGTGCTTTTGGGTCCGAACGCCGTGGGTAAAACGAATATTCTGGAAGCCATTTATTTGTTGGCAACGGGCATGAGCTTCCGGGCGCAAAAGATCGAAGAAATGGTGCACTGGGAAGCAGAGGTGGGGCATGTGGTGGGTGAGGTGGAGGTTTCCCGTTTAGCCGGACTCGGCACAACTCCCTCGGCACAACGGGATGACTTAGTCGGTATGAAAAGTTTACCGACTAAGTCAAATTCTCATGCCGAGTTAGTGGAGTTGCAAGTAACGCTCTCGCGCGGGATGGTGCAGGGTCGGAGAGTGGCGAAGCGACGGTTGTTGGTCAACGGTGTGCCCAGAAGGCAAGTGGATTTTATTGGCAACCTGAAAGCGGTAGTTTTTTTGCCAGAAGATTTGGAGCTTATTTCTGGCTCACCCAGCAAACGGCGCAACTATCTTGACCAAGTGTTATCGCAAGCTGATCCAGAGTATGCATCAAGTCTTTTTGCATACGAAAATGCGCTGAGGAGACGTAATAAACTGCTTGAAGCAATTCGAGAGTCGAGAGCGCCGAAGGAAAGCTTGAGCTATTGGGATATGTCGCTACTAAAAAATGGCATGTTGCTCACTGCAAAGCGCGAGGCCTACATCGAAACCATTAATGAACAAGCCAAAAGCGAGCAAACCTGGCAACAAGCGTTGCAATTGCACTACATCCCTTCACGACTTAGTCCAGAGCGATTGCAGAAGTACGCGCAGACTGAGTTAGCTGCTGGACACACGCTTATTGGTCCTCACAAAGACGACATTGCGCTTCATAAGCAAGAGTCAGCTTCTATAAACCGAAACTTGGCCATGTTTGGTTCTCGGGGCGAGCAGCGCATGGGTGTGTTGTGGCTCAAGCTTCAGCAATTAGCCTATCTAAAAACGTCTTTGGGGGAACCACCTTTGCTTTTGCTTGATGATATTTTCTCTGAGCTGGACGAAGCTCACGACGAATTGGTCAAGCAAACACTGACATCTCAGCAAACGATCATCACTGCGACCAATACGTTTGAGGCACTTATGGACCAAGCACATTTTATTCGGCTGTAAACGTTTTAGTGTGCTATTCTTTTAAAAATATGAAAAACAAACAACCGTTAAAGCTCTACACCAAGACGGGGGACAAAGGAGAATCAGGCTTGGCCAATGGACAGCGCTTAAGCAAAAGTGCGCTTGTTTTCGAAGTATTGGGTACATTTGACGAACTCAATGCCCATTTGGGTTTAAGTGTTGTGCCAGCCGATGCTGCAACGAGACTCGAGCTGATGCGCCTTCAAGATACGCTGCTTATAATCGGGGCTCAAGTTGCTGGAAGCACCAAAGTTGCACTGGAACCAACCGAAATCACCTGGCTTGAGCGCAGAATTGATTTTTACCAACAAAACACGCGTAGTGATTGGTATACCAAATTTTTGCTGCCCGGTGGAACTGAGCTTGCGGCGCGTTTAGATGTCGCACGCACGGTGTGCAGAAGAGCTGAGCGATTGTTGACTCAATTGACTGAGACATCGAGCGTTTCAGTAGATATACCTGCGTTTATCAACCGCTTGTCGGATTATCTTTTTGCTCTACGTTGTTATGTAAATGCGCAAGCAGGATATGAGGAAAAAGAGTTTTCACCGCGATATTTGCTTACCCTCCAGCCTACTCAAAAATAATCGAGAAAAAGCGCGTTTAGTCATAGGTTACAATGAAGATCATGACTATTGCTCATTTTGATCCTCAGACATTGCGCCAATTGCATACTCTCTTGCCCGACTCGCATAAAGGGGATAACGGTAGGGTATTGGTGATTGGCGGCTCAAAACTATTTCACGCCAGCATATTTTGGGCAGCTCAGGCAGCCAGCAAGCTCGTCGACTTAGTTCATTTTTCCTCACCAGCCAACGAAAACAATGATCTGGTGCGCTACCGCTTGAAACAGGGCTTCTGGGAAGGAATTGTGGTTGATTGGCAAGACATCGAGCACTACATTCAGGAAGATGACTCGATTCTGATTGGCCCAGGCATGCCCCGAAATGATGGCTTGTATTCAGGCGAAACTCCCACAAGTGAAGTGGTAAATTCACTCGTAACAAAATATCCCGACAAGAAATGGGTGATTGATGGCGGAGCATTGCAAGAGATTGACCCGAGTTTGCTCAATCAAAATCACATAATTACGCCGCACCGAGGAGAATGGGAACGACTTACAGAAAAAATACAAAACTCAAAATTCAAAACTCAAAATTGGGACAATATTGATGAGCGAGCTCAAGTGATACAGGAGTTTTCCCAAGCTCACGATAGCGTAACGATTCTGGCTAAAGGACCTGTTGATGTGGTGTGTCATGGAGAGCAATGCATAGCAGTGGAGGGTGGTAATGCAGGTATGACTAAAGGTGGAACGGGTGACGTTTTGGCGGGCGTGGTGGCTGCGCTCTACGCCAAAAACGACGCCTATCAATCTACCCAAGCAGGGAGCTATCTAACCAAAAAAGCAGGCGATGACGCATATAAAGCTCATGGCTATGCTTATGCTGCCGGAGATTTAATTCGTTTCCTTGGTCAAAAATAAATAATTGACATTTCAGGTTTTTTCGACTTGAACCCTACTTGCCGATAATCGCACGGAGTGCAAAAATAGACTTGTTGCACTCAAACGACTTTTGACCATAAGCTCAAGGCTAGATTATGTACCAACCCACTTACACCATTACCCAAAAAATCTTGAAGCGCATTGGCTCAATTGATGCCGCGCGCGAGGTGGTGGAGAATGCGGCCTTGGTGCCTGCCTGGGAAAAGCAATTTCGAGCTGAGGCTATGCGCCGGATTGTGTACCATGGCACACACTTAGAAGGTAATGAATTAACCCCCGAACAGGCCGATCGGGTGATCGTGCTCAAAGAAACCAGAGCTGAGCCGGCTGCCCAAAAAGCGGACATCGTAGGGCGAGATCGAGATGTGCAAGAGGTGATCAACTATCGCCGAGTCATGGAATGGATCGATAAGCATGGGCACAAGGGACATCAAGAATTCAAGATTGACGAAAAACTCTTAAAAGCTTTGCACGAATTGGTGTGTTATCGGATTTTGCCCGAAGATGAGCGGGGGAAATATCGCCTGATTCAAGTGGTGGTCAAAAACAATCGTACCCACGAAGTTTCTTTTCGCCCGCCACCGCATGTCGAAGTGCCCTTTTTAGTTGAAGATTTTTTCAATTGGTTGTCGTCTAAATCAGGCAAGGAGCACCATGCAGTTTTGCGCGCTGGAATTACTCACTATGAATTAGCTCGAATTCACCCCTTCACTGATGGCAATGGTCGAGCAGCCAGAGCGCTCGCTTTAACTGTTCTGTATGCCGAAAACTACGACATCAAGCGCTTTTTTAGCATAGAAGAATATTTCGACCGCAATTCAACTGATTACTATACGGCACTCCAATCAGCTTCAAACGATGATACTCACGATTTAACTGTCTGGCTTGAATTCTTCACAGAAGCCCTAGCCATCGAACTCGATAAAGTTAAACAGCAAGTCTTAAAGTTGTCAAAAGACTTGGAGCTTAAAACCAAACGGGGAACCCAAATTGCTCTGTCTGAGCGGCAAATCAAAGTATTGGAGCTTATGCGTCGAAATGCGGGTCGAGTGGTTTCGAATCAATTGCAGGATTTGCTGCCTGAAATTTCACTGGACACTATTTTGCGCGATATTAACGATATGGTCGTTAAAGGTTTAATTCGCAAAAAAGGTAAAACCAAAGGTGCTTACTACGAATTAAGCGAATAACTCCCTCGTTGTCGATGGTAAGATAAATCCATGCTTTTTCGTGACGTTTCTCTTGTTTTTTCCCAACTCGAGCGCTTAGCGTCGCGAAATGCCATGACCGAGTTGTTGTCGACCTGGTTGTCTCAAGTTGATGAAACCGAGATTGCCATGGCAGTTAATTTGTCTCTGGGGCAGCTAGCACCACAATACGAGCGCATTGAATTTAACCTGGCTGAAAAAATGGTGGTGCGTGCGCTGAGTGAGGCATTTGGGCAAGACCAAACAGCAGTGTGGACTGCTTTCAAAACCTCTGGTGATTTGGGTGAAGTGGCGTTTGCGCTCAAACAAAAGCAATTAAAACCAGAGGAAAAATTGAGTCTCGCTCAAGTCTATGCGCAGCTTAAATCCTGCGCCATCGATAGCGGCACTGGGTCGCAAGAGCGCAAGGTAACCAGTTTGGCGCAATTACTCACAAGCGTTGATGGTTTGGGAGCTAAGTATATTGCCCGGATGGTGGCAGGGCGATTGCGCTTGGGGTTTTCGGACATGACGGTGCTTGATGCACTCTCCGTCATGCTTGGGGGAAATAAATCTGCACGGAAAGAATTAGAGTTAGCCTATCAAGTGTTTCCGAATGTTGGCGAGATAGCCCGCTTGGCAAAACAATTTGGTGTAAGTGATATCGCACAAAAAGTCCAGGTGACTCTTGGAGTTCCGGTGGTGCCAGCACTGGCACAACGCCTAAAGACTGCCAAAGAAATGATCGATAAAATGGGCACGGTTATGGTGGAGCCAAAGTATGATGGCACCAGAGTACAAATTCATGTACAAACTAAACCTGACTTTTGGGTGAGAAGCTACACGCGCAACCTTGATGAGTCGACGGCGATGTTTCCTGAACTCGAAAAATTAGGCCAGCAACTAAAAGCTACTTCGGTTATTTTGGATACAGAAGCGGTGGGGGTGCACCCGCAAACAGGTAAACTTCTGCCATTTCAAATGACCATTACGCGCAAGCGCAAACACGGTGTCGCTCAAGCCGCCCATGATGTGCCCTTGCTCTTTTTCACCTACGACATTTTGTTTCTCGATGGCAAACCACTCATACATCTGCCACTTCATAAACGCAGAGAAATTTTGGAAACAATTGTCCAACCAGGCAACGTATTGCAACTAGATCCAACCTTGGTTACGTCAGAGCCTGAGCAAGTAAAAGCGTTTCATTTGAAGCAGTTGTCTTTAGGATTCGAAGGTGCGATGGTGAAAAAAATTGACAGCGCCTATCAACCGGGCCGAAGGGATTGGAGTTGGGTTAAGTTTAAAGAAGTTGAGGATTCGCAAGGCAAGTTGTCAGACACGATTGATGCGGTGGTTATGGGTTTTTATGTGGGCAAAGGCAAGCGGACCCAGTTTGGTATTGGTGCCTTTTTAGTGGGGGTGCGAGACGAATCACAGCCGGGAATGCTAAAAACTATTGCGAAAATTGGCACTGGACTTACTGATGATCAGTGGCGTGAGCTAAAGCGCCGACTTGAACAAGAAGTGTCGTTGAACAAACCGAATGCATATGAGGTGGCAAGTAATCTAGAACCTGATGTATGGGTTGATCCCTCAATCGTGGTTGAGATAGCTGCCGACGAAATCACCATTAGTCCAATGCATAGTGCTGGGGTGGCTTTGCGATTTCCCCGCCTTATTTCCTTTCGCGACGATAAATCAATCGATCAAGCCACGAGTCTTTCTGAAGTGAAAGCAATCGCCAAAGCGAGTGTGTAACCTATCGAAATCTGCAGCCTGAGCAATTAGCATTTCACCTCTCCATCTTGTTACCATGGAACTATGTTGGAAAACCTACTGGATCAGGGTTTAAGTTTGCACGAAGTCAAAATTCGCTCAAGACAATTTGGTAGCAACAAGTTAATTGAAGCACCAATTCATCCGTGGCATAAGCTCTTGCTAGCTCAGTTTAAGTCACCCTTGATGTATATTTTGCTTTTTTCCGCACTCGTTTCCTTGGTGCTTAAAGAATCAGTTGATGCGCTGGTGATTGCATTCGCAGCCCTCTTGAATGTTGGCTTGGGATTTATCCAAGAGTTCAAGGCAGAAAAAAGTTTGCAGGCATTATCAAAAGTGTTGTCGCACTCTTGTGTCGTTAAGCGCGCGGGGGAGCGAGCAGAAATTGAAGCCGCGGATTTGGTCCCTGGTGATATTGTTTTTCTGGAAGCCGGCGACACGATTCCTGCAGATGGCGTACTCCTGAGTGCACAGGATTTGTCCGTAAACGAAGCCATCTTAACCGGTGAAAGTCTGCCGGTTGCCAAGCAAGCGACATCATTCTCTCGAGACAATATTTCTTTCGAGCAATTTGAGCAACAAGCTCAGTCAGCATTTATTATTCCTGCTAAACGAAAGACTGAAAAATCCCCTGATGCCTCGCTTTACTCGGGCACCACTATCGAACACGGAAGCACTGCATTTATCATCACCGCTATCGGTCAATACACGCAAGTGGGGAAAGTGGCGAGCACTCTAGCCAAGCTTGAGCGCGAACAAACCCCTTTGCAAAAACGCTTAAACCACTTAAGCAATCAGTTGGCGCTGATTGTTATTTTATTAGTGATTGGCGTGTTTGCGGCTGGGTTGATGGCCGGCCAAGAACCTAAGCATATGTTTAGTTTGGCGGTGGCCTTGGGAGTATCTGCTATTCCGGAAGGATTAGTGATTAGCTTGACCGCACTTTTGGCAGTTGCCATGCAACGCTTACTTAAGCGAAAAGCGTTGGTGCGCAAAATGATGGCAGCTGAGGTGCTGGGAAGCGTAACCGTGATTTGCACTGATAAGACGGGAACGCTCACCCATGGAATTTTTAAGATCAAAGAAATTGTAACCGACGACCTCAAATTGAGTTTGGAATTAGCACACACTGCCATGGACTTAACTGACCCCATGGAAGTAACACTTTATGAGCATGCTGCCAAAAAAGCTTTCGGGATGAATATTAAAAAACACGCACGCCTTGACCGAAAACCTTTTGAATCCAAAACCAAAGTAAGCCTGACTTTGACTGCTCGAGAACTTTTTGTGTATGGCGCACCTGAGGCGGTTATTGAATCGTCTCAAGCGACGCGATCACAAAAACTTGCTTGGCTGGAAAACGTGGAATCATTTGCTAAAAAAGGCTATCGCGTCACTGCCATGGCGCACCGCAAAAATACCGGCGCCTTCAAAATCACCCCAGAAATTGCTCGAGAGCATTGGTATTTTTTAGGGCTGGTGGTCTATGAAGATGGGTTGCGCGACAGTGTACCAAGCGCACTGCAGCTGGCCAAGCAAGCGGGGATTAAGCTTAAAGTCATCACCGGTGACCATTTGAGTACCACACAGGCATTGTTGCATCAGGCAGGCATCGATATTGCTCCTGAAGCCACCATTGATGGAGTCACACTCGCTTCTCTGCCCCAAGAAACTCTTGTGTTAGAAATTGAGCGACTGCAACTATTTTATCGAACGAGTCCTGATCAAAAATTGTCGATTGTGACGGCTCTGAAACAAAAAGGCTACACCGTCGCCATGACGGGCGATGGCGTCAACGATGCTCTCGCTCTTAAAAAAGCAGATATCGGAGTGGTAATGGAAAATGCCTCTAGTGTTTCAAAAGAAACGGCTGACATGGTGCTGCTTGACAACAACTTTGCCACTATTGTGGCTGCGGTTGAAGAGGGTAGGAGTGTGATTGATAATTTGCGCAAGATTTTGCTTTATCTTTTGAGCGACTCGTTTACAGAAATTTTGATTGTGTTGGGGGCATTGGCTATAGGTTTGGTTATTCCGATTACCCCGTTGCAAATTTTGTGGGTGAATCTCGTTAATGATGGACCGCCAAATGTGGCGTTGACTCTAGAGCCAAAAGCTAAAGATTTGCTCAAGCGAAAACCAACTCCAATCAATGACTCGCTTATCACAAGTTCTATGCGAACACTCATTGCCATTATTTCGCTTTCCACCGCGGCAGTCATTTTGCTTGCCTATTGGTGGCTACTTAAGGCAGGTTACACGGTAGTGCATGCGCAATCGGTAGCCTTCACGATGTTGGGACTCGATAGTCTGTTATACGTATTTTCGTGCCGAACTATGGAAAGCATGTGGAAGAGTAAGCCGTTTGAAAACATATGGTTACTTGCAGCAGTGTTAATGGGCTTAGGCTTTCAACTTTTGGCAATTTATCATCCCTTTTTCCAGAACATTTTAGGGACGGTGGGGTTAAATCGGTTTGACTGGGGAATCGTAGCCGGCTCCAGCTTGCTCGTAGTGGCGTGTATTGAGGGGGTGAAATCTACTCTTCGAAAATGGCATTTATTCAAAAAGTGATAACACATTCGTTTCTGCGAACACTTCTTGAAAATAGTATGGATTGGTCAAGTGGCTGTTATGATGACCAGGATAAACAATTGCTCTAATGGTGTTGGGCCCATTGACTGCTTGTGCAAGTATCATTTCAATATCTTGAGATTTTACTGCACTCCAATCAGCACGTTCCTTCATAGGATGAACTACTCGACTATGCGCATTCGTTATCACAACTAAGTCTTCACATCGTAAGCTACAATAGCTACCCCTTTTACGAGCCTGCATGCGTTTAACATCCAAATAAATGGGCTGGGAACGAAAACCATATCTTGCGGCCCTCTCTCGTTGATCACGGGTTGGTCTCACAAATCCAACCGAATAGGCATAAAGTAAATCTTGGGCTTTTGCTCGACCATGAGGAACCAGGAAAGAACCAAGTAGTTCCCTATAGGCGTATCGTAAACGATCTGTTAAAGGAGCATATTTCACATCAGGCATATATGCTGGTTCAAATGCTGCGCCGATAAAATCTCTAGGCAAATTTCTATTTTTAGAACCACCTGTGGGGTCTATGAGAAAGACAACATGGGGAGATAGTTTATTAGTAAGCGAAGTACCATAGGTGCCCGCGGCTGAATGACCAATAAACAAATCTGTTTTGTCTAACGATGCTTCATTGAGGGCTGCAAGCATGATGTGAGCCGCAGGCTCCGGATGGATAATTTTTTGTTCTCGGGCAGTACCCTGAATTTGGGGAAGTAATACGATTCGGTAATTTTTTCCAGTTAAAGCAGGGATTACATTAAACAGTGCAGGGGCATTATCCAGGGCTCCGCTCGCACCTCCACCCATTAATTTAATCTCGAGAACATCATTCGGAGCGGGACTTTCTTCCCAGCCAAGATCTTGTTTCCAGGAACAATACTCAATCAGAGGTATGACAGTTTTTCCCTGAGGTCCTTCTACAAGCACTTCGTGCTCAGTCACTAAAGCAGTTTCCCCGGTACACCCATAGGCCTCAGGCCTGATTTGCAAATCTTGTGCGATGTGAGCACAACTTAACTCAGGTTGCGGCATTCTTGCTTCAATCATGCCGGGGATTATATCATTGTTATAGGTCTTTATTCAAGCTGTTTGAGTGTTTTTAAGAGCAGGGGTTTCGCCTGGAGATTGTGTGATCGCAATTTGGCTATGGGCTTTGCAAAGTTTTCAAGTTCTCGCGGGTTCTCAATGATTTGTTTAAGCAATTTGCCTGCGGCAAACGGGTTTTCTTCGACATACCCAATGTTGTATTCATTGATAATGTCTAAATTTCCGTCTTCTTGGCCTGCAATATGGGTGATGGCGAAAAAAGGTGTGTTCGTGGCGATAGACTCAAAAAGGGTATTTGGTCCAGCTTTGCCGATAACTAGATCAGCGGCTTGCATATATTCATATAGTTTCGTGGTATAGCCAATGGGTTTGATTTCTACGGGTGTGTGATTAATTTTTTGCCTTAACTTGGCGGTTTGATTGATAAGTGAATACAGGCGTTTGTTGTGTCCGCAGGCAACGACAATCGTGCATGGCTTGGTTGCGGTCAAGATGGTAGGGAGCACTTTAAGCACATAGTTCGTACCAAATGAGCCACTAGAGAGCAGAAGCGTTAAATTATTTGGATTAAGTCCCAAGTGCTTTTTGACTTGTGCTTGCTCATAGGCTTGCTCATAGGCTTCACGCACAAACCAGCCTGACACCACGATTTTATCTGAAGGAACACCTTGAGCTTCAAGTAATTGCTTAGCTTTGTCGTCGAATACAAAGTTCAAACCCTTTTGCGTGGGGATAATGCTGTGAATGGTTTTGGGGTCGGAGACAATATTGATAAATGTATAACCATGTTTATTTTGTTCTTTTTCGATTAAATAGTTAGCCAAAAACCAACACGAAATGACAGCTCGGGGCACTTGTTGATTGAGAGCTGCTTTGATTTCTTCATCAATACTTTTTCCAAGGTATCGACGAATGGTGCCTTGGATACGTTTGATTTCACCGAAGCTATAGGGTAATTTAAACAGTTGCGGAAAAAACAAATAAAAACTTCCATAGAATTTTGACATTTTCATGGAAACGAAATTATGGTGAGCTAAGTAGCCATTGCTTGTGAGACAATCAACCACAGCAGATGAAATAGATTCATGGCCTGTGCCGGTTGTAAAAACTGAGAGTGGAATTTTTGACTGATGTTTCACAAGAGACATTATAAGCTACGAAAGAGTTATGCACGAAGCACTATTTAAAGAAAAAACCCTGGTTCTCGATAAAAACCGTTCATTGGTGTATCGATTGTGCGGTGAATTATCAAAGGTTCAATTCGTATTTTTGCACGGACTTGGAGGATGTGCTGGAGCATGGGAAGAAACTCAGTCGCTTCTGTATGAGCAATATCATTGCTCAAGCATTGCGTTTGATTTGCCCGGTCATGGTTTTTCAAGTGCCCCAATCGACTATCAAGATCTTGAGCCTGAAGCCTTAGCTAAGCAAATACTAGCCGGACTCATCCAACTCAATTTTGAGCATAAACCGGTTTTAGTGGGACATTGTTTAGGTGGTATGGTGGCCACACAAGTAGCTGCAAAAAAGGAATCGTTGTTTTCGGGTTTGGTGTTAATGAACACCATAATTAAAACACCGCCTTATATGCGCTTATTGAATCCAGGGGGGATCTTGTCTCATGTCTTGCTTAGGATTGCTGCGTTTAACTCGGGAAAACGACCAGTTTTAAGACGTGATTACACTCGATTTAAACGCTCAGGGGATTTTTCACTGATTCGCTATGTCAATGATATCTCTCACACTTCACTAAAAAATCACTTGAGTGCATTTGCACCAGTGTTTGCATATGATGCAACCCATATAGCAAAACATTTGGCACTCCCTATTTCCATTCTTGCGGGAACACGTGATAAATTATTTTTGCCCTTTGTGGCAAAGCGCATGGCTACCATGCTTCCCAGCGCAGAACTCACCTGGATTAACAAAGGCAATCACGTGATGGTGTTGGCGAAACATGCTGAAATTGTTGAAGAGCTGGTAGAATTTCACCACAAAGTCAACGATCTTAATCGTAAGCGAATGTAATATATGATGAAATGTATTGTCGGTCTGGGTAATCCAGGTAAAGAATATGAAACCACTCGGCACAATGTAGGGTGCATGGTGGTGGACGATTTCAGTGAAAATCTACCAAATCAACCCCGCTTTAGTTTTCAAGCAAAGTTTAGTTCACACGTGCTTCAGCAAGGAAATTTATTATTGGTTAAGCCACAAACTTACATGAATTTGAGCGGCAGGGCAGTAGCTAGTGTCATACATTATTTCAAGCTTAATCCCGCCACTGATTTGCTGCTTATTCATGATGATCTAGATATTGCATTTGGAGACTATAAACTGCAATTTGCCACCGGTCCAAAAATGCATAATGGAGTGACTTCGGTTGAGCAACACTTGGGAACAAAAGATTTTTGGCGCCTGCGCATGGGTATTGATGCCTCGAGTCGCAGCCCTGAAGAGGGCATTAAAATACCCGGCGATCAATATGTGCTCATGCCGTTTTCTCAGCAAGAATTAAGTCAATTGAATCAAGTTATTTCGAAAACCCTAGACACGCTGAAAACATTTATTGAGTCTTAAGTTTTATATGCCACTAACTAAGCCTTCTTCGCTCAATGACATTCTTACTAAATATGTTTTGGAAGATAAGGGCGGGTATATTTCGCGCGAGTTTCAGGATTATGGTTATCGCTTGGCCTGTGAAATGGGTGAAGAAAAACGAAAAGCCATGTATATCAAAATGGCTAAGGAGTTGGATCGAGGCTTGCTTGATCGAGCGCGATCGTTTGTGCTTGATGCGCCGAACGTGACCAATAAAGGGCGTTTATTCATGTGGGCAATTGGCAAACTCAAGCGGGGTGAGCCCTTGAGCAATTTTGCTCCAAAATAAGTTTCAACATTTCGTGTGATAGACTTTTTGCTAATGGGACTAAACGCACACTTTATTCAAAAACAACTCATTCCTTGGGTTTTCTATTTTGCCCTCATTGCACTGGTTCGTTTTCGCTTTGATCTTAGTCTTTTAGCCTGGTTGACAGGGGGGGCGTTGGCCGCAGTTTTTATGGTATTTGAGCGTCTCTTGCATTTTTTGTGGCTGCATCCTGAACTGGATGAATCATCTCAAATTAAGCACCTGGTGCAATCAAGACAATTTGCATCAGTTTTTCGCCTGCTTATTTCCCAGAATGTACATGCTTCTCGATTGCTAGGGTTATCAGTGTTGTTTTTAGCAAGTTGGATAGTGCTCGCATTGTTTATTGTAAGTAGTAGTCCTAGTTTTTTGGCAAAAGGGCTGGTTATGGGTATTGGCTTGCGACCGGCGTTGCTAATTCTGCGACATTGGAATCAGCCCAAAGCTATAAGTGAGCTGCTCTATTGGCAAATTAAACGTGAATTGTCAGAAAAAGAAATCAGAGTGTTGGGCGGATGTTTTGTGGCTTTGTTTGGATTGTTGTCTCTATGGCTCATGGTTTCGTGAGAATTACATGACAATTCCTCCCGTGATAATCGTAGGTCCATTGACATTGCATCTGTATGGATTACTTTTGGGTTTGGGCTTTGTGGCTGCACTACAAGTCATTAGCCAAATAAACAAACATACTTCAATGTTGTGTGAAAAAAATCTCAATTTGCTCGTGTGGATCGCGGTTGCGGGTGGAATTGTCGGCGCGCGCTTGTATCATGTGGTTGACCAGTGGATGTATTACCGTGCACATGTGGCGCTTATCCCTCAAGTGTGGCGGGGTGGCTTGGGGATTTATGGGGGCATGGCTGGAGGAGTAATGGCTTTAGTGCTTTGTGCCTTAGCGATGCAAACAAAAAAACAGTCAAAAAGAGGCGGTGAAATTAAACTCTCAGTAACCCAAACCTTAAAGCTATGGTTCGATGTAGCGGCTTTGGGACTGCCCCTGGGTCAAGCGATCGGACGCTTGGGCAATTGGGTGAATCAAGAGCTCTATGGGTTGCCCACCACACTACCTTGGGGAATTTATATTGCTCCTGATAACCGACTATCGGGTTTTGAAGCCTATTCTCATTTTCACCCGCTGTTTGCGTATGAAGCAGTGTGGATGTTGCTCACGTTTGCATTTTTATATGGCTATCTCTATCGAAGCAAGAAAATTGAATTAGGTGCTGGTTTATATGTCCTAGGTTATTTGGGCAGTTACGCGGTCATTCGGTTTGGCTTAGATTTTTTGCGCATCAATCCTTGGCGACTAGGTATTTTGACCGTTGCTCAGTGGATTTCATTGGTGCTCATTGGCGTTGCTATCGGACTACTGCTTAAAGCTCGCAAGAGCATGTTACGATAATTGAAAGTTCACTACATGTATGGCAAAAAAAATTGAATCCAAAAAACCAACTGGCACATTTTATTTGATTGCGGTGCTTTCGCTCATCGCTACGCTCATGTTGGTGGAGCAATTCGTAATGCCTCGACTCAATCAACCAAACAACGAGATTGTTGCTAACCCCCAAACACCACTCGTACCTCTCAACGTTGGCACGCACACGGTGCAGGTGGAAATTCGCGATGATGAGCTCGAGCGAGAATTGGGCTTTTCAGGTAGAAAAACCCTTGGAGACAACGAAGGCATGTTGTTCGTGTTTGAGCAAGCTATGCAGCCTACGTTTTGGATGAAGGATATGCAGTTTTCGCTCGACGTATTGTGGATTCGTGAGGGCAAAGTGGTAGAAATCGAAGAAAACGTGCCCCATCCAACCGAAACTGAACCAGTGATTGCCACCATGATTCCTCAAAACCCCATTGATATGGTGCTGGAAGTGCCATCAGGCTGGGTGAGCCGAACTGGTGTGAAGGTGGGGGACGAAGTCGAGCTATAAGCGTGAAGTTTTTTGACCGAAAAATTGCTTCTTTCCAGACAAAATTGTATAATTCGACTCATTCAAGGAGATGTATTGATTCGACCCTCCTATTCGCTTGAATTTGCACATACTGCTTATTCAGCCGTTTTGCAAATCAGGCTCATTCGAAGGGCGGGACTCAAACTTTGTAGTTAATCAAAAATTTAACTGATCGACTTTAAAGTTTGGGGATGTATTGATTCGACGCTTGAGGCTCTTTAACATCTGCAAGCCGTTTTGATAAAAACGAAAAAACTATCAAAACTTTACATGCCAAATCTAAATTTGGTCAAGCATTAGAAATTGCTTCTAATATCTACCAAGACATTAAAGCATCTTTTGCTCCAGCAGCCGTCTTGTACGCCTAGTTGGCATTCATTCGTTTCATCCCAAGGTGTGAGCGGATGGGTGAAACTTTAGCCTTGGTCCAGTTGATGGGACGAATAGCCCATTGATGACGATTCATTTATTCAATCTCTTTGGATTTGTCTGGTTATGGTCGAGCCAAAGAGTATATTCATAACCTACGCTTGTAGATGGTGTTAAACGATTCATGCGGACCCCGGGTCGCACCCGGGCATCTCCACCACATACATTAGACGTTAGTGATGAGACTCTGGTCTTATTTCCGAGTGACTACCCAAAGTATTAAATGCTTGGTCCTTTGAGGAACACAGCCGCCCAAGGTTTGTAAACACTGGTGAACGTTTTTTCAATCACAACTTGGCCGTTTTTGCGCACCACATAATCAAATGAGGCTTTGGCTCCCCAAGCTTTCCAATCCACTTGTTTGGTTTGTCCGGGGGGAATGGATGCATCTTCAACGATGACATCAGGAGGAGGCGCTGCCACATCCCAGAGCTTGTGATTTTTTACTTCTGCTTCACGGCCGTCATGAGTGCCATAGAGTTCAACGGTCAATACTCGATTTGGTGAATCCACAATAGTTTGCAGAAGCAGATGACCCGGGGTGTCATTTAAAAATTTGAGATCAGTTGATGGGGAATACACCGTTGCATCCATACCTGGCTTGGCATTTTGTTCATAATAACCAACTCGATAGCTATGGCCTCGGCGCTCAACGATGGGTAATCCCGCATCAAGTGCCGCGCGAAACACGGTGGTTGAATCTTGGCATACGCCACCGCCATCACCTAGTTCGGTGCGACCATTTTTAATGACATAGGCCGCTTGATAGCCAGTTTCCCTGGTGATGTCGCCCACATTGGCATTGAACGAAAAAGTTTCCCCGGGCTTGATAAGTACACCACTGATTCGCGACGCAGCCAGAGCTACGTTATGAACTCTTGAAGGAATCGAGCCGGTGTAGGTGGAAACGCCACGGCCTAGTAGCTCACGAATACCCAAATCATTAACCGTATGTAGGCTGATTTCAGGGAATGCCTCTGTAACTATTAAATCAACCGAGAACTCTTTGAGCTCGTCGCGCTCAAGTTCGTTGAGTGCACTCATGAGTTTGTTGGTTGATTCAGGAATTTTGGTGGTTAATCCAGCTAATGCTGGAGAAAACTCGGTGACTCTATTTTTACTCTCATCAAATTGAAACCGCGCGTTAACGGGTAAACGGTCGACTTCTTTGGCAAGCACTGTTACATATGCCTCAATTGCGCTCTTGTCAAAATCGCCGTCAAAAGCAAGTAGATCAATCAATGGTTGATTTTCCAGAGTCCACGCATGATATGAATCATCGTGTTTAACGATCATTTTTTTGCTCAACAGTTTTTCGGCTCGTGCCTTGGCTGTTTCAAGTTGCGTGGATGAAACCGTCACCGGCACTGGGTCAAGCGTCACTTCGGAGCTTACAGGCGAAAGCGTAGTTGCAGCGTTGATCAATGCGTTTCTCCAAGTCTGCTTGTTAAAAATAACGCCATCAGAGCCGGGAATTACCGCTACAGCAAGGGATCCCGATTGCGTAGCACTTTTTTCTACCACCAACTGAGGTTTTCTAGCCGGAACGTCCAGGGTTGCGGCGATACTTGCAGTCAGTGATTCGCTCAATGACTCATTGAGATCAATGGTAAGGGGAGAGACATGAGGCTTTTTAAGCAACAACCATTGCAACTGAAGTTGTTTGGCAAGTGAGCCTTCTCGACCTAAATTATATGCCTTTTTAGCATCGTTGGCGGCATCAAACGCAATAATTTCTGACGGAAATGGCCAGGTTTTATCCTGGTAAGAAAGTGCCGAAGGATATGACTTTGTGAATGAGTCTAGCTGAAGACTCAAATAATCTTGCGCTTGTGCCTGACTTAACCCCGATAGGTGAACGGGACCAACGTAGACATTGGGCATGATTTTTCCTGCGTAAGCAGCTCGAAATACTCCATACGCGATCAAGGGAATGCTTAATAAGCCAGCTATAAGCACGCTGCCAACAAACAGGCGCTTGTGCTTTTTAAGCACTTCGCGCACCTTTTTCCTTTTTTGTTGCAGGGCTTCAGGCGGCGATGGTATCATTGAGGGAGTTATTTTGGTGTGCACGAGCAGTCATCTATAGTAATTATTTTAGCCGAATTGACCTCTAGTAGTGTACCATGAGTGAATATCGTTAAGTCATTATGAGCCAACTATTAGATAAAACCAACCAGCCACAACCAGTCGAAAAACCATTGAGCGGCTCTATTTCTTTGGGCAAACAGCCCGTGCCCACATCACCAGCGCCAGCCGCAGCCCTACCCCCAAGACAAAATGTTGCTCCAGCAGCGATTGCTCAATCGACTTCGTTGCCACCGCCAAAGCCCGCTGCACCTGTGCTGCCGCCTAAAGATGGAGCACCACCAAAAACGCAAGCAATTCAAGTGAAACAATCTCCATTACGGTTTCTGGTTCCGGGAATATTGATTTTGGTTATGCTCGCGTTAGTGATTTTTGCCGTATCTTGGGTGCGATCACGCTTGTCGGGGGATGACGACGCTGAAGCACCAAATACTCCCGCAGAAGCAGTTCAAATAACTTATTGGGGTTTATGGGAACCAACGCAGGTGGTTAGCCAAGTCCTCTCTGATTTTGAGCGAGAAAATCCTGGCATAAACGTGACTTATGAACAACAGTCACACAAAGATTATCGCGAACGTTTAATGAGCCGCTTGGAAGGTGGCGCTGGACCAGATGTGTTTCGCTTTCACAACACTTGGGTGATTATGTTGCAGGATTATTTAGAAAGCATGCCTGATTCTGTTATGTCCAAGACCGCATTTGAGAGCACCTTTTATCCCGTAGCCGTAAATTCTTTGACATTAGAAAAAGGAATCGTGGGTGTACCGCTTATGTACGACGGTTTAGGACTCTATTACAACAAAACAATTTTCAAAGCTGCCGGTAAAACCCCGCCTACCACTTGGGAAGAACTACGTCGAACGGCAAACCAACTCACACTGCGCGATGCCAATGGCGCGATTCAGCGAGCCGGGGTTGCCATGGGGACCACCTCTAATGTCGATAATTGGTCGGACATATTAGGCTTACTCATGCTCCAAAACGGAGCCGACCTTAGCAAACCCAATAGCAACGTAGGCAGGGATTCACTCACTTTCTATACCATTTTTGCCAAGCAAGACAAAATCTGGGATGACACGCTGCCTGCGTCTCATGCAGCTTTTGCGCTTGAAAAAGTGGCTATGATCTTGGCCCCTTCATGGCGAGCACATGATATCAAAGCTATTAGCCAATCAATCGATTTTGCCATTGCTCCTGCTCCACAACTCTCTGGCGGTGAAATCAATTGGGCATCGTTTTGGGCTGAAGGAGTTTCAAGCAAGTCAAACAGAGCGAAGCAAGATGCGGGTTGGAAACTTTTGAAATATTTATCCGACAAAGAAGTTATGCGTCAGTTTTACACCCAAGCTAGTAGTGTCAGAGCCTTTGGCGAACCATTTTCGCGTGTCGACCTGGCCGATCAATTAACCGGTGATCCACTGGTTGGGGCATATATCTCAGGAGCTCCTACTGCTAAATCATGGTATATGGCCAGTCGAACCTTTGACAATGGAATTAATGACAAAATAATCAAATACTATGAAGATGCAATTAACGCTGTCAACTCAGGTGAGGACGAAACTGAATCGCTTATGACTGTGGAGCAAGGAATCACGCAAGTTTACTCCCAATACGCGCAAGAATAATTGATTATTACTACAAGGAAGGGTAAGACTATGAAAAATTTGAGAGACGTTATTCGCGAGGCTGAAGAGCAAAAGGTTGCCATTGGCCACTTCAACATCAGTAATTTAGAAGGCTTATGGGGAATTTTTGAAGCGGCTAAAAAACTAGAAGTGCCCGTGGTTATTGGGGTCTCCGAGGGAGAGCGTGACTTTATGGGTATCAAGCAAGTCGCCGCTATTGTCACCAGTATTCGAGACAACTATGCATATCCCATGTACCTAAATGCCGATCACACCTATACAATCGAGCGAATAAAGGAAGTAGTCGAAGCAGGCTATGATTCGGTGATTTTTGATGGCGCCAAACTATCTGTCGAAGAAAATACTCGCCAAACCAAAGAAGTCGTTGATTGTGTCCGCTCAACTCGACCCGAAGTTTTGGTCGAAGCTGAAGTTGGTTATATTGGCTCTTCGTCAAAAATGCTCGATGAGTTGCCTGAAGGAGCGGCTTTGAGCGAAGATGCTTTGCCAACTGGTGAAGATTCCAAGCAATTTGTACTCGCAACCGGTGTAGATTTAATTGCTCCAGCCGTAGGCAATATTCATGGAATGCTTAAAAATGCGGCTAATCCAAAATTACACATCAATCGGATTCGAGAAATTCGCGAACAATCAGGTGTGCCGCTGGTGCTACATGGCGGATCAGGCATAAGTGACGATGACTTTTTAGCGGCAATTGACGCCGGAATTTCGATGATTCATATCAACACTGAGATTCGCTTGGCCTGGCGCAAAGCGGTAGCAGCTTATCTCCAGGAAAACCCTGATGAAGTGGCACCCTACAAGATCCTTGAGCCAGCTAAACTTGCGGTTTCTCAAGTGGTTGAGCAACGATTGCGCTTGTACTACAAAAAATAATCCTTGCTAGGATTGCGTGTTGTTGGTGATATACCGATCATATATTTTATATTGCTCACGAGAGCTCCTTAATCATGAAGCAAGTCATTTTTGATGTCGAAACGAAGCTCACCTTTGATGCTGTTGGTGGTTATTACCCAGAAAAATTAGGAATAAGTTTTATAGGTGCTATTGAGCGTGATGGGTTTCCGGAGGAAGAAGGTGTGCTGGAAACCGAGCATCGTTTTTTCGAGCAAGATTTGGAAAAATTTTGGCCAGTGCTCGAATCTGCCGATGTGATAATTGGTTTTAATAGCGATGGGTTTGATTTGCCCACCTTGATTCCGTACTATCAGGGGAATATCAGAAAGTTGCCCTCACTTGATTTGCTCGCGCGCATCAAATCAAGCATTAATCGGCGCATTAGTCTTGATTCTTTGGCTAAACAAACGTTGGGCACCAAAAAATCTGGTAATGGCTTGGATGCCATAAAATACTTTCAAGAGAAACAGTGGGACAAGCTCGCACATTACTGCATGAAGGATGTGTCAATCACCCGTGACCTCTATGATTACGGTCGAACAAACGGCAAAATTCTTTATCTCAATCATTGGAATAACGTGGTCGATGCGCCCGTCGATTTTTCCTTTGCTGTCAAACCTAAAACTGGCGTGCAGATGAGCTTGTTGTAACCGCGCTATACTTAACTCATGGGATTGCTTGATTGGGTGTTTCCCAAAGCGTGCTTTGGGTGTGGACAAACGGATGCATATATCTGCTCAAGCTGCATAAACAAATTTAGCGTCATTAAAGAGCCAGTTTGTCCCCTGTGTCACCAAAAAAGCCGAGCAGGAGTGACACACCCGCGTTGCCGCAAGCCACACGGACTCGATGGGTTGGTGAGTATTTTTGCTTATCAAGGTTTATGCAAGCGGGTTGTCGGCAAGCTCAAGTACCGCTTGGTGACTCAAGCATTTCCAGAGTTTATCGAAGCAGTGGTGAGTCTTGGGGATTTGAGTCAGTTTTCTGGAGAAGACTGGATGCTAGTGCCCGTACCCTTGCACGCGTCGCGCCATCGTTGGCGAGGATTCAATCAGGCGGAATATATTGGGCAATCACTTGCCAAGTATTTACACCTCGACTATGAGCCATTTTTGTTGATGCGGCACAAACGCACCAAGCCGCAGATGAGTTTGCATGCCCTCGACAGACGCGACAACATTAAGGATGCATTTTCGCTTCGTTCTAAATTTGATAAAGAGAAGCTTCAGGTATTAAGAGGTAAATCAATTGTGCTTATTGATGATGTTTACACCACGGGCGCAACGATGAAAGAGGCAGCGAAAACACTGAAGCGCAATGGTTTTGGAGTCGTGTGGGGACTGACGTTGGCGCGGACCTTAAATCCTGGCGAATGAGTTGCTAGAGCTTTCATTTTTTTGCCCGCATGTCGTCTTCGAACAATTGTTTCTGGGTTTGAAAAACCACATAGAGTAGTCCACCAACCAGTACCACAAGCACCACAGGAAGTGCGCCACCCAAGCCGGTCGTGCCAAAAAGTGCTAGAGATGAATTGATCGCAATAAACACAAATCTCAATTCAGTGGGACCAATGCCTTTATAGGTGATCTGAAATTTGTTGGTGGCGGCGAAGGAAAGAAAGGAGTTGATCATAAACGCCGCCAGCACGATTAAGATATAAAACAACATGTCTTTTTCGGCTTCAGCCAAGAAAAAAGAATATCCAGCCAGCAGGGAACATAAAAACAGATAATCCAACAGGTGATCCATGTAGTAACCCCATTTAATGAGGCCTGTGTTGCGAAATCTGCCTAATGCGCCATCGATTAAATCAGTGAAGTATTGCAGGAAAATCACCAAGGACACACCCCATAACCAGCGGGAATGATCACGCGCTAAGTAGCTAAAACCAACGACCAACATGCTCCATACAACGGTTGCCAGGGTTAGTTCATATGAGCCGATCCAAGAGGGAATTTTGGGCAAAAACCACGCTAAAAATCGCTTTTCTAAGGGATAAAGCACGGATTGACCGAATTTTTTGTCTCCTGCAAAGGGCTCATTGGTTAAAGACATATGGCAGTAGTATATCCAAGAAGTAGTGAGCCTAAAACGGAGAAAAGTTCTGGCGCAGTAAGTTTTGAATCGGCAAAAAGAGCGGCTGAGGGAGGTTGTCCCAGGCAAACCATTGCCATGATTCGCATTTATGCGGCTCGAGCACCTGGGGCTCACCCTGAGTTGAGGAGCCGATCACAAATATCGTAATGTAATGTTTTTGCTCATGAAAGAATATATCGTTAGTAAAAGGCCCTACGCGAGCGTCACTTAATTCAAGACCTGTTTCTTCTTTGGTTTCGCGAATCGCGCAGTCAATTATTTCTTCACCAAATTCCAAATGACCTCCGGGGAAATTCCAGTCTCCGTCACCATGGGCATTTTTACGTTTTCCAAGCAAGACTTTGTGATCGCGGACAACAATGACGCCAACACCGACTCGGGGATGATTATCTAGTTTCATGAGAAGAGTATAGCAAGTGAGAGGGGTGGCGGTGTATTATATGGAATAAATCTAAGATATACATATAAAGAAGTTATTCTTAGCAATGAATACGCGGGCAAGACGTTAATCAGCCAGTAAAAAACATCGATAATTTTTAAGCATTATCCTAAAGACAGATTACATTTAGCTTGTAGTGCAGTTGTGTTCATTCATCTTACGCATCAAATTATTATATTCCCATCTAATTCCTAGTCTTAGTTTTTGTACGTGTATTGACTTTATTAGTTTATGGCATAAAATACTTATATACTAAAGTATAGTACTTATCACAAATTTTTTTATATGAATCCGAATAATCAAAAAGACTTCTCAAGCTTTTTTAACACTATGTTAAAAATGAGAAAAATATTGGATCAAACCCTAGATGATTCAAATGAAAATAGTATTTCAACAATGTTGCAAGTTCAGACATTGAGAATAATTCACGAAAAACCTCAAATCACTGCCAGTGAGTTAGCTGCAAAGCTTCAAATGTCTTCTTCCGCGTTAACTCAAATGACCGATAGGCTAATCAAATCTCAGTTGATCGCGCGTAAAGCTGATAAACATGATCGACGATTAATTCATCTCGTTTTAACCCCGAACGGAGAACAACACTTGGCTCAGACACTCAAAGTTATGGAACAAAAAGCCAGTCAAATTTTGGCTCCCATAACTGCACAAGAACTTCGGACAGTTGTAAAGATTTTTGATAATTTTTTACAAAAATATGAAACCAAATCTCAATAGATTAGCTATGATCAAAAAAATAAAACCATATGTGATTGCCTTCGCAATTCTTATTACTATGCTCATTGTGCGAATGGTCATGCTTCGTCAACCAGAAGAAAAATTAACCTACACTATTCAAAGAGGTCAGCTATTAGAAACAGTCACGATAACTGGAACATACAACGCATCTTCTCAGACACCCATTTATTCTCCGACCAACGGGATGCTATCTGAACTTTTTGTGTCGGATCAAAGTGAGGTAGAAAAAGGTGACCCGCTTTTTCATGTAGAGAGCACGGCAACCAAAGAAGAAGCGGCAATTGCTTTTGCGAATTATCAACAAGCGGTGACTGCTTTGCAAACTGCTAAGCAAGCAAAGGCTACGGCTGACGCTGCTATGTGGACTAAACAGAGAACGCTTTTAGATGCAGAAAATAATCTTAATTTCATGAATGAAAAACTTGCTGAAAGCGGAGATAATCCATCAACCAAAAAACCATACACATCATTAGAAATTGAAAGCGTCAAATCAGCGCTGTCTGCTGCTCGAAAAGATTTTGAAAATATAGAAAATCAATACAAACAAACAGATCAGAATATTGCTTCAGCTCAAGCCTTAGTTAGTTCTTCCAAGTTGGCTTACGAATCAACAAAAAGCAAGACAGTGTATTCGCCAGCGAGTGGTAAGGTAGTTAATTTGCTAAAAAATATGGGAGATGGAGTATTGAACCAGAGTGGTGGTCAACCGGTCATGCTCATAACGAACTTAACCTCTCCAGCAATTATCGCTCAGGCAAGTGAAATAGATGCGGCTCGACTCACCAAAGGACAAGAAGCTCAAATAGTGTTTGATGCGGATAAGAAAGCTTCTTATGCGGGAGTAGTCACAGCAATTGACACCGTCGGCACTACAACCGCTGGTGTAACCACATATGATGTGCGCATTGAGCTCACTGATTTTTCTTCAGAAGTGATTAAACCAGGCATGACAGCGACAATTGCTGCAACAACTTTTTCGCGAAATGATGTAATTGGCGTACCTAATTCAGCCATTCTGTATCAGGAAAACCAAACTTTCTTAAAAAAAGCATCTAAACAAGAAGAATTAGTGAAAGTTGATTTGGGTTATCAAGGATTGGTAGAGACGGAGATAGCAAGTGACCTTCCAGAGGGCTTGGAAATTTTAGCCGTCGTTAATTAGGTTAATCGAAATAATACAAATACATGAATACACAAAATGCTTCATTTACGGTGGGACGTTTTTTAGCGATCAGGGAATTAAAACGCAGCAACCCCTGGACTACATTACTGATTATATTCGTAATGTCTTTGACGTTTTTAAATATGGTGTTGATTGGGGGTTTGCTTCTGGGTTTGGCACAAGGCATGATTGGTTCTTTTAAGCAATACTATTCATCAGATCTGTTTATTACCCCTAGTTCTGAAAAATTAGTTATTGAGCAAACACATGATGTTATTTCTGTCGCAGAAACCATTCCAAACTTGGAAAGTTATACGCTTAGAACAACTACTCCTGCAAAAATTGAGTATGGTCATCGATCTCGAACGCAGTCTTCTGACATTGTAGAAAATGCTCAGACTATCTTAACGGGGGTAAATTTTTTACAAGAAAATGAAGTTACGCAATTAGCTACTAAAGTAATTGAGGGAAATTATATTAATGACAATGATTTCAATGCGATTTTGGTGGGTAAGAACTTATTTGAAAAGTATTCGAATAGACCGGATAGCGGCACTGAGCAGAAATTACACAATGCTCAGGTTGGATCCGTGGTCAATGTTGTGGTGGGTAATATCCAAAAGGAATTTGTTATTAAAGGAATTGTTGGCACTGGCAACAACACCATTGACTCAAGAATATTTATGGTTGAATCAGTTGTGAGAGACTTAAAAAATCAAAAATCTCTTGATGCAAATGAAATTGCAATTAAACTACAAGCTAATAATTTGAATAATGACTCAAGAGTATATTTACAAAATAATTTAGGCAATAATCAAGATATTGTAATTCAAACGGCAGAAGAAGCTGTCCCTGGCAGCAGCGCTGATATCACTAAAACGTTTAAATTACTGGGTAATTTGGTGGGTGTCATTGCCCTTATTGTTGGAGCAATTACCATATTCATTGTTATTTTTGTAAATGCCATTACCAGGAGAAAGTACATTGGAATTTTAAAAGGAATTGGAATTTCAGCTCAAGCAATTGAGATATCTTACGTCATTCAATCATTGTTTTATGCCTTATCTGGGGTGCTATTGGCCAGCGTATTTCTTTTAGGATTTTTAAAACCATATTTAGATATTCATCCTTTAGTATTGCCGATAGCAGAAGGCAGATTGGCGATTACCACTACTGACATTGTAAGCAGAGGGATCATTTTAATTGTTACTTCCTTAATATCGGGGTTTATTCCTGCTCGGCTTGTGACTAGACAAAACACGCTTGATTCAATTTTAGGGAAGTAACGTATGATCAATGTCAAAAGCTTGGTTAAAAAATTTCAGATGGGAGAAACTGAGCTTGTTGCACTCAAGAAGCTTGTGTTTAGCATTCCTCAAGGTCAATTTGTGGCGATTACGGGTAAATCAGGGTCGGGTAAAAGCACCTTACTCTATCAAATGAGTTTGCTTGATAAACCTAACTCTGGTGAAATATTCATCGATGAAAAAGATATCATTGCTCTTGAAGAAGACCAGAAAATTGTTTTTCGTCGCAATAATATTGGTTACATCTTTCAAGATTATGCTCTTTTACCCTCTTTGACTGCGAGTGAAAATATTGCATTGCCGATTATCATGAAGGGGATTGACATGCAAACCGCAATGGCCAGAGCTAAAGAATCTTTGCAAAAGGTAGGACTGAAAGATAAAGCCGATAATTTGCCCAATCAACTCTCTGGCGGGCAACAGCAACGGGTAAGTATTGCTCGATCCATCAGTCATAATCCAAAAATATTGTTCGCTGATGAACCTACTGCTAATTTGGATACAGAATCTTCAGAGATAATTTTAGAAATATTTAAGAAGCTCAACAAAGAAGGTCAAACGATTGTGATGGTAACCCATGAGCCAGAATACGCACAAATTGCCGATAGAATAATTGAGTTGCAAGATGGCAACATTATTTCAGATACGCTGGCAAAAACTGCACAGACTTGAACAAAACTCATGCAAAATAAACGTGCAAAGTAACTTATTTGTTGCTAGCTAAGTGGAATTTTTTATCATGGGCATTCATGACACCTGCACCGACTTTCGGATGGTTAACAGATTGCATATTTAGAGCTTAGCATTTGTGATGGGAGGGCTTAATATTCTTATTTCTCAACGAAATTTTCCATATAACCACATTGTTCACAGGAAAACGCAGCTATTTTTGGAAGTTTATTAATAAAATTAAATAATTTATTTGGCTCACCCTTAAGCCATCTAACCCCTTGAACTGCCCCAGGAGCCATCATTAATCCCTTTTTCATTTCACCATTACATTTGAGGCATTTATTTTCATTCATGTTGAATCCTAATTAAATTAATGTCCTTTGTAATATACGCCCAATCGTGGAGATGATGACACTAGTAATGCAGCATTTGGCAGGCGTTTAACGCTTGCCGCAAGATTCTCACCTGAAGGTTCGAATGCAAAAAACATCGACAATTAAATTGCGTTGGCATTAGCCAAAACAATTAATTTGCGGAGGCGGAGGGATTCGAACCCTCGAACCCGAAAACGGGTCAGGTTTAGCAAACCTGTGCAATTGGCCACTATGCGACGCCTCCAATTTCAATTTTTAAAGTCTCTTGCAACAATCTTTCAATTCGTATTTTACCCTGTCCGGTTTTCAAGAACTTTTCTTCCCTTAATGCATCAGTCTTATTTGCAAATGCTTGATAATGTAACAATTTCCAATCATTTGCTCTTTTGGTGTATCTTGATTGGCCTTTGTTGTGTTGATCTATTCTTTGCTTCAAATCGTGAGTAGTGCCAATATACAGTTTTTTAAACATTGAACTATAAAGTATGTAGACGTACTGCATACTTTAATTATAACCAGGCCACTACCAACCCGAGGTTGGTCAGCCTTGGGCTGATGCGACGCCTCCAAAATCGGACATGGGACAATGGTCGTTAGACCAAAGCCTGCAATCATTTCATCACCTGTGGCGGAATGACAGTGCTATTCTACCAGGTCTTTTTGGGTTGCGGAGGCCTGATTGCAAGGAGAGTAGCGTAGAATACACTCATGTTAAGTGTAAAACTCATTACCAAACTCCAACAAAAAAAATATCGCCAGGAACTAGGATGCTTTGTGGTAGAAGGCAAGCGGGCAGTGCATGATGCGCTTGAATCAGAAGCAAAGATTGAGCAATTGATTGTTACCGACCGCTTTATACGAAGTGAACAAGATTTTTTTCGCTCTCCCAAAACAAAAACTTTAACCCAGCGAAATGAGGTGTTGGAAATAGGCGAGAACGCCTTCGTCAAAATGGTCGACACGGTCACACCCCAGGGCATTGCAGCGGTGGTGCAATTGCCCACAAACACCTTAGCTATGCTTGAAAATGCCAAACTGATTGCGATTCTTGAGGATATCCGTGATCCAGGCAACCTGGGAACCATGATCAGAACAGCTGATTGGTTTGGTGTTGAAGGAATGTTGCTTATTGGAGGGGCTGACCCGTATCAACCAAAAGTGGTTCGCTCGTCCATGGGATCGCTGTTCCATGTGCCGTTGGTGCTATCTCACAACATCAATCAAGAATTAGAAACACTAAAGAAGCAAGGTTTCACGATTATCGTCACCAGGCCTGAAATTGAATCAACTAAAGGAATTTCACCAGTTACATCAAGCAAGCAGTGTTTGATCTTTGGCAGTGAAGCGCATGGCACTTCCTCTGCTATTGACGCACTGGCAGATCAAACCTTGAGCATTCCCAAGTTTGGCAAGGTGGAATCGCTCAATGTGGCGGTTAGTTTTGGGATCGTGATGCACACCCTGCGCAACACTAAAAAATAAGTAATAATTTGGCGGTGGGGACAGGGTTCGAACCTGCGTAGGCCGTGAAGCCTCTAGTTTTCAAGACTAGCGCGTTTGACCGCTCCGCCACCCCACCAAGGATTGCTCTTGCAGTGCAGAGGGATTATAGCAAGTCTCACCCAATTATTGGTATGATAGATCTATGGAACCAACTTCACCCGATCCAATCCAGGCTGTGCCGCCCGATGTGGCACGAGCTCCCGTGGCTCCAATCCCCGTGATTCAACAACCCGTGCCTGAACAAGAGATCTATAGCTGGAAATCTCCCTCCAGGCTTTATAAAAAACGGACTCGAGAATTTTATACTACCGTGGGTGCGATTGTTCTGCTTTTGTCGATAATTCTTATTTTTGCCAAGGAATTTCTTTTGGTGGCGGTTATTTTTGCCTGTGCCTTTGTCACTTATGTTTTGTCATCAGTCGAGCCAGAGGCAACTGAGCATATGCTCACTAACAAGGGTGTGAGAACCAATAAAAAAATCTATCCATGGCAAATGTTAGGGCGATTTTGGATTGAGGAAAAATGGAAACAAGTCATGTTCAAGATTGAATTGCCGTATCAGTTTCCGGGAGAAATCCTTATGCTTGTTGGCCAAGGAGATCGAGAGCTAATCGAAGAAATCTTGATGCAGTATTTGATCAAGCAGAAGCCTGAACCCACGTTTGTCGAAAAAGCCTCCAAATGGTTACAGGAAAAAATTCCTCTAGAAGCTGACGGCGTTTAGAAACCCCTGGCGTGATAAAATAGCTCGTGCGCATTGTAAGAATGCAGGCATGCGCTCCCATAGTATCAACCCAAGGTCGATCAGTCTTGGGCTGACAATGGGGGTTTACGTAAATGAGTTAGATGATTGCCCGCGAAGCATTATCTTGCTCCCGTAGTTCAATGGATAGAATGAGTGTTTGCGGAACACTTGATGCAGGTTCGATTCCTGCCGGGAGCACCGCGTTTAGTATATTAGACTTTTGACGTTTGTCGTTGGAATTCAAACAACAATTATCCATTGTCTAAAGACACAACGACTATTGACCAATTCAGGAGGCGTCGCATAGTGGACAATTGCACACGCCTGGAAAGCGTGAGGCCGCAAGG
>CAYYKL010000010.1:0-29326 GCA_964441155.1 uncultured Pseudomonadales bacterium
CCGCGACCTCCGCTGCCACAGAGCGGCGCTCTAACCAACTGAGCTACAGCCACCAAATTGACTATTATTAAAGATAAATTCTATCAATAAAATCACAAAATTGTTTATACTGACTCTTGCCCTTCCGAAGTTCCGCTTTTACGAAACGAAGGAGGAAGCTACAGCCACCAAATTGACTATTATTATACCCGATGGAAGAAGGGTTGTGGCGATTAAAGACATTTCATATAAAACGCGTCACACTCAAACTTCTTTATAAATCGCATCTAATTTAACTCTCCCCTGGTCTATTGAGTCAATAGTTGTTTTATCGATTATTTTCCTTAAACACTTCGGACTATAAGATGCATATCGTGTATTTTTCACAGAAATTGAGTGACCTAATGCAGCCTGGAAAGTTAAGCATCATTGAATGTCTAAACGAATTAACCCTTGATAATATATATAGGGTTTATAATTCCGATCATCGAATTGTTCATTCATGAGTAATGAACTGTATATAGTATTATTTCATGAGCAATTCACATATGTTCATGTTCGTTTGCCCCACGAACTATTCCTTTTGAAAGGAGGTGAACTACATGAAAAAAATTCTTCTAAGCATGCTCGCTATTGCAGCTGTTAGCATCGCTGCGTTTGAGTCTACCAAAGCTCTCTTTTCAGATCAAGAGACAAGTGTTGGCAATACCTTCACCGCCGGAACTCTGGATTTGAAAGTTGATGGAAAAGATGGTGATAGTGTCGCGACTCGATACACCATCGAAAATGTCCAACCTGGATTCAATGAAATGGTTGGTCAAATTAAAGTAAAAAACTCAGGATCAATTGACGGTAAATACTGGATTGAAATTGCCAATGTCATAAATAATGAGAATGAATGTAATGCTCCCGAAGTAAATATCGGTGATACTACCTGCGATGAAACTGAAGGTGAGCTTGGAGATAAGATAAGTGGCTATTTTCAAGAGAATATTTCTCCATGGTCACATCTTAGTCCATCTTTCTCAAGTCTAAATGCAGCTGATGGCGTTTCTATGAAAACCGCAAGCGGTATGTTGTTAGCTGGTGAAGAAAGACCTTTTGTTCTTTATGCAAAATGGCTTCCCACCGACTCTGACAACATGGCTCAAGGCGATAACGTCTCCTTTGACATTATCTTCCACCTTGAACAAGCCAACTAAGCATTTAGCTTTTTGACTCTCCACAATTTCTTGTGGAGAGCACAAAGAATTAAACAACTTAATAAAGAATGTTACGAAAGCGCAAATATGCGACATCTAAATCAAACCAAACAAACTGTATACATCACACTGATGTGCTTCTTATTTCTGCTGACCGGAATCATCGTGGCCGGCAGGTTTGGTTTAGGTGGTTTTCGAGCGCTTGTTGTTCAATCAGGCTCTATGGAACCGTCGATAGGCACCAAAAGCGTTGTCTTAGTCGTTCCGATGAGAAATTATGCACTTGATGACGTTATTACCTTTAAACAATCAGGTAGGGATCAGGTTTTAGTCACTCACCGTGTGGTGGGCATGACTACTTCTCTGCCTATTCGCTTCACCACCAAAGGTGATGCTAATGAGGATGCAGATGCTGAAACCGTACCCACACAAGACGTTGTGGGGAAAGTCATTTTTACCGTCCCCATGCTTGGAGGGCTTATCTCATTTGCACACACCACGATTGGCTTCATAAGTCTTGTTGTCATCCCTGCAACCCTCATCGTATATAGCGAAATTATTGCAATTAAGTACCAGCTGAAAAGAATGTATAAACCAAAAATCAAAACGAATTATTTTAGGAGTGTATGAAGCGACTTATAGCAAAAATACTTTTACTTATTAGTTTAGCGGTAATGCCGTGGCTGCAAGCAACCAATGCTTGGTTTCTCGACACTGAGCAATCCGTCAACAATCGTTTGGCTGCAAGCTCATTAGACTTTGTTCTTTTAAACGACGATCAATCTTTGCATCATGGACTCTTTTTTGATGAGGCAAAATTGAAAGTTGGTCAACCAACAACCAAGTCTGTCGTGGTGAAAAATATTGGTCATATGGATTTGAATTACTGGCCAACGTTAGAATATATTCTTGCCTCGCAGTTGGCATGCAACCAGATTGAAATAACAGCTTCTTTCAACGGAAATAAGGTATACGAAGGATTGCTAACCGAGTTCGATCTGGCAGCCAATCCCGTTGAAATAGCTCAAGCCAATCACCAATGGGATTTCGATTTGAGCAATGCCAACGAGAACCCGGAGCTTTATGGTGAGACTTGTGAGTTTAGCTTGATTTTCAAAGGCTTTCAAAACCCAAACACGCTAAACGGTTTTTCAGATACCGAAATGCTAACCAACAAAGTGATCCTGGCACATCAGCCAACTCTTGTTGTTGAATATGATCAAAACGAGCATCTTTTTTCTTACATTCTGACTAATCTAACCAGTTTTACTGCTTTAGATTATCGGCTTAGCTACGATACCGATACCATAAGCGACGTCATTGTTGGCTCACAAGTCATCTTGGGACCTGATCCAATCACTAAAACAATGCTGCTCGGTTCCTGCTCCAGTGAGAACTCTTGCACCTATCTGCCTAATCCGCATAACTTTGAGTTGCAATTGGATTTGACGGACATCGATGGTGATCATCTTGAACTTGCTCATGAGCTGTAAAGGTATGAAATTATTTCTGTTCTTTGTGTTCACTCTCCTGGTCTTTGTTTCCAATCCCAGTCAGGTTTTTGCAAATGATCTTGAAGTGGTATGTGCTGATTCAGCGTGCGCGGTTTCTTCAAACGCGCCATTGTTCGAGACAGATATTAACTGGATACCCGAGCGTGTGGTTACCAAAAGTATTATCGTCACCAACTCCAACAACCATGCTCAAGAGCTAGTCATTGCGGTTAAACCGACGTCTAGCAGCCCAATAGATGATTATATCTTCTTACATTTTGAGCATGCAGACCAAATGCTTTGGCAAGGCACACTAGCTCAACTGTTTGGATTGAGAGAGTTTAGCCTTGTACAGCTAGAGCCTCAGGAAATCATCACGCTGTCTCTCACCGCCTCTATGGACCCAATCGCACCAAACCAGATTCAGAACGCCTCTTCAGTTTTTGATTTTAGTTTTAAAATCCATTCACTTGGACAGTCAGAAATTTCAATTATCGATGGCGATCCATCGAGCAGTGGATCCTACAATCAAGCAACAGTCTCTGATAAAGTGATGAGTGAGCAAGACGACTTGGACATATTTGCTGCAGCAGCACATGTTATGCGTCCTTCCAAAATCAACGTCTCTTCAAAAGATGAGCCAAATCAAGTTCTTGAGGCATTTCATGCCGCCACCGAACCCATTAACGGTAACGTCCTAGGTAGCTTATTTACGTGCCAGAAAAAACCTTTCTGGGGGATAGTGCTCATTTTTGAGTTAGCAGCTTTACTTCTGATCAAAAAGTTAGCGTCTATTCGAACAAAACGCCTGCTCCAAGGATTGATCATTACTTCCTCTGCTCTGGCAGTCAATGTTCTCAGTTGCTCTCCCTGGCATATTCTTTTTGCAGGCACGCCGACGCTATTAATTCGTCATACATTACGTAATTCGAACCACTATTTTAGTAAAGTGAAAATTGCCTAGTTGCTCCCACCAGGAATCCTTGTCTGCCCCGTCCTCCAACAGGCAGGTGATGAGCAGTCAACCCATTGATTTTGTTCAATTCTAGGTGCAAAGCTTTTTCAAAGAAAAACATTTAGACTGTTATTTATTTGTGCGCCCACCGGGAATCGAACCCAGATCAAAGGCTTAGAAGGCCTCCGTTTTATCCGTTAAACTATAGGCGCATGATATTCTGTGGAGTATATTGTAACGCAATTTATGCGCATAACCCATAATTTCCGAAAAAATATAAAAGATATAGGAAATCAATACTAAAACCGTTTAAGTGCAGCTTTTCAATTACTTTCGAATATTAAAAGTGTCTGTGATGCGTCTAGCCCCAGTGTTACCTAATGCCTCATTAGCGGAATTATTGCCATCTCCCCAGTAAATCACTACCGGAGATTGTCCAGTTGCAGCAATCCACATTTCATAACTAAATCTGGATAATCTGATGGCTGCGTCTCGGTCCGGAGCGCGGTGACATTCTATATCCCCAACCAAACCCCCGTCTCCTTGAGCAATCCAGGCAACTATTAGTTGATGCTCATCTTCATGTACATTTGCCATATATGAGCGGGTGAAGGGAATTCCGCTTTCGTTTTAGATTTCTATCGTATTAGAATCTTATGAAATCTAATCACTTCAGTGGACATTTATCGAGTGCGTGCTCACTCGAACGACTTCTCATCTCTTTTATCTTACTCATGAATAACTAACCCCTTAATGGGTAACTTATTCATGAGCGGGAGACGCAAATTATTTTGAACCCCAATTTGAATCTCTCCTGGCTTATTTTAACAATTTGATGGAAGCCTATCAATCCAAGGCAGAGGAGGAAGATGTTTAAGACCTCCTTGCATGACGAGAGAACGTTTTACCAAGCTTTCCTGCATGATTTAGGAGAGTCCAGGCAAGAAGTTATTATCGAAAGCCCGTTCATCACTTCTGAGCGAATGCAAACCTTCTGGCCAGTATTTAGGAAGTTACTCAAGCGCAAAGTGAAGATGTATGTTATGACCCGTGATCCACGGGAGCACATGCCTGAATATGAGGAACAATCCGAGGTGGAAATCCGAAGAATGGAGGCTGAGGGCATTCAGGTGCTTCTTTGTGTCGGAAACCATCACCGTAAGTTGGTAATGGTTGACCGAGAAATACTTTGGGAAGGCAGTCTGAATATTCTTTCACAAATCAGGAGCAGAGAGTTTATGCGCCGCCTTGAGGGCGGCGGCTTCGCCGTAGATTTATTTAATTTTTTAGGATACGAAAGGTTTTTATAGCACCTGAGTAGGCAGATCGGCTATAATATGGCCAGATATGTCAGATAACACTCAAGCATTAGCTTCGCTTCCCTGGACAGAAGTTTCAGCGTTAGTGAATTCAGAGCAGTTCGGTGATAGGTTCGCTGTAATTCCGACTGAAACATTAGAGTACGCTACTGATAGCAACAACTACCAGGCACTTGTGGAAACAGCACTGGAGAATATCAAAAAAACTGAACCGGAAAAAGCAAATCTGGAGTATGCGGCACAAATTGCTGACCTGATGATTAAATTTGCAACCCAAGTGCTTCGAGAAAGAATGTCCAACTAGGAAATCGTAATCTTCAGTTTCAACACTTTAGCAATACTTTTTATTTTCTCAAATGAAGGATTGACTTCACCACGCTCAATCATAGCGTAGTAATTGGCTGTTATCTTAGCTTTCCTAGCAACCTGTTCCTGAGTCAATTCTAGATTCTCTCGAGCTTCCCGGACTCTATTACCAAACGCCTTTTTCGCGCTTTTTTTAGCGGGGTTTTTGCTATTCATATATGTATTATACAATTTCGGAGATTTTGACTAAGAGGGAAACTTTTAGTTGGCACTGATTCCATCAGAATTTGGTTTAACCAATTAACCAATTTAGTTGAAGGTGGAAGCTAGTTGCCTTTTCGAAGGAGTCCTACAAATTTACCTCGCACCTCAATATCACCGGGATTGAACCACCTGGATTGAAGAGTGGGGTTTTTTGGTCGCAGTTCAATTTTAGAACCGTGATTATAGAATCGCTTTATTGTAGCCAGAGATTCTTCTTGAGATCCTATCAATGCTATGACAACATCACCATTATCTGCGTAATTCTGTTCTTTAATAATCACGATATCTTCCGGCATAATACCGTCATCTACCATTGATGTCCCTCTCACAACAAGCGCATAATGGTGTCCGTGAGGTGAAAGTAAGCTCTTCTGTATTTTTATTGGCTCTGGGCTCTCAATACTTTCCAGCCCTCCTCCAGCGGAAACATACCCAAGTAAGGGGATTTCAGCTATCTCTTCATTAGTATTAAAAATGCCTATTCCACGGGCGGCAGAAGAAGGGCTTTTCAAGTAACCCTTTGATCGTAAGACTCGCACATGTTGATGAATGGTGGGTATAGTTCTACCCAGACTTGAAGCAATTTCATCCAAGGTCGGACCGTAACCATGTTTTGCTTGATACTGGTTTATGAAGTCGAGGACTTCTTTTTGTTTAGTGGGCAGCATAACCTTGACCTACACTTACAGTTTATGGTATATGTACCTTAAAGTCAAGCGTAGTGTTATTCGCGGAAAGGAATTTATGGCAAACTATCACGTTTCAGGTAACAGAAAAGACGGATATAAAGTAAATAAAGAACAGGGTTCTCGTAGTTCTGGTCATTACGATACCAAAGCGGAAGCGGAAGCCCAAGCAAAGCGGTTTGCTCGTAATAGTGGTGGTGGCGAAGTTAGAATACATGGGGCAGATGGGAAGATACAGGATAGTGATACTGTGCCCCCAGCAAACGATCCCAACCCTCCCAAAGATAGAAGACACTAAAATAATATGAGTACAAGTTATAGCCTTGATGATTTTACGATTGATGAGCCAATTACCAACACAGAACTGTTGGCTTATGCAACTACTCATATAAACCTTCCCTCAGATCTTGCAAAAAAATATCGTGGGCAAGTCAAGAGTCTTCGTGACAGGTTGGAAAAATACATTAATGAGCACCCTGATTACAATCTAGTAAAGATGCTTCACTCTGGGAGTCTTGCAAAAGGTTCAGCCCTGCGTCAGTTAAATGATCTCGATACAGCCATTTATATTAAGGCTGCTGCTGTAGCAGACTCAGACAACAGTGGCCTTATTTCATGGTTACGAGATCGACTTAAAGAAGTTTATTCGGATTTTGATGAAGACCAACTGGTATCCCATGATCATTGCGTAACTGTTCACTATAAAACCCCCGGCCTTATGGATGTTGATGTTGTACCCGTCCTCTATGAAGGCGATTCAGATAACAAAGGTTATTTAGTTACTAGCAACGGCGAGCGTGTGTTGACAAGTATCTCACGACATCTTGAGTTCATCCAAAAAAGGAAAAATAACCAGCCTGACCATTACATACAATTTGTTCGTTTTATAAAATACTGGGCTAAGCAAATAAAGGAGCAATACAAGACCCGCGGAGATCATTTCAGATTCAAGTCGCTGATGATTGAGCTTATTTGTTCTCATTTGGCTGACAGTGGTCTCGACACTAGTAACTATACCGAGGCGATAAATAATTTCTTTTCATATATCGCACGAACTGGACTCAAAGAGCCAGTATTCTTTACTGATTACTACAGCAGAGACAAAATTGATCAATCTGATAACGCAATTATTCGGATATATGACCCTGTTAACCCCAAAAACAATATAGCAAGCACGTATACAGAGGATCAACGGCAAAGGATAGTTGATGAAGCTAAAAAAGCGTTCAATGCAATTGCTATAGCTATGAATGCCACAACAAAACAAGAAGCAGTTGAAAATTGGAAGACCGTTCTGGGCTCAACTTTTAAAGGATAAACGCATGACATATAGCAATACCCAAACAAGAAGCTTGTCTGAAACATTTACGATTGCTGATGCAAAATACCTTGCCTCACGCGTCGCTCATGGCTTAACCCTATTACGGCTTTATTGCGGCCAACTTACTCAACAGAAGGTTCAAGATTTAGCCTTGGAGGCTGCGATATTGTTGAAGTTTGGTCTATTGGAAAGTGTTAGGTATGGTTATCAGAAGAATGGGAGCTGGATTTATGCCATTGGGTATTCTGTAAATAATCTGGGGCAAGTTGAAGCAGCAAACGATGAACCTAGTATTATTGATCTTCCTACGAACCTTAACGGAGCATCTTGGCATTCCTTTTTGACAAGACGTCACAATCCTGGTTTAAGCAGAGAAGATTTAGGTCAAGTAGAACAATTATTACCAATAAAGCGGTCAAACGGTGCAGAGCCTGGATCAGCAAATGGGGTATGGACAAAAGACGACTCTTACTGTCGTAATAGGGTCGGACTAAGCCGCCAACAATTTAGAAGTTACTAATATGAATAGTGATACTTTTGAAAACATTACAGCATTCCCTGATCCTGTTGCACAGGAGAGGTATTTGGCACTTGTTGGGATAGACCATATAAAGGAAAGACTGGCTAAAGAGGCATCAATCATACTCAATCCGGCAGGTTTAGATGAATGGAGAAAAAAGTTTTACAAAGAGGAAATCCCGATTATCAAGCTTTTTAAAAATAGGCCACCTTTATTTATTTTTTCCGGAGATGTTGGAACAGGCAAAACGGCTCTTGCCGAAACATTTGGAGATCAAATCGCCAGATCTGAAGAAGCCAAAATAGTTCTTTATAAGTTAAGTCTCAACGCAAGAGGGTCTGGCATTGTGGGAGAAATGACTAAATTAATTAGTGACTCATTTGAATTCATCAGGAAAGAGGCTCATTCTCAGGCAAAAATCAATACGGCACTGATTCTATTTATTGATGAGGCGGATGCGCTGGCACAATCAAGAGAAGTGACCCAGATGCACCATGAAGACAAAGCTGGCGTAAATGCACTGATTCGCGGCATTGACTCTTTGAAGGACCTACCCACCCCCGTGATGATTGTGATGTCCACGAACAGACATTCGGCCATTGATCCAGCAGTTCGGCGGCGAAGTGCTGTTACCTTTGAATTCGATCGTCCGTCAAGAGATCAATGTTATACCCTACTTAAAACATATCTAGATGATCTGCAATTAACAGAAAATCAGATAAATCAATTAGTAGTTATGTGTGTGCCGTATGCTGGTTTAGCTTGTGGGTACACGTATTCAGATCTCACACAAAAAGTATTCCCAGCGATAATTCTTACTAGCTATCCAGATAAAAAGATAGATTTTGAATCTGTAGTTAGGGTAATTGGTGACGTATCACCAACAGCGCCATTCTATGAGCAAATTTAAAGAAAATCTTGATCTAATTGAAACCCAACAACGGGAGTTTACCAATAAAGGTATTTTACTCCGCAATATTCTCAGTATCTCCACGCATCACCCATGGCTAAGTCTATTGTTTATCCTATCATTCGGATTGCTTACAAATGCACTCTTTGAGCTATTTAAATATCTGGCTACTTCGGCAAGTTTAGAAATGCAAGTAGTTATACAGTTATTTCTATTGGCTTCACTTTTTACAAGTATTTCTCTTTGGGTGTATATAAGAATACGGTCCATCCATAAAGATTTATTTACACCAACACCATTGAATCAAAAAAAAGCGTTAGTTACGATTGTTTCTAATAGTCGATCTGATTTTAAAGATATTCCTTCTTATAACGTTTATAAATCGTTAATCTACAACGATGGTGGACACTCAGCAATCAATTCTCTGGAGAAAGTAGTTTTAATTGTTACCGAAACTACACAAGTAAAGCAAATTGCTGAGACCTTTAAGATTGAAATAGAAAAGAGTGATCGACATGTTGAGATTTTTAATATAACAATCACCGATAAATCGGTACTAGAAATTAAGAGTCAGCTAGAGAGCCTTTTTACAAAATTAGCAGCAGATTATAAACCTTATGAAATTATTTCAGACTACACAGGTGGTACAAAAGATATCAGCATTGCTCTTTTAAAAGCAAGTGAAGACGAATTGATTACTCCAATATACCTTAAAGATGCGGCACTGAGTAATCATTCTAAATATTAAAATAAACGTGATTGTTTCGCTTCTGCTAATTTCATTATTCTTGCCCTAAAAACACCCTCGGATTCACGGGTATCCCAAATACATTAACCTGAAAGTGCAGATGTACTCCAGTTGACCAGCCAGTATCTCCCTGAGTGCCAAGGATATCTCCAGGATGTACTTCTTGATCTTTGGCCACCAGAATTCTGTCAAGATGGGCATATATTGAGGTAACGTTATTGCCGTGGTCAATGATAACATGCCTGCCATATCCCCAGGATATTTCACCTGCATAGGTTACTCTTCCTGACATAAAGGGAGTTACTGGGTCACCGCGCTTGCCAGCAATATCAAGTCCCGTGTGGAAGAGTTGATAAAGGCTTGATCGGGCAAATTCTAGGGTGATAACTCCCTGTGCCGGCCAGGTAAACGGGCCTTCGATGGTGGCGAATAAGGAGCCGTCGAGTGGATTTTTAATTTCTACTACCTGATTAACTATATTCAACTCAACGAGTGTATCGGAGACCACATTAATCCCTGTTTGGGTAATGACTACTATCGCCAATACCGGCATCAGAAGCACTATAATAAAAGCGCTAGTCACATAGGCAAGCTCCCGGCGGAAAGAGAACACATTCCAGGCGATAAAAGGGTTCATGGAGTTTGGTAGAGTTCTTTCGGGTCAGTAGTAATCAGCGGGTGTTCTTTTTCGGAAGCCACCACCTTAATCGCTACGTGGTTCTGATCGGCAATGATAATAGCCTCTCCTCGCTCACACGTAAGGAGGAATTTTTCTTCATACTCAGACAGTTTGAATTCTCTGGCCACACCGGCAATAGTAGTGGTATCCTGGCGCATCAAAATTCTCAAAGATGCCTGGGAAGCAATGGCCCGACCATATTGATTGTTCAGGAAGTCATTGGCTTGTTGGGAAATTATGCTTACCCCGAGGTAATATTTTCTAGCTCTTCTGGTCAATCCAGCAACAAATCGGGCACTTTCTTCATGCTCCAAGAGTAGCCACCCCTCATCAATGACCAGCATTCGCTTTTGCGGTTCCTTTTTAACTTGGTTATAAACAAAGTTCGCTGTAATCATGAGCATAATTTGCCTGAGTGATTCAGGAAGGTCCTTGATATCAAAGATAATCAGCCGGTTGTCAAGCTTAATGTTGGTCTGTTTGTCAAAAACACTTGAAAGTGAGCCTTTGACAAATTTTTCCAATCTGGTGAGTAATGAGGCTTGACCGTTTGCCTTAAGTGTTTTGCATAAGTCTTTAAGAAGCGGATATTTACCTTTCTTTGCCCTGGTATGCTTGCCATGCAGGGTATAACCAAACTTTTTGTAGGTTTCAATAATGGCTTTGTCTAGGGCAGCTTTTTCTTGGGAAGTGAGTCCTTCAACCATGAGAGAAATTACTTCGGTTAAGTCCTGGATATGCTCAGCCAAATTATTTTCTCCACCATAGGAACTCATGGAAAAATCAAATGGATTGATCTTTTCTTTTGATTTCAGCGATAACTTGATATAGGTGCCGCCCAAGGACTCTGACAACTGGCGGTACTCCCGCTCAGGGTCAATCACAATCACTTTTGTTTTCTGCATTAACTGCCGCAAGATCTCCACTTTGGCAGCATAACTTTTACCACTACCTGATTGGGCAAAAATAATGCTGTTGGCGTTATGCAAAGAGAATCGGTCAACAATAACAAGAGAGTTATTAGACTTGTTTATACCGTAAAGAATTCCCGACTCTTGAACGAGCTCTGATGAAATAAAAGGGAAGGTCAGGGCCGCCGATGAACTATCTAAATTTCTCTTTTGGGATAGGATATTTTCCCCACGGGGAAGGATAGACTGGAGCGCTTCGAGTTGTTGAAGACTAGCTATTTTAGTATAAAAAAGCTTGGTGGCGACTGTTGTTTCTAATAGGGTGGTAATTTTCCCAAGCTCCATGAGGGAATTGGCTGTAATGGTTGCATAAATAGACACCTGGAACAATTTTTCTTGTCCCCTGATAATTCTCTCCTTTAAGTTTTGAGCTGATTCCAAAGGGTCTAAGATTTCTGAACCAACAATCTTTCCCTGTTGAGTCATAGACCTTCTGGTTGATTCCAGTTCGGTAATTTTTCTGGTTAACTTGGGTAAGGCAATTAAGGGATCAACCGGTTCTATATGATAAGCAATATCACTATTGTGGTTGAAGCTTGCAAGCATGGATAACCAGCCGGTTGAAGCCACATAAGGATACCCTGAGATAAACAAGGTTCTTATGTACTTGTCGTCCAACTGGATATAGGTAGTATGCTCTTGCAGTCCGGCATAGGAAATAAGGTCAATCTGATCCTGGGAGCCAAACTCAAACTGACGCATCTCGCGTTTTTCCTTTCGGCCTTTTTTATATGCTCGAAAGTTCCTTCCAATTTGTTTTGGTAACTTGAAGTTAAATTCCATACGGGTGGGTAAATAATTCCTGAAAGGTTTTTTGGGTTAACGGTTGGGTTTTTACGCGTGACGGATTGTAGAAACTATAAAACAGGTCCAGGATTTCCAAGTTGCCTAAGGCTCTGGTTTTCATACCCAGTTTCTCCAACGCCTTGGTCACAATTTCACGGTTAAGGGTTAATTGTTCTTTAACTACAGCAAAGTCCTTATTCCCTTTATCGCTACTGTTAGGGATGATGAGATAGAACTTGCGAGTTAAGATCTTGTTGCCTGATACTAGTTTTTTAACAAACCTGATGTATTCGGCAAGCTGGTCTTTATAGACTTTCTCGGCTTCATGATTATGTTGGGTTGAAAATTCTGTCAAGTACCCATCTATATCAATTTCCCTGGTTCTAATCAGAATCTGGACTGGGCAAGGAAGTGAATTGAGAAAGTTCTGGAACGTATCAATAATCTGGTCCTGTTCTTCCTCGCTTTTTAACTCAAAATTCACTGCCGAGGTTTCCAACACCAGTCGGTATTTATTTCCAGGAAGGATCAGCAATCCATCTGTAACTTCCTTGATATTTATTTGTGTTCTGGCTGACACTTTGCGCTTAAGATTAATCATAGTTTTTTACCACTAGTATCCCTTTTTTTCTGAAGCGAAGGTTAAGGCTGGTATTTCTTATAAGGGAGGGATAATCAAAGTCCTGCCTGACTACCTTTTCAACTTCTTTTGTGGTTTTCTTTGACTTAGTTGCACTTTCTTTGATACTTGTTTCTGGCAAAATTACCTTTCTGGCATCGAGGGTATTTTTAGAAAAAATATAGATGTGTGGTCGCAGGGTGTATGTAGCCAGGATAGTGAGCCAGGCAATCACCACCCTGCCTTTGACTCGCAGTGATAGCACGATAAAGATAGTGAATATTATGGCGATAAGCATTACCTTAGGAAGACTAAATGACATGCTTGGTGGTACCAGGACATAGACAAAGGTGTTTATAACCAATGAAATAACAAGCAGGACAATCTGAGTAAAGTTGAGATTGCCTGCAATCGTATCTTCAACGGTAGTGATTTGTGCTGGGATAACGGTTGTTCTCATGCCTGCACTACCTTCCTTGGAGTTGTAACAACCCGTTTAGTAGTCGCCATATTTGACTTAGCGTTTAGTACATTTATCATTTGTCCACTCATTTTCCTGAACAATGCTCGGCTGGAATTGTAAAACATGAGCTGGACCATAAATGATTGGGTTTTGATAAGAGTTAAGAGTAACCCTACGCCAATAAGGATTGACATGAGCGGGTTAGTCCCTACTTGTCCAGGAAGCGTGAGGAAAGAAGCAGCCAGTTGGATGATAATCACATGAATAAACAAAGAGAAGATGGTGGTCAGGTAGGTTTTGGCAGAGACCTCGGCAACATCTGAAAATTTGGGTAGTGCCCATAAGAGAAAGACAAGCGGAGACAGTACGGCACCCAGGACAAGGGTAATTAAGCGAGTAATGTAGAAGAGGAGCAAGACTATTGCCAGAATGACAAAAAGGAGCATAAAGATATGTGTGATAAAAGCAACCTGATTAAGAACGAGCGAGGCCGGATCAAAAGCATTGGTAAGCCATGCTTGGTTGATGCCACCAGTGGCATTGATAATGGCTTCAATAAGCGTGTTATTTAACCTGATTATCCAATCAATTAAGAAAAGAGAAGTATTTGCTCCTAAGAAAGCCAAGCCAATTTTGGGTAATACCTGTTTTAATTCCAATTCCTCAAAACCAAAGCTGGAGGCACTCATCAACTGAAACCCTAAAACCGCAATTAAAAGAACGAATAAAGCATTGGTAATCCCAACTACCACTAGCCAAAAGTTAAAGACAACGGAGTTGGTGACAAGTGCCGGGGTGGTCGTTAAAAAGCCAATGATGCTTTCGGTAATCGGTTGGGTAGCGCTTTGAATAATATTCTGCAGCAGTGAGCTTATTGCCTCCAGTAATACTTGGGTTAGACCACCTACTGGAGTGATTGGTTCAATCGGTAGAAGGGTCAACTCACTACTAGAGCTCGGAACGGCAGGGGTAGTTAAGGCTCCTTGCAACAAAGATACTAGGGCATTGGCGGAGAGGATTAACACTAATCCAATCAAGGCATTCCTGATGGTCTTCTTGGCATCTTCTAATGCCTCTGGTTTGCCAGTGGACGTAATGTAAAGATAGGCACCTTTTATCAGGAATAGAGATGCAACTAACGAGGCAAGCAAGGTTAACGTGTTAAGCGTGGCTGAAGTAAAGGCCGCAACCTCTGGGTTCATGAGCTTCTCTAACTACCAAAAGCGCTTTGGGCCAATTGGGTAACAATGTTGGTGATGACAAAGGCTGCTAAAGCTACGGTGAGTCCAATAGCTGAATATTTTATGGTGTTTTTAGCGCTCTCCAACGCTTCTGGATTACCAGAGCTCGTGATATAGCGGACGCCACCCCAAACAAAAAAAGCGGAAGCAAGGCTACCGGCTAAGATAACGAGCATTTGAATGATATTGGTAATAAAATTTTGCACTTTGGAAACGTCGGTTGATTGAGCAAAAACGGGAGAAGAGGTAAACAGTAGTGTGAGAAGAATTACAGAAAAGACAACAAATTTTTTCATAAGCTACCCTTATATATTTGCTAAGGGCAGCCAGTGATATTTATTGGGGCGAAGTATATCACTAGCTCAGGGGAAGCGCAAATTTCGCGACAATTTTCTTGCAAGCTTCAATGAGTGATTCTGTCTCAAGCTCGAGATACTCCTGCAGTTCTTTATCTCTTTTTTTCTTAAGCTCCTCGCTCATGAGTTTTCTCGCCTCGCCAAATAAAAATTGTTCGGTGTCTCCAGTAAATGAGATTATCGGGTAGAAAATCTCGTCTTCAGGATTATCAAGTTGGAACCGCAACCTATCGATCTCCCGGGCACTTTCAACAATATTTGTTTCCCTATCAATAATTCTTTTTGATAGATTAATGATTTTTTCGAGTGATTCAGCTTTGATGCGGTTGGGTAAATTCATGCACTTATTCTACTTACATACGGTTTTTTGTAAAATACGCACTCTGTGTAACGATATTTTCTACCCAGTGAGTTTCAAACTTCACTCCATCTGCAGCTGTGTATGACGAGCTTACTTTTTTAACCCAATCTATTGCCTGTCCACCATATTGTTGAGCTATCTTTGTGGCGTCTCTAAAAACTGTATTTGAGCCACCACCTGCAATTTCTCATTGACACCTGGATAACCTTGCGTATTAAGATGTAGTGTAGCTGTTTGCTTCTTTGTAAATTGCTTACAAAGCATAGCGAATAGTTGCTCTTTAACAAGTGAATCTACTTATATGTTAGTTAAAAGTAATTTCAACTAACAAGGAGAAATGCCCATATAGAAACTGTTTTGTTGGATTTTGATTTTGTTTTAGAACACAAAAAGGAAAGGACATGAGTACGTTACGTGGTAAATGTGTAGTGGGGGCTATGCTTAGTGCTTTTGCGCTTCTAGCCCTTTTGATTTGGCAAATCGGCAATGTGCATGCTTTAACCAGCATCACTCTTATCAACTCCTATCCTGAAGAGAATAGCACGACGTTGAATTACACCTTTACAGACAATACCGTCCCCGTCAATTTTTCTAACGGTGACTACATTGTTTTGTCAGGTTGTCCGTATGTATATTGTTCTTGGTATGCTGATGATGTGGTTCGCATCACCGTCACGCGGCCGAACTTTACAACTGACAACGTCTATCTGAATTCACAGGCTCAACCAGTTAGCCCTCAGGACCTGACGAGTTTGTTTCTCAATGGAACCAACAGTGTCTACGTTGAAGTAATTGACACACAAGCGCCAAAGCGAAGTTTGCCGCAAACGCTTTACTTGATTCAATCAACGGCGGCACCGCCTGATCCTGATTTTGGTGAGCTGGCAAGCTGGGCAGACTATGAGTTTTATCTCAGGTACTTTACCGGCCATTCAAAGGATCCCGTAAATACCTTTACTGGCGACTTTACGTACATGCGCCAAGATGTCAACATCGAGGGAAGGGGTCCCACTCCGGCCTTCGTGAGGTCATACAACAGCGCCAGCGAACTTGTCGGAGATCTCGGTCCTGGATGGACGCACAATTACAATATGCGCCTGTTTCGGCCGGAGGCGGCGTCTGATGACGTGGTGGTTTTCGGCCCGCAAGGTCGAGCTGACTACTACACCTACGATTCGGGCGACTATATCCCTCCGCAGTCAGTTACAGCACAACTGGTCAAAAACGGTAATGGCAGCTACACCCTGACGGCTAGAGATCAGTCGTATTGGATTTTCAGTGAAGTAGGGCTCCTACTAACCATCGGCGATCGCTATGGCAATGAATCACATTTGGTCTACAACCAAAATGATCAAGTCATCAGTGTTAGCGATCCGGCTGGTCGGGGCAACCTCACCTTTAGTTACAACGAAGATGACCTTTTAGAGAGCGTCACTGATTGGCTATCTCGCGAAGTTGTCTTTGAGTACGACGGGTCAGATCGACTGGAGACAGTCACTGACCGTGAAGGCGAGGAAACCATCTATGGCTATGATGGCGGTAGTTCACGACTGACCACCATCACCGATGCTCGCAGTAACGTGGTAGTTACCAATACCTATTCCAATGGCCGGGTGGCGACCCAAAAGGATGCTGCCGGTTTGATTTCCAACGAATTAACCACATTCAATTACGTTGATAATCAGGACGGAACTTGGACTACCACCGTCACCTATCCGGCTACCTCATTTGATTCCGGTTGGGATTACGTTGAGGTAGATACCCACAACGAGGATGGCCAGCTCATTGAGCGAGTCAAGAAGCCTGTTGTCAGCTCAGGCAGCTGGATTACCGAGACCATGACCTACACCGGTGATGGATTCTTATCCACCAAGACTGACGGTAATGGCAACGCAACCACCTATTGCTATGACGTCGATTATGACGGCACGGCGATCTCTGGAAGTTTCGGCAACTTGACCCGACGCATTGACCCTGCTCCCAGTGGAGGTGCCAACCGGCCGGTCACGCTCTACGCGTATGATGGCAACAATAACCTCATCCAAGAAATACCTCCCAAAGGTGTTGGCAGCGGCACGACCGTAACGTGTGCAACTGACTTAAGTAGTAGCCTGAATCTGACTTATGCCACTGACTATGTCTATGACAGTGGAGGCAGCGTCTTTCTCGAGTCAGTTTCTTCCTACTACACCGATGATACCAACACGGTAATCACCGCCACTACGACATACGAGTATACCGATGCCAACAATCCGGGTTTGGTTACTAAGTCGATTCCGCCTCGTGGCAATGCCACCGATCCGGCGGATGAAGCCTTTGCTACCACCTACGAATACGGCCAGTCCGGTATCCAGGCTGGTATGCTCATCACGGTCACGGCACCGATCACTCAGGTCACAACTTTTGAGTACGATGCTGTCGGTCGGCTGGTTGAAATGATCGGACCCCGGGGAAATGAGCAAGGAGCTAATCCCTCTCATTTCACTTGGGAATACGTTTATGACGATGAGGATCGCCAAACATTTCTCAAGGCTCCCGCTCCAACTGGTGGCGGCTCTCAGCTGGTGACCGAGTATCGGTACGATGAAGTCGGTAATCAGGTTGTCGTTATTGATCCCAATGGTCAAGTTGTCACCTACGGCTATGACGAGCGGGATCAGCTTGAGACAGTGGTACAAAGTCCCTTAACCTGGACGAACCCTGCTTCGCCTCCCGGAACCTTGATTACCACCGCATATCAGTATGATCATTTGGGCAACCTGTCCCGAATGATTCGTGCTAACGGCAATGGCACCCATGAACGAGCCACGGATTATCACTATGATGGTCTGGGACGCTTGCGCAAAGAGATTCAGTATCCTAACTGGAGCTCAACGTCAGGTTCGTTGGTAACTCAGTACACCTACGACAAAAATGGCAATGTCCTGACTATTCAGGATCCTTTAACCCAAGTGACTACCAACGAGTATGACAATCTCAACCGTTTGGTAGACGTTGATTACAGTGCTGGCGATACCCCTGATCTTGAGTTTACGTACGATGCTCAGGGCAATCGCACCAGCATGGTTGATGGCACGGGCACCACCACGTACACCTATGACGAGTGGAATCGCCTGATCACGGTCACTAGCCCTGGCTCAGTCGTTGTCGAGTATCGGTATGATGAGCACAGTAATCGTACTGAGCTGATCTATCCCGATGATGACTCGGTAGTCTATGGCTATGATGAAGCTGATCGGATGATTGCTGTCGAGGATTGGGATAGTCGTGAGACTACTTATGACTACTTCGTTGACGGCAAGGTGGAGGTGCTTACCCACGACAACGGCACCAGTGCGCACTACACGTACGACAACGCCGGACGCTTGACGCAAGTGTGGAACAAGTATGGCACTGATACCATCAATCGCTATACTTACACACTTGACGATGTCGGCTATGTCATTCAGACCGACGAGGTTGTCAACGACGGTGACCCCGATGTGATCACGGGCGGTCGGATGGGAACTGTTGAGTTTGAGTACGACGGTATGTACCGCCTGCTTCTGGAATATCGTGATCTGCCGTATGACATCGACCCGTACGCTTTTCAATACACGTACGATCCGGTGGGCAACCGGCTTTCTCACGAGTTATTGGACGATGAACTCGATCCAGATGAGGAAACCGAGTACGAGTACGACAAGGCTGACCGGCTTATCGAAGCCACGGGCGATTACGATCAAACCTATGTGGTTGATGCCAATGGCAACTTGGTAAACCATTACGAATATGTATTCGCTCCCTCACCTCACTCCTATGATCAAGAGAACCGGCTCATAGAGGTCAAGCTGCAATCGAGTCTGTTTACTTACTTCTATTCATATAACGGTGACGGCAACCGTGTTTTGACAAAGAGAAAACAAGGCTCGACCCAAGCTCAAAACCTGACTAGCTATGTCTATGACGTTAATCAACCGCTGCCGGGGATCATCCAAGACACCTGGCATCCCTTCCCCAGTGAAACCCGTAAGTATGTGTGGGGTCTGGGACTCTTGTACATGGTAGAAGACGGTGATGCTTTCTTCTATCACCAAGACAACCTTGGCTCAGTGCGAGCGGTGACCGATGAAAACGCCGATATGGATTCGAGTTTTGAGTACGAAGCCTTTGGAGGCAAAGTTGAGGTCGATAGCCTCTCTACACAACCCTTTGGCTTTACCGGCGAGGTAGACGACAACTCTTTTGGGTTTGTTGACTACATGTACCTGCGTGCTCGTCACTACAATCCTTTTATCGGCCGGTTCCTGAGCCGTGACTCCTATGCAGGAGACATCACCAGGCCACTTTCACTCAACCGGTACACCTACACTGAGAACAACCCGGTGAACTATGTTGATCCGAGTGGGATGGCGAAGAATAAGGTGCTTCTTGACTTCGTTTATGATGAAGACAGGATGGCCTGCTTTGATGCCCCTCCTGAAATGGATTTCAATGCCAACATGGAAGAGGCGGCTAAAAATAGAGGGAACTACTATTGGTTCTATCAAGCTGTGAAAACTGGAGGTGATTGGGACTACAAGCAGTTCGGAAACTATGAGCCTTTTGGCAACTGCCATTACGGTGCCGCAGGAGCTTCCATGGGAGTATCGGAATACGTACTTTTGAATGCTGCTGGCGCTAACCAATTTGCCAAGAATGTTGTCAGATTGGTAGAAAGACGTCCTTTAATCCCATCAGGGGGTTTCCCACTTCTTAATTGGCCATTTGGAGATGATCCTGCAGATTCAGTCAGGATTAGCGAGTGCGCAAGAAGTGCTCCGCTTTATTGCGGAAATTAGTAGCTTAGTCTAACCTCATGAAGGTGATTTCCTGGGCTGTTTTGCTTGGGAAATCACCCTCTCCTTTTCAGATTATATGCTATATTAGAGGAGGTTAAATCTATATAAGCAATCAATTTTAATGATAAAGTTCTTGATAGGATTATTTATTTTAATAGTCGCACTCACTTTGGTAGGATCTTTTTGGTTCATGAATAGGAATTGTGAGTCTAAAAAAACACCTCTCTTGCTTTCTCCTACAAGTGAGTACCTAGCTTATTTAGAACAAACCGACTGTGGAGCTACAGGACCACTGGTAACTGATGTAGTCTTGAAAAAGACAGGAGTACTGAATTCTACACCACTCTTTAGCGTTGCAGCTTATGAATCATATAAAGGCTACTTAAAATCAGTTTCTTTAGAGTGGACTGATGATCATACATTGAATATATGTGCACGACTCCCACGGTTTTCCGAAGCCTTAAGCTCATGGGACAACATAAAGGTAACTCACGTTTGTGACTAACTTTGTTGTAGATTCACTTAACACAGGTCAATTCTATATAAGTAGGCGGTCGCTGTCTCTCTTTGTAGATCTGATCTAAAAAATTACAGCTGTGTGGCAACCTTCATGCCGATCTTTACCACACAGCTTTTTTTGTAGCAACTTGTATTGCACGCTACAATGACTTATGGGACTGACATATAGTGCAACCCTTCTTTTATTTCTCTTTTTGGGTGTGTTGCGTTTGCTTGTTGGAGACTTTAATCCGCAAGCATTTTGGGCTGGGTATACCTATGATACTCAGGTTTCACCCTCTCCTACTCCCAACATTGAGAACGATGAAGCAGTAGAGAGGTATGTCGATGAGATTATTGATACTCAAAAGCCACTGCTTGATCTATATAAACCAGAATTTGAAACACTAACTGATGGCGAACAAAGGCTGTTTCTGATGAACTCATTTACGCCACTAGGAATCTTTGATCCGTTTCAGAATCCAGATAGCGAAGTGAATGTGAAGGGATTGTCAAATTACTTATTGGGTTACTATGCAGGTGGAAACAGATTTGACGTTGCCCTTGAGGAGGTGCAGGGTATGGCTAATCAAACCATTTATTATGGAGAAGAAGTGTTTGAAGCAGAAAGTTTTTATACCAAGAACCAAGAACAACTCACAAAGTTAGTAGAAAGCATGAAGTTTCTGGATGACGTATATGTTGTTGCAGACTTTGGTAGTGGTTTATCTCGTTACAACAACTTCTATGGAGATTCCAGGCTAAGTCAGTACTGGCACGTACCCGAATCAGAAGCTAACTTTTATGGAGAGATTACTTTTTTATCTAATGACACTTTGCCACTGGCACGAGAGTTAACAGATGTTGTGGTGAGATCAGAACCAGTTCACCAGATTATGCTTGATTTAGATATTGAGTCTGTCTACGTCTGTGATAGAAAAATTATTATGATTATTGCCGGGATAGCTAACAATGCGTTGGGATATGTATACAACGCTAAAAGTGCAGAAGAAGTGAATTGTGGCGTATTGAAAGATAGGTTTAGGATCAGTAAAGCGGTGACCGTTGGGGATAACTGGATATATTGGGTGGGAAAGTGATTGGTGAAGGTGTTATCTAAAAAGCGACATCAGCCTCACTTTCAAAGAGATAATGGTATTGAGTAACGGTTGTGTGGTTGGTGTGAGAGTGGGAGTTGGAGCAGGAGATGACTGAGGTGTTTGAGTTGGAGATAGAGTCGGTGGAGTAGACGTTGGAGTTGGTGATGTTTGAGGTGTTGGTGAAGGAGATAGCAAGGGTTTATCGTTTTTGAAGGTAAAGGTTAATATGCTGGGAATTCCAAAGTCAAAAAGTTTTACCTTAGAGGAAATGCGTAGTCTGGGAGTTGGAGTAGGTACTGAAGTGGGAACAGGAGTGATAGTGGGAACTGCTGTTGGTGTTGGTAGAGGTGTAGGTATATTTGTGGGTGTTGGAGCAGCAGTTGGGATAGGAGTTGGGTTCACAAATGCCACTCTTGCTTGACTTGGTTCATGATGAGGAAAGATGGGATCCGGATATTGAGAGCCATTGATCAGATAGCATACTTCCCAAGCTGAGGTATAGGTAATATTAGATCCCATATAGGCAACACCTGGCCTAACTACCTTAACTCCATTTGCCACGATTAGTAGATCGTCGTCAAATTCAGTTGTTTGGATAGTATTGCTATCTGCCGTGTGTTGAGCAAACCAAACAACACCCACTTCATTAGCAACGTATAAAAATCCATCAACCACTTCTCCATTTTTATAGAAGCTGATAGTGGCGTTGCTAAAATCTAATATGTATTCCCCATTATTATTTTTGAATTGTTGAATATTGGCATGATGAAGTTGCTTGGGAAATGTTGAGGGATCACAAACGTTATGCTTGGGGCTGGAAGTTATGGTAATGGACTCGCCAACTGTATAGGAACTAAAGGTTAACTCATCGGTATGGGCATAAGTTTTATCAATGCACAATGATGATAGAAGGAGGAGAGTTAATACAGTAGTAATGATCAGTTTACTCATATCAATTCCAGATGACTAAGTTATCGTGACAGGGTGACACCACCTTAGCACAAAACATATTCCGTTGCAAAAGAACAGGGGCCTTGCCCCTCATTTTGCAAGGGTTTTCGTTTCACTTCAATAAACTGCTCCCGCCAGAGGCGGGATTGCCCTTGCAAAATTCACCCCGCTTTTTAGATCTCTTAATAACAGGTAGCAGCAGCTACCTGTACAAAAAATAATAAAAATGGGGCAGCTGCAGAAAGGAAAAAGATGCAGCTCTCAGAAAAAGCCCAAGCAAGTATCAACAAAGTAATAGAGAAGTTCCAAAGCGGTGATCTGTCACCTATTACCAAAGTAGCTCGTATACAACTAGACCCCGCTGCACCGGCTTACAGGTGGAGTTTGTCAAATAAAGTGCTTGCCTTTATGCAAGCAGAAGAGTTGGACTGCCGAGGGTTTGTCCAATGGCAACAGGTGGGCAGGCGCGTCAGAAAAGGCAGCAAGGCAGTATATATTCTCCGCCCCCACACCCTTAAACAAACCGCAGAACACAATGGAGAAGAAAAGGAAGAGTTAGTTTGTATTGGCTTTTCACCTGTTCCCGTGTTTGCGGCCTCAGATACCGAAGGCGAAGAACTAGGCACCATATATCAACCGCAAGCATTACCACCTCTTCTAGATGTAGCCAAGAAGTTTGCTATTGATGTCTCATATATCCCTGCAACACCGGAAAGGCTTGGTGATACAAGCTCAGACGGCAGTAGAATCAGGATAGGAAGCCATAACCCAAGCGTTTTCTTTCATGAGCTAGCCCATGCAATCCACGCTCAGATTGATGGAGGTTTAAGAGGTGGACAGCATACAAACCAGGAAACCATCGCAGAATTCACAGCAACGGTTTTGATGGATTTTTACGGAATTAAAGACCATAGCGGCAACGCCTGGAGTTACATCAGCCACTACGCACAGGATCCACTGCTGGCCATCACTAAAGCTATGGGGACTGTAGAAAAAATCCTAGCAATTTTGTTGAATCCAGAACTTAACGGAAAATATAGAGAGGAGGTGGGAGCATGATCAGTCCATTGTTAACCAATGAATACGAAAGTGAAATCTTGGATCTTATTGATAATCAGGACGAGTACACCAGAAGCGACTTGCAAGGTGTAGTAATAGTATTGGTGAATAAAATCATGAAGCGAGGTTACCAAATTCTAAAAGCTCAGGAAAAAAATACTAAATCCCAAGGATGATTTATACAGATTCCCAGGTATCGGATTGAATACCTTTTTCTTGTATATTACTTTTCTGAGCTAGGAAAAAAGACATGTCCGAATCCGCTTCATCTGCTATGAGCTTTGAGAGTGATTTTTTGACTCTTGGCAGTGAACACACCAGGAAAATTACCGGAAATGGTTCTTTATTATGTTCTTGCCAATAGTTTGCTTCAAAGTAGTGTATGTATCTTCTAACTCTTCTTCTAATTTCTTTCATAGGGAGTCGCTCTTCATAGAAATCCAGAAAATAAATACTTTTCTTCTTGGCTGTAGTCACCACTAAATAGGCATCTGGGGCAGGTAAGGGGGTGTAGGCCACGTTTGAGAGGTCGGTGGCAGTGTAAAAGCTACAATTAACTTTTTGCTTTTCGGCTGCAACTTGAAAATGAAAATAGAGATCCGCAATAAAAAGACACCTGGCAATAAATGTGTTTGAACGGGTTTTCTCTCGGTACACCCTATCCAACATGCTTTGATCTGCCTCTTTATATCTTGTTTTGAGGATCGGTCTGGCTTTATTGGCTAAGTAGTACACAGGCGGTCTATTGATATTCTCTCTATTGGTAGGATGAATTTTGTGAATGATGTGTCTTTGGGTAAGGTCTTTTAACCAGCGTTTGATGAGGCTTCTGTCTTTGTGATGAAGAAACTTTTGGATATGAATACTATGTAGGAATCGGTATCTGTAGAGCAGTATGAGTATTTCTAGTTGTTTATTTGTAACTATTTCTACTTTCATATTTTATTCCTCCCCTTTCTTAGAAAGGAAAAGAAGACAAAGAAAACAATATTTTTAGCCTTAAAGTATCAGGTGATTTTGTACCCCCCAGAGGGTACATTTTTACATCTTTGGAAAGGCTTTGTATGACTTCTTTTTAACGCTCTTTTCTTCTTTCTTGGGCTGGTGCTTTTTTGGCTTAGCAACTTTCTGGGCTATAAATTCTTTAGCGAAGTGTTCTCTTGAAGCTTTAACAATTCTTTCTGATTGACCTCTTTCCTCAGGGATTTTAACCAATATTGTCTCGCCAGAAAAAGGCTCTTCAGGGTGTATGGCATTGATTTTTATATAGAAGTGAAATGAAGGCAGATTGTCTATTTCTCCTGGCTGAATGTAAGGGATAAATTGTGGCAAGATTAACCGCTCATCCTCAGGATTTGCGGTTCTGAAACAAACAATAGTTCCTGTATTGGCAAGGGTAACATTCACCAGAGATTGGTCTTTAAGCTGTGAAGTTGTCTGGTGTGCCAAAATTGCATTAAGTTTGTATTTTCTAGCTTCTGACAGAATTTGAGCAAAAGAAGGTGTGGCAAAATTCTGAAACTCATCAACGTAGAGGTAAAAATCACGTCTTGCCTCACTTTTTACTCTTGCCCGCTTAAGTGCCGCCAATTGAATCTTGGTCATAATCAAAGAACCGAAGACTTCGGAGTTGTCTTCACCGATTTTTCCCTTAGATACATTACAAAGCAATATTTTTCCGGAGTCCATAATATCTTCAAAATTAACAGTAGACTTTTCTTGCTCCAAAATTCTTTTGGCTGTAGGAGAAAAGAGAAAACGTCCGATTTTGTTGGTAATAGGAGAAATCATCTTTACTTTCTGATAATCTCCGGCTTTGTTAAATTCATATTTCCAGAAATCAATGAGGTTTTCGTCTTCCAAATCTTTTATTACTTCTTTTCTAAAGTCCTCATTGATAAGAAGTTTATATACAGTAAACAGCGTGGGATTTTTTGTAATAAAAGCAGTATGGATCGTGTTTCTCAAAATATATTCCATCCTCGGGCCAGAATATTTGTCATCATAGATTTTGTGGAAGATGGAAATGATACTCTCAGCAATTAACTCTTTTTCTCTCAATAGCAAATCACCTTTAATGTCAGTGGGCAACTCAAGAAGGTTCAGACCGACGGGGTAGCTTATGTCATCTGGGTTGATATACACTACATCATCAATTCTATTTTCAGGAATAAGCGGTAAGATGTTGTCTATCAGCTCGCCATGCGGGTCGATGACACAAAGTCCTTTACCATTTCTCAAGTCTTGGTCAATCATAGACAGCAGTAACGTAGACTTACCTGTACCCGTGGCACCCAGAATATACATATGCCGTCTTCGCTCATCCTCAGTAAGCCCAATCATGGTAGTAGCTCCACCGTACATATTTTTGGCAAAAACAACATCAAGGTTATTGGCTTTCTTCAAAGACACCGGAGCCGGCAACTCTTTACTGTGGATTTTTTGGATATCCTCGGTTCTAGTGGTTTTGGTGAAGGGAAAGTGATAAATATCGGATACTTCTGAAGCTGAGAGCACTGAACGAGTAAAGATACCCCCGAGCCTATGCTTGAAGAAAAATAATCGAAGCGAGGTTAAAAACTTGAACTTGGATAGGTAGGATAACCTAAGCGATTGGTACGAATTGGCAAATGATGATAATGAGGAAGCAAAACCTCTGGTTCTTTTCTTTAATTCAGTAGTGTTTCCCCTTACAAGCAAGCGGATTGAGGCAGTAAATAACGGCTGATCCAGCTTTCCCTTTACTAAAAGTTCCAATTCTTCCTGGTAAGGGTTGGCAGTTTTCTTCTTTCTTCCTACTACTACAGGCAAAGATAGGAGTGGTCCTTCTTTGCCATTAGAAGCAAGAAAAACCAGAAGACCTAGTGGTAGCAACAGGAGTTGCAAAAACAAGGCTGTGACAAGTTTGATAATTCCGATGCCAGTATTGCTTTTGAGTCCGTAAACTAGGTCGTTGTTGCTGTAAATCAAGCCGGAGATTCTCTTAATATCTTTCACTTGAGTTTTGTTAATTGGTGAAGCCACTAATTGGAAAGCGACTATCTCGTTAGGGGTGAGTTTGGTCATACTACCGGTGATATAGGCAATTGGGTCGTGTTCTTTAAGTTCATCTTGTCGTTTCAAAGGAAAGGCAAAATGGTTGGACAGAACAAACTCAGAAACCCTTATTTTTTCGGTATCAGACAGACTGGCCATGTAATCTGTTGTTTGAGTGACGTTAATACCTGGAAGGTACGAAAGTAGCCCTTTCTTAACCAGGTCGGCATCTTCTTCATTTACTCGCAGGAGATAGCGGATACCTTCATTTTTGCTGGAAACAATTTCAAATGAGTAATTCTTTTGATACCCGATGAACCGCAGGAACCAGGAGCCTTGCCGTGCCAGTCCGTGAATGAGCGAGAAAAGTTGTTGGGTAGTATATGAGCTTTGGAGCGTTTCCTGAGGTGGTTTTACCTCAAAGACAATATGTTTCTGTTTTACTTGTAGACGAATGACTAATGCCTTCCTCGTTAATGAGAAAACAAACAAGCATAAAAGAAGCAGGAGTAGTACCAAGCCTATGAGTGGAACAAGCGAAACAATCTGAGGATGCAGAAAAACAAGGTCGCTACGGAAATTAGTTACCTGCCGAGTAATTGCTTCCATATTTGTCCTTAGAGCAGTCATTCAGGCAGGTTGTTGAGAAGTCTATAGCAAAAAGTGTAAGGAGTAAAGAAAAGATCTATAGCATAAGCAAATATACTTGACATACCTACGATAGTTATATAAACTATAAATATATTTATAGTTACAGATATGGAAGAAGTTGCTAAGGTAGAACACCAGATAAGAGAAGAAAAAATAGTAGCCCCGCTTGCTGAGATTATAGAACATGCTCCTTCGGGGAACCAACCAAACCTCATTAGTGAATCAAAAACAGTTTCTCAATCTCTAGGTGAGCTTTTTCCCGAACAGGAAATCGAGAACAAAAAATTCAAGAAGGCAAAAGAAATTCTTGGCAGTTTGGCGCATGAATTTAGCGATGCCGATCTCAGGGAGGTAATTGCTCAGGTTGAGTATCTTGCTGAAAGCTGGGTAGACGACTTTGAACGGGATATATTTGATGGTTTAACACTAAAAGAGGTGCTACATGAAAGGAGTAAGCTATGAGACACCATGGGTATCAGGTTATCCACGAGGCCGGGAAAAAAGCGGTGATTTATCTTCGTGTTTCCACAGAAGAGCAAGTAGACAATTTTTCACTTGATACACAGGAAGATATTTGCCGGAAAGAGGCAGCCAAGCGAGGTTATGAGGTAGTAGAAGTTTTCAGGGAGGAAGGCAAATCCGCTAAGTCCATTTTAGGAAGGCCTGTACTTATCAGTTTGCTTGAATACTGTCGGAAGAACAAAAACAGAATCCAGGCTGTATTTGTCTACCGCTTAGATAGGATTTCACGTCAAACCGCTGATTACTTGGCAATTAGAAAGAAACTGGCAGAAAAAGAGGTAACCATTATTTCTTCAACAGAGCCGACTGGAGATAGTCCTACAGAAAAGCTGGTGGAAACAATTCTGGCAGGGTTCGCCCAACTTGATAATGATATTAGAAGCGAGCGTGCTAAAAACGGACTCAAAGCCAGATTTCTTTCCGGACTGATTAGTGGCAAGCCGCCACTGGGATATAAGTTTGAGGCTGGATATGCCGTCAAAGAACCTGAAACCTGGGACAAGATGAAGAAAGCTTGGGATTTAATGGCTACCGGAACCAAAGGCTTAAGAGACATGGCAGAGTTAATGACCGAGTGGGGGCTACGAGAAAAACGTGGAAAGCGTGAATATAAAATTCGTGCTCAAACTGCTAACAGAATCTTTCGTTTGAAGTTTTATGCAGGAAAATTAGTTTCACCAACCTACCCCGAAGAAGTCACTGGACAGCACGTACCCATGATTTCCGAAGAGCAGTTTTACAAAGTTCAGGCCATTCTGGATGGGAGGAATCCCAACAAGATAGCCTTGGCTAGAAGAACATTTATCAATGAGGATTTTCCTTTACGCCGAATTGTAAAGTGCGCCAAATGTGGCACGGGATTAACCGGTGCCTGGAGCAGGGGTAAGCTTGGCAAAAAATACGCCTATTATTGGTGTGCTAGCAAGTGCAATTACAAATGTATTCCGGTCAAACTACTTGAAGATGTCCTGATTGACCGACTAAAGCAAATTACGCCCAAAGAGGAAGCTTTGCAGCTTTTTATTGAGTTTGTGTACAAAACGTATCATCAAAGGCTTTCCCGACTGAATAAGATCAAAAGTGAAGCTGATAAGCAGATAGAGGATATTAAAACCATGCGGAAAGTATTGGTTGAGAAAAACTTATTCGGTGTTTACTCGGATGAAATCTTCAAGGAACAAAACGCTATGCTTGAGGATAAAATGACCCGAGCACAGATAATGAAAGACGATGCCAAGATTGATAAATACAACATTGACGCATTAACGTCATTTATTAAAACTTTACTGGCTGACTTGGGAGAAACGTATAGAAGGTCAAGTATCGGGCAGCTCAAGGTGCTCTTGGGTTCAGTGTTCCCCTATGGAATAGGTTGGGACTATTCCGGTACATTGAACCCAGAAATTAGCCCTATATTCCAGGCTATTTCTACATTTGAGGAGCCTGGTGTCCCGTCTGGAGCGGGTGAAGGGAATCGAACCCTCGTCACCAGTTTGGAAAACTGGCGCTC
>CAYYKL010000011.1:0-28781 GCA_964441155.1 uncultured Pseudomonadales bacterium
ACGTATCTATCTCACTGGGACCTTGGAGTGGATACCATGTGCTGGCTCAATACCACCTGGGCAGAACAATCTTCACATGAGCGGCTTACTCACTGCTTGAGATTATCGGGTGCTTTCGAATCATTAATACCCTTTTGCCAAAGGCTAACATCTTCATGAGTTTCGCAGTTTTGTGTGTCATCCTGGAGCATGAGTGTAACTCAAGCAATAGAATCTCGAATCCCATTAAGGGATCCTATCGGTCGCAAACTCCCTCCAGGATGACCATGCGGGATGGGTACCCTCGCAACAATAGAGTGAGAAGTTATGCCTCAAGTATTTGATCTTTAAACGCTAATGCCTCGTGTTGGAAAAAGAGAACAAGCTCGCTTCTTTTAATCTGTTTCGTCAGGATAGGATCATCTAAATGTTGATCGACTTCATGTAATCTTGACGCCATATGTAAGGGATCAATATGCCAATCAAACTTCTGTTTGGCCAGTTTTCTCAATTGCTCCAATGAAAAACCATATTTTTTGATAATCGCAAAGAGGTCATAGTAGTCACGGCCTCTGGGGTTTTGCACAATAGTAAAAAGTTTATTAGTAGCAATATCGACAACACTATCGACCAATAATCCGTTATGTGATGTGGGTGGTTCCACTTGTTGAAAGGGAAAGTAGGTAAATTCTAATTTCAATATTTTTTTCGACTTAAATAAAAGAAAATACAGGTTTCGATTAAAGCTGTTTTGAAAATCAATGGATGAAAATCCCAAACTTGGTTGTATTGACTTTAGAGCAACAGTTACAGACTGAGTGTCAAATTCTTGCTCACTAAAAAAGTCAAGGTCTTCAGAATACCGATGCTGTAAATAGAAATGTGCCAGCGCGGTACCGCCAGAAAAATAAAAGTGCTTTGATAAGGGTGAGGCAGCAATGCTCTTGAGGGCTTTTATCTGTTCTGCTGTCAGGATGGCCATACAATCTTTTGCAGGAACATGCGTTTATGCGCATCAATAGTGAGTGCGTCCCAGTGTTTCCTGAGCAACCGCAGTGACAATTTCCGGTTATTAAGTCCGAAATTAATCATTTGTTCTAGCGAAAACTTCTCAAATTCGCCTTGTTTTTGTTTTAAGCGGGCAGTATCAGTTGACCAGTTATACATAGTGCTACGATTATAGCAAAAGACTGAATCAATAGGTAAGCGGTGTGCAAGGGGAGGCAGCATAAGCAGCCTGCATCGGGAATCCGGGCTAAATCTTACTACTGGATCCCCGGCCAAGCCCGAGGATGACAGGGGAGACTGGATCCCTAAAAGCCTGGACGACATCTAATCCGGAGCAATTTCGCTCCAAGTCGAGTCAGTGCGGCGCAACTCGCGCGGGGTGTTGATGACAAGGTCCGGGCGGTATTCGAACACCGTAGCTGCCTGGGTATTATTGCCCACTCCCGACAACGATCTGCGGGATTCAACTCCATTAGAACTAAAACTTACCACTGATCCCTTGGAAACAAATGGATTCGTGCTGGCTTCAATCAAAATAGAGCCGTCAGCCGAATACATACCTTGCAAATCAGTGACATTACCTGAAATGGCTATGTTTCCCTTAACGATAAAGTGTAAATACGAGCCAACCGGCACATTCGGCACATTTTGATTGGCGTTGATACGCAAGTTTCCATCGACAAACACCACCAGTTTTCGGCTTGCACCCCAGGAACTGTTAAGCTCAAGATTGCCTGATTTTTTAAGGAACGTGGCTTGCCTGCCAGGCGCAAGTGTGGGTAGGGGTGGCTGCGAATTGCCGCTTACGGCAAATTTTTCATAATCCCTGGTAAGTTGTTCAAAATAGGCATAGGTTTCTGCCAAAGCTGGATTATCTTTAGCTCGATAGGGGGGGGTTATTTGCCGTATTCGGTCATGGGGAATATTGTGCGAGTTGCCCCACAAAAATACACCTGGATCACTCAACCCCATTTTGAGCGAAAGAAAGCCATTAGTGATTGCCGGAATAGCACTCTCCACCACAAACCCATAGATGTCGCCGGCAGCCGACTGCCACCAAGGGCCAATTGCTTGCTCCACATGGAAGTCAACCGGACCTTGAGAAAAGTATTGCCGGCTGATAGTGGCACCCGAGCAGGAAGCTACCAGAGACCAACCCTGAGGCAAGTTGGTGAGACCAAAGGTTGACGTTTGGCCCGGAATCAAGCCCGGGATAGTAAGAGTATGGGCAATGGCGTGATTAGTGCCACTTGTTTGACCATTAAGCTTGGCAACAATGGTGGCTGCAAAAGGGCTGGCAACAGGTGTTGAAGTGTTGGAACAATTGGTGCCCTCCCAAATATTCACTTGCACGCTGAAGGGTTGCTGCGGGGGAGCCGTGGGGGTTGTAAGGGGCGGCGTCACCGTTGGACCTGGTGGTGCAATGGTTATCGTCGGGGTGCTGCCAATCGTAAACGTCCCACTGCAACCGTTGTAGGTAAAGCCACATCCTTGGGGAGTACCAGGATTGCCTGTACTAAATTGGTTGTCATTATCCCGCAAGTTGGTTGTCATCATGTACGTGCCAGCCGGTAATTTTAGTGTTGCGTTATTTAGCGCTCTTAAAGCACTCAGATTGCCGGTATGCGTTTCTCCCAACTTCTGCCATTTGCCATCCACTGCGTTGCCTGTTGAGGGATTAGCAATACAATAGTTGGTCAATTGTTTAGTGAAATAAAACTCAACATTTGGGGTTGTGGTTCCATTCACGCTATCAGGGTCCGTGCCGGTAACGCTAAACGTGCCTGTGCCGGTAGCACTGATACTGGTGGGCCAGCTATTTTTTGAGCAGGTTGGGGGCTGGAGCTGTGGGCCAAGCGTGAGAGTCGGGGGAACTTTTTGTAATCGTATAACCAGTGAGTCATTGTATTTATTGTAATCTCGGCTGGCTACCGAACATGTTCCGCCGGAAAATGTTGAGAGAATAACTGAGCCGTTGAGCGTGACAGAACACCCGGTGTACATAGTGTTTATGCCTGAGATATTCATACTCTTGTCATTTCTGGCCATATCCAGAAGCCACGTATTTTGGCAATTCCCATTGGCATCCCATCCACGCCCCGTGGAGCTAGCCGCAAAGCCATAGCCTTTACACACATTTGCCCCAGACGTTGGTTCACTTTTGCGATTTTGTGGAGCTTGTAAATTACCATCTTGGTCGTACACGGTCACCGTTATATACGCCCAATCATATTCTGTAGGCGGAGGTGAGGTTGGATCTCCGGGATTACCTGGAGTAGGAGGAACTGAAGTCGGTGATGATGAGTTACTACAACAACTAATTCTTCCTGTTTGCGGTGCCCCACAAGTGCCGTTTATTAAAGGAACATTTTGACAACCCAAATTACCCTCAGCCGTACCCTTGCAATCTATGGAATCACACGTTATCGGCTCACTGTACGTAATATCGGCGTTCATGCATCCAGAAGTGCCTGGAAGACACTTTCCAATTTTCATGTATGCATTTGAACCCATACACGTATTTGGGAAACAAGCATCTTGAGCTGTGACACTATTAACCATAGTCAGGCCAATTCCCAACATGAGGCACAAACATGTGGTTAATCTATAGAGTGATTTTTTCATACCAATAGAATGCATTATTTAGAAAGACTAATATAAATCGGCAATAGCCACCCACTTGTATTCCCGATAGCTGACTTTTCTCCAGTTTGGATAAATTGGACGAAGCCGTCGGGATGGAGTGAATTTATAGCATCACCCATAACAAGCTCTGCCAACATCATATCTCCATGATCTTTTGGTTTTGCAAAAGAGACTGACATCTCAATTGGTTCACCAGAATAAGCAACCTCTTCACGCACATGTGCTGAAATTTCTTCCTCTGTAGCTAGCGTGTCTGAAATTTTTCCCAAAAGATAGACGGATTGGTTAGTTTCCTGATTATCCACAATGAGAGGAATTAAAATAATTTGTTTTTGTTGTTGAGCATCGAGATATTCAAACTCGGCTTGAGCTCTAGAAACGTAACCAGGCGCTAATTCTTTATTTTCAATAACAACTTTGGTTAGACGACCTTTTAATTTATATTGCTTGTCTATAGGACCAAGAAGTAATGGATACTCTTCGCCGTAGAGTTGTTTAAGTTGTGACTGGGTAAACTGCTGGGCCTGGAATGAGTCTGAGGTGGCATTTTCATCGAGAATATCGGAATCTGTAGGCGGCAATGATATGCTCTGTGGCGAATTCTTAGTTGACCAATACAATCCTGCCAAGAACAAAACCACAATCAATAATCCAACCAACAGAACGTACGCTTGATTCCGCTTCATATACTTTCAGTCTAGCGATTTTTTTGAAATGCTACAAGCACTTACTTATGGAGAAGCTATTAATCGGCTTTGGCCAATTCTTCTTTGAAGAAGTCAACGTTAGGAATCGGTGAAGGGTTGAGGCCATTGAGCATGCTCAAATAATAATTGGTGTAGGCGCCATATTGAATAAGTGCAAAGACTTCTTCAAGCACTGAATTGGTTGAGAGCTTGATCACATAGGTGTGAAAGCCATTGTTCTGGGCTACCGTTTCGGTCAAACCATAACGGGTTTGAACACGAGGCACATAGTGTTTGGAATTGATAAACACAAACAGGCTTTCACTGGTAACCACGCGAGGGAAAGACAATGCTTCCATATAGTGGTGATTCATTTCGGGTAATTGCAATTCGACAGTTAATTGTTTTGCATTCTCGTTGAGTTGGTTATTAAACACATGAGTCGCACCTTTTAGGTGTTGGGACGAAACGAGGATAAGCAAGCGATCAACCATTTCGTACGCTAAGTGTTTGGCCATGTTCGTTTCGAATTCAGGTGACAAGGTTGCAGCTCGATCGCGAAGCGAGGCAACAATGGAGTTTATTTCTTCATGAGTCACTTGAATAAGGTTGAGCTTAGCAAACACACTTATAAATGCCATTATCGAATAACCAATTGCCATGCGTGGCTGGTTTGAAGGATTAAATTTGGGATCAATGCGATACAGCGGCCACTGATTATCTTGAGCCAGTTGGGCTAATTCTCCACCCGCGGCAATAACCACCACTTGTGAACCCCTATTTTTGGCAGCAAGTGCCGCAGTCAGCGTTTCTTCTGTGGTGCCCGAATAACTAGAGAGCACCACCAGGGTTGATTCATTTGCATATCCGGGCAGGGAATAAAAGGGGACAACTTCGAGAGGCACCGACAAGGAAGATTCGAATGCGGCTTTGACCACATAAGCACCCAGGTTTGAGCCACCCATGCCCGCAACGACAATGTTGCTTATTGGCTTGTTGATTGAACTCACGTCCAATTGCTGACCAATTTCCCATCCATGGTTCAATTGATCGGGCAATTGCTCAATCGAGCCAAGCATGTTGGATGCATCAAGCGCAAGCATTTGTTCGCGAGAATCAAGAATGGGCATATGTAATCCTATTTTTATTGGTATATACAAAACTATACCGCATGAGTGAGCTTAGTGCGAATAATACAAATTCGCATTAGCGAAATATCGTATTTGCCATTCACTGGCTTTCGTATGCGCAACCAAAACGCGCCTATCACTAGGGCACTTCTGACCACACACTCTTTTTGTGACGGATTTCTAGAGGCACGTTGACAACCAAATCTGGGCGATAAGTGAATATGGTTGATGCACGAGTGGCATTATCACCCGAGGGCAATGACCGCTTCGACATAATGCCGCTTGGACTAAAACTCACGACAGAACCCGAAGCTTCAAACGGTTGATCACTTGATTCAATTACCACTGATCCATCGGCAGAAAAGATGCCATGCAGCGACGTTACACTGGGCCCAATGATAATGTTTCCGCTCACAATAAACTGGAGAAAAGAACCAACGGGTACTTGTTGGTTGGTGGATATCTTTAGATTATCACTGACCAACACTACGAGTTTTTCATTAGGTGCTCCCCAGTTGGTGGTGAGGTTCAAATCACCAGATTTTTTGAGCATGTGGGCTTGTCGATCTTGAGCAAGTGGAGGCAGTGAAGCAGGTTTCGTGTTATCAGTTATCTCAGTTTTTGGATACCCACGTGTTAATTGATCAAAATATGCATAATTTTCTTTCAAAGCCACTCTTTGTTGAGAAGTTAGTTTAAATGTGCTCGTGCTCAATTGCCCCTTGTTGAGTTCATAGCCATTTCCCCAGATAACCACTCCCGGATCGCTGGCATTCAGTTGGCTCGTTAAAAATTGCGTTGAATCTGACATCATGCTTTTGAGCATGAGCCCATAGATATCTCCAATTTGAGACCGCCACCACGGCAAAACCGGGGTTTTTTTGACCCACAGATTGAGAATATTCGGAGAACTGCTCGTAATCGAAATTTGATAGTGAATATCGCCCGGTGTATAGACTGTGCCATCATGATCATCATATGATTCTAAAAAGACTCTATAGGTTCCAGCAGGAATTGAGCCACCAGAAATATTGATAGCTTCAACAGTAGCGCGGGTTATGTCTTTAGCTGACAAAAACTTGCTGGTGTTTTTAGAAAACGATACGACGATGTCTCCTGACTGCAGCGCAATTGAACAGGAGGGTACCACCGCATCACCCCCGGCAGCCATTTGTCGAATATCTTGGCTTTCAGTTACCAGCGTTAACCCTGCCCCCAGTGAAAGTGTTGCTAAGAAAAAACCTATGATGATAAAGAGGCTTTGAGCTGAATTTATTTTCACCTTTTTAGTCTATAAGCAGAACGAGAACAAGCGCAAGCAGAACTCAACCTTTTTGCAATCGATACATCATTGCGTGGGTTATTGCTTAATTGACTGCGAGTAGCCACTGCTCAATTTCACCGCGAAGCTCATTGAGATGATGCTTGCCGGGCTTGATGAGCAAGTTTTTGACTCCCAATTGTTCAGCCGGTTCGATATCCTCGAGTTGGCTATCTCCAATTACTATCACCGAATCCTTGGATGCTTTTGCCAGCTTCATGGGCTCCAGAATAAATGCCTGATTAGGCTTCATACTGTCGACGTCATCGGAGGTAACCAAATAATCCACATATTGAGAGAGTTGCGTCACATCCAGCTTTTTCTTGGCTTCGTTTTTGCCAGAACCTGTGGATACTGCCACTTTATGCTTTTGCTCTTTAAGCCAGGAAAGTAAATCTCGAGCACCACTATTGGGCTCCAGCATGTTTAGGAGTTCTTTTTCGTAGATATGCAAAGCGGTGGCAGCGTGAGCCGGATTTAATTGTTGCAACCGAATAAGTTCGTTGAGTGAATACTCGAATCGCCTAAGTTGAGGTTTTTTCTCACCCAAGATCTGTTGGACTATTTTTTTCCAATGGTTGTAGAGTTTTTTGTTGTCGTGATGTCTGCCTTCCATTTTGGCCAAGTGGTTGATGGCCTGTTTATATGCATATTTAGCCGCTGGGCTAGTAATGACGAGCGTGTTATCTAGATCAAAGATAAATAAACGTGCTTTCATCTGTCGTGCCTCCAAATGCTAATTTGTATATACTTCAATTCTTTGTCTAAGCATATTCTTCGAAACACTTGTGAGAAGTTATTGAAACATTTAATAACTCCTATTAGTTCTCGCGCTTATCGCTCGAACACTATTTCTCCTTCTGACTTGTATTACTTGCCTCATGAGGCAGATTTTTAGTTACTATTTCTCCTGCCTGAACTACTTGATTAGCCCCAATCATCACCCCAGGCATCGTACTCACCCGAATGCCAAGCTTGCTATGAGCTCCGACTATCACTCCCAGAGCTTTTTTATTGGTGTCAATTTTTTTGTCTTTCACTTGGGTTTTCATTGTGTCGCGATCAAAGCGCTTGTTGGCAGTGATTACTCCAGCACCAAGTTTTGCGCCTTGATCAATAATCGAATCACCAATAAAACCACCGCCATGAAACGATGCGTTTTCTAAAAATATTGACCTCGTTACATCTGAGTGCACCCCTATCGAAACACCCGATTCTAGATCGCTTGCTCGCACCAGGGAAAAGTCACCTACAAACGACTTATTGCCTAAATAAGCGGGGCCAACGATTCGGGCAGCATGAGAAACAGTCGCGCCTTCTTCGATGACCACTGGCCCGCTCGAGTCATCGATTACTGCGGTTGGAGCTATCTTGGCATCAGAATGAATTGAAGTTTTTTGTTGGGCTATTAGTTTTTTTTGTATAGCAAACAAATGCCAAGGGAATTTGAGTGTTGGTAGTGGTGCGGACAGGTTAAACACACCAACTGCAGATTGTGACATGAGCGTGTTAAGCGCTACTTCGAAGCTGTATTCTTGGGATGGAATTTCTTTTAGGATGTTATGAAATTGCTTGCTTAAAACATACGCACCCTGAACTTTAAGATTAGTGGGCTCGCTGCCCTTGGGTGGTTTTTCGACCAGCGCAGTCGCCAAATTATCTTTCATCTCGATGATTCCATATAACCACGGCTCGCTGATTGGAGTGACTGCAACGCATGCCGGTTTATCAAGAGCGATCATGCCGCTTAAGGTATCACCGATGGAAATATGATAGGGGAAGACGACAGCAAATGACTCTTTGATAGAGGCACTTGCAAGCAACACGGCATCACCCATACCCAGCGCTTGTTTTTGTTCGATAAGGGTTACAGAAAGGTGCACTAGATTATATTCAGCCAAAAGTGAATGTATTTTTTCTTGGTCATAGTCCCGAGGAGCGGCTACAATAGAGATAGTGCGAAACCCATGTGAGCTCAAATTCTCAAGTTGGTGAGCAAGCAACGGTTTACCTAAAAGCGGGATTAAACCTTTGTGCCGTGAAGCGTTCAACGGGAAAAAGCGAGAATTGGCACCTGCAGCCAAGATGACTACCGGTAGGGATTGAGGGTTTAAAGTTTGACTCACGGTTATGTATCCATCTTATCACTTGGTTTCAAGTATGGCAGTGACTTTATATGTTTTACAAATTAAACATAGTAATAAATTGAACAGAATCAAAAACTATAGCGCGCAAAGGCCAATTCTCAAGAGAGATGTTTTAGATTATGCATTAAAGAATGATAGAAGTTGGTCATGCACCAAACCATTGCTCGCCACGACCGTGCGTGAATCCATGGTTAATGGTTGACCAAACAGGTCAGTTACTTTTCCACCGGCTTCTTCAATCAAAATTACTTGAGCCGCCACATCCCAATAAAAGATTTTCGCCAATACAATTCCCTCTATTTTGCCTTCGGCCACATAATGAAAGCCCCAGGTATCGCCAAAGCCTTTTTCAGCGAAACAATTGCCAAATAAATTCCCCAAATGTTCAAATTGCCCCAATGGAATAAAAGACCTGAGACTCCCATGACACAAAAATGCATCTTCGAGGTTTTTAATAGAGGAAACATTTATTTGTTTTCCATGTAGGTGCGTGCCCTTGCCTTTTTCAGCGTGCAGAAGTTTTTGTAATACCGGAGCATTAGAGATTCCTAGGATAATTTCACCGCCGCGAACCAAAGCGAGCTCAGTGGCAAAATAGGGAAGTCCGCGCATGTAGCTTTTCGTGCCATCAATCGGATCAATCACCCAAGTGCATTCGGCTTCCTTGTTGTGCTCGCCCTCTTCTTCGCCATAAAATCCATGGTCGGGAAAGTAGTTTTGTATGACTTGTTTTATTGCGGCCTCAGCTTCGCGATCAGCAATCGTCACTGGGCTATTGTCGTTCTTTTTTTCAAAAGCAACATTCGTGTCAAAATGCTTCAAAAGAATCTCTTGCGCAGCCACCACTGCTTCAAGACCAACCTCAAGAAAAGTCTTCATGAGTATTTATTTATTTCTGATAATCGCTAACACTTCATCACGCTTTTGTTCCATTACTTCTAGAGAAATCGCCTCGAGGTTCAGGCGCATTTTTGGTTCCGTATTCGAGCCTCGGACATTAAACCAGAAATCGCTAAATTCAAACGTAACTCCATCAAGATCGGAATAAGTAAGGGCATTTTGATATGTTTCTCTCAATGCTGCAAAAACACCGTCTTTATTTTCAACGATTGAGTTAATTTCTCCCGAGTGAAAATAGCGCTTGAATGGTTTGATCACCTCAGAGAGTGGTTGATCATGCTGGCTCAACCAGATTAAAAAATCGGCTAACATGCGCACCGGCATTTCAAACGAACCAAATTGAGATTTGTAAAAAAAGTGTCCGGAAGATTCACCTGAAAATGGGGAATCAAGTTCCAGCATCTTTTCTTTAATGAGTGAGTGACCAACTCGAGTGACGAATGACTTTCCCCCCGCTTCCTCGATCATGTCTCGTGTGATCCTTCCGGGGCGAATGTCGTAGCCAATGCGAGCTCCCGGAAAACGTTTTAAGACAACTTGTGCCAAAATCCCTCGCAATAATTCCGGTGGCAAAGTTTCGCCTTTATCATCGACCAAAAAGACTCGATCACCATCACCATCAGTGGAAATGCCCAAGTCAGCTCCGGTTTCTAAAACCTTAGCTTTCAGTTGCTCCATATTTTCGGGCTTTAGCGGATCTGCCTCATGTGCCGGAAAGGTGCCGTCCAGTTGATAGTTTAGCTTGGTTAGCGTAGCTGGAACTTTGGAAAAAAGCGCATCCAAGTCCAAAATTCCCATGGCGTTGGCAGGATCAAGCACGATTTTCAATCGTCTAATGGCTGCAACATCCAAATCTTTTGTTTGCTCATAGAGTAGAGCTTCCAAAATACCGGACTTGGGAGTAATTGTTCCTTTGGCTTCAGACAATTTTAAATCTCCTCGGACAATTGCATCGCGGATGGCGTAAATACCCGTTTCACCACTAATCGGAACCGCTTTCGCACGCACCATTTTGAATCCATTCCATTCGCTCGGGTTGTGAGAGGCTGAAACTTGGACACCTCCATCTGCTCCCAAGTAACCAACGGCAAAATAAAAGGTAGGGGTACTCGCCAAGCCAATATCTAGGACATGTGAGCCTGTAGCGATAATGCCATCAATAACTGCTTGATGAAGTTCGGGTCCGGACAAGCGCATATCTCTAGACACAACGAGCGTTGGGTCAGTTTTGCCGGTTTCGCTTTGAATGAAATTGGCTAGCGCCACTCCAATTGCGTGGGCTGTATCTGAAGTTATATCTTGGGGAAATAGTCCGCGAATATCATAGGCTTTGAAGATATCGGGGTTAATTGTTGGTGTGTTCATGATTATCCTAAATAAATAAGTATTTATGAAAAATGTGCTGTTTTGATCTCTACAGACGCTAAGCGCTCTTCATGATTACTCAACTGGTGAGCGATAATCGGCTCACTCTCCTGAAACGTTTTGTATTCTCCTGAAATTTCATCCATCTTCGCATAAAACTCTTCTCTGTTGGGAAGATGGTTTACTTGTTTTTTTACGGCTTCTAAGTCTGCTTTGGTAGGATGGTTTTCTCTCAGGTAAATGAGAATTGCCTCAATCGTTTGATCGCGACTGTTGTCTATAAGATTTTTGATCTGAAGCATATCTTGTTTGGTTAACGCCATAAACGCATTCTACCTAACACACTGTTTCAATAGCAAATGAGGTTACCTTCGAGATAATTGCTCGATCCAAGCAATGAGTGAAAGTTGAAGTGCCGTCTCAAAGTCAGTTATCAATTGCCCTGATTTGCGCTTAAAGTCCAACGCTAAAAGCTCTTCATGCAATGAGAGTAGGTGAGGAAGTCCAATTCGCGCTGCTTGTCCCGTCATTTGTTTTTGCTTCCAGGGGGGCATAACTTTGCTGGGGTCATCAATGGCAATTAACAAACTTCTCACCTGGTTGCAAAGGCACGCAAAGACATAGTCGGCTGAATCTTCAGAGATACTTTGCGTGTATAGGTTCCAATTTGAGAAGTTAGGTCCAAGTGAATCCAGAAATGCAAACGTGCTTTTGCTGGTTTTAAACACCTCCACTTTCCACGAACCAAATTTTTTGAGTTTCGCGGGAGTGAGGAGTTGATTTTCCCAAACCACTATTGCAATAGACTCGTCTATAGGAGCACTCGTAAAATAATCAATCGTGGCTTTGAGATTTTTAAGGCTTTTATTTTTATGTAGTCGGTCAATTATTACACCGCGCTCTTGTCCAAACAGTGATTGCGATTCAAATGTCGAGATAAGTTGAGATAAGTCCAGTGACCGACCATCAAAAAAAACCACTTCGCGTTTTTGAAGCTTATAGCTATCTTGCAGCTGATGCAAGCGAGTGCGACTGGCAAAGGTGTTATCACCATGTAAGAGTAGAAACATGTGCGTAGTATAGCAACCTTTTTTTACAGTCAATCTAAAGAAGTGCAATAACCAACATCTCTCTCGGATTCAATATGATAAAAAGGAAATAGGTTTAGATACTATCTAAGTTAGAAATATTAGGTATTCTTAGTATGATCAAATTATATGGCAGATCCAATTCCTCCCACTTTCGAAGAGTATAAGAGCGGTTTGCAAATACTAAATGAAAGGGTATTAAGTCTGGGTAACCTGCCTGTGAATATATTTCACCATCGTGGATCTCCAGACCCAAGATTAGGAGCAGCAGGTTTTACTTCAGATACTATTGCAGTTATCGGCATTAACTTGGATAGAATAGATCAAGCGGTTGAAGCCGGTCGTAAAGAAGAACTGATCGACTTTGTTGAAAAACATGAACTGACTCATATAGCTAACAAAACACTACTAGCTAATATGAGCCAAAGAGAAAAGCAAAATTTGATAAATAGACTCTCTTCGCTCGGAATGTACTTAAACACAAGATATGAAGATCAATTTATAGCGCATACTCTAAATAATGGAGTTGATAGGCTAACTGCAATGCTCGATGAATCTCTCAGCACAATACTTCCCTTCTTGCTTGAAAATGTTCCAGTAAGTGACCGAGGGAGCATGTTTAATGCTGATGCTCGAGAAAAAGTTAAACCCTTAATTACAATTATTGAAAGAGTTTTAGTGCAAGACCCGAAGCTTAGCTCTGAACTTTTAGAACTCTACTCACCCTTTTTCGAATATAATCCGTCTATTTCAAACTAAATTTTGTTTACTTAAAGTTAAGTACTTAGCTCAATATTATTGAGGCCTTAATATAGCTTGCTATTGATTCGAGGTAAAGCTTGAATCGCGCCGCTTGCTTCGCCTGGCCACTTTGAGTTCCAATAGGGCAAGGCGCAAAGAGCCTTCGGCAATGCGAAACGCCACCATATCGTCTTTTTGTTTCATTGCTTCTTCAGCTTGACGCTTTGCTTCTAATGCCCGAGCTTCGTTGACATCTTCGGCCCGTAGAGCTGAGTCGGCCATAATGGTCACTTTTGAGTTGGGACCAACATCTAAAAACCCACCCAAAACTCCAAATTCTTCCACACTTGTGCCATCGTAAAGCAACACGATGCCGTCTGATAGTCGAGTGAATAGCGGCACATGTCCGGGCAAAATGGTCAGCTCCCCTGAAACCGAGGGTAACACCACTTTATCAACGGTCTTAGACAAGAGATGTCGCTCTTGGGTGATAATTTCAAGTGCTATGCGTTTCATATAGTTTTAGAGCGTTTTAGCCTTGGCGATAACCTCATCGATCGTACCCACCATATAGAAGGCTTGCTCGGGCAGATCGTCATATTTACCCGAGAGAATTTCCCCAAAACCTTCAACGGTTTGTTCAATGGTTACATATGCACCCTTCATGTTGGTGAATTGTTCAGCCACAAAGAAAGGTTGACTCAAGAAACGCTGAATTTTTCGTGCCCGTGTAACTGTAAGTTTATCTTCCGGTGACAGTTCATCGACACCAAGAATGGCAATAATATCTTGCAAATCTTTATAGCGCTGGAGCACCTGCTGCACACCACGTGCCACTTCATAGTGACGTTTGCCCACAATATCTGGGGTCAAGATCTTGGAGCTTGAAGCCAAAGGATCAACTGCAGGGAAAAGCGCCTGAGCTGCCAGTTGTCGGTCAAGAGAAATTGTTGAATCCAAGTGAGCAAAGGTCGTTGCCGGTGCTGGATCAGTGTAGTCATCAGCTGGCACATAGACTGCCTGAAATGAGGTAATTGAGCCGGTGCGAGTTGACGTAATTCGCTCTTGAAGCGCAGCCATATCTGAAGCCAAGTTAGGTTGATACCCAACAGCTGAAGGGATGCGCCCCAGAAGCGCAGACACTTCTGAACCAGCCTGAGAAAAACGAAAAATATTGTCGATAAACAACAACACGTTCTCGCCTTGGTCACGGAAATATTCTGCAAAAGTGAGACCGGTTAGCGCAATACGCAAGCGGTTTCCGGGTGGTTCATTCATTTGTCCAAAGGCTAAAACGGTGTTTTTAAGGACACCCGATTCCTTCATCTCGATATACAGATCATTGCCCTCCCGGGTACGCTCTCCCACACCAGCAAAAACGGAGTGACCTGAGTGTTCCTCGGCAATGTTACGAATGAGTTCTTGAATAATAACGGTTTTACCAACTCCAGCTCCGCCAAACGCGCCAACTTTTCCGCCTTTTGCAAACGGGCTAATGAGGTCAATGACTTTTATACCAGTCTCAAGCATTTGGGGAGACGTTTCTTGTTCAATCAGTGCTGGCGCGCTTTTGTGAATGGGGCTCACCATATCCCGCTTCACTTCGCCAAGACCATCAATCGGGTCGCCCACCACATTAAACATGCGACCCAAGGTTGCAGGTCCAACGGGGACACTAATAGGCTTTCCATCACTCTCAACTTGCATGCCGCGCGTAATACCCTCAGTAACTCCCAGCGCAATTGCTCGAACCGTGTTATTTCCCAAGTGTTGTTGCACTTCAAACGTGAGCTTCATATCATTGGAAACAAGCTGCATACCAGCCAAGATTGGCGGGGGATCACTTTCGAACACGACGTCAACTACTGGTCCAATAGTTTGGATTATTTTTCCCGTATAAGCTGCCATAGACACACTCCTTTTGTGGTATTTTTTTTCCAGCGATCAATTTAGACGTGGGTCGCCATTGTCGCTGTCGCAATATCTAATATTTCTGCTGTAATACTGGCTTGACGTGATCGGTTGTATTCAAGCTCAAGGTCACTAATAATATCCGTGGCATTTTCGCTCGCATTTTTCATGGCCACCATGCGGGCTGAATGCTCAGATGCCTTAGCCTCGAGCATAATTTGAAAGAGCGCCATTTCAACATAGTAGGGGAGCAACCAGTCTAAAATTTCAGGCGCAGATGGCTCAAAGGTATAGGAAGGAGCCAGCACTTCATTGCCCTCTCCAGCACTTGCATATTCTTCTGTGGGGTCGAGATAGTCTTGAGGCTTTATGGGTAAAATGACATCAGATCTGAATTGCTGCACCAAGGTACTCACAAAATCCATGTAAAGCACGGTAACTGATTTATACGTGCCGTCTAAAAAGCCGTTTATGATTAGTGATGATAAAGCGAGTGTATCTTGGTAGGTGATTGGATCGGGAATATTGCTAAATTGCGCATCAAGGGTTGCTTTTTGAGCAATTGCAAAGGGCACACCTTTTTGTCCAGCAACCACAAATGAAAGCATCGATTTGTCAGGAAAGCGAGCATCAAGATATTCATGAGCATTACGGAAAAGATTAGTGTTTAAACTGCCAGCTAGGGATCGATCCGTACTAATGAGCACTATTAAATCTTTGCCCATCTCAGGCTGAGTCAGCAAGGGATGTGCATAATCACTCGAGAGTTGAGCGATTGTTCGCATGGTTGCTTGAAGCTTTCGCGCATATGCTCTTGAAGAAAGTGCTTGCATTTGAGCTCGGCGCATTTTGCTTGCTGCCACCATCTCCATTGCTTTGGTGATCTGTTTGATATTTTTAGCGGATTTAATTCGCCGCTTCAGTGATTGAATATTTGACATGGGTTATAAACACCTATCGAGAACAAAAAGACGATTATGACGCGTGGTTTCGTTTAGGCCTCTACTAAGAGATCGCTTTGCGCCTTGTTAAACGTTTCGGCAACCTGTTTTAATTGCTCATCGATTTCAGGACTTACAACTTTTTCGGTCGCGATTTTTGCCAACACTTTAGCGTGTTGCGAGCGCAGGAAATCCAAGAAGCCCAATTCCCATTCTTTGACTCGATCAAGCTTGACGGCATTAATAATCCCCGAGTTTATCGCCCAAAAAACGGCAATTTGTTCTTCGACTTTATATGGCTCATCCCAGCCTTGCTTGAGCACTTCAGTTATGCGCTGGCCGCGCTCAATCTGTGCTTTGGTTTTTGGATCAAGATCGGATGAAAATTGCGCGAAAGCAGCTAAATCACGAAACTGGGCCATATCAAGTTTCATGGTGCCCACCACCTGTTTCATCGCTTTAATTTGAGCAGCTCCTCCGACACGAGAAACTGAAATACCCAAGTTAATCGCCGGTCTCTGGCCTGCATTAAACATATCCGCATCCAAAAAGATTTGGCCGTCAGTAATCGAAATAACATTAGTGGGAATATAGGCCGAAACATCTCCTGCTTGGGTTTCGATAATAGGAAGTGAGGTAATTGATCCGCTGCCCATGGCTTTGCTCAATTTAACCGAGCGCTCAAGAAGTCGTGAATGTAAATAGAATACGTCACCCGGATAGGCTTCTCGACCTGAAGGACGGCGCAAAAGCAGCGAAACTTCTCGATATGCCCAAGCATGTTTGGTTAGATCGTCATAGACCACCAATACATCTTTTCCTTGGGCGGCAAAATATTCGGCAATAGCGGTGCCCGCATAAGGTGCTAAGTATTGCATTGATGCAGGGTCCGAAGCTGAAGCCGACACAATGAGACTGTATTCAAAACAGCCATGTGCCTCAAGTACGCCGATTGTTTGAGCCACACTAGATCGCTTCTGACCAATACTCACATAAATACAAATGAGGTTATCACCTTTGGCATTGATGATACTAGAGAGAGCTACAGCAGTTTTTCCGGTCGAGCGATCACCAATGATAAGCTCGCGCTGACCTCGGCCAATAGGAATCATGGAATCAACTGCTTTAACTCCGGTTTGCACTGGTTGGGTAACCGGGGCTCGATCCAAAACTCCCGGCGCAACTTTATCCAGCGGCATAAAAGCGCTGGGCTTTATGGCTGGCTTTCCGTCTAACGCTACTCCGAGTGGATCGACGACTCGGCCAATAATGTCGTCAGAAACACCGATAGTTAACAAGCGACCCGTTCCAACAACGGTGTCTCCTTCTTTAAGGTGCTTATCATCACCCAAAATAATGACTCCGATGCTATCGGCGTTTAGATTTAAGGTCAAACCAAGGGTATTTTGCGGAAATTGAACTAATTCTCCAAGCATGACGTCTTGCAAACCAGAAACTTTAGCAATACCATCACCCATTTGCATGACGGTACCCGAAGAGACGGGCTTGACCTGTGGGCTAAAAGTTCCAATATTGTTTTGCAATTGTTCGAGTAAAGTTGTTGTTTTTGCCATAGAGTCAATTTCCAAAAGTTGTATCTTTATGAGAGCTTGGAACGCATGTCAATTATTCTAGCCTTAAGGGAAAAGTCCAAGACTTTGCCATTAAAGTGAAGGCGCATGCCGCCGATTAAATCAGGGGTAATTTTGTTTTCAACACTAACCGAAAGCTTTGGGGCAACCATGCTTTTCAGGCCATCCAATTGATCTTTGGATAGAGGGACGACTGATTCAACAAGAAGCGTGTGGGTATGCATAAATATCTTTTAAGCTAAGGTCATCCCTTTGAGTTGTTTAAGTTGGGCTTCGATAATTTTCTTTTGGTCAGTTTCAGTGAGGGCACCAGAGAGAACTTGCTTAGTTGCTTGGGTGACCAAATCTGCCATTCGGCTTTCTAGATCTTTAGACTCTTTTTGCATTTTGGCTTCAAAGGCACGCTGCTCGCCTTCTAAGGATTTTTTAGCAACTTCACGAGCCTTTTCCAAAATAGCACTGGCTTCTTTTTCAGCTTGCTTTTTGCCTTGAGCAATAATTTCGCGAGCTTCATCTCGAGCCTGTTGCAATTCGCTTTTAACTTTCTTGTCCATTTCTTGCTCTTTTTTCAAATTGCTCTCAGCTGCAAGCAGGCCTTGCTCAACCCGATTTGACCGTTCTTCGAGCACTTTTTGAATGGGTCCTAATAAAAACTTCCAAATCACAAATGCCACGACGCCAAAGTTAATGGCCTGAAAAATAATTGCTGGAAATGATATGTCCATGATATTCCTCCCCTAAAACAGGGCTTTACTTGAATTATTAAACAAACTTTAAAATAAGCGCGATAACGAGGGCATAAATGGCAATGGCTTCAGCGAACGCGACACCCAAAATCATGTTAGTTTGGATTTTACCCGATGCTTCAGGGTTGCGGCCAATTGCTTCCAATCCTTTTGACACGATCATGCCGATGCCGATAGCGGGACCGAATCCACCAATAGCCATAGTCAAACCAACAATGAAGTTATTTGAATTGATAACGATATCCATAGAACTGTCTCCTAATTTATTATGTAACTTTGGTAACCTTTTTAATGCTCTTCGCTGCCATGTCCATGGGTAGCCAGAGACATGAAGACAATTGAGAGCATGGCAAACACCAATCCTTGAATTGCCCCAACGAAAATTTCGAGCCCAATAAAGGGAATGGGGGCAACAATAGGAATTAAAAAGGCGATAACGGTCAACAACACTTCACCAGCAAAAATATTTCCAAATAACCTAAAGGCAAAAGAAATAATTTTGGAGAATTCAGAAATGAGCTCGAGCAATCCCACAAAGGCGTTGATACCTTTCAAATTGAAGAATTTGGTGAAATAAGCCAGTCCTAAATACTTCACCCCGATCACTTGCGTGGTGATAACTGATATGAGTGCTAGAGCAATTGTGGTGTTTAGGTCAGCCGTACCCGGGCGAAATAATGGAATCATCTTCGTTTCAGATCCGTGTTCATTGGCTGTGACACCCACTCCAGATTCTTCGGCTGGAGTCTCATGAGTTTCTTGCTCGGTGTCGGTTTCAAGCCCATCCTCAATCACTTCACTTGAAGCGAGGGCTGTTTTTATTGGGTTCAAAGAAACCTCACTTTTTTCATGTGCTTCAGGCACAAGTATCGTGCCAACACCTGGCAGCAAGCCAAACCAATTATTAAGGAGGATCCACAAAAAGAAAGATAGTGTTAAGGGGGCAATAGCTAAAGTCTTTTTGCGCGACTCAGTGACCGAGTCAACTAAATCTAAAAAACCACCCACAATTGCCTCTAAAACGTTTTGAAGGCCAGTTGGCCTTCGGGTTTGCTTGATCTTGGAGTTTGCGACGATGCAAAGGGTAATAAGGAGGGTAGAAATAATGAGCGAGGTGAAAATCGAATTAGTTACCAAAAAACCTGCAATATTTGCCACAGGTTCGGCAGCCAAAGAAATATGGACACTTGCCATATGCGTGTTATATACCAATTACTTATCTAATGAAATCCAAAAGTATTCTATCCATGCGCGCTACGTTTGTCAAAGAGGAATTGAGAGAGGCTTAAGCAGTGGCATTAGTCTATTCTCTATCTACTACAGCTAAAGGTATACTAGTTGTTATATGTCCCATGCATTCCTGCGCTTAAAACCCGCCAAAACCGACGAAATCAGCCCTGAAGCAGCGCAAAACCTGTATGCCGCTTTCTTAAATTTTTCACGGCGCTCAACCATGGAACGCATTTTCTGGAAGCCAGGAACAACGCTCAGCATGGAATTGGCAACAATAGAACAAAAAACGAGGCTCTATCTGGCGTCACCCGAAAAACTTAAGCATTATTTTACCAGTCAAATCCTCAGTCAGTATCCTCGAACTTTGGTGAGCGAAGACACAATCGACCCATTGGACCAAGTGAGGGCGGGCAAATATTCTGCTCTGGCTTGGCTTGAACTGTCAAACTCGTATCACTTTCCAATCAAGACTTATAAGCTAGCTACTGAGGCAAACCCTTTGGCAGCCATCTTAGGATTTTTGGGCAAATTAAGCGAGCACGAGTCTGCCCACGTGCAAATCTTACTAAGAGGTCCCGCGTCACCCAAAAAACTAGAGCGCACCATTCGTGACAGCATGAAGTTCACCGACAGCGAAGGCAAGGTCACCACCAACGAATATAGTTCACTCCTGACAACCAAGCTCCAAGCTCCCTTGCTTGAAGTCCAAATCCGTTTATTGTTTGCTGCAGACACCGAAGAGGTATTGCATGCCAAGTTGTCAGAATTGTCGGGTTCTTTTGGAGCGTTTACCCTGGCCGAAAGCAATAGTTTTTCGAGTAAAGCGCAACATGGCTCTCGCAAAGACGCGCTCTTAGCCAAAACGTATGAGCGCGGTTTTTACTTTTGGCAGCCAACCCTCATATTAAACCTCAATGAAATCGCTACCGTGTTTCATCTGCCCGACAAATCAATGGAGCTCGTGCGCGGCATTGATTGGGGCAAAACGATTATGTACGAAAGCCCCGATAACTTGCCGGTAGCTGAACTATGCGAAGACGAAGAGGCTAGGCGAAACATTAATTTTTTTGGCTCGACAGAGTGGCGCAATCGAGAGGCAGTGTTCGGCATTAAAAAGGATGACCGCAGACGCCATACTTATATTATTGGAAAAACCGGAGCCGGAAAATCAACCATGATCGCCAATATGGCCATCAATGATATTCGCAATGGTGATGGCGTGGCAGTTATCGACCCACACGGTGATTTGTCAGAAATGATTTTGCACTATATACCCAAGCGACGCGTGGCCGATGTAGTGTATCTCGATCCCACACTTTCAAGTGACCGTGCCTTTGGCCTTAATCTCTTTGATCCCGATGCAGTCGATAATATGGACGTGATTGCTTCAGGTATTGTGTCAGTATTTTACAAGCTCTACCACTATTCTTGGGGACCGAGGCTTGAATATATCTTGAGAAATGTCATTTTAAGCTTGCTGCATATGCCTGATACAACATTTATGGATATTCCAAAATTACTCACCAACGATTCGTTTCGCTCGCAAGTAATTGGCGTCTTACGCGATAAAGACCCGGTGCTGACTGCTTTCTGGCAAGACGAGTTCAATAAAATGAACGACAAACTGAAAACCGATGCCATATCACCAGTGCTGAATAAAGTGGGTCAATTTTTGTCTGCGCAAAGCATTCGAAACATCTTAAATCAGCGGACCTCAAGTTTTTCCTTTGATCAAGTGATGAACGAGGGCAAAATTTTGATATTGAACCTGTCACAAGGAAAGCTAGGCGAGGACACAACCGCTTTGATGGGTGCCATGTTTATCACGAAAATCCAACTCACAGCAATGAAGCGAGTCCATATGCCGGAGGATGAGCGCAAAGATTTCTTCCTCTATGTTGACGAGTTTCAAAATTTTGCCACGACCAGTTTTATCAAGATTTTGTCCGAAGCACGCAAATATCGCCTCAATTTAACCATGGCAAATCAATATATTGGCCAGGTGGACGAAGACATTCAAAAAGCCGTTTTTGGTAATGTAGGCTCGCTGGCCACGTTTGTGGTGGGTGCATCTGACGCCGAACTGTTTGCCAGGGAACTAGGGGAGCCTTTCACGGCTCAAGACTTAGTCAACTTAGGCAAATACGAAATCCTCATGAAAATGGCCATTGATGGCTTGACCTGCACACCATTTGCAGCCAAAACCCTGCCTTTGCCTTCAGTCGTTAACGACAACAAAGACAAAATCATCCGAGCCTGTTTAGAGCGTTACTACCGGAAAATCTGATGCGCGCCCTAAAAACCTATCTTCGAAATCCTGTGTTGATAGCCTGCACTGTTGTCTGGGCACTTTCGTTTGTCCTCTATATAATAAGTGCTCCAACAGGACCAAGTGGGGTCGCGGATGCAGATGAATTTTTGAGTGTCGCCAATGCTGGAGGTGTTGCTCACTCCCCAGGATATCCGCTCTACACAACTTTGCTCGAGATATTTTTAAAACTCCCGATACCTGCAAGCTTCCCTCAAAAAGCCGCCTTTTTGTCGAGCATTTTACAAGCGTGTGCGGGCATTTTCGTTTTTCTCATTGCCAAAGAAGTGGCTGATAAGCTCATAAAAAAGCGCAAAGCTTTAAGAGCCCTGCAGACTCACGAACTCGTACTCTTGATTATCGGTACGCTATTGGTGCAAACCAATTTGCTTGTGTGGCAATACGCCACCTTGAGTGAAGTTTTCGCACTCACCAATTTCTTTTTTGCTAGCAGCGCCTATCTGTGGTTGAAAGCTACGTTCTCACTCCAGAAAAAGCATGTGCTCCTGGCTGCTTTTGTGTGGGGCTTGGGAGTAGCTCATCATTATCTTTTGCTCGGACTTTTTCCACTGGTAGTAGTAATTATTATTAGTACCTGGATAAAACGAGTAAAAATTTTTGAATCTGCGAAGTTTTGGGGTTTGTTGCTTGTAATTTTCTCCTGTGGATTCGGCTTCTCGCAAGCTCTGCTGTGGTGGCGCTTATCTCGACAAGCTTTGGTTTCTTGGGTTTTTGCACCCACACTGCACGGATGGTGGCAATTTATTTCTCGGGGGTTATATTCAGGCATCCTGGCTGATGGCAGTCGGTCGCGAGGATTATTTTCTCCCATAATTCTTAGTGACGCGCTAAGTGCTTTACGAGAATATGTTGCCGTTTTTATTCCTACTCATGTTGGCATCATTCCGATAGTACTCGCTTGTGTCTGTATAGCTTGGCTTTTGCGTCGGCGCCAAAGCTTGTGGGTGTATGGCCTACTGACGTCAACACTACTCATGACTATTGGAGTAGTACTATTATTAGCCGTGCCTTCATCGTCCGATTCAATACAAAGATTGGAATTACTGACCTTGGTTGAGCGCATGTACTTGCCCGGTTACCTGCTTCTGGGCATATTCGCGCCACTTGGATTGATTATAGGAAGCCGTTGGATTCGAGAGAAATTCAAACAAATGCCGAGTTTTGCTATTGTCTTGATCGCACTGCTCGTACTTAGCGTAACTGTCGCGCTCAATGGTCAGGAGTTCACTCATCTCAAATCGGGATACCCCGGACCTCTGCAAATAGGCATGAGGTTATCGAATCTTCCCCAAGACTCCGTAGTGCTCTGTTTTTCCGATCTCACCTGTTTCACCACCATGTATTACTTAAGTGTAGAGAAATTGCGACCTGACATCCAACTTGTGCCCGTGAGCGAACAACTTCGCTTTGCCAGGGGTCCCAACCATGTCGTCGTTCGATATCCCGATAACCCGCTTCGTTTGTCGTATGTCGTCGCTGAATCCTTGGCCAAGGGGAATCCAGTATTTGTGTCTCAAATAACGCCACTCTACGATCAAATCTGGAATCTCAATCACACTTTTGCACTTGACTCCACTCCAGTGTTTAAGGAAATAAAATGTGACATAGAAGAAGATGGGCCAAAAAATGTTCCTCTGATTATTTATCCTGAAAAAGCGCCTCCACGAACAAAGCTTTCAAGTGTCATTTACCAAAGGAGTTTTGTTAATTCGGAAGCCGGTGGATATCATGGCGCACTTGATTGCCCACAATCATCAAAATTGGCTCAACAAGCGATGGAGTGTAGTTCATATGCTTGTCAATTGAACCTGGGTCTATTAACCACCATGCTCGACCCACATAACTCAAACTATCGCAGCATGTTGGCTGGTTTCTATGAAATGCAACAATTCTTGCCATTGGCAATTCGCGAATATCAGGTTGCCTACACGCTTGACCCTGCCAATGCCACGGCGGCAGCGGCTTTAACTCGCCTCGATCAGTCAATGGCCTATCCCGTCAATTTGGAAGGGTTATAACGTTGAAGAATTGCTACTTCTCACCCCATGACGGGGATTCGAAGAGTATTAATATTGTTCGAGTGCAAAGCACGAGAACTATTTTAGAGGCTATTTGGAAACTTCATCCTTAGTCTCAAACCCCACAATCACACTCACTTTGTTGTGCTTAACGCGAATGATGCCGCCGTCGATCTCGATGGTTTCGTTAGTGCCAGAATCAGGATAAATCACCACTTTCCCAGGCTTTAGTTGGGAGTAGAGAGGTGTGTGATTGGGGAGTATTGAAAGCTCCTGAATAAAACCGGGGACCACGACTCGTGTCGCATTGCCTTCCCACAAGACTTTGTCGGGGTTAACGACTACTACTTCCATCACCGACCTCTCAACAAGCGGCACTGGCTTTTCACTGGCGATTTGTGGTGGTGCGTCTGCCATAGTTATTTCTTCTTCATCTTGGCTTCGGCCTCTTCAACTCTCCCTATTAGGTAAAATGCATCATCGGAATACTCGTCATACTCACCCCCAAGAATCGCTTGCACGCCAGCCACTGTTTCTGGAGTGGTAATGTATTTACCCGGGTTGTTGGTAAATTGCTCGGCGGTAAAAAACGGTTGCGAGAAAAATTTAATGATTTTTTTGGCGCGCTGGACCGTCAATTTCTCTCGCTCAGACAGTTCACCCTCACCCAGAATGGCGATAATATTTTGCAGTGATCGGTAACGCTCCAAGACTTGCAAAGTTTCTTTGAGGGTTTTGTAGTGATCCTCTCCCAAAGTTTCTCGATCCACCGAAGAGCTTGAGGCCAGAGGATCCATGGCCGGAAAGATTTTTTGGGTGGCAATTTTGCGCGAAAGCACGACTACGGAATCAAGATAGGAGAAAATGGCCTGAATCGCTGGATCAGAAAAGTCATCAGCGGGCACATAGACTGCCTGGACCGAAGTAATTGATCCACCCGGAGTTGACACAATTCGCTCCTGAATTTCGCCAAGTTCGGTGCTCATGGTTGATTGATACCCGGTTTCGGAAGGGATTTTTCCAAGAACCGTTGCGATCTCGGCTCCAGCCTGGATAAAGCGGAAAATATTGTCGATAAAAAGTAATATCTCTTTTCCTGTTTTATTGCGGAAATATTCAGCCACCGTGACGCCGGTCAGTGGAGTACGGAAGCGCATGGCAGGATATTCATTCATTTGCCCCAAAACTATTGCCACATTTTCCAAGACTTTCGTTTCTTCAAGGGTTAGCACCAACTCATTTCCTTCGCGAGTGCGCTCACCCACACCAGCAAAAACAGATTTCGTGCCATGCTTCATGGTCGTGTTGTGAATAATTTCGGTGACCAATTGCGTTTTGCCCACACCTGCTCCACCAAAGAAACCAATTTTCCCACCTTTCAAAAAAGGAGTGAAAAAATCAATTGACTTGATACCCGTTTCAATCACTTCTTGAGCACTTTTAACTTCTTCAAACGTGGGGCTCGGTGTGTGAATCGGGGCTGTGTCGGTGGTGTGAATCACGCCTCGATTATCAACTGGTGTCCCAAAGACATTGATAACTCGGCCCAAAAGCCCTTCGCCCACAGGCACGCGCAAAACGTCACCGGTATTAACCACAGCAAGCCCGAGCTTAAGCCCCGCCGTTGGCGACATCGATAAGCAACGTACTTGTTGATTGGCGAGATGCTCAAAGACTTCAAGTGTCAATTTAACTTTTCCTTGCACTTCCAAAGCAAAATTGATGTCCGGCAGTTCCAACGGAAAATAGACGTCAACAACTGCCCCCTTAATCGCCACAATTCGTCCCACTTGTTTGCGCGAGAAGGCGCGAACTTTTGAATCCAATTCCTCTGGTGATTCTTCGGGTAAGTTTGATAGTTTGCTCATAGTAATAAAGTCAGTCTACGGTATCGGGATAGTTTTACTCAAGCCTCGTCTGACCATAAGCTACGACCGGCCTGCACTTCTTGAATCTTTTTATCAATCACTTTTCGTCTGGCTTTATTGTATTGCAATTGCAATTCCTTAAGCAGGTCTTCTGAATTATCGGCTGCAGTTTTCATGGCCATCATTTGCGCGGTGTAGAGCGAGAGCCTGGAATCCAGAATCTGCTGGCGAAAGAGGGCATAGCGCAACTTGGACGAGAGTGAGCGAATCAATTCATCGATGTTCGGCTCAAAAATATATTTCCCTCCCTCGAGTTCCTTTTTGGCTTCAACCTCAACGATATTTGGAATCACGAGTTCCAGAAAAACCACTTCTCTAGTGGCTGTGTTAATAAATTTGGAATACACCATAAATATCTGGGTGTAGTAGTAGAACATGCCAATTAATGGCTTTAAATCTACAATCGTTGGCTGCTCTGGCATCTTGAACGGGAAAAAGCGGATCTTATTTCTCTTTTCGAGTTTATAAAAATAATCTTGGCCTTTGGAACCAACCACAAACCAATCGGCCGTTAAATATTGCGGCAACACTTGATCGACTTTGGTAAATATTTCCGTGTTATAGCTGCCACACAAACCTTGATCCGTGGAAATCACAATAATTGCCGTGCGCTCTGGTTTTTTTGGTTCTGCTTTTTTTGATTTCTTTTTTTTGCCCTTTAAAGCATCGCCATATAATTCCTTTTCGATTCGCTTTTGCTTTTCAAGTTGGAGCTCAAGCAAAACGGTCGTGGATTCATCCACAAAGCGCCGGGACGACATAACAATTTTTCTCAGTTTTGCCATGCGTGCCGCAGCAATCTGCTGCAAACTATGGGCGAATTCGCCCACAGAATGAACCACTATTTTTTGTTCTTTGATTTCGTTGATTGAAGGCATGTTGTGAGTGTGGCGCTAACCCAACTTAAAGGCTTTGCTAAACAAGCGATAGACTTCGTCTAAAAAGGGGTCGACATCTTCAAGCGTTTTAGCCGTGTCCAAAAGGCTTTTGAGTTCTGCTGGAGCATGTTCTCGATAAAAATCAGTAAATTCTTTCTTAAAAATTTCCACTTGAGCCAGATCTAGTTCATCCATGCGCGTAGAGCAGGCAATGGCCAACATGGCCACTTGCTCGTCGGAACTAAGGTTTAGCGTTGACTCTTGCGAGAAAATTTCTTTAATGCGCTTGCCTCGCTTGATTTCATGCAAAGTCTCCTCGGCCACTTCAGTATTAATCGTTTCAAACGATTTGACTTCGGCATAGCGGGCTAAAATGCGCGAGGCTAATTCTCCGACACGAGCTAGCAATTTCGTTTGCACTTTCGAGCCAATGCGCGACACAGAAGCACCCGAGTTTACAGCCGGCAAGACACCTTCGTTCATCATATTGGCATCCAAAAAAACGTGGCCGTCAGTGATAGACATCAAGTTAGTGATAATGTAATCGGATAAGTCACCCCCTTGGGTTTCAGCAATGGGAAGTGCCGTAATCGAGCCCAAACCCAGTTTACGAGACACTTTGGCCGATCGCTCTAAAAGTCTCGAGTGCAAAAAGAAAATATCTCCCGGATAGGCGTCACGGCCAGGGGAGCGCTTTAGCAACAGAGAAACTTGGCGATAGGCTTTAGCTTGCTTTGACAAATCGTCATACACAATCAGCACATTTTTGCCCTCATACATAAACTGTTCGGCGATAGCGACACCTGCATAGGGCGCGATGTATTGGAGCGTGGGTGGTTGGTTAGCAAGTGACATTACCAGAGCCGTATACTCTAAAGCCCCCCGAGATCGCAGCAGTTCGAGTGTGCCTTTCGCTTTGGCAGCCTGCACGCCAATGCCCACATATACACAAATAATGTCATGGCCCTTCTGATTCGAGATCACATCCAACATGGTACGAGTTTTACCAGTTTTGCGATCTCCCACAATCAGTTCCCGCTGCCCTTTTCCAATCGGGATCGTGCTATCGATGACCATGACCCCCGTGTGCATCGGCGTATCAATCGGTTCGCGATCCATAACACCTGGTGCCGGAAATTCAACATCGCGGCGTTTGGTAGTGCCCACTGAACCAAGGCCATCCATAGGATTGCCTAACGGGTCAATCACTCGGCCAATTAGCTCATGCCCAACCGGAATTTGCAAGCGAGCTCCGGAAGTGACCGCTTGGTGGCCTCGCTTGACCTTAGTGTAGTCACCCATAATGACCGCTTCCACACTGTCTGGAGTGACTCCCAAAATAAACGCTTTTTCTTGAGTCGTCTCAGTTTTAATAACCAACACTTCTTCAATCGTTGCTTTGTCTAATCCAGAAACACGTACCACCCCGTCACCTACATAGGTGACTTCTCCGATTTGCTCGACAAATTCATCTTGCATTTCTTGCGGGAAAGCAAAATCAAGAATTTTGGGAAATGAAAGCGTTTGCTTATCTGCGTCAATTTGTTTTTCAGCTGCCTCACGTGGATCAAAGGCAATGGATTGGGCAACGGCTTCGATGGTGTCTTCGATTTTATTGATAAAGGACATAGGCACTTTCCAGTATAACCCAAGTTCACGCTCAAACTTGTGCATTACTGTGTAAGTCAATTATAATCAGGAGCTTATGACTAACTCTTTTTTTGGACCAAACGAAATCAACCTCATCATCGACCTAGGTTTAAGTCTGTTTGCGGGGTTTGTCATTGGAGCAGAGCGGGAATCCCGAGGCAAAGACGCAGGCATCAGCACGCACACGATGGTCATCGCAGGAGCTATGTTGTTCACTTTCATCTCGAGTATTGTGGATCCGGCCTCGAAATCGCGCATTGCCGCTCAAATTGTATCCGGAATCGGATTCTTGGGCGCAGGCCTTATTGTCAAAGATGGCGCCAATGTCAAAAACTTGACCACGGCCGCAAGTATCTGGGTATCAGGTGCAATTGGCATGGCATTTGGATTTAATTACCACGTTATTGGTGTCATTGTGACCGTTGCTGTTGCACTCATCCCGCGAATTCCCCACATCAACAAAAAAAGCCCGGAGTCAAAAGCGTACAGCAACTAAACGACTCAACATTAGAATGAAACCACTCCATCAGAAAGATTTCAGAAT
>CAYYKL010000012.1:0-28011 GCA_964441155.1 uncultured Pseudomonadales bacterium
ACAAAGTAGGACTAGACTTCTTCCTCTCCCCTAATGGCAAGTCGCTTCAAGTTGTTCTTAGTAATCGTGGAAACCTACGTATTGTTGAATTAGCTGGACGACTGAACAACACTCAGAAAGAAATCTTTGAAAAATGGCTCGGTGCTGGATCGCTTCATACTCAAGAAGCACTGCATACAACGCTATGGGAAAGCTTCAAGCTCAAGAGCGTCAATCAGAAGTTTTACGACGGCGTATCTAATAGCTTTACAGAACTATTGCAACATCTTAAATCTATTGATAAAGACGAAGAAGAAGCTAAGCTGTTCGCTAGCAGATTACTCGGACGCCTGCTGTTCTGTTGGTTCTTGCGTAAGAAAGGCATTATTGATGAAAGTATTGGCTACTTCAATACTCACGGTGCCGATGCAACTGCTCATTACAAGCAATCACTAGAGCGACTTTTCTTCTTAACCCTCAACACGCCTATTGATGAACGAGACGAACTAACTAAACAGCACCAGAAGGCACTATTCCCAGAACTTCTTGTAGATGATCAACCAAGCTTATTCAAGACAGACCAGAAAACACCATACCTGAACGGCGGTCTTTTTGAACCCCACGAGAACGATTGGTACAAAGATGACTCACTTACATTACCAGAAGGTTTCTTTACCAATTTATACGACCACTTTGAAGAGTTTAACTTCACGACTGACGAATCAAGCCCTGAATACGAACAAATTGCTATTGATCCCGAAATGCTTGGACGTGTCTTTGAAAGTCTCCTAGCTACACAATTAGAAGAGTCGGGCGAGCAGGCTCGTAAAGCGAAAGGTGCGTTTTACACCCCAAGAGAAATAGTTAGCTATATGTGCCGAGAGTCCCTTAGAAACTATCTTTATGGCCACAATCTAGACGATAGTAGATATAAAAAAGCCGTAGATGATTTACTTGATACCAGCGATAGACAGTGGGCTACTGCCGGCACGAATAGCAAAAGAGATAGTGTGCCTAAAGAATATAGAGCTCAAATTATCGAAGCTATAGATGCTGTGGCTATCTTAGACCCTGCCTGCGGGTCAGGAGCATTCCCAATGGGTATGCTCCAGCTATGTCTTAAAACATACGAAAGACTAGAAAGCCGTTTTGATCCATACAGAACAAAACTGGAAATAATTCAGAATAATATATTTGGTGTTGATATAGAACCAATGGCGGTTGAGATTGCTAGGCTCAGAGCTTGGCTTTCATTAATTGTTGACGAAGAAGATAGTCGCAATGTTGAGCCTCTCCCGAATCTTGATTTCAAGTTTGTTTGTGCAAATAGTCTGGTTCCGCTCGAGGATAGTAAAGTAGACATTTTCAACGACCCAGAACTGCATCAAAAGCTGGCCCAGATACGTACTAAATACTTTAACGCACGTAAACGACACACAAAAAGAGATTTGCAGATGAAGTATTATAAACTCAAGGACAGTAAGTCTAACTTATTTGAGAATGCCCGAACCAAGCAGCTAAAAAGCTTTGATCCGTTCAAAAACAACCATCCGGCAGAGTTTTTTGATACAGAGCAGATGTTTGGACTTTCGGGATTTGATATTGTAATCGGCAATCCGCCATACGTGAGTATATGGAAAATAAAAGCTGACGCAAAAAAGGTTTACGAAAAAATATACAAGACGGCTTCTGGCCACTATGATCTTTATGTACTTTTCTACGAAATGAGCCTATCTGTATTAAAAAATTCGGGTATTTTGTGTTTTATTACAAGTAACAAGTGGATGGCTCAAAGCTACGGTACTGAACTGCGTAAATTATTTTTGTCTAAAAAAATAATAAGTCTACTAGATTTTTCGGCTCATCAAGTTTTTGATTCAGCTACTGTTGATACCCAGATTACTATACTAGAAAATTCACAGTCTTCAGGTGATCGCAATATACAGGTGTACAAACACGAGAGTGCAAATTTACCAATCCTAACGGACTTACAATACAAAAATATAAACACTTCAATTTTTAAGTTGCACGATGATCTAAATTTTAAGATTAATCTGACCGAAAATAGCATAAGATTGATTGAAATAGTAAACAACAGAAGTATTCCACTCGCTGAGCTTCTTTATACAAGTAAAGGTGCTGAATTACACAGCACAAAGGAGAAGATAAAAAAAGACGTATATATAAAAGATGAGTACGTGGATGGGCTTAAAAACTATATTGAGGGTAAGTATTTTGAGAAATATAAGATCAAATCAATTAAATATCTAGATTATCAACCCAAGAAGCACAAAGCACCCGTGTTTTCTGAGTTATTTGAGTCAAGAAAGATTATAGTCAAAAATCTCGTAGGAAGAGGTGGTATCCAGGCTATACTTGACGAAAGAAGCCTCTATAATAACGACGCAATAATTAACGCCGTTCCTTATTCTACGCTGGCTGGTCTACAATATCGTCAAGTAAAAAATGGACTAACTGCAAGATTGATTGATAATTCAAATAAATATCCTCTGGAATATATTCTAGGAGTCCTGAACGCAAAGGTTTCAACTTGGTATTTCATTGAGCTTTTTGCAAATGGGCTCCACTTCTATCCTCGACATCTCAGAAGTGTCAGAATACCTATCATAGACGAGGAGAATAAACCTTTAGTAGATTCAATGGTTACGAAAGTAAAGCATATATCTTCTAATGATATTTCTTCAAAAGAACTCGAACAAACCACTAACGAAATAGATGAGCTTTGCTATAAGATCCTGAAATTAAGCAAGGAAGAGATATCAATAATTGAAGAGTCAACAAAATGAGAATAACAACTGTTCAGATAAAAAATTTTAGATCTTTAGAAGATGTAGTTATTGATGTCTCCAAGATTAATATATTTGTTGGTCAGAATAATCACGGGAAAACAAATTTTCTCACTGCACTGGACTGGTTTTATAATGGTGGCTCTACTGAAGCACATCAACGCAAGGGATGCTCAGATCAGCCAGAGGTAAAAATAACTTTTGATGATGTTACTGGTGCCTTAGAAAAAATGAAAAATGAGAAAAACAGAACAACCCTCTCAAAAAAGATAGGTGATGCAGATAAAGTTACGCTGGTTAGAACGGTCGATGAAAAAGGCAAAAGCTCAAGATGTATTCTGAATGACCAGGGTGAGCTTGTAGATCCTGGTACTGGCTTCGATAAAGCCCTTAACGACTTTCTTCCGAATATTGAATTTGTGCAGACCGAAAACAACTTAAAAGAAGCACTCAAATACGGAAAGACGACTCAGATAGGAACGATGCTTTCTGGCGTATTGAACGAAATACTAGCAAGCGGAGACCAAAAATATAAAGATTTCGTTGATCAGTTCTACGAACTATTCGGCTCAAAAGAATCTAAAATTTATGAAGAACTAAGAAAACTTGCTGATAGCGTTCAGAAGTACATACAAAAGCAGTTCCCTGAAACTACTGACGTAGAGTTTGAGGTGAAAAGCCCCGAACTTACAGATCTATTTAAAAACTTCTCGGCTAAAGTTGATGATGGTGTTGTTACTGAGGCCTATGAAAAAGGTGACGGTATGCAAAGAGCCCTGATGCTCGCAATTATCCAAACTTTTGCAGATTATCGTAGAGACAATGCCGATATAAAAAGTTTTGTATTTCTGATTGACGAAGGTGAGCTTCATCTGCACCCTGGTGCACAAAGGCACCTGAAACGTGCCCTGGAGGATTTATCTAAAAATGGTGACCAAATATTCTTAACTACACACTCGTCAGTACTTATAACAGACGGGGTAGATACATTAAACCAAACAGTTTTTAAGGTTGAGAAATTTGATGATGGAGTAACTCAGATTGATCCTCAAGATGATTTTGCTAAACAAAATATAGTTTATGACTTGCTGGGCGGAAGTCCATCAGACCTCTTGCTTCCCTCGAACTTCATTATTGTTGAGGGGCAGACTGAAGTAGAATTTCTAAGTAAAGTAATCTCCCGACATTACCCTGAAATGAAAAACATCAAGATACTTCCTGCGAGAGGAAATCTTAATGAGACTGTTCAGCTTGTTAGTGCATTGGAAAAAATATTCACTCCATTGACATCAAGTATCTACGACAAAAACTTCACTGTCGTTATTGACGGATCTAAAATTACTCCAGAGCAATTTGAATCATTACTAGCAAATATGCCTACTTTTGATAAGTCTAAGCAATTGTTTGAGTTACCGGTGAATAGTATTGAAGAATACTATCCAGTTAAACAAGTGGGGCAATGTGATAATCCGTCTGATTCAAGAACATATATGGAAACTTGGACATTTAGCCCAGAGGATGTAGCTCGAATGAAAGGGAGACAGAAGATTTCAATTGCCAAACGAGTAGGCGAAGCTATAACTAAAGATCAGTTCGAAAATGAAATGAGTCAGTTTTTTACTGCATTAACATCTGCAAAAGAAAACGAACTAGGGTAAACAGGAGAAATAGATGGAAAAATATTCAATAAACAATCAAACAGTTAGTATCTTATTGTCTTGGGTTCAGTCTGGCGTGGTAGCTATCCCAGAAATTCAGCGACCATTTGTGTGGAGTAAGTCCCAAGTTCGTAACCTGATGGATTCTTTGTATCAAGGCTACCCCGTTGGCTATATTATCACGTGGCAAAATCCTCACGTTAGACTCAAGGATGGCACAACTTCACAAGGGAAACACGTACTTATAGATGGTCAGCAACGCATAACTGCCCTAAGAGCAGCGATACTTGGTAAAGAAGTGATGAATAAGAAGTATAAGTATGAAAAAATCGTCATTTCATTCAATCCCGTAACTGAAGATTTCAAGGTTAAAGATAGGGGAACAGAACGTGGTGCCGAGTGGATAACAGACATTTCTGATGTTATGGCAGATGACTTCGACCAACTCGCCTTCTTAGACAAATACATAGAAAAGAACCCTGAAGCAAACAAAAGCAAGGTGCACGGCCGAGTATTACGTTTGATTCAAGTCAAGAACAAGAACATTGGAAACATTGTGTTGTCAGCAGATCTGCCAATAGAAATAGTTAATGAGATATTTATTCGCATCAATGCATCAGGAGTTAATCTTTCAAATGCAGATTTTGCTATGAGTAAGATAGCTGTCTACGAAAACGAACCTGGCGATGAATACGGAATGAGTCTGAGAAAGTTCATTGATTACTTTTGTAATCTCGCTGTTGAACCAACTCATTTCAAAGACATAGAGGAAAATGACACACACTTTGTTGCTACCGATTACTTTAATCACATTAGCTGGCTCAGAGCTGATAGTGATGATATTTATGATCCTGACTATAACGATATCTTACGTGTTGCATCACTTACCGAGTTCAACAGAGGAAAGCTTAGTGACTTGGTTGCGCTATTGTCAGGTAGAAACTTTGAAACTCGTGATAATCACAAAGAGATTGCTGATGAATCATTCAAAAAGCTTGAAACTGGAGTCTACAAATTCACACGGGAATATCATTTCAAGCACTTTGTGCAAGACATCCTTCGAGCTTCTGGATTCAAATATACTGGTATGTTTGGCTCAAAGAACGTAATCAATTATGCCTATGCTGTCTGGCTAAGAGCTCGTGATATTGAGGAAGAAACCCTGATAGCTAACAAATATACCAAGAGGCTTCTGGTTCTATCTCTTTTGACTGGTCGTCACTCAGGTTCATTTGAATCTCAGTTTGAGCACGACATCAAGCAAATAAATATGAAAGGTGACCTTGAGGAGTTCATAAGAACAATTGAAGAACAAACTCTCACCGATATATATTGGTCTTCTACCCTACCAGACGAATTCAATAAAACTAATATCACTAGCCCATATTGGAACGTATTTGTCGCAGCCCAAAATCTACTTGGAAAATCAAGTTTTCTCTCAAACGGGAATAAAGTTGAGTCAATGACGACAGCTCAAGTGCATCATGTATTTCCCAAGAACTACTTAGTTAAGCACGGCATTGAGAGAAGCGACTATAACAAAATTGCCAATTTCGTATACTTGCGTGATGACATCAATATTAAGGTTAGCGATCTCGAACCTGCCGATTATTTGGCAAAGGTAAAAGAGTACAAAGGGTTTTTCGGTAGTGATATTACGAGCGATACCGAACTAACCGACAACCTTGCTAGTAATGCGATACCTAAGTCGTTAGTAACCGCAACACACGAAGATTTCTTCGATTTTATGGAAGAACGCCGAAAGTTAATGGCACTGCTCGTCAAAGAATATTACGAAACGCTTTAACCTGATGCAGATTTCAAAGTCAGAATTCATAATGTTTCTAAAGCACCCTGCTTGGCTATGGCTTACAAAGCACGACAAAACAAAGCTCCCTCCGATTGACGATAACACGCAAGCAATTTTTGATGCAGGTAATATGTTTGAAGCGTATGCCGAGAAACTATTTTCAGATGGATTCAGGCTAGGATTTGATAATTATGATGAGTACCTATTACTTCCGCAGGCAACAGTCAAAGCGATTTCCGATGGTAATAAAACGTTGTTTCAGGCAAGATTTGAGGCAGATAACATTACTTGCATATGTGACGTGGTGCAATTTATAGATGATAGGATCGTTGATCTGTATGAAATCAAATCAAGCACCAAAGCTAAGCCAGAGCACGAATTTGATTTAGCATTTCAGATGGTTGTGCTTGAACGGGCTGGGTATTCTGTGCGAAATATATCGATCGTTCACGTCAATAATCAGTATGTTCGTAATGGTGCGATTATTGCTAGTGAGCTAACTGCTACAACCGACATTACGGAGGTAGTAAAACAACGAAGAGTCTTCACCATTCAAAAGATTAATGAAGCAGTTTCTATGCTTGAATCTGGCAAACATCCTGACTTCTCGCCAACTCTTGCGGAAAAAAGTGCGTTTGGTGAGTGGCTAGAGGTCTATAAACATTTGAACAGTTTTGAGTCGGGCAGTATTTACGATCTATGTCAGCTTGATAGCAAAACTCTAAGTAACCTGAATGATGCAGGCATAGAATTCATAAAGGATATACCCGAAAACTTTATATTAAAACCCAAGCAAGCATTGCAAGTAGAAGCGACTAGACTTGCGCGACCGATAATTCATACAGATAAAATTAAAGACTTTTTGGACTCTCTCGTGTTTCCGCTGTATTTTTTTGATTATGAAACTATAGCAAGTCTTGTTCCGTATTTTGATGGGTTAAAACCATACCAACAACTTCCGTTTCAGTATTCACTGCACGTTTTAGAATCACCCGATAGCGAACTAAAGCACTATGAATATCTACATAAAGAAAATAGTAGCCCTGCTCAAAATCTTAGCCAAGGATTAAAGTCACATATTGGCGACAAAGGATCTGTTGTGACGTGGAATATGGGCTTTGAGAAAAGCTGTAATAGCTTACTAGGATCACTGCTACCTGAATTTACTGATTTCTACGAAATACTCAACGATCGTATCGTAGATCTAATGATTCCGTTTTCTCAAGGTATGTATGTTGATAAAGATTTTTGTGGTAGTGCATCAATCAAGAGTGTGCTACCTGTTCTTGTGCCCGAGCTGTCCTATAAGGCACTGAACATTCAAGAAGGCGCATCAGCTCAACGTCTATGGATGGAAGCGGTTTTAGATGGCAAGCGTGACGAACAGATGCAACAGATACTAGATGATCTGGTGGAATACTGCAAACTCGACACTCTCGCTATGGTCGAAATATATAGATATATGAATAATTTAATAAAGAAGCAATAACCCAAAAAGCTTCTAAAGAATTATTATGCTCAGGGGCAACCGCACACGTTTGCGCTTGAGTAGTAACTGATTTTTTCCAAAGATCAATAATTCTATCCAAAGTCTTTATTTAAACAATGAATCAAAATACGCAGTCTGGATTAGTGAAGATTTAAAAAGATTCAATTAGCTTACACATTGCTGCTATCAAACAATATGGAATGCAATTGATATTCTTGATGCTTATTAGTCAAAATGAGTCGTAGAGTTGTAGTAATGTCACGAACGCGACCCAAAGTCCTATAGTATTGATATTTAACTCATTTTAGACTATAATCCTCGCCTGGAATAAAGATTCCACAAAACAACTAACAAAGTCACGCTTTTGCTGCGTGAATTTTTTGTATTGTTTTGTTTTTTTGCACTTTAACAGCTCAAATATTATTGGTTTTCTCCTTTAGTTAAGGTATCAGGCTATTGTCAAGAAGAGTAGTCTTTACTCTTTTTTGCGATAGCCTGGTGCTGTCTGCTCAAAAACTGTTTTGTTCAAATCCATTCAGATTCTAAAGGAGAAACATCGTGAAGAAATATGCATTTTTGGCCTTGTTGCTGGTACCCGTGTTGCTTCTGGCAGCCTGCGGTGCTCAGCCCATTCCGTTGCGTTCGGACATGCCCACCTCGGGCTTGCAAGACGTGGCTACCTACACCCTCGAAGGGCCGGCCTCTAACCCCAACCAGCAGGTAAATCAGCTGGAGCTGCGGGGCGTCAATGATTACTCTCCGTTGCTCTGGCAAACGACGATCTTCGACCAAATCAGTGGGATCAAGACCCAGGATGTCCTGGTCCACGGTCAAGAAGTCTTGGGTATGGCCAAGATCGAGCGCTGCTTGGGTTACACCGGGTTCAGCTGCGTCGAGACTGCGACTTACTGGGTGGAAGCACCCACTGGTCCGGTTTGCGGCCTCAGGGTCCGAATGAAGTTCAATAGGAACCTGATGCAGTACCGAGGCAGCGAGCTGAACGATTTTGATGCGCTGTTTGCCTACGACGTGCCCTGTACGCAAGGCAACGGCGAGCCTCAGTTGCTCATCGATCAGGCCCGGCTTCGCAGCCTCACTGTAAGTGAGGTCTGGCAGGCGCGGATCGCCACTGGCAGCTTCTTTTTCAACTGGGGCCATTCGGTCACGGTTGTGGGAGGGTTGCCGTCTTTGTTGACTCCGCGGTGGTGGGAGCACGGCGACTTGCCAGGCACTGAGAACGATTCGCTGGGCGTGGCCTGGATGCTCAACCATCTGGTCAACGACCTAAGCTCTTCACCCAATCCGTGGGTTGAGTTCACGCCCGGTGGAACTTTCGAAGGCTCGGGCAGCTACGCGATCTATAGCGCTGGTGACGCCGACCAGTACGCGACATTCAACAGGGCACTGCTGAATCGGCAAGAGGAGTACGTTGTGCTCTATCGTCCCAATCGGGAGACATCCTGGGACTTTGTCACCATCCGCCCCGTCTACGATTGGGAGTGGAACAACGCAGGCAGGCAACTTGCAATCCTGAGAGGTTGGATTCGAGGTAGTGATTCTTCATCCAACATTTTCAACAACCGGTTGAATGAAGTCGGCTTGCCTAAGAATGCAAGCGACAGCGTCATCGCGGAGGTTCAGAGAATCGGATGGATGAACGCGCCCAACGCGTCATTAAACCAGATTCAATTCATCTCTAGCGAAGGTGAGGTGTTGTATGCCATGACAGTTCGGGCCTTCGTCGGCGCGGCTGATAGCCTGGTCGTCTTCGGCGCCCCGCCGCCAGCCCGCGCCAGCATCGACGCCCAAGTGCCGCAGAACGAAATCCCGCCTGTTCCGGTGTTGTATAACGAAAAAGGCGAACGCCTAAGCGTTGAGCAGCAGCCGTACACGGCACAGCAGTGGGCTGATTTCCAACGTGAAAGCACAATCTGGAATTGGCTCAAGGACAACCCCGACGCGCTGGGCGCGGACCTGTTCGTGCAGTACCGTTTTGAAGACGGGACTGAGTGGGCTCCGATACCCTGCAGCGACGGCGGCACGTGCGGCTATCGACCGGTCGAATGGCGACTTGCCACGAGTTACTTCTTTGACGGTCAGGTGCGCAAGCCTTGGCTCGTCATGAACCTCCTAGGAGAGGTGGGTGTCCGCACCCTAGGGATCTCGTACGCGAGCGGTCGATACGAAGGTACGGGAATGATGTTCGCCATAGCGAACAGAGAGTTCTACAACCTCGCTACCTCCGGTGGCATGAGCCAGGAATCTGTCTTCATGCTCGACAGCCGGGCAATGACTTACCCAGACACCCTGGCTGAGGCCTGGGCGTCACTTCACAATCGTTAGTATTTGAGCTGACAGCCCAAAAGGCGTCAAAGTGCAAATCCCTCTCCGTAGTGGAGTTGTTGCCAGAAATGGTGATGATGACATGAAAGAGAGGGTTTTGCTTTTAGACGATTATTAAAAATTTTTCAGACAATGACTAAGGAAAAGCACTGTCGTTTTAAATGTATTAGACAACTTTACTATTAATATTTATGATGAGTAGCTGATAAGGAAAAATAATTAGAATAATGATATTTTACAGTTAATAATTTCCTCAAAGTTGTAGTAAGATCTTGAGTGCGACCCAAAGACCTAAAGTATTGATTTCTCTTACTTGTTGAGCGAAAATCAGCCAATGCTAAAAACAGAAACTAATTTTTTCCTGAACAATGTGAAGATTATAGTGATAATACCCTTGTTTCAAAGCAAAATAATTCTTTGCAAAAATTCTTGTATGAGGAAGTATGTCAAATAATGGAATTTTTTTAGATTCAGGAAACATTAGCTCAATTAAAACCTGGCAACCTTATGTTGGGGGCGTTACAACAAATCAAGTTATACTTTTTACTAAAGACCAAGTTCGAGATATCCCAAAACAAATAGAACTTATATGCGATCTTTTAGATGAAAATCAATCGATATCAATCGAGTTACCGGACAGTGAGTGGGATCAAGATAAACTCCTTGGTGTTGCAAAATTTTACAATTCCATTGATCCAAACAAAATTACCATCAAAGTGCCGATCATTACCCAGAGCACCAAGGGACTGGAGCTAATAAATAATCTTTCAAAAATGAGAATTAGGACAAATGCGACTGTTGGCATGAACTTTGGGCAATTAGTATTAGCCGCAGAAGCTGGTAGATCTAATTGCACTCAAGAAAGACCAAATTATGTTAGTTTGTTTTGGGGCAGGACAATTGAATCGGTTGAAAGATACTCGGAGTCTGTTTATCCTCGAATACTTATCGAATCTGTAAAAAATTATTTTCAAAACCATAACCTAAACACAAAAATCATTGTGGGCAGCATACGCGACGTTGAGCAGATCAGAGAGGCATTTTCCTGTGGTGCTGACATTGTAACTATCACGCCAGAACTTATGGTGCAAATGATCAAAAACAGGAGAGCTCAAGAAACAATACATGAATTTGATCTTGCTTTTAGAAATGCAGAAAAAGATATAAAACTCACATGATAGCTTGTGAAATAATAAATCGAATGATGCAGGATCAACGATTTGTTGAGATAGCTGAAACAGCTATACCAGTCAATCCTGAAACAATTTATGATGCAGAGTTTCTGGTGCGCCAAGATGGGATGATAGTTAATGTTGATGGCTATTATCATCCTAAGGGCCATATTCTTGGAGAAGTGTTGTACGCTCCCGATGATAATGGAAATAAAGAGATATTCGGCCAACGTTATCGAAAGGTAACATTGCATCCTGGCACGTATGAGCCAGTTGCATATCCTGACAGAGGGGGAATTTTGGGTGAGCTCGATCCACAACTCAATCAAACAAGCAAAAATCCATTCTTCGCCCGTTACAAGCAGATTCTTCCCATATCTGATTTTATTGCTCATTTGCCTTCTAGAAATGGATTAGCCAGAGCGATAGCCAAAACTGGAGTAGACCACGAAAAATTTCACCGAAATTTTGAAAACTTAATGATGCTCTTGGGTCTAAAGCCAGAAGCATTGACGCTTGGCGTAACAGGCGCCGCATTATTAGGTAATACCGAACATTTCCATGATCTCGATACTGTTTTTCGCGGCGATGTAGAAGAAAATCTTCGGATTGCAAAGAAGATGAGAGATTTGGCAATACATGAGCCCAAGAGAAGATTGTTTGAGGGTGGAAAAGCGTGGCAAATAAGATTTTACAATGATCTAGACACAATTATGTGTAACTTTTTTACCTATCCAGAAACTGAAATTGCTCCTTTGCACGAATTCTTAATGACTGAGATCGAGTCTGATATTCACTTGGAAGGTATTGTTAGTGATGATGTTCATGGCCTGTACACGCCAACCATCTTAGGTCTCAAGGATGTAGCTGTTTTCAAGGGAGCACAACTGATTCAAAGATTTACAGATTTGCCACTCGTTGCATACCACACCGCCTCACGAGGAGACTGTTTTGAAGGGGATGTGGTTAGCGCTACTGGCTCTTTAGTAGAAATATCACCAAAAGATAGGGACCCTTATTTAGCAGCTTGTGTTATCGATCGAGAAGGAGTGAGGAATTTAACCCCTCCTTGGAAAGGTTACTATGCAGAATCAAGATAAGAAAATTTCTTATTTGCCACCTGAGTGGGGCAAAAATGTAATCGTGAATTTTTACAAAAATCTACCCGCAAAGATTGATTCAAGTGCGCTAAAAGACAAGGAACAAGTGTTGATTGTATATGACGAAACACTTCCCAAAGAATACTTAAGGGCCGTCGAAGAAATTATCGCTGAATACAAAGTAAAAGCAAAAGCCATGCCGCTCGATCCTAGCGGGAAAAGTCTTCAAAAAGTGAATGCAATTTGGAGTAGTATGATTGCGGTTCATCCAGATATTGCAATTGCATTGGGAGGTGGGACCATTTGCGATATGGTGGGCTTTGCATCTTCGTGTTATCACCGAGGGATTAGCCATATCTTTTTTCCGACAACACTACTTTCTATGGTAGATGCATCCATAGGTGGTAAAACGGGGATAGATTATCGTCATGTCAAAAATTCGATAGGAATGATCCACTACGCGCAAGAGAGTTTTTGCTTCTTCCCCTTTTTAAAAACCCTCGATTACCCAGAATTAATCTCAGGTTTTTCTGAAGTAATCAAAGCCGGAATGCTCTTTGATAGTCAACTAATAAGTCAAATTGAAAAATTGCATGGTTCTTTTCAGATTGATAATAAGTGGTTTTCAGTAATCAGTAGAAGTGCTGAATTAAAAGCACTTATGAGTGAAAAACCCTTGTCAGAAAGATCTCGCTTGCTGTATGGACATAATATTGGACACGCTATAGAAACCTATGACCACACACACAGAAGACACGGTGATTGCGTGTCTATTGGCATGAATATGGAGCTAGCACTGGCTGTGGTTGCAGGAATTGTAGAAATGGAGACTTGGAATAAACAACATACATTATTGAGAAAATTTAAATTACATAAAGATATTCCACAAGGAATTAATTTTAAAACTCTTAAAGAAAAAATGAAGCGCTATAAACTCTACAAGGATAAACAATTTTTGTATATTATTCCAAAAAAACCAGGGTCTATTCTAGAATCCAGTGATAGTTATTACTGGAAACTAACAGAAGAACAGCTTGATCAATTATTGCCAAAAGCGGCGCAGCTGCTCGACAGAATGAATTAAGATATGTGTGCAATTTTTGGAGTTTTATCTTCTCGTCGAGTCAAAGATTCATACACAAGAAAATTCAAAAAAGCATTCTCACTCACTAAACACAGAGGTCCAACCGAGTCTAATGTGCTTTTTTTAGAAAATGCTTTGCTAGGATTTCATAGGCTGTCAATTGTTGGAAAAGATAATGGATTACAGCCAATATTTAACGAAGATAAATCTTTATTATTAGTATGCAACGGCGAAATATACAATTACCAAGAGCTAAAGAATAAACTTAGAGATCAACACATATTTAAAACTGATTCAGATTGTGAAGTAATTCTTCACCTGTATGAAGAAAATCCTCATGACTTTGCCTCTTTGCTTAGGGGCCAGTTTGCTTTTCTCATTTATGATTTAGGAAAAAACAAATTACTCTTTGCTAGAGATAGATTTGGCATTAACCCACTGTTTTATGCAAACAATCAAAACAGTTGGATTATCAGTTCAGAAATAAAATCGATACTCGCGATTGATAAGCAAATATGTAACCGATTGGATACTCTTGGGCTAATGGAAACATATTTTCTATACGGACCAACGCCTCCTCGGACTTGTTTTGAAAACATCTTCCAAGTTAAACCTGGCCATGTTTGCATCATCGACATGCAAAAAAATGAAGTGGTCTCAGAAAAACGATTCTGGAGACTACCAAAACTAAAAAAACGCACTAATGCAGCTATTCACAGCGAATTAAAAAGATTGTTAACAAATTCAGTCAATATAAGAAGTCAATCTGATGATTCACGCATAGCTACCTATTTGAGCGGAGGGATAGACTCTGCATCGATTACGAGTTTGATGAACACAAATAAGACAACAGAATCTTTCTCCGTACAATTTCGCTCTTCACAATTTGACGAATCATTTTATCAAAAACTAGTGGCAGAACATCTTTCGATAAATTTGCATTCAGTGAAAGGCGACAACCTTTTAGATGATTTTTTATCTCAGGTAGTTTGGCATAACGAGCATCCACTTATCCGCACAGCTCCTCTGCCTTTATTCATTCTCTCAAAAAAAGTACGCAAACATGATTACAAGTTTGTCTGTTGTGGAGAAGGTGCAGATGAGTTAATGCTCGGCTACCCTGTATTAAACGACAATGTAAGCAGTATTGAATCTAAATTTTATGAACTCAAATCAGTTAAGGATTTATTTAACTCACCAAAAATTGATAGTGAGTTGATCAACTCAAGCCGTAAAAATATTGCTAAAGAATTTAATACTCCTATCGATTCACTTCGAACAACTCAGTTGGTAGAAATATACACGAAACTTTCACGATTCTTGCTTGTACAACAAGGAGACAGAATGAGCATGAGCCACGGTGTCGAGCAGCGGTTTCCTTTCCTTGATGAAGATCTTTTTGACTTTATATTTTCTCTACCTGAGCAGCAATTTAAATATTTATATAAAGATAAAAAAGCACTCAGAGAGGTCGTTAATGAGCTGCTGCCTGGTTCAATCGTTGATCGACCCAAGAAGGGATATCTTGCCCCAATGGATGATGAATTGTATGTATCGCAAGTTGTTGAAAAAAAGCTTAAAGATATCCTGACCAATAAAAGACATAATTTGGAATTGTACTTCAACATTCGCAATATTAAAAAACTTGCAGAGAAATATGAGACTCAATCCCTTTCAAAACCAGAATCCATAGCGGTCTTAATAATTGTCTCCACAGACATCCTGCATAACCAGCATTTTGCATAAACAATGAATCACTTTATTATCTCAAATTTCCTCAAAGCTTCGAAAACATTTGATGTTTACAAAAGTGTATTTAGTAGATATTCCATAAATCACACATATTTACCCATTGAAATTAAAACATCAAGCAAATATAGAGTTGCAAAAAAAGAATTAGAAGAACTAAGAAGATGTGTCAATATTTTTCGAAACAACGCAGATGATTGTAGTATGGTAATTTCTAATCCATTTAAACAGGTAATCATTGATCTCTGCGATGAGCTTTCAAATGAAGCAAGCATTATGAACACCGTTAATTTGATCTACAAAAAAAATGGCATTATATACGGCAGAAACATAGATGGAGATGCTTTTTTGTTAGGATGTTCAAAGGAATTAGAATACGATTTCTCAAATAAATCCATATTACTGCTAGGTTGTGGCGGGGTTTCTACTGCTGTTTCATTTGCACTTAGCTCTCAGAGCGTATCTTCGATCACGCTGTATGATATCGATTTGAGCAAAACGGTAGCCTTAAAAAACAAGATCAAAACGAATTTTCCAACTGTTACAATTAAGGTATTGAAGCAGTTTGATTTATCCAGCTATTACGACGTAATCTATAACGGTACAGGCGTTGGGAAAATGAGCTATGATCCCACTACAGTGAACTAGTCGCCTTTGCCAACCGCATTCAGGGGGAATAAAAGAACTCTTGGAGTTGATGCAAACTATACCCCTTGGCAGACAAACTTTTTGAAAGGCTTTGCAGATAATGAGAATATAACGTTAAATGGCTTTTCTCATATGATCGGCTTTACAAGCATGCATCTTTCAGAAGTGCTTAATCAAGACATAAGTTATGAGAAGGTTAAAATGATTGCAGAGGATGTGATCGATATATGAAAATAATTGCTCATCGCGGGGCATCCGCCCAAGCTCCAGAAAATACCCTTACCGCATTTCAATTGGCAATAGACCAAGGTGCTAGCGCCATTGAATTGGATGTGCACATGAGCATTGACGGTCGGTTGGTTGTTCACCATGATTATGCACTGGGAAACCCAGACAACGGATCGGGTCTTATCCGCACAGCTAGGTGGGAGTATATACAAACTCTTGACGCAGGAAGTTGGTTTAGTAAAAAGTATGCACATGAGCCAATACCATCTCTTAATCAAGTATTCGCTCGTTTTGGTGATTCCATCGACTATGAATTAGAACTCAAGGGAACAACTTTAGAGTTTATGCGCAGCGTTATCGCGCTCGTGAAAAAGAAGAAACTCATCAATAAAATTGAATTTACCTCACCACATCAAGGGATTCTTTTTCATCTCAATCAAAATGTATCGAATGCCAAAATCGGATACTTATTGCAGCCTTTGCCTGAATGGATGGGTAAAGAGCTGGGAACACTTCATATCATAGACGCCATGCACCTTATGAATGCCAAAGTAGCGCATCTACCTCTACCCATGATTAACCCACAGCTAGTAGGCATACTTCACCAACACAACTTTTTGGTCCATGCGGCAGATTGCAACACAAAAGAACACATCTCACTCGCTACACAATTGCACTGTAATCAGTTATCTACTAACGACATATCACTGGCTTTTATCAAATAGAATAGAATGTACTTGATATTCTTGATGATTATTGCTCAAAATGAGTCGCAGAGTTGCGGTAACGTCACGTAAGCGACCCCAATTGCTTCTTACTTGAACCCTCACACTTCCAACATTTAAGAGAAGCTTCAAGGCTTGAGAGCGTAAACTCTTCACAAATATTTTGAAATCTGCAGCGTATTCTTTAGACATTGTTTAGAAAAGCAATGATCTTTAATTCCACTACTTGGCGCTATAATTTCAACGTATGAACTCACATATCAAACGAAATATTGTTGCCAATTATTCAAGCGACCTAATCCTCGGCACATATTTTCAATTACCCATTTGGATTGTCTATCAATCGAAGTTCCTGAATTTCGGCCAAATAGCATTCTTTTCTGGATTATCCCTTATCACCGAGGTTATAGCACAGCTACCAACAGGCGCCTTCGCTGATTTAGTCGGTAGACGCTATGCCTTGTCTCTTGGCAACTTGTTTATGGCCCTTGCTATGTTCTTTATTGCTCTGTACCCAAAACCAGAGATCATGCTGATATATTCCGTTATGTGGGGACTAGGTAGAGCATTCTGTATGGGTACGAGCAAGCCCGTCTTATATGAGACCCTCGAGATGCATAATAAAACAAGCATCTATCCTAAGATTCTCAGTCGTTCTGTAATATTATTCCAATTAAGTGCTGCGATTTCCATCGTTTCAGGTGGATATTTGTATGTACTGCAACCAAATTTACCCTACATCGTATCTGGATTAGCTTCACTTATCGGAGTATTTACTGCTTTTATATTTGTTGAAAAAAAAGTTACTCACACTTCAACTCGGTTATTACAATTTGTAACTACTGCAAAATTAGGATTTTTCGAAATATTCAAAAACTCCTATATATCCAAGCTCACTATTCTCTACGCCTTAACTCTTGGTATAGCGCATACAAGTCAGCAGTTTTTTATGCAGCCGTATATGCTCGAATTGGGATTGAATGACATCGCAAGAAGTTGGACTGCAATGATCATCAAAATCTCAATTGCGCTACTTGGGGCTAAACTACTTGCAACAACAAAAATATTCAAAAGCAAATATTTTTTGTTAATTATTCCCACACTCTTGGTTGTTTCCTTGTTGCCTGCAGGATTCACAAGCATGCCGTGGGCTTACCTAGTGTTTATTGGAATTGCTTTCAATTCTGGAAACACAGACCTATTTCTTTCATCAGAGATTAACGCTCATCTCAATTCAAATGTGCGCAGTACCGCAATCTCTATCCAGAGGATGCTGGCTTCAACTTTTGGTGCAATTATCCAATGGCTGAGTATAGTCCCAATAGCGATGAGTGGAGTCGGGATTTATTATTCATTCTTAGGCATATTCTCTCTCCTCGTTATCCTTCCGTTAGGGTACCGTTTAGCTATCCACAAGCAGAGGCACAATCTAGTAGCTTTGCCAACTCCATAATTACACTTAGTCAGAAATAGGAATTTTATGAAAAGTTGTCAAGATGACTGGTATACGCTTGCTAAAATATATGGATATTTTATCTTGATTGAAGAAATGTTTGCTCGGAAGTAGGTCCGAACTTCGTCGAAAAGTAAACCTCATGGATATAAATGCAGGAGGGGTTTGCTAGAATAATAACTAATTCACTTTCCCTAAAATTTGTGATGCAAGTTAAAATAGCTTTTGAGGAGTGAAGTATCTAAAGCAAGGCATCTATCATGAAGCAACCAAATCAATTGAAATTTCTAAATGCCAACCTTGAGGAAGTTCCTTATGATGGCTCTGAGATATCCTGGCGAGTCTCTGCCTATGCGCTAATCATCAAAAATGGCCAATTATTGCTCGCAAAAAGCAAGCTTGAAAATTATTATGATGTGCTCGGGGGTGGTGTGGATATTGGAGAAACTATAGAGGACGCCTTAGTGAGAGAAGCTTTGGAAGAAGGTGGCGTGCAAATTAAGATAGGCACATTGCAATTCAGCGCGATGGACTGGTTTTATCACCGGAAAGGTCGTTTCTATCAAACACTCCAACTCTATTACGAGGCTGAGTTGATTGGAGAATCTACTAAGCCCACTGACCCGAACATCGAATGGACTGGTTTCGTGTCAATTGAAGAAGTTGGGAGTAAATACAAATTGGCAGCATCTCCCTTTGCAGTAGAATCAATCAAAAAGTACTTACATATAAATAATCATGCCAACAATTATCTTTAAAACAAAGCTCATTGAAATTAACTCTTGGATTATTCTTCATCTGCCCGAGGATGCTTCGGCACAGCTTCCATCAAGAGGTATGACCATGGTTTCGGGAACTCTCAATGGTGTGCCTTTCCAAACCGTGCTTGAGCCCGATGGACACTACATGTCAAGCAATAAACCCAGCCATTGGTTTCAACCCAAATCCGAGCTGCTTAAAAAAGCTGGGGTCAAGGTGGGGAAAGAGGTTTCCGTAACACTCGATGCCATCAAGGAATGGATTGAACCAGATATACCCGATGATGTGACACAAGCTTTAGCTAGTTCCCCCAAAGCCCAAGAATTATGGAATGACCTAACTCCACTAGCCCATTGGGATTGGATTCGCTGGATTCGCGCAGTCAAAACACCAGAGACAAGGCAAAAGCACATCGACGTCATGCTCAATAAGCTTAACAAGCGCACTCGAAGACCTTGTTGTTTTAATCGTGCTCTATGTAGTGTGCCCGAGGTTTCACATAACTGGGTACTTAATAAGTCCTGAAAATGTCCTTAAATATATGTTATAATTCTTATATGAACACTCCACAAGCACAAATTAAACTTAATATGCCTGCAAATATGAAAGATTTCCTCGAAAGTAAAGCAAGTAAATTCGGCATGCCTCTTGCTGGATACATAAAACATCTTATCCTAAAAGATATTGAGGATATGGATTATCCAACCTATCAAGCGTCTGAAGAAACTGAACAGGCATATAAAAAAGCTCTCGAGGATCATAATGCGGGAAAAACCCTGCCAGTTAAGGATATTGATACATTTTTTGAAGAGCTGTAGGGCATGGATTTCTCTCTTACTCCGGAAGTGGCAGATACGCTAAAAAAACTTAAACACAAACAGCCGCTAGTATTCAAAAAAGTGCGAAAACAACTAAAGACATTTAAGGAAAATGTAAAACATCCTTCATTGCGGACCCACAAGCTTAGAGGGAATTTGTCCCAAACCTGGAGCATTTCAATTGAGGGGAATATTCGGTTAATATATTCAATAAAGAATAACGAAGCAATTTTTTTCAAGTTAGGTAATCATGATGAAGTGTATAGAAAGTGAATTAAAAAATTTAAAAAGGTAATCGCCGTACTCGAAATGCATAAAGATATTCAGTCCTACAATGGTGCTCAAGAGCCTTCGGACAAAGCTGTCTGTGATTCGCTGCGCCAAATAATTGACGCTGCTTTGTCAGAAGCAGAAAGCAAAATTTAGCACGGACATCCAGTTTGGTTTTTAGATGGCAACCCTATTGTGGGTTATAGCAAGCTAAAACATAACGTTCGCCTTATGTTTTGGAGTGGGTCTGATTTTGACGAACCAGAGTTGAAACCAGGAACTGGCAAATTTAAGGACGCATCGATCAACTATTTAAGCGAAATAGAGGTTAACGAAAATGATTTAAAACGATGGCTGGAAAAAGCTAGAGATATTCAATGGGACTACAAAAACATTGTCAAGCGACGAGGGGAGTTGGTGAGGCTCAAGTAAACCTTTAAAAAGGAACATGTTTGGATTCGCTTAACAACAGTTAATAATTTGTTAAACTAGAAATGGAAAATGTATGGGAGCGATGACAGAAATAAATTCAATAGTTCGATTTCCTGAAAATTTTGATTTTTCTTCACTTAAATCTGGTTTAGTAGTCGAATTAACGCTTGAGCGAGAACGAGTGCTCCCTTTACGAATTGCACTGCCGTATTTTCACTCTGATTGGAATTTTCTGGGATATTGTCGAGTTCTTTCACTTGCACAAAAGGAAGGAAAAACCTATCTCAAGGTAGAAGTGTTAACTGTATTTTCTGAAGAAGAAAGAATGATCTACAAACACAAATTTGTTGAAGCAGGGAAGTTTACAGGAGAAGCTAAATAGCATTTAACTTTAGCTATTTTGCTGACTTAAATTTGCCGATAATTGCTTTTTTAGCTGTTGCACAGAATGTGCATTGTCCTGCGAATTAAACAAAAATGTTTGCCAACCAACATTATCAGCAGCATCCAAGTTTTCTTGCTTATCATCAATAAAAAGAATTTCCTTAGGACTTACTCCAGCTAATTGTTGAGCTAGGACATAAATTTCCGGCTCTGGCTTCATCATGCCAACATCACACGAAAACACAATTGAATGATATTCAATATTTGGAATCAGCTCTTTTTCCAAAAGCTTTGGCAGCATGCCTTTATAAATATTTGATAAAAGTCCAATGTTATATTTATGCTTAATGTCATGAATAAGTGCATGGGTTGGAGCTATGGGTTTGTAGTCAGCAACCCAAGAAGATAAGAAATCATAGTGACTCGCATTTTTGATATGATATTTCTTTATCACTTCTTGCCAGAAACTCGCAGGGGACATTATCCCTTTAGTAAGGTCATCAGCGTTTTCATCGAATACTGATCCAATTTCATCAACCGTAAGCTGGTGATATTGAGCTGCTGTTGTAAAAACATTTTGCCAGTCGATCAACACACTACCCACATCAAAATAAATAAACGATATGTTATTCATGACGTGATTATAGAGTTCTTATGAGTGATTAGCTAATCGCTCGAATTCTTTGAGACGGTTTACTTGAGCTTTACTTAAGCCAATAAACGGGCGGACTTTTTTGACCGTTGCCAGTGCATCCTCATAGGTCATGCCCAGAGCAAGCAAATAGGCAATCACCATCGTGGGACCTCGACCCTCACCTAAGCGGCAGTGTATGTAGACTTTGCCGTTTTGTTCCACTTGAGCTTTAATAAATCCAACACCCTGTTGTAAGTGATCAAGCGTTGGCGCATGAAAGTCGGGGGTTGGCAGGTTAAGTATTTCAAAGTATTCGGCGAATTTTTTATCATTCAATGATCTGGTGCGCATGTTAATGATGCCGGTAATCCCAATTTTTTGCATGGTTGCGATGGCGCGGATGCCATATTGACCACCTAAGAATAGCTCGTGGGTAATTTGGCTTCGCTTTAATTGAGGCAATCCAGTGAGTTTTCGGTGCGTGTGATCGATAAAGCGCTGTGCTTGGATGGAGAGTTTTAACAAAAAACTTGTAATGAACTTCATACTGTTTTATTTGGGAACGATAATGTTAATTGATTTTGGCAGCACTTCAATAGAAAGCTTTTTCTCTTGAAGTACCACGTCGTCAACCAGCACCTGTTGTTTATTGGGCAAAGTAGTATCGATCTTTTTTGCTTGCCAACGTCTCACCACTTTGTCTGGCTCTGTCTTCAACAGGACATTGGTTGCAAGGGCTGCAAGCGTTGAAAGATTTGTGTCTTTGAAGCGAATAATGTCAAATTTTCCATCGGTGGTCGAAATAGTTGGCGAGAGAGAAAATCCTTCAATGCCCACATTGCCAATATTGGTGATTATCAACGATGCTCCCGTTGCCGTCACTCGCTTGCCATCAAGCATAAGTGAATACTTTGCCTTGGTGGGCTTTCCAATGTGCTTGAGCGTGGTGATGCCATAGGCGAGTTTGCCATAGGTGTTTTTTAAATCTCGAGATGCTTCGATTACTGGATGAGCGAGCACACCCAGAGACACTCGAATCAAAAAAAGCGTATCGTTGCACTTGCCCATGTCCAACTTCTTTATGGTTTGCCGTTTACTCACCACTAGTTTGGCTGCATCTAAGCTAGTTGCGGGAATTGCCAGTTCTTTGGCAATGATATTGGCTGTGCCTCCAGGAATTATTGCCATAGGAATGTTAGTGGTATATACGGCTTGCGCCACCTCATTCACCGTGCCATCTCCGCCGTAGGCACAAACTATTTGAGCACCTTTATCTATTGCTTCTTTAGCCCGAATCAGACCATCGCCGGACTTGTGCGTGATGCTCACATCCCATGAAACGTCATTTTTGCGCCATGCTTGATTAAGATATGACAAGATTGGTTCTTGTTGGCCGGCGGCAGGGTTAATGACTACGTGAATATGCTTTGACATAGCTTTAACGCTACAACACAAGTATAAGGGTTATGTAAGAACTCTGAGCGAGGTGAGACAATAGTAGAGCTGCTGCTTGGTGCAGCGTGAAGCGTATAATGAGAATTCTATCAAGTACCGATGTAGGATTTAACAAACAAAACCGTTTCTCTCATGTTATTGCCTTTACTTGTAAATAGTAGCATCGATAGCACTAGAGCATCCAATCATCAGGACATATGAACAAATTAAAACAAAGAATCCAAACAGAGTGGAATCATTTCCAGTTATTGCCGCACCATACCCAGCGTTTTTTTGCAGCTGCAATTGCCTATAACTTTTTCGATTCAATTGTGTTCACCTTTGCCTATGCATATATGTTTTCACAAACAGATTCATTTATTGCGGTGGCTATTTTTAATATAGCCTTTTTTATTACCTTGCTCCTTGGATTTTTTGCCAATATTCCTTTGCTTAAGAAATACAACCCGAAGTATTTGTTTATTGTGAGCAGTATATTGCAGGGCTTGAGCTTATTTTCAGTCTTTTTTTATGAGCACACAACTCTTGGTAGTATTGCCTTTGCAGGATTACTGTGTGGATTTTTTCAAGGAATTTATTGGAGTGTGCGCAACAGCGCCTACATCTATTTCACCAACGACGATAATAGACATTATTTTGAAGGCTTGAAAAGCATGCTGCAAAACGGCCATGATCTCATCATGCTTTCGGTGGCGGGTTGGTTTATAGCCTCAAGTGATATTTTGTCACTCGTTGATAAAATTACTGCCTATCGGATTGTGGGACTGGCTGGATTATTAGTATTAGTGCTGGGAACTTTTTATTTGCGAGGAGTCACTTTTCCGACCATTACCATTTCGCACTTGCGCTTGATCAAGCCAAGTAAACAATGGCAACTTTTCCGAGTTTTGGTGATTGTGTCAGCCATCCAATTTGCGCTCGCAATGTCAGTTCCAGAAACTATTACCTTGCACTTTCTTGGTCACGAGGGAATTTTAGGAACGCTACAATCAATGTTTGTGGTGATAAGTGCAGTGGCGATGTATGTTATTGGGCGCAAGGCTTCCAAGGGACACCGATTTCATTTGTTGCTCGCAAGTGCGCTGCCACTTCTCTCGTTTTCTTTACTTTTAATGCTCACGCAACATCCGGTTATCGTGATTGGTTTTTTACTTGCACTAAGCTTGTCAAACCAATTGTTTTGGTTTACCTATTTCCCCATTTTTTCTCGGGCGGTTGAATATGAAGAGGTAAATGAATCCAAGCAGTATGCGTATGTCTTAGATCACGAAATTTGGATCAATGTGAGTCGGATTGCAGCCATTATTATGTATGTGGTGTTGGTGCAAAAGCTTGATGGTCTTGACGGAATGTTTGTTGCCCTGGCAATTGGTGCACTGACTCAAGTGGCCACCGCTCTTATTGCTCGACCGTTATTGTCGCTACAAAATAATCAGTAATACAATTACATGAGCGAATTATTTTTTGTAAACCATTACACATGAAAATTATGGATATCAAAATATCACGCCACATATTGCCAAGCATAGTACTGTTCCTTCTTGGTGTGTGGTCGGTGCAAGCATTGTTTCATCCTGGTCTTTTTACTGCTCATGACATTTGGCATAACGTAGCTCGCTTTTATTGGTACACCCAAGCTTTGTCCCAAGGAGAATGGTTGCCTGCCTGGATTTCTCCTTTAGCAGGAGGCTATGGCTACCCATTATTTATATTTTCCTATCCGTTGCCTTGGCTTATTGGCTACCCCCTAGTTGCCCTCGGATTTTCACTCGAAGTGGCCTTAAAAGTGCTGTATGGCGCCAGTTTTGTGGCTTCGGGCATGCTTATGTATGGCTTTGCTAACCGCGTGTTTAAATCTCGTCTGGCTGCTTTATCGTCTGGTGCAGTATATATGATTGCTCCCTATCACTTTTTGACTACGTTTGTGAGTGCAGCCACGGGCATCGCCGTTGCGTATACGCTTATTCCGCTGCTTTTCTGGGGAATGTGGGAAATTGGTGAAAAGAAATTTAAACGGGGCAGTGTGTTACTTGCGCTTGGTTTAGCCGGAGTGATTACGTCACATCTCATTCTAGCCGTTATGCTTTCCCTATTTGCGCTTGTGTGGTCGCTATTTTTACTGCTCAAGACAAAGCATAAGCTACCCGTTTTAAAACATTTGCTGTTCGGAGTGGTGCTTGGTTTGGGGTTGGCAGCGTTTTATCTCTTGCCTTTTAGTGCTTATTCAAAACTTATTCGTGCCAATGATCCTGGTGCAGGTTTCTCCAAGCTCTACGAAACTAACTTTGCTACTATTGAACAATTACTCTATTCTCCTTGGGGATTTGGGCCTATCATCTCCAATGCTAAAGACGGTGAAATTTCGCTGCAGGTGGGTGTTGTTCAATGGTTAGCGTTTTTCGCGCTGGCCATTGTTTTAGGCATACCCATTGTAAAACTTGGAATTAAACGAAACTTTTCATTTGCACACAAGCAAATAAATACATTAGACAAAGTTAGACGAAAAAAGTTCGCCATGGGCAGATTGTTGTTTTTGCTCTTTGCTTTAAGCATTTTTTCCATTTGGGAACTTTCAAAACCACTGTGGGATTTTACAGCACGCGTGCTTCCTCTGGATTATCCATTTAGACTCCTTGTGGTTGCCGTATTGTTTGGGTCACTCTTAGCTGGTCAGCTAGTTATCTTGGTTCAGCATCGATTTATGCGCTTGATTCTTACTCTTTCTTTGGTGAGTATTGCCCTGTACACCAATCGCAATCATATGCGCGTAAATCTTTATACCTCGATTCCAATTGCCGACTATGTTCAATCCGAAAAAACCACAAATACCATGGACGAATATTTGCCTTTAACAGCTGAACGCTCACTTACCAATAAGCCATTTGCGTTTATTGAGCCAGGACATCCGATTAGCAATACGCTTCAATCACTTAATCAAACTTCATTAGAGGTTGAAGCTTCACAATCCGGTTCAGTTAGACTTGGTCAATGGGCTTTTCCCGGTCAGATTGTTTTTCTTGATGGTAATGAAATTCAAACGCAAGTTGCCAGTGATGGCAGAATCGAATTGGAACTTCCTGCTGGAGCACATGACGTGACTATTTCGTACCAAAAAACAGCCCCATTTACAATCGGCTATGTCATCTCTATTGCCAGTCTAGTGATACTTTTTTGCTTACCAATTATGCATGTGGAAAGAAAGAAACGTTCATGAAAAAACCAAAAGTTATCGCGGTGATGCCCGCATACAATGCGTCCAAAACATTGGAAAAAACAATCAAAGATATTCCCAAAAATACGGTAGACAAAATAATCTTAGTTGATGATAATTCGACTGACGACACAGTAAAACTGGCCAAAAAACTTGGACTTCAAGTAATTAAACACCCGCAGAATAGGGGCTATGGAGGCAATCAAAAAACCTGCTACACTTCAGCCCTCAATGAGGGCGCTGATATCGTAGTTATGATTCACCCTGATTATCAATACGACAGCACATTAACCGGAAAATTGATTGAGCCAATCATAGAAGGCAGGTTTGATGTGATGCTTGGCTCTCGCATCCGCACGCGCAAAGAAGCACTCGAGGGAGGAATGCCAAGTTGGAAATATTCTGCAAATCGGGCTTTAACCCTAGTAGAAAATATTTTTCTTGGACAAAATTTATCCGAGTATCACACAGGATTTAGAGCATTTAGTAAAAAATCAATTGAAACAGTGCCGTTCCATCGTTACAGCGATGATTTCGTATTTGATCAAGATATTTTGCTAGGAATAATCGCCAACAATTTTCGCATTGGTGAAATTGCTGTCCCCGTACGCTATTTCGACGAAGCATCATCAATCAATTTTAAACGCTCAGTGATTTATGGTATGTCAATTTTGTATGATTTAACGCTTTATACCGCGACTAGGGGCAAGTGGTTCCAGTAAATGTTTAGCGCACTAAAGCAAATCGCTTGATATAGCAGGGTGGATAGAACACATAGTTTCCACCAAATCCTTGTTTAAATCGCGTGTAACCAAGCCAGCGTTTATTGGGAAACCGCTCGTCATACACACCGTCAAAATCAAATTCTCGAAGACCTCTTTTTTTGGCTTCACTCAGTGCTTCATAAATCAGTAGTGAGGGAGCAAATAATTTTCTGCCCTCAACAGTTGATCCATTTACCCAATAAAATAACGTATCTTTAGAGTGCAAAAAGAATGCGACTGCTAAAAGTTTATGCGGTTCGTCGGGTGAGTGCGCTGTTAGTAGAAATGCTTTTCTGTCGAATGCTCTCAGCTTTTTTTGAATCCAATTATTTCCCTCAACCCAATAGCCAGCACGCCTGGCATTCTTTTGCAGGAGAGAATCTATTTGCTCCATCAACTTCTGATTCGACAAAAACTCATTGGTTGAAACTAGGCTGATGACAAGCTTTTTTCTCATTGCCAAGCCGATATTGTAGCGAGTTTTTGGCTTCATTCCCTTCACAAGCTTTTCGAGTGGTTGTGTGAGATCAATGATTTGTGTCTTGGACGGCAGCATGCCATGAGAAACACTTGAGTAACCCTTACGCTTAAGCTCAAGAGATGCTTGCTTGTAAAAAGCAGCGACCGTTGTCCCATTAAATGGAGTATCAATTGGCACAACCAAGCGATCAACTAATTCTATATAATTCACGAAAACCAAATGCTTCCTGGCCATTTTTTGGATCCAATCAAAATCAATGGTGGCAAGTAGCACACGTTGCAGTTTTAGAATGCCAAAAAGTGGCAGCAATTGTTTAATTGCCGCTCTATAGCCATTTTTGTGACTTGCAGTTTTCCAACCTAAAGCATGCAAAAAGTGAGCATATTCTGGTGCTTGGCGAATATCAGTCATGGAAGCATTATATCCATTGCATTTACATTTCAATGCTTAGTATGAACGATATTTACAAAATTTTGGAGGTCAATACCAACTATTACCATGCCTTTACTTGCTTTTAGCCTGGAAAAAGCCTATACTTGCGCCTTATACCAGTAGTGT
>CAYYKL010000013.1:0-25120 GCA_964441155.1 uncultured Pseudomonadales bacterium
CGATTCTTTCCATAAGCAAAAAAATTGCCCGCAATAAGCGGGATTTCTTTTGCTGCCGGACTAGGATTCGAACCTAGAAAACCTCCTCCAAAGGGAGGCGTGATGCCATTTCACCATCCGGCATAGAGGCAAAGACTATTCTGCACTTTTTGGTTGAAGAATTAAAGCAGCGATCAAGTAGGCCAAGATGCCCGGGAAAAGCCCAGTGAAAGCGGTCAACAATACAAACGCCAATCGAAACAGAGTTACATGAACACCTGAATATTCGGCTAATCCACCCAAAACTCCGGCAATCATGCGATCTGTTGTCGAGCGATAGAGTGGTGTTTGATACCAGATTGATGGTTTTTCTGATTTTTTTGTTGGCATATACAAATTCTATGTTAACTAGTTCTCGCTTAATACTCGAACACTATGCAACTAATCATGAGCGGCGGACGGGGATTTACCCTCGTCATGTGCAAAGCACTTGATCGGGCATCTATCGGGCGCTGATGCGCTCGATGCGACTTATCATCCCAGCTCATCGAGAATGCTCCGTCAGATTCACCAAATGGTGATTCTGACGAATCATGAGCGGCGGACGGGATTCGAACCCGCGACCTTCTCCTTGGCAAGGAGACGCGCTACCAACTGCGCTACCACCGCTTGTTTCCAACTGCTCCCCTTGACGGGGACTGCCTCACGTTGAACACTTGAGGCTAGGCTACCACCGCTTGTTTCCAACTGCTCCCCTTGACGGGGACTGCCTCAGGTTAAGCACTTGAGGCTAGTAACCCAAGGCCACTTCTCCAGGCAAGACGCTCAGAGGGCGGCTACCAATGAAAGATATAAAAGTACGCAACCGATTGTAACAAATTTGCCTCTCATCCGCTAGAGTGGGACGTTTCCCCCAACTCGAGTTAGAGAAATTTCACAAGGCTTGATACAATACATGCGGCATCCTAAAAGATGATGGCCCCATCGTCTAGCGGTTAGGACACCAGGTTCTCATCCTGGTAACCAGGGTTCGATTCCCTGTGGGGTCACATTTATTTCATGGTTCAGCACGACCGATAAGATCGTGATAAAAAGAACGATTTGGCTTGCTATATGTGAATATTTAAACTAAACTAATTATCCTATTATAGGAATATTTTAGTTTTGACTTTTCATTGAGACGAAACAATAAAAGGAATTAACCACATATGAATTTATACGAAATAGGTAGAGCACTTGTTGATCAAATGGTCTGGTCTGTTGGAATTCCAACAGAAGATAGGCCTGTTTCTGATTCAGATCGTTATTTATTACAAGCCGGAATGGCTCCAAATAGGGAAGATCCTGACCAATTAATAGGTTTTGCGTTGATTGAAAGAGATGTGCTTTTAGCTGCAAAAACCATTTATACAAAAGTGCGATCCTAGTTCATTGAAAGAGATCCCTTTTCCCGATTAATTTATGGTAACTATCCCATTATAACATGTAATTGATGTTTGTTAATCTCCTTTTTGCTATTGTCCCTTGAGCTTCATTGTGATATTTTGCTTATGGTAGAGTTTCTACCCAGCGCTCAGTTTATTATTGCTTTCTAAGTAGTCTTGTTAATGCTCTGTTTGCAGGACCCTTGGAAGGTAACACTAAACCAAGGGCGCTGTAGCCAGAGCATTTTCTATAACCGCCGTATCTAAGGGTGATTCAAGGACAGGATTGATAGTAGATACGTTTGACTTACGGCGGAGTGTGGATTAAGCATAATGCCCACCCTCCCGAAGTACTGGGTTGTGGTGGGTTTTTTAGTACCTAAAAATGCCCCGCTGGCGAAATAGGAAAACGCAGTCGTCCTTAAAACGACCATCCTGGGAGGATTTACGAGTTCAAATCTCGTGCGGGGCACTTATTAGTATATATTATAGATTTATGTGGCAAATCGGGCAAACCAATGATTTTAATAAATGCGTCAAAAAATGCTCTATAAGCAGAGATACATTGGTTGACTTTGACGTTTGGCTGCTGGAATTTTCCAAAAAAAGAGAAACTATTACTATATGCAAGCCATACTATAAGTGTAGTAATTTTGAGATCTGGTCAGCCAGAGTTCCTGATAAAGAAAATAACAAAGGTAAAAGTAGTGCCTATAGAATTGTTTTCTTTTATGATTTAGCTCAAATGATTATTTATAAAGACTTCATTGAGCATAGAAATAAAATGGGCTTTAAAAATGAACACCCAAAACAGAAACAAAAGTATGAAAAATACTTAAAGAAGCTTAAAATTTACCTCGAACAAACATTTAGTTAAAAAGCACCTTCAAGTTCTGTAAAAAAATCAATATCTTTTGCATACTCATAGTCAACTACATCAAAAAGTTTGGAATAAAACCATGGTGCTTCGAGATGAGTTTGAGCAACGATTTTACTTGTAGTCCAAAGCTCAAATTTTTTACAGATCCTCTCTAATAATTCTTTCTCATACTCATCAAAGGCATCTAGATTTGGATCAACCAAAGCATTAAGCTTGGTTTTAAAACTCTCTTTATAAGGAACTTGCTCAACTTGTATTTTATTACTACCTTTTAATGCAACTAAAATATCATCAACCTGGTCAGGCACTGGTCCGTAATTTTTATGAATGTACAAATCTTTTGTAACACTCTTGGATCTATCCCTATAGGAGATAAAATCAAGGTAATACAAAAGCTTGTTTAGCTTTGTTCTACCAAGAGAAACATTATTGCAGTTCTTCAAGAAGTATAGAATTGCATTTTCGTATTTATTTTGATTTATACTCTGCTTCATTATCATGTCTAACTTAAGATTAAAGTAGTGTATTATACATAATATGACAATAACTAAAGAAGAAACAAGTAAGAAAGCTTTTTTCAATCTTCTTCATCGAGCAATTAAGCCCGAGCCAGTAAAAGATCAAACATCGGACGAGGCGAGTTCCTCTGGTTATATCTCCAGACAAACTCATTCAAGTAAAGCTGTAAGTACTTCGGCGAAACGGCGTGATGAGTCCCAGAAATCGAACGTTTAACTTGTGACCAAAACCCTTCAATTGTGTTCGTGTGAACATCACCTCTGACATATTCTTTAACAGCGTGCTGGATAACTTCATGCAAATACCCATCTTTGCTAACACGGTTGTATACAGGGAACTCATCAGTCATAACAGCAGAACCTAGTTTGACGTTTTCTCTAAGCATTGGCATAAGTGTAACTGACTTGACGTTATCAACCTTCTGGACTCTGACTGAGCCTTGACGTTGAGCGATGCCCACCACAGCGGTTTTCTTATCTGCTCCACGGCCACGCTTGCCCCTACTCCTACCACCAATGTAGGTTTCATCCATTTCAACTGTACCACTAAGAGGATCTTTACCTTGAGTCATGAGTGATCTGATTTGCTTTGCCATTCTCCAGGCAGTCTTGTAGGTCACGCCCAACTGACGCTCTAATTCTTTAGCAGCTACCCCATTACGAGCTGAGGCGAACAAAAAGATAGCGTAAAACCAATCAGTTAGTTTAGTAGCTGATTTGTGAAAAATGGTTCCAGTCGTAGGTGAGATTTGATAGCCACACCATGAGCATGAGTAGCATTTGCGAGTTGACACCCGATAAAAACCAGTCTTTTTGCACTTGGGACAAACTGGATTTTGACCATAGCGCATATGAAAGATATACTCCAAGCAAGCATCATCGTCTGGAAAATCCTTGCGAAGTTGTTTGATTGTATACTTGGGCTGAGTCGGCTTTCTTGATTTCATAGCCGTAGTATACAACAGGAATTACATGACGTCAAGGGATAGTTACCTAATTTATTAATGTGTTTGTAACAACATGCATCAGCATGCCTTTATGGAATCCAAAAAAAAGACTGATATAATCGTCCCTTATGGCAAAAGGGAAATCAGTTGAGCAATTATTCGTTTCATATGCAAAATCTGCAGGACTTATTGTTGAACCACCACGCCCAATAAGAATCAATACACCAGTAATAAATCGAAATGGATTGTTAACAAAAATAGTGACATTACCCGATGCATTTGTAATCGACCCAGAAACGAAAAAATCAGCACATGTTGAGGTTACAAACGGCAGAGGATGTAATGAGCATAAAGAAGCTCAAATGCGGGTTGTTTTGAAAGCGGGTGTTGAAAACTACTTCATGCTAACAGGTGATGAGGTGAAAGAGTTAGGAGAGGTGCCCGATGTTGATAGGTATGTGGCGTTATGTCAACTTTTTAAGTGGACATAGGAATAATGAAGTAAGCTAGGAGGGAGATATTCCTATGGAGGATTTATTCAAATGCTTAAAATCCTATTCTAAACAAATCCTCATTTTTGATTTCGATGAAACCATTGCCCAAATTGTGATTGATTGGTTAGCATGGCACAAAGGTGTTGCAGATATTATCACCAAATTTAATCCCGATCATGAATACACGCCACGCAAAGAACATTTATATATCAATGAGTCGATTCGACAGTTTGGCAAACCATTGCGTGACTTGTTGTGGGAATTTAATGAGGCTTACGAAGTAACAAATGCCGAGGGTATGCAGATTAATGTGCCATTAGTTGAATTAATTAAAAGTGATCGAAGATTTCGAAAGTTTTTATTTACCTCGAACTCAAAGGCCGTAGTTATACCGTACCTTTCACAGTTGAACATTGGCAATTGTTTTGAACGCTTTTGCTTTCGCGACGATGTGGAATTAATAAAGCCTGATCCGGATGGATTTTGGAGAATACTATATGATGAATCGGTGCCGCTCATCGACTATCTCATGATTGGAGACAGCAGCTCAGACGAAGGAATGGCCAAAGCTGCAGACATTGATTTTTTCAAGATCGAAATGTAGTCTGAATGCTACTCATAACGAAGCGCTTCGATGGGAGAGAGCTGTGATGCCTTGCGGGCAGGATAGACGCCAAATACAACACCCACAATCACCGACACGCCAAAAGCCAAGCCGACACCAAACAGTGATAATTGTGCCGGAATAAATGAGCCAATAGCTAATGACCCGAGGAATGCAAGTAAAACTCCAATAAATCCACCAAAGAATGAAAGCACAACCGCTTCGATTAAAAATTGCAGCAGAATGAGATTTGGTGTTGCACCCAATGCTTTGCGCAAGCCAATCTCCCGGGTGCGCTCCGTGACTGAAACGAGCATGATGTTCATAATGCCAATGCCACCAACAACCAAGGATATTGCAGCAATACCACCCAAGCCCGCCGTTAAACCACCCAAAATTTGATTAATGACATCAAGAATCTGCGTTTGTTCGTAGACACTAAATTCATCTTCATCCAAACGAGCGGCCAGTGCGTCTTCAATTGCGCGTATCGTTTGCGGGATTGATTCCTCAGATTTACTTTGCGCGATTATTTGAGTTACCTTAGTTGAATCAAAAAGTTTGAACGAAGTCTGCACGGGGATAAAGACATAGTTATCAAATGACGGGCCGCCAAACCCGCCGCCTTTTTCCTCCAATACTCCTACGACTTTATAACGCTGGCTGTTTAGCAGTATTGTTTTGCCAATGGGATCAATGGAGCCGAAAAGTTCTGAAGCAATTTTTGGTCCAAGAGCCGTTACCCGTTTTCGGTTGGTATTTTCATTGTTGGTAAAGAATCGACCTTTGTCCGCGAATGTTTGGGTAATATCTTGGTATTCAGGATCAACTCCAACAACTGTAGGGCGCTTCACCGTCTTTTTGTAGCTCACTTGCGCACTGCCCTGGGTGAGGGCTGAAGCAGCTTTTACCCATTGTCTCACCCGTTTGACGGCCAAAACTTCACGATATTCAATTTTGTTGTTAATAAGCGCTGCTCGTTGATTTTCTGGATTAAATCCCCGACCACTTTCACCAAAAGGATTACCTGGAGAGATATAGATATTATTAGCCCCAAATGATTCAAATTGGGTGGCAACTAATGCTTGTAAACCATTGCCGATGGCTACCAGCAAACTGACAGCTGATACGCCAATAATCACTCCAAGCATGGTTAAAATTGAGCGGCCTTTATTGACCCAAAGCGAATGAAGGGCCATTCTAGTGAGTGTTAAGGGATTCATCGTTTTTTGTCGCTTTCGATTTGTCCGTCTTTAATGGTCACCACTCGCGATGCAATTTTGGCGAGTGTCACGTCGTGGGTTACCATAACTATGGTTGCGCCTTTTCGATTTAGCTCTAAAAGCATTTTTTTAATTTCTTCACCCGAAGCACTGTCGAGGTTACCAGTGGGTTCATCGGCAAAAATAATCGACGGGTTATTGATGAGGGCTCTGGCAATTGCCACCCGTTGTTGCTGTCCACCCGACAATTGAGCCGGAGTGTTTTTCAAGCGCTCACCCAAACCCACTTGTTCTAGCATTTCTTTCGAGCGTTTATTTCTTACACTGGGTGAAATTTTTGCATACAAAAGAGGAAGAGCAACATTTTCCAAGGCACTGGTTTTGGCCAACAAATTAAACTGTTGGAAAATAAAACCAATTTCTCGATTGCGCAGTCGAGCTTTGGCTACCTCGCTTAAATTCTTTGTCGGTGCATTTTTGATGAAGACTTCGCCACTGGTTGGGTTATCAAGCAGTGAGGCCACGTGCAGAAACGTTGATTTGCCTGAGCCGGATTGGCCAACGATGGCAACAAACTCATGTTCATTGACCGTTAGACTGACGTCCTTGAGGGCAAAAAAGTGTGCATCCCCTAAAATATATTCCTTGCTCACCTTGGTCAAGCGCAGGATTTGAGCATTCATAGCTACTCTTCATCCGTAGGCACGATGACTGCATCTGCCTCGCTCAAACCATCTAGTACCTCGACCCACTCATCGGTGGTTATGCCCACAGTCACTTGTTTTTCTTGAGGCAAATCATCAACCAGGACACGTACAAACGAGGCATCATCACGTTCTATCAAACTATCCAATGGAATAGTCAGTGCCTGAGCTTTTTCGTCAATCGTAACTTGAGCAACCCCGTTTAATCCGAGGCGATACTGATCCGATAAAACGTCCAATGGCACACTCACTTTGGCTTCATAGGCTGTGGATCCAGAAGCTGAGGTGGTTGGATTAAAATCGATTGCACCCAACGTTCCGCTGATGGGCAAGTCTGAAAATGCGTCTAAGGTAACCACCACTGCCTGGCCCGATTGCACAAGCCCAATGTCTTCTTCATCAATGACAATGGAAAAATAGAGTGAGTCAGGATCTACTACTTGAATGAAGTCAGTCGGGGACACGGTGACACCTGCTATGGGCGTATCGATGTGGGTTACGATTCCGGCAATCGGAGTCGTTAGGGTCGACAATCGAATGCTTAAGTCTCGAATTTCTACGTTTAATACAGAGTTTTGCAAATCAAAATTGGCATTTTCCAAAATCCGCCGCACCTCTTTGTTGAGGTCAGGTGTGCCATAAAAGTCATTGTCGTCCAAAACTTGATCGTGATCTCGAAATTCTTTTTCGAAGGTGTTAAGGTCTTGCTTCAGCTGTTTTTCCAACGTTCTCGTATCAACTTTGGCTAGTGCTTGCCATGGCTTCACGAAGTCTCCTCGCTTCACCCCAACCCAAGTCAACCGAGAACTTGCCGGAAACCGCAGCGACACAGCCGCATCGGCTTTAAGGCTCCCATTGATGTCGAGCGTTTGCTTGAGATCTCTAAATTGAGGTGTCGTGGTTGCAAAAGTTTCTGGTTGTCTTTGACGATTGAAAAAATATAAAGCCAGACCAATTGCGGCAACAACAACCAGCATGAGCAGCCAAAATTTTTTAGATTTCAAACGATTTTTCATTTCACATCTCTAGTTTCTTGATAGATAATCATTCATGAGAATAAAATTTCTTGAACAGATTACTTCAAAGCTAAAGTTCTCGCAAAACTGCTCGAACATTAAAAGTCATGAAGTGCCAAAGTGATTATACTCGGGTTCTATGTGCTCGAATAGTCATTTGTTATTGTTTTCTATAGTTTTGACACGTTTTTGTTCCCAGAAAGGAGTTTGGCGGCAAAGTAATTCATGTGATTTGTCTTTGTGGCGCATTAAATACTTGGTTGCCATTTCTAAAAAGATAGTGTTTTGCGAGCCCTTGATTAGCACGATGTCGCCAACCGTAAGTATGCGCTCACACGCTTTCGCGGCTTCAAGAGCACTTCCATGCCAACTCACTGGGTGATTATGCTTTTGCAAAAAAGGCAGCACAAATTGTTTCATGAGTGGGCCAACCAAATAGACTTCCTTAGTGGTTTCTAGGCAAACTTTGGCGACTTTGAGATGCTCTTGCTCGCTCAACTGGCCAATTTCTCGCATATCGCCTAATAGCGCTATTCCTTGGTTTGGTTTTAGCTTGTGTACTAATTGCAAAGCCTCAATGGTAGGCTGAGCCGAGGCATTATATGAGCTATCTAACAACAAGCTGCCTTTTATGCCTGGAATGAGGGAGCTTCTCCCTGGCGGTAGCACAAAGTTGTTTTGCAATCTTTTAACCGCCTCTTCTAAAGATTGCCCCAAGTGGAGCGCTACACACAGAGCTGTAGCAAAAGAATACGCAAAATGATCAGGCAACAAATACGACTTGAGATGGAGCGTGGCTTTTTGCTCATACGCGTGAAAATGAATCAGGGTTCCATCAAGCGACTGCTCCACTGGTTCAAACCAGATAGTGTTTGAAGCTTCCATGCCAAATGTTGACACCTGAGCCTTCGTATCGGCTCGTAGCGCAATCACATTCGGGTCATCGGCATTGAGTATCGCCAACCCCGTTGAGGGAAGGCTCGTAATAAGCTTTCCTTTTTCGGCAGCAATCAACTGTTTAATGGCGGATTCACGATTCTTGGTATCAGAATCTTTAACTAATTGATCAAACCCATGAGCATGAACGGTACCAACATTTAAGAAAATGCCGATATGGGGTTTTACAATAGAGAGCAAATGACTCATATTTTTTGGCGGAAAAGGAGAATCTATTCCCATCTCGACGATGTAGGTGTCATGTTTGGGCCAAAAACCCACTAATTTCCCAGGCACTTTAGCCATCAGAGTCAGCCATTCAACTTTCGAATAACTCTCCGGAGCAAGTCCTAAAATATGTAGGGGGATGCCCGTTTCGGAGTTGGCTTTGTGAGATACTTTGATCTTGCGCGTGTCTTTGAGTAAGGCTTCTAAGCTTGCCAAGGTGCTTGTTTTGCCGGCACTCCCGGTGACTCCGATAATTTGAGGTCTCGTTTTGGCTAGCTGTAACTTCGCAGCATATTTTAGATAAGTTAAAACTGGTTTAGAAAGCAAGCTTGAAAGAAGGTCCATGGCAAGCGTTATGGTTTTCCGTTTAATATATACTCAACCGTTTGCAACACTTCTTTGGGATCTGCCTCGTCTTTATTGATAAAAGTGATCGCTCCCAATCGTTTGGCTTCTTGCTTGGCAAAGTCGTAGCCCACACTTGAATAGATAACCACCGGAATTTTAGATATTTTTCTCAATTCTTCTAAAACTCCAAGTCCATCAATTTTTGGCATTTTGAGGTCGCAAATAATAAGGTCAATGCCACCTCGTACAGCCATATTAAGTCCTACCGCTCCATCGCTGGCTTCCTGAACTTCGTAACCAGAAAGCTTGAGCAAATCGCGTAGCATTCCACGAATGGCTTGATTATCTTCGATGATAAGAATGGTCTTCATGTAATTCCCTTCTCTATTAGTAGAGTATAGCAGTCTATATCTCTCGAATTCATTAAAAGGTTATGGTTGTCGTTTTGGAAAGCATGAGCGACTGATTGAGCGCACCATGATCAGTGTCAAGTCGAAGATTCCATGGCACATCTAGTATTCCTGGTTGCTTAAGTAGTGTTAAGTTTGTCGCTTGCTTAACAAGAGCCTGCGGCTTTTTTAGGGTAATGGTTGCGGTTGAAGTAGTTCCGCCTTCGATAAGGTGTAAAAAACCATACAACGCGTAGTTTTCAAACAATTCCGAATCAATTGCGTTATCCGCAAGAGGTATGCCGTCAACAGCGATTGTCGAAATAATCGTGTCTTTGGGAACAACCAAGCGCATATAATTTTTATACCCTCCGCCAAAATGATAGGGTGGCTCAGGCTCGCTTAAGCTAGAATTGGTGAAGGTTAAGGTTAATTTCTGGGTAAATTCATCTGAAGATTGGGTTATTTCATTGTAAAAATCCCGAGTAATACAGCAATTGGCTTTGGTGCTACCAACATTGGCTTCTATAACACCAAGCACATTTGGTGAACACTCTTCATCTTCACATTCGAGATCCGGAAGCTTGCCTGCATAGTCCAGGCTCACCAACTCCTTCTGCAATAAAGGATTTTGGGAAAACAAAAGTATTTCTCCTCGATTTAATTCGGTGAGAAGCAGCGAAGCAACTTCCAGTTTCTTTTTAACTGACACAGCGACTAAATGCTGCGCAATCGCATCGCTTAAAGCACGCAAAAAATCACCCTTTTGCGTGCTTCCCGGAAAAAAGTTGTGTTCTGCTTGGGCTTGGGTGATGGCATAGATACTTTTGCTATCAATGGAGACGCCGTAGTCCAACACTTCAATCGGCCCCAGTATATCCATAATTTTCTCTACTGTTGATAAGTTGATGGCGACAAGCATATCCGCTGGCACTTCCTGACCTTCGGCAAAAAACCAATTAATGCTTTGTGCTGCAGTTGGAAAATCAGGGTGCCAATTGCTATCACGCAGTCGCCACCCCGGGTGATCACCATTAAACAAATAGTTTTTAATAGCCAATGGTTCTGGCACATAGCCTTTAATTTGTCCGTCGGGAACATAAATATCTTCGACGTTCATATCAACCAATTTTGAGCGTTCTACCCTAAGATTTGCGTATGAGCCCATAAAACCACCGCTAGGTCGAATTTCCTTGTTGTTTTGCAGCAGGACACGATAGGTAATCGGCTTATTTTGCCCCAAAAGTTCTGGAAGGTGAGGAAAGAATGGCTGAAGTGGACCACTGAGGGCATATAAGTCTTGGATGGTTTGATGATAGGAATTAAGCGTGCTTGATTTTGAGGAAACAACGTTCCACAACCTTGAGGCAGACATTGCTGTGTTTGCGCTTTCCAGCGCACGGTGCGCGTCGCTGCCAACTTTAGATAAATCGGTTTCACTACAATCGACTAAACACGCTTGGATGCTTGCGGCAGAGAATATTAATTCTGCTTGGGACGTTAGAATGGGAGGTATTTCATTTAAGATAGGGACTGTACTCAGTACACGGGTATTAGTAGCGAATCGAGCCAGCTCCTTCTGAGCGGCAAATAATGATTTGGTGCATATCTCTGATTGTGCTTGTTCGCATGAGATAATCGCTTCTTGAACTTGCTGGACAAAATTAATCCACGGCCTCATTGCCATAGAGGCGGCCACAAACAGGACAAGCAAAAGAAAGACTAGCGCACTTGTGGTTACTGAAGAAAGTTTGAAATGCGGTTTTTTTAGCTTCACCTAGTAATTCTACCGCAATTTGCGGTGAGACTTTACAACGCTTATAGAAATGATTAGGCGCTGGATGTTTGTTAGTTCTCGCTACGCTCGAATTGTAAATGAGTATTATTCCAGAGTAATACCGTTGATAGTGTCGCCAATTGTCATTGCATCAACCACTTCCATGCCTTCAGTGACTTGGCCAAAGAGCGTATACGCACCCGTTAGCCAGTCACAATCTTTGGTGCAGATAAAAAACTGGGCATCGTTACTAATTTTTATATCCATACCACGCGCGACACCAACACTGCCTCGAACAAACGGTGTTTGGGATAACTCGGTTGGCATTGAGCCGCCCCCGGTGCCATTACCATCAGGGTCGCCCCCTTGGACTACCCAATCTTCAACACGGTGAAAGGTTAGGTTTTTGTAGAAATCACTTTTGGCTTTATTGACAAAATTATCAACTGTATTAGGGGCAGACGCTGCATCAAGCTTTATAACGAATGAGCCTTTGGAAGTAGTGACAGTTGCGTTCATAGGAGAATCCTTGGTAATTGATGATTGAGCACTGGTTGTGGCCTGTGGAGTACTTGTAGGCAAAAAAGTTATGGTTGGTAAAACATCGAGTGAACTTTGAGTATTTTGTTTTGCGGTTTGACAACCAACTAATAAAGTACTAAATAAAATGAAGGCCAAAAGTCGTTGCATATATATTGGTGATCTAGATAATTTGTACGTTATACTTATACCACAATACAAAAACACTTCTACTAATCAAGTGAAATTTGAAAGGCACCACCACTATGTCCGATGCACCAATTAATTCTCCCGATCCAATCGAAGCACCCGAGCCGTCCATTGAACCTTCTTTCGATCAAGAAACCTATAATGCTGTTCAAAATTTAATTGCTAGGCTTTCAGCTCAGTTGGATGAACTTAACCAGAACGTTCGCTCTCAGCGAGAAATGCTCTCTAACGTCTATGAAAACGACGCAACCTTGGCTGAAGCTAAAGAAAAAGTGCAAGCGATTAAAAACGAGGAAAAGGCTCAACAATCAAAATTATCTGAAACTGAAGAAGTCATCGGCATCAAAACCAAAATAGCCGAGATTTCCGAAGATATCAAAATGGTCAAGGATTCACTCAACACGCACTTGCTTAATTATTACCAGATGACTGGATCGACCACGGTGGATTTACCCGATGGCACTGAGCGAGAATTCACGGTCAACGCCAATCTAAAACCTAAAAAGAATTAACTAGTAGTATGCGCACAATTCTTATCACGGGCGGAGCCGGTTTTATCGGCACCAACCTCGCTGATTATTATCTCAAGGATAATCACGTAATCATTCTTGATAACTTGTCTCGCCCACACGTCGAAGATAATCTTTCTTGGCTTCAGAGTCAGCCATACCAAGCCAATTTGGAATTCGTGCATGCCGATGTTCGCGATGCGCAAGCGCTTGAAAAAGTAGTAAGCCAATCCCACACAATTTTTCATGAAGCAGGTCAAACTGCAGTGACGACTTCACTGGTCAATCCGAGTGAAGATTTTAGTGTAAATGCGCTTGGGAGCCTGACGCTTTTGGAATCGGTACGCCTCAATAACCCTTCAGCCTCAGTGATTTTTGCCTCGACCAATAAAGTCTACGGCAACTTGGACTCATTTACGCTTGCCGAGCGAGAAAAGCGCTATGAAGCTACGGGTACGCAGGCTGTCAGCGAGAGCCAGCCTTTAGACTTCCACTCGCCTTATGGGTGCAGCAAGGGGAGTGCGGACCAGTATGTGCGCGATTACGCACGCTCATTCGGCTTAAAAACTGTCGTTTTTCGCCAATCATGCATTTATGGCGTTCACCAAATGGGGGTTGAAGATCAGGGATGGGTGGCACATTTTGCGGCCAAAGCCATCAAGCACGAACCAATAACTATCTTTGGCAATGGCAAACAGGTCAGAGATTTGCTTTATATCGGGGATTTGGTGCGTGCATATGACTTAGCAGTTAAGAGCATCGACCAAGTAAGTGGAGAAATTTACAACATCGGTGGGGGAATCAATAACGCTTTTTCACTCTTAGAAGTAATTGCTTTTTTAGAAGTAGCATTGGGATACAAGCTTGAAATCTCTTTTTCACCAGAGCGGGTGGGGGATCAGAAATATTACGTTTCTGATTTTTCAAAAGCAACTAAAGACTTTAATTGGCAAGCATCTACGGAGTTTGAATCAGGTTTAAATAACTTAATTGCTTGGCTGATAAACTATCTTGATCGATAAGATATCCTATTTTACTAATTTCTCATTAACGCACCTCCAATTGAAAATAGATAAAACAAGTATTTTACATCGAAAAACTACCAAAATTTCTCAAGTTGGTGATTGACAATAAATTTCAAACAAAGCTAGTATGGATATACGAGGCCCTTACTGTTGTAACCGTATAGCGAAAGGGTTGTTTTTAAGTGGACAGGGTTATAAATTTTGGTGAAGGAATAAGTAGGATCAATGGCCATTAAAAAAGCGCCACGGGTTCTGATGTTTGGCTGGGAGTTACCACCGCATAACAGCGGGGGACTCGGTGTGGCTTGTTATGGAATTACTAAAGGCTTGAGTGCCCTGGGTGTTCCTATTTCATTCGCAATGCCTAGAAAACTGCCAACCAGCACCCCGTTTATGGATGTGGTTACCCCCTGGCTTCCCGGGGTTAAGTTTACTGCGCTTAATTCACTTCTCCAGGCATATCTCATTAAACATCGCTACCAAGTCTTGCTCTCTGCTACTAAAGAGAAAGAGCAATACGGCATATCGCTGTATGAAGAAGCATTACGATTTGGTCGCTTAGCTGGTTTTTGGGCTATGACCCAAAAGCACAATCTTATTCATGCACACGATTGGATGACCTTTCCTGCCGCGATGCAAGCTGCCAAGCACTCCCGAAAACCCTGGATAGCTCATGTGCACGCGACTGAATTCGACCGCACCGGCGGATACCTGGACAAACGCATCGCCGAAATCGAATATGAGGGGTTACATAAAGCTGATCAAGTCATTGCGGTGAGCGGTTATGAAAAAGAAATGGTCATCAAGCACTACGGTGTACCCCGATCGCATATTGCCGTAGTACACAATGGAATCGATATGCTGGAATTCCAACCGATGGACCTTCGGCGTGTTTTCCCCCACGACAAGATTGTTCTCTTTGTCGGTCGTTTAACATTCCAAAAAGGTGTTGACTATCTCTTGAAAGCGGCCAAGCGCGTGCTGGACCGAGAGCCGAATACCATTTTTGTGATTGCTGGTAGTGGCGACATGGAGCAGCGCCTGATTATGCAGGCTGCATATATGGGTATTGGTCAGCGAATTATCTTTACCGGCTTTGTGACCGGTGAAAAACTCAAAATGCTCTATTCCATGGCCGACCTTTTTATCATGCCCTCAGTTTCTGAGCCATATGGTCTGGTGGCTCTTGAAGCAATCGCGTCAGGCACTCCGACCATAATCTCCAAGCAATCAGGAGTTGGGGAAACATTGCCATCAGTGTTTAAAGTTGATTTCTGGGACACCGACCTCATGGCCGATCAAATGGTGTATTTATTAAGCCACCCAGATCAAGCGCGAGACGTGACGCGAAAAGCGCGTAGCGAAGCTGAGAAGAGAAGTTGGAATCAAGCCGCTAGTGAAGTTCTCTCGGTGTATCACCACATGTATTCGTAATTATTTTTAAATTGATCTAATCAAAATCAAGCTATGGCCGCCATTGTTTTTTATTTTCACGCTCACCAACCATTTAGAATTAAACCGTACAATTTTTTCTCTCTCGGCAAAGGAAGTGCTTATTATGACGAGACCAAGCAAGATCGTTTAGACAACACTAAAATCTTGAAAAAAGTGGCACGTAAATGCTATTTGCCCACTAATAAAACTCTCTTACATCTTCTAAAAACGGTGCCTGATTTTCATGTATCCTTTTCACTTACCGGAGTTTTTTTGGAACAAATTGAAAAGGAACTTCCTGAAGTATTAGAGTCGTTTCAGGAGCTTGTGGCCACCGGAAAAGTGGAATTGGTGGCCGAGACCTACTATCACAGCTTAGCTTTTTTGGAATCGCGTCAAGAATTCAACGACCAAGTCCATTTGCACGAAGGCATGATCAAGCGCTTATTCGGTGTCACTCCGACTGCGTTTCGCAATACGGAGCTTATCTATAATAACGACGTCGCCCAGGCCGCTTTTGATTTGGGCTACACGACCATTTTAGCCGAAGGCGTTGATCGCTACTTAGGGTGGCGCTCACCCAACTTTGTCTATCAACCAGTCAATGTGCCCGACATGCGTTTAATGCTTAAAAACTATCGCCTGAGTGACGACATTGCCTTTCGTTTTTCCAATAAATCCTGGCATAGCTGGCCTCTCAAAGCTGAGACCTATGCTCAGTGGCTTTCAGCCGTAAATGGCACCGGACACATTATTAACTTGTTTATGGATTATGAAACCTTCGGCGAGCACCAATGGGAAGACACGGGTATTTTTGAGTTTTTAAAAGCTCTGCCGCATGAAGTCAATAAAAATCCAGACAACACCTTTATGACTGTGTCTCAGGCTGCTCATGCATTTCCCGTTATGGATACCGTTGATATGCCTGACTTAACTTCATGGGCCGATCTGGAGCGAGATTTATCTGCATGGATGTCAAATGCTCTCCAAGTCAATGCCATTAAATCCTTGTTTGCGCTCCAAGAACAGGTGCTTACCTCCAACAATCCGCAACTTATTCACGATTGGAGAAGGCTTACCACTAGTGATCACTTCTACTATATGTGTACCAAGTGGTTCTCTGACGGCGATGTGCACAAATATTTTTCGCCGAATCATACGCCCCATGAAGCCTATGTCAACTTTATGAATGTGTTGCAAGACGTGCGCCTTCGCTTGGAAACAGCTACCTAAACTAATAGTCCTTTTTTCTTTGAATCCCTCGGAGCACAGAGATTTTCAAACTTGTGACGTTTGCCAGGTTTAATGCCTGCTATCCTGACATCAGGCATCACCACTAACACCTCGCACACATAGAGACATATCTTATATAACAAATGCGTATGGGTTCTTTTTTTAGAGTAACGTAAAATGTATCATTTTATGAATGATGTAAATAGTACGGGATTCGTTCACTAATTATGTAACCATTTTTCGGTTTAATAAAATGAAACGAATAGAATATACTCCATCAATATCCCATTACAACCCTAATATCTTAAAGCCTCCTTCCCTAGAATTAAGGAAGAATTATTCCCCTATAGAGATATTCCATGCGTACTTAACCTTGATAAATAGTAATTTAGCGACAGATAGGGTCGATCCGACCTTCATTGAAGAACAAGAAATTGGTCATCTAGATTCAAGCGTTCAAAGAGCTCATTATTTAGGTCGTAACCTAGAGGAATTGAATTCTGTTCTTGGACTTGATCCAGGTTATCTCTCAATTGCTACTGGAAATCAGTATTTGCAGATAAAAAGTGGTGAAAGAGCAATATCAGTAATACAACCAACGCACGTAATGAGGGGAGTTGAGTTTGTCATTCCTCACGAAGATCATATGAGGGATCTTTCACTAGATGAAATGCCCAAAGTCCAGATTGGTGAATGGGTTAGGATCGCGAAAAACTGTCGCCTCGATATTGGCGGGGGTTTAATAGTAGGTGATAGGGTTTGGATTGGTAAAAACGTTCACAGATACGGACATTCGCACTCAATAGATGTTATGGGGATACTCAGGCAATCTTCATTAGCAAGCTCTTTTGACTATAAGTTAACGATTCAGGATGATGCTATGATCGGATTCAACAGTGAAATCACAAATACTGTTGATTACCTTGGAGAAGGTTCAATTGTAGGTCAAGAGAGCTTGATAACTAAGTGGGTTGGAGACTTCTCAGTATTAGTTGGAAATAATCGAATCCTTTCGTATTTACCTGCACATGCCTATTACAAATATAAATATGGTAACAATAGACCCCTCGACGAGCTTGCAAGAGTTGACTGGGAAGGTGAATTATTAGATGAATATCAAAGCTATTCAGGTGATTTCCTTACAGTAGACTTGCGCAATAGTTTAGTGCAGAGGGCAAGAGGTTTCATACCTCCATCTGAAATAAACTGCTTTTCTTTTGGGATAGATGAGACTACTTTATCTTCAATAGCAGGAGGGTTTAGAACTGACTCATACTCATCAGATTACCAACGAATAACTGAAGCACTAACTGTTGCGTCCGAGTTTAAGAATAGTGCTTACAGAAATAGAAGACTGAGACCAGTGCTTCATAAGCTTGGCATCTATAATCGCTATCACATTACTCAAAGCGGCTTAAAAGTAAACCCAAGGATACTAGAGACTTTATTAAAAAGTGGTTTATTAGGCAGTAGCAATTATGTTTCTGCACCAACAGCAGAATGTGAAAGATGTAACGATTATATAAAACACCGTACGATAGCAAATTATCAAGATAGCAGTGGTGTTAGCTTTTCAGTTATTCAGGTCTCTGCTCGTGAGCACTAAAGAATTAAAACTATCACCGCGTAGGATTCCTGGTTTAAGACATCTTCATAATCTAGGGTTTGAGCTATCTGGATACATCGGACAAGAGGCTTATGACATCCCTTTATGGGTGGTCCCCGTAGAAGACGATAAGATAAATCCCTTTAATTATGTGTTTGAATCTAGATCAGCAGCAGCGGAGAGATTAGCTCTACAGAACCCTAATTTAGAATTAATTCTTCAATATACAGAGCAAGAAATTGCTGGTGCTCCATTGTGGAGGGTTTCCATGATAAGTGATAGACACTATTACGATAGCTTCATGATTCCCGGATATATTGAAACTCTTCATGCTTCCGCCCTTCTTAGAGAAAAGAGGGATGTCGTTGTAGCCGCAACTAGTGGCATACCCGCTGTTATTAACGTTGGATCACTAGCGTGGGGAATGTATTACTCGCCAAGGATGGAAGTGGATGGGTCTGTGGGTTCAGACTTAGACATGGAATTAGTTGTAGATGTTAATGAGGGTAAATCTGTTTTTGAAGGCCTCTTCACACTAATTCAAGACCCTGCTCTTGTCGAAGGGATAAATAAATTTTATCAACATTATCAAGATGGTTTTGTTGATTACTTTTCGCACAAAATTAGACTCGGAAAAGTTCCTTGCAGCCTACACATAATTCCAATTGAAACGATACAAAAGCTATTTGCAATTCCCCAGACAACTTTAACAGATACTTTTACTTTGAGAGAATTAAGAGTGCAACCAAAATCAAAACCACCCATATACTTGCAAAGGTCTTTCTCTGGTAAGGTCACCCTATATGAATGCGAAAGAGAGGAGCTTAGTGATGGAACTCAAATAACATATACGCCGGGTCAAATAATAGTTGAAGGAGAACAATATCTGGGTTTATTGGTGGATAAGTATTTGCATAACCCAATTATCATGAAAGATGATATTAACATTGAAGGACAGATACAATTACTTAGGGCAAGAACAGTTCAGAGGCTAGTTTCGGAAAGGGAAACTTTAGGAGTTGAACGGTCAATCTCAAGTGCAGTTTGTAGAAGTCTTAAAACCCCTAAACATATATTGGATATCTTAGATGGTTATGAAAGGACTCATTATAATAACTATTAGCCTATGAACTATGTTTTTACAGCTGATCTTCATGGAAAAATACAACAATACGCAAAGCTGTCTAATTATATATTAGAAAATAACATTGAGATAGTTTTTTTAGGTGGAGACTTGTGGCCAAAAGATGGCGGTAGATGGAGCCCTGACAATCAGGTTAGGACAGTTGAAACACAAGAAGATTTTATAAAAAGTTTTTTCTTGCAATTTGTTGAAAAAATCGCTCAGCAATCAGAGGTTTTCTATATTCTAGGAAATGATGACTTTGCAATCACTCAAAGACTCTTGAAGCACGAAAATGGTCGTATTCATTATCTTGATGGCACCAAGACCGCGACATGGAAAAACTATGTAGTGGTTGGCTATCCTTATGTTGGACTTACTCCATATCTTCAAAAGGATTGGGAATGCTGGGATGATATTGGTGAAGAGGTTCACAAAAAGTTTACCACTCACGGGTTTCACTCTTCGGAAAAAGGATATGTAGCGGTGGATTATGAAAAGCCCCCATTCGTTTCCAAAACACTCAAGGGAGGGCTTGATGTAATTTTTGGAGAGCAAGTAAGTACGCCTATAGTAGCTCTATTTCATGAGGCCCCATATGGGACAAGTCTAGATAAAACATTTGAAGACAATAGCTATAATGGAAGCCTGAACTTAGGATCAAAATCTCTTATTACGGCAATAAAGAAGTATCAGCCTGTTATCAGTCTTCATGGTCATATTCACGAGTCGGTTCAAGAAAGTGGCTCCTATTGGCAAAAAGTAGGTAAGACAGTTATGTTCAACCCGGGAAATGGTTTAGAGGAAGCGAATATATCACTAATATATGGAAATTTGGAACATCCCGATGAGCACACGAGAATCACCCTTTAAAAAACCGCAAATCTATCCTTCCAATACATATGTAGTTCTTCGGCACGGACTCACTCAGTGGAATGAAGAAAAGAGGTACCAAGGGCAGAGTGATATGCCATTAAATGGCAGAGGCATAGTTCAGGCATTAGCTGCAAATATCTCTTTCAATCCAGATAGAATAATAATCTCTCCACTAAGAAGAACAGTCCAGACAGCTACTTTAGCACTAAGAGAGCATGTTACTTCTTTTCAAACTGATGAGCGCCTGCTAGAAAGAAATGGTGGAGATTTTGAGGGGAGGCTTTTCAGTGAATTAGCTATTGAAGAAGAGTGGATCGATTGGAGAACATGTTCAAGGAATATCATTTTAAATAAAAGATTCCCTAATGGAGAAAGTGAGCTTGATGTAATACGTCGCACGTATGATTTATTGCAGGAGCTTGAGAATTCTTACACAAACGAGTTAATATTATTTGTTGCTCATGCTGGCACAAATAGAGCAATTAGCGTCTTAATTGAAGGGGGTTTTGAGGAATCATATAGAAAGGCTAGTCTGAAAAACTGCCAATATGCTGTGTATTAATATCAGGAAAATATTAGATCAACCTTAAACACATCACCACTAGCAAAGCAGGGCTACAACCAAAGCTATATTGTTTCAGATGTTTGGCTTTTTCAAAAGAAGGCGGAGGGGGTACAAGTGCAAGTAGACCCGTTGAAGACAAGATGTCGGTCCTGGCTTAGGTATACATTTGAGAAATTACAACAAGAAAGATTAGCACATTCATTAGTTGCTCTGGTACAAAAAAGAGCTGAGGGGCATATGATTATAGGTGTAGGTGAGTCAACCTAAACGGCTCTTGCAAGTACAGCGCCTTTTTGTATAGACTGTAGCTATGTCTACTCTTTATGCTCACCGCTACGAAAGCCCCAAATGGCAAGCGTATGTGACGCCTGAAGCTAGCGGCTTCGCCTTTGAAAGTGGCTTCTTTGTGACATCTCTCTACGAACTTAAACAAGCGCTGCTAAATTTACCTGAAGACGAAATTACTCTCCACATCAAGAAAGATGACAATCACCTTGCATCTTGGGTAGAAAATGTGGTGGGGGATACAGACTTAGCCAATGCCCTGCGCTCCTATGATCACCGTTGGGGCATGGTAGTGGCTCTTGAGCGCCAAATGATGCGTACCCTCAATTTGCCCGCATACGTCGCGAAGCGCTGGCTCAAAGAAGTAGCCCTCCCCTTTGTGTTTGTTTCAGGTGAGAGTGTTAATTCTCTCGAAAGTTTGTCTGCCACACTTGAGGCAGTATCGGATGCTGCGGTTGAATTCCACTTGGAGCGCACCCCTAACGATATTTCCAAATGGGTGCAAGACATTATTGGCGACTATGAATTGGCCGAGCTAATCCAAGAGGGCTCTAATAGAGCTCAAATTGCCCGTTTTGTATCTGATCACCTGGCCATGCTTAAAGACGCCGCCCAAGAATAGTTTTTTAAGTGGGAAGAGCAAACTAATGGGCAAAAAATCCAAAAAAAAGACTGCTCCAAAACTTCAATCTCCAGCACTCCATGTATCGCCTCGAATAGTTGATTTAGTAGTGGTCGTGTGTCTGATAGGCATAAGTCTAGCTTGGTGGTGGCCGCATCGTTATTTACCATTTTGGTGGGACAGCGCAGGGTTTGTCATAAACGCTGCCTATGATTTGTATGCAAATAATTTCAATCAGCCCATTGCCCTCCACTCTGATTTTGCCCATCCACCGTTAATCATGATGCTTGTTGCCCTTGGATGGAAACTTATGGGAGTTAGTCGCTTGGCTGCGCACCTCACTACACTTCCATTTTTGGTCATGTTGCTCTCCTCAACCTATTTCTTGGCAAAAAAACTGGTTAAACAGTCAACTGCATTTTTGACTGCTTTTTTGCTTGCAAGTGTGCCCATAGTTTTGCATGAAACGAGTCAAGTTTACCTGGACATGCCTTCTGCCGCTCTAACCACCCTTTCGCTAGCACTCCTTTCCAACAAGAGGCGAGTGCTTGCGGCAACTGTTCTTGCCTTGGCCGCCTTAACCAAAGAAACTGCTCTTGTAATTTTGCCCTTATTTGGTTATATAAGTGTAGCTGGTCAGGCATTGAAAACACGGACACAGAAGGCTGCAGCCCTCGCATTAGTTGCGCTACCTTTGGTTGCATATCTCTCGTATGCGATTATTTTTCACCACTACACTTCCTTTTGGTTTTCAACCAGGGATGGGCGCTTGAGTGACAAGTTTTCATCATCTGCGTCGACGCTGATTGCCAGTGCTCGTGATGTGGGCGAAAGTTTTTTCATCGATAACGGCATGTGGTTTTTGAGTGTGGTTGCACTGATTTCATTCGTTATCGTTTGGCGCAAGCAATCATCATTGATTTTCAAAGATAAGCGCTTACCCGGATTTTTACTCACCGTTTTTACTACGCTCCTTGCTTATGCGCTTTTTCAGGAATACACGCTCAGATATAGCCTGATGATTTTGCCGTTATGGATTCTAAGTGTCACCAAATTACTTGAGCTGGCAGGGGAAGCGATTGCTGCCAATAAATCTCAGGCAATTATGGTGGGAGTAAGTGCGATTGCTTTAGTAGTTTTAGGCTTGCATTGGTATCCGAAAACTGAAATGACCAGCTCGTATTCCTTTAGTCCACCCACCAATTTAACCGCTCTGGATCGGATTTTCGTGTTCCGGCAAGCGGCGAAATACTTAGAATTAACCCATCAAGGCAAAGAGATTTTAGGCAGTTTTCCCGAAAACCAACAATTAACTCAAACTTATTTGGGTTATGTCGACAAGTCTCTGCCTTTCTCCCTGTGCAATGGTGAATCTAGCCGAGAACAATCTCATAACAGGCTGCTTATTTTTCATCCGTATTCGCCTGTGCAAATGGAGTGTAAAAAATTACTGGAAACGAATCAAGCCACGCTGCTTGACCGCTTCGAGCGCAACGGGAGCTGGGTTGAAGTGTATGAGTTAACGGGAATTAAGCAAGCTCCGATAGATCCAACAAATTAACCAAATTAATTCTCGCTATTACGATGCTTTGCTGAATAGACTTTTCATCTATAGTTCCAAGAATATTTTTCGCAGCAATATTGTTCGAACCGCCAGCAGGCGGTGAGAACTATATAATGAGTTAGTGACTTCTCATCTAACGACTCGAAGAATATTTTACTCAACCAAAAAGATATGGCTTTGGCCGGGACTAAGCTCAATTGAGAGTTCCTGACCAGATCGCTTATAGGTTTTTTGAGTCAACAAATCAGTGAGCGTGTAGTTATGTTTAAAATCTTCAGGCAAAAAGAGGGTAGCCGGTCCAGCTTGGTGATGCACATCCATATTTACCACAACCAGAATTTTTTGCTCGCCAAATTGCCTCAAATAAGCAAAAAATTGAGTGTTTTCAGTCAAGCCCTGATTTGTTTCCACGTACGCATACGTCCCTTTGCGCAAAGCGATATGTTGGTGGCGAATCGAGTTTACTTTGGCAATATACTCTTTTAGATCGCTGTCACGCTCCCAATCAACGGCTCCATAGGCAAACAAGTTGACGGGTTGCCACTCTACCTTTTCAAATCCATTAAAGATCAAGGGTACTCCTGGCAATGTGGCGGTGAGCACGTAGCGTGACTGGTTTGCCAGCAATGCCTTCTCAAAATTTCCTGTTTCAGCCCCTAAAATCTTTTGTGGAGTTCTGGCAAAGTCGTGACTTTCGGGGAACAGAAACCATTTTGAGCCTTCTGGGAAAAAGTCGCCACTCAAATTGTAGAGATAATCCAAATACCCTTTAAGCTCTAAGGGGCGACCCAGTTTGTGTGAATAATCTGAATAGACACAGGAAAAACCCGCTTCTTGTAAGCCTTTAAGCTCGTCGGTGTAGGTTTCGGCGATAAATATAACATCATGCGACAAATTATTTTTAAGCTCTCTCGACAACTCTCGAGTTTTTCGAATACACTCGCGCCAAAAAGCTTGGGGCACGCGATATGCCACATCACAACGAAAGCCATCAACACCATAATGCTTTACCCAATACTGTGGAATCGAAATAAAGTACTCCCACATTTCTTTAAGCGAGGGATTTTTTGGGGCAAAGCCGTCAACCTCAGGAATCATGTATTCCCAATTGAGTTGGGCTGCGTCTTCAAAAAATACTCCATGATCAAACGGTGGCACCGTGTGTTGTGGATCTCCCCAGGGCAAGCCTTTGTCAATATCACTTGGGTTGAGATAGGGCATGTCTAGGTTGAGGGGATCTTGCTTGTAAAGATACCACTCTGGTCGAATTCGCTGAAATACAAAGTCATGGGCGGTGTGATTGAACACCAAATCCATGACCACAAAAATCCCCTTGGAGTGTGCGGCTGCAACCAAATCTTTAAATTCTTGCTGAGGGTCGGAAAGCAAGTGCTTGTTCGTATCGCGGTCATAGGTGAGCTCGGGATCAATGGATTTATAATCCTTAATTGAATACGGGCTTCCTGGTTGCAAGTATGAAGGCAAAAAATCGTGGAGGTTATATTTGCGCCGAATTGAGCCGATTACATGAATTGGATTTAAATAAAGGGTATTAATTCCCATGGTTTTAAGCGTAGACAAGTGTGCTTTAACATCGTCAAAGGTGCCACCATCACCCGGTTTTGGGTCTCCTTGGGCTTGAGTCATTCCCTTGAAAAATCTGACAAAGACGTTATAGACAACTGCTTGGCTCATCCAGGCAGGATCAACCTGGACTTCACCTTTGAGATAGACATCTTCAATCTCGACTCTTTCCCAAGGATCATTTTTTGTTTTCCTGCCTTCAATTCGCCACCAAAAAAACCCTGAGCGCTTAAGTTGTAGAGAACAGGTGTGCCACTGCTTGTGGACATGAAAGGGATGTTCGTGAACATCGAGATGTGCGTTGGAAACTAATTTATAAACTTGGTACTTGTTATCACTTTTGTGGGATAGATTAAACGTCAATACTTCACCGACGACTCGCTTGCAGAATGATGGGGGCAGTAGGGGTTTCATGACAAGGCCTCAATTACAACGGAATATGGATAGATTCTTGAAAGTTAAGTAACGTTAGCTCGAGTGTTGATTCGACCAACTTGA
>CAYYKL010000013.1:25220-27260 GCA_964441155.1 uncultured Pseudomonadales bacterium
CTTTGAGCGTACCTGACTAATTGCTTCGCGCCAAAACGAAATGGGTACTAAGTGTGCCATATCGACTCTGACGCCGTGAACTCCAGTTTGGGCAATGGTGAGCAAAACTTCTTGCATCGCTAATGCTGTTTGTGGATTTTCATAATTGAGCTTATAGACGTCACCGGAAAACTCTGCCACAAAGCCTTTTTCACTTTGGGAATAATAATCGGGGTGAGTAGCAACCCAGGAGTGAACAGTACTGGTGTGGTTCGGGACAAAATCGACCAGGGCTTTTAGCTTATGCTGCTCTAAAACTGATACCAGTGCTTTAAGTTGATCCATGTTCCCAAGTAAGGGGTTCACCTGGGTGTGGTTGCTAATGGCAAAAATAGAAGGGGTTCTCATGGATGTGTCACTCAGATCAACGCCATCTTCTTGCGTAACTAGAATTGGCCCCTGGTTATCCCAGATTCCCAACAAGTAAACATGGGTTATGCCTCGAGACACTAAGCGCTGCCAGGGGAGGGCTGCAAGTTGATGCAATACCTGATTTTGGTGGTCTAGAACATTAGCACTTGGTATGCGCCCCAAAAATAATTGATAGATAATATCGCGCTGCGTAAACATAAATTAGGTAATACCTCGATTGACCAAATGAGACCACGTACGTTATAGTGTGAGCAGTCAAAATAATTGATACTAGTTTTCCTGTCTCCCATTAAGTAAACATGATCACCTCTAAAAAGACAAGCCAAGAAGCTGTACGCTCACCTTACAACCTAGTGCTCTTTCTCGTTTTTGGCACATTTTTCACCCTTAGTTTTTTGACTATGCCCCTCACTAACATGGCCTATGGTGATTCTGATGAGCTAATTACCACGGCTTTTTCTGGAGGATTGGGTCACCCGCCTGGATTCCCGCTTTTCAATTTTTTGCTCCATTGGTTTCAGAAAATCCCCACTAGCTTGAGTGTGGCAGCCAACAGTCACTTATTTAGCGTGTTTTTAGCATCCATTTCAGTCACACTCATATTTGCACTCATTTACAACCTATCAAGGCTATTTAGCAAGAAAAAGCCAATCCATCCTATGTTTGACTTGAAAAGCAGTGACCACCTGCTCTTAAGTCTCGCTGCAACCGCTGCTTTTGCCTTTTCGTATCTCTTTTTTCTCTATAGTCATATAAGCGAAAAATATATTTTCGGGCTGTTTTTGGTTACTGTTTCAGTGTATTGCTTGAGTCGTTTTGAATATGAGTCGAAAAAGTTTGCCTGGGCTTTCTCATCATTGCTTCTCTTGGGAATTTCCATCTCACATTTGCAAGCCAGCGTCTCAGTGCTTCCGGCCTATGTCTACTATTTCTGGAGTGCTCGCCAAACGATTTCTTCCAAACTGAAGCTCGCCTTGATTGCTTCATTGGTAATGGGTGCGCTAACACCTCTCCTGCTCATGATTCCCATGCAGAATCAAGCGAACATCACTTGGCACTTTGAACCAACGCTAAAAGGTGTCATCGCTATGGTAACTCGCCAAGATTTTTCAGGCGAGCGCTACCAACAAGGCAAAACAGCCAGCGCGTATCTTTCAACGTTAAGCTTGGGTAAGAGTGCCACATCTTTGTGGGCATATGCTAAAACCTTGGTAAGTCATTGGGGAATTCTTCCCGTGCTGCTTATTATCTTGGGTGGATGGGTGAGTATGAAATTAAAGCACCGATTTGTGCGCTTTATCTTGCTTGTCTTTGTGGGCAGTGGAACCCTACTGATTGCCTACCTTACCTTTCCGCAAGACTTGGGCAGTCAAGCCATTTTGCAGCGGCAATACTTACTTAGTGCCCTCCCACTAGCACTTCTCACGAGCATTGGTATGCACATAGTATATTACCGAGGCAAGCGGTTTTTATCAGTGCTGGGAGTCAAGGAAAAGTTCTTACCCCTCATAATAATGGCTCTTGCCCTGCCAATTACACTCCAATCATATCGCAATATTATTGACGCCAATGTGCGTCATTACACCATAGCCAGTGATTTATATCGCCAGGCTCTGGAATCTGCACCCG
>CAYYKL010000014.1:0-27164 GCA_964441155.1 uncultured Pseudomonadales bacterium
CTTGCTTTTAGCCTGGAAAAAGCCTATACTTGCGCCTTATACCAGTAGTGTAAAGGGATAATATGCCAGGTAATTTTCGCGGTAACAGTAGATTCGGTGGGGGATTTAGAGGTAATGACCGGGGTGGAAGCAGAGATAGTCGTCCTCGAGAAATGTTTTCGGCAGTCTGTGATAATTGTGGCAATGATTGCCAAGTGCCGTTTAGACCAAGTGGTGAAAAACCAGTCTATTGCAGCAACTGTTTCGATAAAACGAGCGATCGAGGGGGCCAGCGTGAGAGCCGAAATGAATATCGACCTCAACGCAGTTTCAGAGATCAGGGCTCACGATTTGATCGACCAAGAAATGATCGACCTAGCTTTGATGCAACCTGTGACAATTGCGGTAAAGATTGCACGGTTCCTTTTAAGCCAACCAATGACAAACCCATCTATTGCGACGAGTGTTTTAAAGATAACAAAGACTCAGGCCGAGGTTCGTCAGGTAATGCCGTTGAGGCTCGCTTGGAAAGCCTAGAAGCCAAGATGGATCAATTGCTCTCGATTCTTGCACCTCAGGAACCAAAAACTAAAAAAGTGATTGCTAAAAAGTCAGAAACAACTGAAGTAGTCGAAACACCTACTGAGGTTCCCGTGAACATGCAGGCTGAAGAGAGTGATGAACTCACCGCACAGGATCTCCTAGATATGGAAACACTGGGCAAGGCTTCAGCCAAACCTTCAAAGGCAAAAAAAGAGAAAACTGAATAAACAAAAAAGTTTATTAGCAGCAATCTTTATCACCATTGCCTAAAAAGTAGCTAGCGGCTTTTTTTAGGTTCAAGCAATAGTTCTTACTGTGCAATTCTCACGCATGTGGCAAGAATTGACTTTGTGCTTTCGTGGTACGCTAAAAAATACCTTACGACATTAATTAAGTATGATTCAAGTAAAAAACATTTCGTTTAGTCACACGGGCGATAAGCTATACGAAGAGGCATCTTTTAGTGTGCCCAAAAACAAGAAGGCAGGGTTAGTTGGCTTAAACGGTTCGGGAAAATCCACGCTATTCAATCTCTTATTGCAATACGAGTGGCCTGATTCAGGAACGATTGTTGTAGAAGGCAGCATTCGGCTTGTGCCTCAAGAAGTAACTCACGACGAGAATCAGCAACAAGCTCATTCAATTCGGGACTACTTAACTCTTGTAAAAAAGTCTAGCGATCAACAATTGCGAGAATTGTTGAATCGAATGGAAATGACCACTGTCGATCTTGAAACCAAGCCAGCGTTACTCTCTGGTGGCCAAAAAACTAAATTGGCAATTCTTTTCGCAGTATTAGCAGAGCCGCAAGTACTTCTTTTGGATGAACCAACCAATTTTTTGGACACTGCGGGCAAAAAATGGGTTATGCACTGGCTGGCTTCATACAAAAAAACGCTTCTGGTTGTTTCTCATGATTTGGCTCTTTTAGATCAAAATATCGATAAAATTATTTACATTAATAAACAAACCAAAAAATTTGAGGAATATACGGGCACCTACTCGGCATTTAAAAAGCTCAAGCAGGAACATGATGAACACCTGACTAAATATATTCGAAATCAAGAGCAACACATAAAACGTATGAAAAAAAGTGTTGAGCGTTTACGCCAAAGCAACGTGACTAAAGTGATCAGAGCTCGTGTTCAACTTGAAAAAAGAATTGAGCGCATACAAGACAAGCTGCCGCAACTACCCAGAGAAATTGTGCGCATGAAGTTGCAATTGCCCACACCTGCCACCATTGGTTCATTACCTATTTCCATAAAAGATGTGCATAAATCATATGGAGACAAAAGCGTGCTTTCGGGGGTAACGTTTAGTGTTCAAAAAGGTCAGCGTGTGGCACTTATTGGCCATAATGGCTCGGGTAAATCAACACTCATAAAAATTATGCTGGGTCTGGTTGAGCCAGATAGGGGAAGCGTCTCCATCGATGAAAACGCTTACATTGGCTATTACAGTCAGGAGTTTGAATCCTTCGACTTGAGCAAAACGGTATTTGATACTTTGCGCGAGGAAACGCATGCCATGGAAGGGCCTATCAGAGCCTTCTTAGCTAAATTCATGTTTGGGCCGACGGCGCATCGCCAAAGCATTGGCTCACTTTCGGGTGGCGAAAAAACCAGATTAAGTATTGCTATGCTGATGCTGCAAAACTTCAACGTGCTCATTCTTGATGAGCCAACCACCTACTTAGATGTGTTGTCTCAAAAAATAATTCTCGAAGCTTTGCAAGCATATCGCGGAACAATGCTCATCGTGTCACATACAGCTGAATTTTTATCAGGTTTAAAGCCGGACAAAGCATTGCTTTTGCCAGAGCAAAAATACGTATTTTGGGAAGAAAGCCTCGTCAACCGAGCTGTATTATTATAGCCCCCATAAGAGCCATGCAGCGGTGCCTGTAAGTAGGAGCAGTGCTGTTGCAATAAGCGTATTGAAGATCAAAATTTTTGAAAAAGATTCTTGAGCTTTTACCACCGCGAGGCCAGCGATAATGTTGTGTAGCGCCATCATGTTTCCAAGGCCTGCCCCCAGCGATTGCAGTGAAAGCACAAGTTCGGGTCGCACACTTTGGCTCAAGCCTGCATTCACCTGAACCACAGCTAACATCATATTAGATACAGTAACACTGCCAGCTAAAAACGCACCAAAAGCACCCACAAAGGGAGCGATAAAAAGCCAACCACTGCCGATGGAAAACTGTGATAAGGCATTGCCGAGAAATTGAGGCATTGCAGCCAAGCCAGCATTGTTCGTGCCTGAATAGCGCAAAAGAGTCACGAACATTAATAGTAGGGTTAAGCTCAGATATGGTTTGGCCATGCGCCCTACTGCCTCTTTCAATGAGCGAGCAACCTCTTTGAAATGAAGCTTGTATAAATAAATACAAACCAGTGTGGCAATGACCAAAATGACTGCGGGAGAATACAGAATATTAAAGGTATGAGTGATGTTGGTTTCCAACAGGAATATTTCAACGCCACTTGCCCGCAAGACGTCGCCTATGCTCAAATACGTTGCCCGGCTTAATGACAAGAGTGCAATAATCAGCACATAGGGGAAAAGTGCTTTGGCAATATCCCGTTTCGTATAAAATTTTTCTAAGATTTCCTCGACTTGATCACGTTTATTAGGGTGAGTGGTGGCATATACGCTCATAATAAGTAAGCCTACTAGACCTGCAACTAGCGAAGGTAATTCGGGTCCCAGCAGTGAAGCAATGACCAGCGCCAGACCCGAAAATAATGTGCCTGACAAAATGGCAAATGGCCAGGATTCATGAGCTTTCTTCCAAGAACCTAATTCCAATTGTGACACTACTAGGGTAATAATCAGCGGAATCAAGCTGCCGGTTACCATAAATAATGTCGATTTGAACGCCAACATAAGTGGTATAGAAATTATTTGTGGCGTTGCCAGCAGAGACAACCCTTCCACCATACCCAATGTAACGGGCACACCACTTGCCCCATAAACGCTGGTAATACTGTCACCCAAAAGACATACAATGACACTGGTCAATGGTTTAAAACCCATGCTGACCATGAGCGGCGCAATAAGCATTATGGGAGTGCCAAAACCACTTGCTCCCTCAATTATTGCCACGCCAAACCAACCCAACAAAATGGCTTGGAAGCGTTTGTCGGTGCTGATATCAAACAATGCATGCTTAAAAAACACAAACACTTGAGACACGTTCAAAATATTAAGAAACCATAATGCCGCAAGCAAGATAATGCCAATATCCAGGCTTAGTAAAAAACCTTTGAGCAACGATGCACCAATAGAGAGGGGAGTCATCTGCCAAGTGCCGTAGGCGATTGCTATGGCAATTAACAGGGCCACGCTCGCAGAGCGGGACACGCTTAGGCGAAATAGCAAAATGAGTATATGGAGCACCAGCAGGGGCAGCAGGGCAAGCAGAATCATATAATCATTATGACACAAGTGGTCTGCGATATTGATGCTTACCTCTAGATGCACACATGATTTTGAGCGTTTTCGGGTACAATACGGTTATGAATACTCCGAGTGCTTTTTCAACCCACTACCAGCGTTTGAATCCTGACCAAAAGCGAGCGGTGGACACTACCGAAGGGGTAGTTATGGTTATTGCCGGACCAGGCACCGGCAAGACCCAAATGCTTACCCTGCGCATTGCCAATATTTTACTTACCACCCAAGTTGAGCCCGAAAACATTTTGGCCCTTACCTATACCGAGGCGGGGGTAAATGCTATGCGGCAGCGCTTAGTTTCCATTATTGGCCCAACGGGTTATCGAGTGGGAATTTTCACTTTTCACGGGTTTGCCAATTATTTACTCAACTCCCATCCAGAATATTTCCCTGAAATAATTGGATTCGAGCATGTCAGTGAATTAGAGCAATTAGAATGGTTGGAAGAAATATTTATGCAGCTTCCCTTGACGCGCATCAAACCATTAGCAGAACCTTCACACTACGTCAAAGATGCGCTCGCTTCCATTTCGGAACTTAAAAAAGAACATATAACGCCACTTGCATTCACTGATGCGCTGAATCGTGAGGAGCAAGCACTGCTAAACCTGCCAGATTTACATCACGAAAAGGGTGCGCACAAAGGCAAAGTGAAAAGTGTCTATGCCAAAGAGCTAGAATCTATTGCACGTAATCGAGAGCTACAACTGGTGTATGAGCACTACGAGCAACAATTAAGGATTCGAAAAGTCTATGACTACGAAGATATGCTTTTGCAACTCATCGCCAAGTTTGAAGCAAACGCAGATTTTTTACTTGAAGTGCAAGAACAATTTCAATATATTCTCATTGATGAACATCAGGACACCAATGCCGCTCAAAACACCATTGTGTCTCTCTTGGCAAGTTTTCATCCCCAACCTAATTTATTTGTCGTTGGTGACGAGAAGCAAGCAATCTACCGTTTTCAGGGTGCGTCACTCACTAATTTTTTGAGGGTCAAGCAAGACTATCCAGAAACACTCCTAGTTAGTTTGAGTCAGAACTATCGCTCTAATCAATATATCTTAGATAATTCACATGCGCTTATTGCACATAATCCAATCCCCTCGGGCATCGATTTACCTGCGCGCATTGCCTTGGAGGCAGCAAAAAATGTGAACAATTCACCTGGCATTCAGATTTATCAAATTGAGGTAACTGTTAAAGAAAGTTGGTTTGTGGCATGGAAAATCAAATCCTTGCTCGATCAAGGAGTTGATCCAGGGGAGATTGCAATTTTAACGCGTAAAAATAGGGAATTGTATCCCCTGCAAGCACCACTTCACTATTTGGCAATTCCGTATGTCATTGAAGCCAAGCGGAGCCTCACCGATGATCCGATGATTTTGAGCCTGTTGCTCATGCTTCGCGCGACATGTGAGCTGGACAATGACCAGCTTTTGAGCCAAGTTCTCTTTATAGCCCACTTTGGCATTCATCCACGCGATATTATCAAGATTACGCATTTTGCTCGGGAGCAAAAAAAAACAATTTGGGAAGTGCTCGATACTCTAGATACGCTTCCGTCCAAATTGAAGAGTGTCGAAAAAATCCAACATGTCTATGATTTGCTGTGCTCCTTTGCGACCTTAGCTCATACGCAACCTCTTGACACAGTTTTTACGACCATTCTCAAACAGTCTGGTCTCATTGAACACATTGGAGCAATGGAATCATTCCAGGAAACGCTTAATAATTTTATTGCCTTGTACCACGAAGTTCGCGTGCGATTAGCGAAAAGGAACGATCTTACCTTACCTCAATTTTTGCACTCGCTTGATTCCATGCAAAAATTCGGTGTGGGTTTAGCATCTCACTCAAAACTGACTCATGCCTCTGCAGTGCATTTATTGACTGCTCATGGCGCTAAAGGCAGAGAATTTGATTATGTGTTTGTATTGGGAGTAAACGATAAGTCTTGGGGAAATAACGCTAAATCAAAGCGCTTGTTTCGCTTACCCTATGCTTCTATGGGTACAGTCACGACAGACTTAGATCAAGAAGACAAAAATGCTGATGAGCGTCGATTGTTTTACGTAGCCCTAACTAGGGCGCGCACCCAAGTGCTTTTGACCTATGCCAAAGCTAACTTGGAAGGCAAAGAATTGACTGCGAGTCAATTTATAAGTGAACTCAGCGACCAAGAGACTTCTTTGGGAAATGAAGTGGAGGTACAGCAGTTTGAATCTTGGATAGCAGAAAATGGCGCTCGATTACTCGAGCCAACTCAGCTAACCACTCTCTCTAAGCGGCAAGACCTGAAATCGATGCAAGCATTTGTGAGCGAAACCTTTCGGTCACAAAGCTTATCAGTAAGTGCTTTGAATAATTACCTTACCTGTCCTTGGCGATATTTTTTCAGAAATTTGGTGTTGATGCCCGAAGCTAAAACCCCTCCTCTGGTATTTGGCTCGGCAATTCATCAAGCTTTAAGTGTCTATTTTAGGTCACACTCAAAGAATTCCGTTGAGCTAGCTCTTGAAGCATTTACTACCCATATTGAAAAACAAGCGCTCACGGAACAAGTGAGACTTGATTTCCTGGCTGAAGGCAAGAAATATTTGCGACCCTATTTTGAAACTCACATTTCTCATATTAAGCCACCATTTTTATCAGAGTTAGCAATAAACAACGTTGGTATTTCAGCAGAGATAACGTTAAGCGGTAAGCTCGATTTGGTGCAGATACTCAATGCTCGCAATGAAGTGAGTGTTTGGGATTTTAAGACGGGCAAACCCAAATCTCGTAATGAATTGGAAGGGAAAACAAAAGTTGGTAATGGCGATTACAAACGTCAGCTGGTTTTTTACCAGCTATTACTCAATCATTACAGGGGTGGAAAATATAAAATGGTAGAGGGAATAATAGATTTTTTGAAACCTAAACCAAATGGCTCATATGCACGAGAGGTATTTGTAATTACTCCGGACGAGCAGCAAGAATTGCTGGCAACAATTGCACGGGTAGCCCAAGAAATTTGTAGCCTTTCATTTTGGCACTCGCGCTGTGATGATGCTGAATGTGAGTATTGTGCCCTGCGCTCCCTTATGTAAGTGTTGGTCCATAAAAAAACCGGCTCAGTAAGCGTTAGCCTAAAGAGCCGGCTTGTAGTACAACCAAGGGTTAGAGTTCTTCGTCCATCGACTCTTCTTCAATTACTTCCTCTTCCATAACTTCTTCTTCAATCACTTCTTCTTCGGTTATGCCTTCTTCTTCCATTATTGACTCTTCAACAGGGATCTCTTCGGGCATGGTTTCTTCGACTGGAGCTTCTTGTGAACAGGCAGCTAAAGTGCCGGCAAGCAAGGTAATGAGTAACAAGGACGACCATTTGGTTATTTTCATGATGAAAATCTCCTTAGCGTATTTAGTAACAGAATCCAGTATAACAAAGATCACCTTTTGCACAACCATTTTATTGGCTTGCTTGATGGAAATGCTTAAAATATTTCTAAAAGGAAGAAGAACTATTCAGCTAAATGAGCGTGGTCATTCCAGGTGATGAGTGACCAAACGTTGTCACTATATTCCGCTACGGTAAGGCCCGTATTGGTGGTCTTTAGGTTTCTAAAACTGGCTGCCACTAATTGAGGAGTCAGAAGATTGCCAAACACCATTTTGAGACATAAACACTTTAAAAAATTTCCATGGGTAACAGCCACAATCTTTTGATAAGGCAACTCAGTTAAATAGTCCAAAGAGTCTTGCGCTCGCATTATAAGATCAGACAAATTTTCTTCATCACTGTGATGGAATTCGGGGTCATTTGCATTTGACAGCAATGCTTCTCTAGCTGATTGTGCGAGTGGATCATCGACCGATAGGCCTTTCATAACAGAAGGTAAGCGGTGCTCGCGAAGCAAAGGAGTTTCAATAAAAGGAATAGTGGTGTCTGTATGAATTAGTTGTGCCGTGTGTCGAGTGCGATCATAATCGCTTGAAACAATTGCTTCGAATGAAACGTGTTGTAATCGCTCACCAACGCTTGCTGCTTGCGAAATTCCCAAACTAGACAAAGGTGTTTCGGGCAGTTGGTGAATTTTCAATACATTGCCTTCAGATTCACCGTGGCGAACAAAATAGACATACATATAACGTGCATTGTAACAGAGCAATAATGCAACTTAATCTCTGATTTTGTTGGTCGGAGTCTTCTTCTCACACTTAGGACATTTGTTTTCTTTTAATTCATGACCGCACTTTCTGCAAGTTTCTGTTTCATTTGACGAGCAAGTATCACCTCCAAACCAATCCTGAGCTATCGGATCCCAAAATTGACTCAAGCCTTCGCCCGTTGATGGGTGAATGCCGCCAATAGCGAAATTTCCGGATCGAATTGCCCACAGGTGTTGGGACATAGCATCGATCAATTTATAGTCCGAAAATGGAGGATGAAATACAGTTAAATCTGGCAAGAGATGGCCATCACCTTGTTCAATAGATCGGGATTGATAAGCTGTTTCGGATAATAACTTCCATACCGCCTGACTTTCAAACAGCATCATCCGCAATAGATCATAATAATCTGATTTGTTGCCGGTTTTAATTAATTGGTAAGCTTCATTAATATTTTGTTGAACCAACCACTCGATGTACCCATACATGGCTATTTCTGCCGGTCGAATCAATTCTTTTCCAAATCTTTGTTCAAAATTATCAGAGAGCCAGCGCATGAAATGGGCTGAATTTTCAAAGGGGTTGTGACGCCCGATATGGGGATGCTGAACCATGATGTCTGGATTCGCTGGGAGCCATGAGGCTTCATCACTTGAAAGCCAGGCATCAGTGCGAACAGCATCGGGATTAATACCTCCATCTTCTGACATGCTAGTTAAAGCATTTCGAATAAATGCTCGCTGCTGGTTTGAGAGTATTTCGTTAAGAATGAGATAACAACCAAGCACCAATCCTTCATTGGATACCTCTGTTGTGTCAGCTAAAAACGCGTGAGCAAAGAAATTTATAACATCGGTTGTCGAGCCAAAATCTTGATATTTTTCGGTCGGACTGACCACGATACCTAAAAAATTTTCTTGATGCTCCTCCGATCCTTCGTATACTTTTTCTAAACCAATACCAACTTGAGAATTAAAATCTCGAAAGCGGCTGGCAACATCACCAAAATAACGCGTATTTGCCGCAGAAACAAACATACCATCGTCATCATGCTCAACGAGCAAATAGTATGGTGGTTGAATTTGCAAGTTTTTCCCGGCCCCAAACTCAGTCAAAAAGAAAGTAATTTGACTTTGTAACCAAAGTGAGGCTAATTCGTGATAAGCCACATTCGTCTCAACTTCCGTATCGTAGGGATGCTTATCTTGCCAGCGAGGAAAAAATATTGGGTATGCATCGCGAAGATATGCCACTTCACGATCAAATGACATTTGCTGATCAAGCCATGCCAAGCCTCCAACTTCGTTCGTAGCAATTGCATGCCAAGGATTCTGACGAGCTATCGCTTTGTGCGCCAGACTTTGCCACGTTCGATATTCGTCCAGAGATGCAAGAACCTGACGATCGTTTGTTGCAGTTTTTTGCATTGCAACTTCAGTTATCATTGGCACCTCACGCCACATGAAGTCCATAAAAGTGAAATTCTGAAAGAACGTGGAAAAACAAAAAAGCCTTCAAAAAGAAGGCTCAGGCAATGATGAAACATGCTGACTGATTTCCTGCTCGGGATCAAATCGCAGTAAAGGCCTGACTTATTTTGAGTTTTTGAAACTCAAGCATTACAGTTGCGGCACAGTCTCGGAATCTAACCGAAGTTCCATACATGCGTTTGCATAGTTGTTAATAGATCAATGTCACTATAGCAAGTGGCCAGTATGATGCAAGTACAAATACTTGCTTACATCAAGTTTCCAAAAAGTGTGTGCTTGCGCGAAGCCTTAGTTGTCAATTAAACTAAGCAAAATCAAAAAATAGTTCGTTGTAAGGATTCCTCATGAAAAAAACTATAGTCATTAGTTCATTTAGCTTTTTACTTGCTGCTTGCAGCCCTCAGGTAACGCAAACTGAAGCTCCTGAAAGCTCTCAACCAGTTCAAGAAGAAGTTTCTGAAGCAACCTCTGAAGCAAGTGGCGCGGCACAAACAAACACCTTTACTCTCGCTGAAGTTGCGGAGCACAATGTTGAAGCAGATTGTTGGCTGGCAATTGATGGTGGGGTCTATGACGTCACTGGTTTTATCGCATCCGGAAAACATGGTGGCGGCGATGCCATCATCGAGGGCTGCGGCAAAGATGCTACCACATTATTTGAAACCAGGCCTATGGGGTCAGGCACGCCTCACTCCAGCAAAGCTAGGGACTTCTTGCCGAGCTTTAAAATTGGCGAATTGGCTCAGTAAGTGCACTACTACGTAGTAAGCTGAAAGTGATTCATCTGCTAGATCTGTACGTATTGTCTTCATCAACATTTAAACGATTAACCATTTTTGCTTCTTGGTCTCGACGCCTTTGAGCAATTGCTTGCAATGCTTGGTTTAAAAGGTCTCGGTGCTCTCGTATTCCAGGTTCTAGTTCAACTGGAATCTCTCTGCCCAGCATGAGATATTTTCGCAACGTAGCGGCGTTTTCTGGAGAATACGTTTCCAGAAGCCAATTGAGCTCGTTTTCTGACAGGCCTTTGTTATCTGTCGCTTTGAGGGGAACTTCTTGCACAGGTCGAGCTACCGACAGAGCATGATCCAAAGTCATGCCTTTGTTTAATACTGCTTGAAGATCTCTGGGAGAATGTTGTTGAACTTGTCTTAAGGCTTCACCCAGATTATGTCCAATTGTTCGTGATGCAGAGACTACATTCGTTTCTGAAATTCGTCCTCCAACTAAATTCGTATCTAGTTGTGTTCCAAGAAGTTTATCAAGTTCTTGCGTTTGAGCGGAGTTTAATTGCAGACCAAGTTCAACTACTAAGCCGTTTCTGGCCATAATCACAGTAGCGTCTCGTAGGGCTTCCTGAGCACCTTGACTGACCAGCTTAGTATTTGTTCCAAGCTCTCTCGTGCCGTTGTTGGTAGCTGCAAGTATTTCTCTATGATTGGCTAGACGAGATCTCAGTTGTTGGACGGTTTTGGCAGGTAATCCATAGTTCTCAGCAAGCGATGCAATAGTAACGCTTGCTGTTTGGCTTTCTGCATCGGCCAACCGTGCTTTGTGGACTAAGTTTTGGGCATGACGACGCTCTTCGGGGGGAAAGTTGGCAAAGCTATCTACTAATCGTCGTTCAAAATCTGGCAATTTCTCAGCTAAATCCGCGATACGTTTTCTATCGTTACGTTCATATATATACACCCAAAAATCTTGGTAATGTGCGGTCATATAGTCTGCACGAGAATCAGCTCTTGCTGCCTCAAGCTTTGCTTTTCGGGCAGTGTCAATATAAGTTTTAGCACTGTTTGCTTGCGATAAAGAAGCAAGTGTATCCCAGGCTAATAGCGGGTTTGTCAAATCAGCTACAACTCCACCAATTAATTTCCTTCTGTCTTCGGGCTGAGTTGTGTTGGTAACCAAATTAACTAGATTACCAAGAACTGCTGCCGTTGCATCAGGTCGAGCAGCAGGATCATTTTTGAATTCAACATCTAACTTTCGTGTTACATCTGGATGCCGAATTAGTCCGGTTAGCTGGTGAGTAACCCCCGCGGCCGGTGGAAGCGTATCTCGATTTTCTGCCATAAGCCAGAGCGCATTTGGAAGGAGGATTTCAGCTCTAGTGCCCAGTTGACTTCCAATCACTTCGTCCAATCTTTGTAGGGCTGTTCGAGTTTCTTGAGGAAGCATATTACCGTAGAGCAATTGTCTCTTCTCAGCCTGCGGACGAGATAGCAATTCAAGTGCCCCAAGGCCAGAAATTTGGTTATCACCTAATCGTCTAAATTCCTCTTGAGCAATCCTTAGTGCCCAATGTGCGGCTCTAGGCCCCGACACTTCAGCTGTTTTTGTTGAGTCAGAAATTACCAATCTACCTAGCTCTGCCAAAGTCAAAGGTCGTGTTTCCTTTACTCCTAATTGATCTAAGTAATTTTTGGTTGCATCTGTTACACGAAGATTACCATCGACTCCAACCTGTTTCAGAATATCCGGAACAGTGGTAATAGCCAGAGTTCTGCCGTTGCCATCACCAATACCCAACGTTTCTCCATCAATAGTCATCGTTCGAACAACTACAGGATCCTCCCATAACCCTTTATCAAAATGATCTGTAAGTATTCTTAACGTTGGGGTAGGCCAATTAGCTGCACGGTTTGCATCCATTAGCATTCTTGGATTAACCAAGAGTTTCATTGCACCATCTGTTTTGAACGCATCAACCACTAAACCTGATGGCTTTAAGTTGCTATATCTCGCTAAAATATCAGCGCTCATAGATTAGATATATCGCGAATTGTAACACCTAAAAGATAACAAAACGTAATAACTTTTTAGTCAGATTGTTTATGAAAATAATATAGACTGGCGACTATGATGCCGAAGCCTGCGAGTGACATGAGCGGAATGGAGATAAAACCGAACAGAAGCAGTTGTTGATCGGTGCAGGGCACGCCAATACCACAATCAATAATGTTAAGACTCGATTTGCCCGCATTTCTGAGCGCATCGTAGTAGATTAGATTGTGATAAATGGCAATTAAGAATCCGATAGCAGCTTGTGGCAGTGCATAGAGTGCAATTCTTTTTTCTTTGAAATAGATACCCAGTGCCAGTAGAGGAATCAGTGGATACATGGCAATGCGCTGATACCAACAGAGGGTGCACGGGGGCAAGCCCAAGACATCACTGAAGTATAAACTTAATGCCGTTCCTATGATTGCAACACTCAACGATAGATAGAGAAAATATTCGGGCTTAATCTTAAGATTTTTCATGAGGTTATTCTACCGCAGGTTTGGATCATTTTTAATGAGCGAATCAACAAAACCCATAATATAAAGTGATCACGATCACATCGAGTAATAGAAATGCCACTTATGAAAAATCTTACTTGGACTAATATTGCTCATTTCTAGATAGGGTAATTATAAAGTTGTAGCGCGCAAAAATGGTACTTGAGATGACAGCATAGTAATCCTCAAATTTGCAAACAAACTATACCCATAGTAACCCTTGCACTCTCTTTTTTTTGTGGTTACGATGGGCTTGTAATCTAAAAAAGAAAGGGGGTGAATGAACTATATGAACACAATAAAAGTAAGTGGATTGGGACTTTCGTTATTACTTCTCGTGGCAACGCCTGCCTTCGCGAGCACTGATATCGAAGTCAAGGAAAACGGTGCTCACTCTGACAATACGGTTAAGGTTGAAGACAAACAATCAACCGAAGTAAACCAGTCAAATAAGGCAAGCGTGTCCAATGTTGTTGGCTTAACTGCCAACACGGGCGGCAATAGTGCCAGCAAAAACACTGGCGGTGACACCAAGATCAAATCAGGTGACATCGAAGCAGGTGTATCGATAGAAACAAGCGTTAACGCCAACGAAGCTGACGTTGAAGCTTGTTGCGATGAAGACAGCGACACCAATATCGATATAACCGGCAATGGAGCCAAGTCAGATTCCAAAGTAGAGCACAAACATGAAACCAAAACCGAGCTTGAACAAAAGAATAAAGCTCAAGTCGGTAACGTGGTTGGAGCATACCTGGAAACGGGTGACAACAAGGCCAGCAAGAACACCAATGGCGACAGCAAAATAGTTAGCGGTGATATTGAAGCCGGAATTGAGATCTTGACTGAAGGTAATGCAAATGCTGCAGAAGTTTCAGGTTGCTGCACAACAGACAGCACTGATATCGAAGTCAAGGAAAATGGCTATAAAGCAGACACCAAAGTAAAAGTTACGGCTAAGACAAAACAAGAAGCCGAACAGAAAAACGATGGTGATGCAGAAAATGTGGTCGGCGGAAACGTCGATACAGGAGATAATGTTTCTAACAAACAAACCGGTGGCAAAACCACCGTCAAAACAGGCAAAGTGTCTGCTTTGGTAAGTTTGCTAACCAGTTTCAATATGAATTGGTTGAAGTTAAAGTAAGCAAATTACAATTTACTACCTTAGGTCGTATGTGCGAAAAGCAGCATGCGACCGGGTAGTATTTTGCTTTGTGTTATTCATCTTCCACAACTTCGAGTCTGACTGAAGCGTTTTTCTGAGTGATAAAACCCAATTCTTTTTCGAGAGCTTTTCTGATTTTTGCAATCATGGCACCATTGTGGCCGATAATCATGCCCTTGTAGCGAGAGTTGGAAACGATTATTTGTCCCCGAACCATGAGGGTAGTATCGTTTTCATCTAAATGAGTGACTCGAGTTTTGACGTGATAGGGAATTTCTTGGCGCATAAAGATAAACAATTTTTCGCGAATGAGCTCTGCCAGAAAATCACTGCCCGTTTGCGACAAAATGGGAGAATCCAAGTGCGTGAGTTTTGGATCAGGCACGCCTTCTGGGCTCAGATCAAATAACGTTTGCAACAGATCATTGACATGGGTACCTTTAAGCGCAGAAAGGCGAATGACTTTGTGTGCTTGAGAAGTAAGCAAGCTACTATAGTCTGCTGAGCGGTCAATGCGCTCATCAAGCTTATTCACGGCTACAACTAAGGGTAAATCAGATTTTTGTAGTGCGTGAAAGACGGTTTCGTCTTCTCGTCCCCAGGTTCGAGTTTGATCCACGATAAACAAGGCGATATCAGCATGTTTGAGAGAAGCAAGAGCTACAGAATTGAATGAAGCGGCTTGTGACCGACTGATAAACAATCCAGGGGTGTCGAACAGAAACAATTGACCCCGGTCGTCGTTGTAAACCGTTTCAACTAGTGACCGAGTGGTTTGAGGTTTTGCCGAAACAATTGATACTTTTTTTTGCAAAATTGTGTTCAAAAGCGTTGACTTGCCCACGTTGGGTCGGCCAACGAGTGCGACTTTACCGACTTTAATGGTAGTTTTCGTTTTTCCCATATTGGTATTATAGCTGTTTTCTCAAGAGAAAGGTATGCCAATAGCCATGTTCGCGTGAAACGGAAGTGGCGCAAGAGTTAAATGCAACAAATACGACTCGGATAGCTTTTATAAATTAATACAAAGTCAATTCAAGCTGATTCACTAGGGATTTCGTTGATGGGGTAGACAAAAGTTGTACGTTATCTGGATATTTAAGCAAAAAGCGTTTAAGGATCACATATGCGTCAAGATCAAAGTCTTGATGTTGGGGTAATGAATGTATAGTTTCATCTTCATGTTGGGCATCACCCAGATAAATCCATTGATCGATGCAATGTGCTGCTTCTTGGCCAGTAACTACATTATATTCTTTAAACACCACAGGCCCCGAATAGGGCCAAGGCTTAATCGCAACATTCCTGAGTGCTTCAATAACACGCAGATTGTAGCGCGCTGCCAATTCTTTGTTGGCGCAAGCACCACGACACTCTCCCAAATGAAAGCGCATGCAGGCCTCACTTCCAGTTTCAAGGCCCAAGAGTTTGTAACAAAGTTGGTGTTCATCTGCCACTTTTGTTAACGTGCACTGAGCTATTTTTTTGGTTTTAAACACTAAGCGCATATCGCCTTTTTCTGGATCAAATACATGCTTGGATTCAGACTTGATGTGATAGTAGTTGTTTGCGTTAAAAGTGAGGAGCATTTCTATTGCAGGCTCATGTCGACGAAGGGAGCGATTAAACAGCGGTTGAAGCGTTTTTATAAGTTCAGATTCCAATAACAGTGCACTCAGTTCCCCAGCAGTTGTGCGCGCTTCAATTGAGTACACCAAATCCTTGATTAAAAGTTCTGTATCCGAGCGCAAGTCGCTATAAAAATGAGCTTGCACACGCGATCGAATCTGCTTGCTTTTGCCAATATACAGCGGCTCACCCTGCTCTCCATAAAAAATATACACACCCGGGCACTGCGGCAAATCACTGATGGTCTGCTTGTTCAATTGAGGGGGGAGTGCAACATTTCTCGTCAGCTCTTGAGCGGCAGACTTCACTTTTTCCCAGCCATGGTGTTGGGCTGCAAGAGAAAAAAATTGCCAGATAACCTCGGCATCACTAAGCGCTCGATGGCGAGCACTGCACACAAGGTTATGCCGCTCAATTAAACTATCGAGTGAATGGCTTCGATGATCGGGGAAAAGTGACCGTGATAATCGTACAGAGCACATATGAGGCCATGAAACGGAGATGTTCAAACGACGAAACTCTGCTTTCAAAAAAGTATAGTCAAAGCGGGCGTTGTGTGCCACAAACAATGAGCCATCAAGCAGCTCAAGCAATTCGTCGGCAATGTCTGCAAAGCGGGGTTGGTGCTCAAGCATTTGGGGAGTAATGTTGGTGAGTCCCACAATAAAATCAGGTAACCATTGTCCCGGGTTAATAAGTTGTTCCCAAGTTTTTACAACCTTGCCGCTTTCCACCCGAACAACACCAATTTCGATAATGCGGTCACGCTGAGCCATGCCTCCCGTGGTTTCAATGTCCACAAAGCATAGGGGTTTTTCAAAATGATTATCGGTGTTTTTAGGCATGGAGAATATATATACCATACCTACGGGTTACTTTGGGGGAAATAAAAAATTTGTTTAGGTAAATTCTATTGAGCATCTAAACCAAACGGCTTGAGCGCGTTTGTGAACCGTTGAGCTCTGGCTTCAGTGAGAATGTTAGCCCGAATGGTATAGACCATTTTCCATAACATCGTTCTTAAGCGATAGATATCTCGTTTTTCGCTCCACAAGCTGGGCAGTTCACGAATAGATTGAAAGCCTTTAAGCATTTGTTCTTCTCGTGGATACAGCGTTCCCCACGTCGGGCAAGACGCTAAGTCGAGAGCCACATCGCCAGAAACCGCTGTTTCCCAATCGAAGACTGCTGATAAATGGCCGTCTTTATACAACAAGTTGTGATCCGCCAAATCGTGGTGCACCAGCGTGCCCTGGTCAATATTGATTAAATCCTTGCTTTCTTCCATTAACGTTTCAATTTTGAAAGACACTTCAGGCGTGATGACCTTCGCAGAAACTAAATAGGCAAGATCTTGTGTAACTTTGGTCATCACATAATCGTGCATCGAGGGGTGTTGGCCAACAAGCTGTTGATTGCTTAGCGCTTTTGCATCAAACAAACCAAAGCCTTCGAGCGAAACTTCAGAAAGCCTGGCAATATATTGCCCCAGCTCAAACGACAAGCGATCATACTCGCTGTGTGAATCGGGAAAGTTAACCTCAGGATCTGTACCTTCCAAGGTTTCTTGAATTTGAAAATCAAATGGCACATGCTGGCGTGTCACATCAACATGCAGAATATGATTGGTGGGCAGGCCAATAGAGCGCACTTTATCGGTGACCAATTTCTCGGTGAGCATCACCGTTTCTGGTTCGCCAAACCCAGTGTTGGCGCGCAAGACCAATGGTTTTTTATATTGAGGAACTGTCACGAAATAGATAACATGTGCAGATCCCCAGGAATCAGACGGTTTCCATGAGAGTGCAGTAAGACCCAAAGATTGTTTGAAAATTTCAGGGATTCGCGTGTCATCAAAATCTTCATACCGAGTCTTGAAGGAATCAATATGAGCTTGGTCTCGGTGGGCAACGGGATAATAAATATGTGTCGGTTGCATTTCTACTTAGGTAAACAATTCTTCCAAGCTTGCTTGCCCCCGCTAGCAATTTTAAAAGCAGCGGTCTTGATAGCTTCATTGGCGTCAAAGCGCAAATTTGGGTCAGTATCGTGATCCATTGATGAGCGCGTGCTCTTCCAGGTGCTGGCAGAAAACTGATACATGCCACCATAGATACCACCCACTGCGGCGGGGTTGAACCGTGACTCACACCGTGCGATATGCTTCAAGAGATTGATATCAACGCCAAAATGAGTTGACCATTGCTCGAACAATGGCTCATAGTCGCTGGTTGGAACTTTCGTAGCAGGTAAACTTTGAGGGGTTGGGATAGGTGTTGGTTTTTCTGTGGGTTTAGGAGTGGGAGAGAGAGTGATTTGAGCTTTGGGGCTTGGCGTCAATTCGAGTTCGCGTTGAATTTCGTCTGAATCAAGTGTTATTTCGGTAGATTCGACGATATTTTGAACCGGAGCAGTGCTCGGTTCAATCGACACTTCGATGATTTGTTGTGGAATCGGGTTGCTGGTTTTTTGGATTGCAATAGCTATTGGTTGATTCTCAATGGGTGGTAAACTGTCGTAATAGATACCATACGAAAACGTCCAGGCAACACTTACACTTGAAATCAGCACCACTGGTTTGAGAATTATTGCGTGTAACTCATCTATCATAGAATAAAGAAACTAATCAATTCCACGTCGTGATTTTTCAGCTAAATCAATGTCGCCAGCAATATCTAATTCTCGCACAACTTCTTGGTCATCGCTACCGATACCTACTTCGTTGGCAATGGCAAGCACGTCATCATCGATTTCGGGTGAATCTAAATCAGTATCAAGATCCGATACTTCAGGCAATTCTTCAATGAGCAAACTATCTGGATTAAGATTTTTGTCGAAATCCAAATCATTGAGGTCAACAGCATCATCGAGCGGATCGTGAGAATTTGAGTTATTGTCTGACATGGCACTTGCCTCCTTAATGTGTTGATTTATATAAAGTAGAATCTTTTTTGCTTAAAGCAGTGCAAGAAATTAGTCTATCACATGTAATCTATCAGCCACCGATGCAATGAATAGGCAAAGCCAAGGCACGAAATTATCGTCATACATTGCCAAGCAACTTGATAGACAATCCAAAGTTCATCGCCCTTAATCCATCGGTGTCCAATGAGAGTGTGTGGTTTGTTGGCGTTTGGCTGAACAAACTGTTGCAGCATCCAATAAATCGTTTCTCCAATGGAACGCACTAACCAGAATAGACTAATCGCAGCGAGTAAAAACCATAGATCACGTAATAAAATGGTAAAGAGTGACAGCAGGAGCCAAAAAAGTGAAATGATCAGACCATCAGCCCACACAAAAATTCCCAAAGGAAAGAGCCATTTCGTGAGGCCGTAGGCATTTTTCTGGATTACTACGTGCTTGTATGAAGCACGAAACAATGCCAGAGATATAATGACAGCAAAACCGCTAAATAACCGAAGTAATTCTTGCATATATAATTACGCTAATGATAACACCCCCGTATTTTCATCAAGAATCCAACGCAACCTGTTCCTTGGCCGTTTTGCGCATGGCGCTTGCTCACTTTGGTATTAAGGCAAGTGAGAACGAATTAAAAGCTCAAGTGATTCTACTCTATGGAAAACGCTTCAAAAATATTTGGAATTCAACGATAGCTCGGATTGCTTGTGAATACGGCTTGAAAGTGCACTTTGAAGCACTCTGGCCATTATTGAAGCCAGAACAATTTAAAAAGGCCTTCTCTGAATATCAATCGAACAAGGAAAACCAATTCAAAGTTGATCGCTATGAAAACCCAAACGACACCCATGTTTCATCCGAGCCTTTGCCGCTTTCCTATGCAGAACTTTTTGCTGCACAACAAGCTGGTTGTTCAATTGCCTTTGGTGGAGCAACGATTGATGCATTAGCCAAAGCATTTTCCCAGGGGAAATTAATCTTGCTTACAATTAAGCGTGAAAGATTGTATCCAAAACTAAAACCGGCTTTTCATTCCATTCTGGTATTTGCAGTGCAAAAAGATTTGGTTTTCTATCACGACCCTTTTTATGGAGAAAGCTTGTCTGTGTCTCAAGAAAATTTAATGCTATCCTTGCCTCAAGTCAAACCAATGATTGTTTTTGGAAAAATGGCGAAATGACAAAAAATCTGACCATTGCTGAAGTTTGCGAGCTATCGTTGAAGGCCTGGGTGAAGCTGATGCATGAGCTGTGGCCAGATCATCAAGTCACCTCGTTGGAAATAGAGGCGCATAAGATCTTAAAAAGCAAGAAAGAAACGGCATTTCTGCTTAGCATTGACGAAAAATTCGTTGGTTTTATTAATGTTTCAATTCGCACGGATTATGTTCCAGGTGCTACCCATTCACCCGTTGGATATATTGAAGGAATTTATATTAAGCCCAAACTGAGGCACAGAGGTATGGCAAAAAAATTAGTCGAGCACGCGACACAATGGTTTTTGACGAACGGTTGCAAAGAGATCGGTTCAGATTCGGAAATTGAGAATGTGGTGAGTCAGGGTTGGCACGAAGCAATGGGATTTGCACAATCAAAACAGTTAGTTCACTACATAAAGACGCTTTCGTGATTTTTCTAAATTTACGAGTATTTTAAAATAGTATCCAATATCCGTTTTAGAGAAAAATGAGGGCTTATAGAGGCATTAAAAATAACCATAAATTGCTCATTAGACAAATAATATAGGTTATCCAAATGGTTTAGAATGTATACTATTAAATTAGTCACATCAGATAAAATTGGTTAGATTTCTAAAGAATAATGCGAACATACTTGACATATTATAAGACTAGACTATAATCCCCTTCATTATCGTAGTTAACGGAAAGTGATATGAAACTAACCTTTTTAAGTATTTTCACCTTTGTAGCTTTGTTGCTTCCAAGCTTAACCCGCGCTCAAAACGCTCCTGTCACTTTTGATATTTTTTCCAACAATGCTCTAGTAAATGAAACATTTGATAGTGGGATTGCTTGGTCCACGTTAGGAAATCCTGCAGCTTCACTCAATTACACGCTAACAGTGCCAGAAGGTATTAGTGCCAATTTAAACGATGAATGTCGAAGTGGCAATGGATGCACCTATTCAGGAAGCTTTATTAATCAACACACCGGAGGTGTTGGTAGCTCTATACAACTCAAAGGTTTGAGCCAAAATAGTTACACTTTAGCCTTGAGCTGGACAGAAATTGGTGGACTTAACAGATCGGGATTGTTAACTGATTCGGTTGTTATTGATGCTTTGCCAACTCCAAATAATCCCCCAACAATAAAGACTACATATTTGCCAATCGCATATGCAGGCAGTTTTTATTCAAAAAAGATAATTGTTTTAGATTCAGATAAAGATTCAAGTCTTTCGTTGCAATCAATCTCTGGTTTGCCACGAGGGTTAACTGTTGATGCAATTGAAGTGAATGATGATGTTTTAGGTACAAAAATGGAGTTTCATATCAAGGGTAAACCCAGACATGCAGGGACTTTTTCCATTCAAATAACGGTCAACGATGGAGTAGACACAGTAAGCACCACGCTAAAGTTGCGAGTAAAAAGAATCTAATTTAAAAAAATCTTTAACTCGTTAACCTATTGGGAAAGTGGATATATTCCGGCACTAGTCGTCTACTTGTTTATCATCAAGGATTTTTGGCGTTACTTAAGCAAACAAGTCTATTTCGTGATGGAGGTCACATTTGAGACTAACGTGCGTTGGTGTGGCTTGATATACTGACTCAAATATATGGAGACTTAAACATATGGGACGAGTCAGCACCTATCTCAATTTCAATCGTAATACCGAAGAGGCATTTGCCTATTACAAACAAGTTTTTGGAACAGAATATATTGGTGAAATCGGCCGATTTGGCGATATTCCGCCGCAAGAAGGTGGCAAACCACTGCCAGAAGAAGACAAAAACCTTGTTATGCATGTAGCCCTACCCATTCTTGGCGGGCATGTGATCATGGGCACCGATGCACCCGAGTCCGCAGGTTTCAAACTCATCTTTGGTAATAACATGTACTTGAATTTGGAGCCGGACAGTAGAGTAGAAACGCAGCGTTTGTTTGCTGCACTATCTGACGGAGGCAAAGTCGAAATGCCATTGCAAGAAATGTTTTGGGGAGATTATTTTGGCTCATGCGCTGACAAATTCGGCACCCAATGGATGTTTAATTGTACAAGTAAAGTGTAGTGATAAGTCATTACTAATTTAAATAACTACAAGGAGTTCCAATGTTAAACCTCAATTCAATTATGATCGGATCGGAAAATCCCAAAGCTTTAGCAGATTTTTATGAGCGAGTGCTTGAAAAGTCTCCAGATATGGTAGAAGGGGATTGGTACGGTTTTAGCGCTGGATCATGCTTTATTAGTATTGGTTTGCACGACAAAGTAAACGGCAAATCAACCAATCCAGAGCGAATAATCCTAAACTTTGAAACTGACACTGTGCAGGCTGAATTCGATCGCCTCAAAGAATTGGGTGCCATCGTCATCAAAGCCCCCTACAGCATGGGAGAAGGTGACCAAGCAGCTCTCATAGCGACACTTGCCGATCCAGATGGAAATTTTTTCCAACTGATGACTCCTTGGGAAGGATAACTAAGTTATATTCCTATCAAATTTTGTGCTTTCATTTGAGCTATAGTAGAAGTATTACTATATAAGTCTTAAATCTTTTTAAAAGTCATGCAATTACTTCTCTCAACCTCATCGCGTTTTCACCGTTATACCCATGGTTTTTGGCTGGCAAGAAGGTTTTTCAAAGGTGAACTGCAACGAGAGGTGTTTGTAACCATTCATGACACCAAACTCAAAGTGTCTACCTATGGTTATCTCTTTCTCACCCAAAAGGCGGCGTTTCTCTTTGTCTCTTCTGGAATTTCACTGACTTCAGGAGTATATAAACTTGAGCCAACGGACACTTTTGAGTTGCTCAGTGAGACATCAGACAAAGACTTGGCAACTCTATTGCAAGGCACTGGATTCGAAAAGTCTTTGCGTTTTTCGGTGAGCAATCCAATTGCGCTTATTGGAATCAATAATCGAGAATATCTTCTACTGACCGACATTCAACCCGATGTAAACATTGGCAGTAAAGTGTTAAATTTAAAAACTCACTACTTTACCGACAAAGAGTATGTGCTGAAAGTGCAAAATCTAATTACTTGGTTGCAAGAAACGTCTCGACGCTTGACCACTGACTCTTCGCTCATGCCTTTGCCTGGAATCGGATATAAATTAGCGTTATTCAATATATATGCCGTCAGCATTGGTAGCGTGCTCACTTTAAGCGTTTTTGCAGGCTTATGTATTAAGTTAGTAATGATGTTTTTAAGAGCTTTGCTCTAATATTTTGGCGTTTTGCGCTTCACAATATTTCTTGAAGTTATCCAAAATCGCTTGCCAGCCGGAGCGTTGCATTTCGATGTCATTTTCGGTTTCTGGATCAAAGGTTTGCACAATTTCAACTCCATCTGCAACTGGTGTAAACTCAATGTTCACCTGTCTGCCGTCACTCATATAGAAGGCAATCAAGTGAAGCTTTTCAACGGCAGTGTAGGTGCCCTCAAAATCAAATTGGCCACTTTTGTCTTTAGCCGCCATGGTAGTCCTAAACGTTCCCCCAACACGCAAATCATTTTCTGCCAGAGGCGCATCCCAGGTTTCAGTAGCAAATGCCCATTGGGTAATATGCTTTGGCTGGCTCCAGAATTCCCAGACTTTTTCTATGGGTGCGCTAACTATGGCTGAGATCGAAATCGGATTTGACATAGAAACTCCTATAAATAGTTAGTGTGTTGTTATGCGAATATAATAACCATTTGGATCTACAAGTCGAAAATCAGTCAAACCCCAGCGCTGCAAAGTGAGCTCACATTCTAGTGGATAGTTGGCATCTGCAAATTTTTTATGTTCTGCTTCAATATCTTCGACTTCTAAAACTGTTTCAACTCCAAGTCCCTTGCGAGCTATTTCAATTTCTGGTTGAAAATAATGATCGTTCGATAAAGCTGTCTGAGACCCAATGCCAATAATCACCTCTTCACGCTGCAGTGAAGCATAGTTGGCTGATTTTTTCACAATGTTAAATCCCAACAATCTAGTATAGAAATCTACAGACTTTTCCAGATTAGTTACAAATAACTCAAAACGAATGGAGGTCATAGTGACATGAATTATAGCAACAGTATTAATGCGATTCTTATAACTATATTATTAGCACCCAATGTGTATTCTTTGACCTGGATTAAGGAGATTTGAATCAAGATTATTTTCACTGAAAATTGATAGATATTTAGCTCCACTGCCTAAGTGTTGCAATGCAATGTTCCACAAAGAATCTCCGGGAATTACCGTGTAGTGCGTGCATTTCGAAAGATGGGAAGCATTTGTCGAAGCACCCAGAACGTCTCCGCTTTGCACTTGAGTGATGTGCTTGGGAAAGGCAGAAAACACCCTGGCAACAAAATTTTTGTAAAACTTTGCACCGGTTGTGCTTTTGGTTGTGATTGTTTTCATTTCATTGCTCCAATTTCCCGGCGCGCACCCGTTATATGGTCTCACCCTGAAATGATAGGTTGTGTTCGGGTCAAGATCGCGCACATCATATGAAAGGACACCGTTTGAGACTCCCAAGTCAGTCATAACTCCAAATCTTTCGTCTCCGGCAACAAACCCATATGAAACATAATAATTCGTTACCTTGCTGGTTAGTGGCGTGAAATATAATCGCGCCTCTCTATGCGAAACATCAATTTGAAACAAATCAGGCGTTGCATCAGGTTTCTCAGCAGTGCACGATGCATCATAAGGGGTGTTTGCATTGGGTTGCGAAGAAGTGCTGACTGCAACACTTGCGACCGCGTTTGGATCTGAATCAGGATCATCGCTGCCAGAGGTGAGGTTTTCGAGTTGCACTTGAGTCAAAACAACTTCATAAATTCGCATATCATCAATGAGGCCGTCAAACAGTGCAGCGCCATCGTAGCCATAGCCAATTCTTGCATTGGGATTTCGCGTGAGTGCGCCAGTGCCTGTCGTTCCCGAACCATCAAGTTCAGCATCAACATAGAGCTTCACTTCACCAGTGGTGTTGTTCCTCGTTGCGCAGACATTATGCCACTCATTATCGTTTATAGTGGTGTTGCCGTTCACTTGATTGTCGACCAAATTGCCTCCCACAAGACCACCGTTTCCAAACATCAACTTTCCACCGTTTCCGACACCAAAGCCAAAATCATAATCAACACCTCCCCATTCAGAGTCAAAAATCGGCGCACTCTCCCAATGGTTTGTTCCTCCCCCAGCACTGCTGGTTTTCACCCAGGCACAAATGGTGAAGTTCGTGCTTATGGGTCTTGTGATGGTGAAGTAATTACTGCCATCAAATTCGGCACTGCGAAGATTGGTGAAGGATACGGTCGGAATATCCGTTGAAGGAGTGGGGTCGTTGGTTGGTGTGCCATCATTGCTGCCCACCGAATCTTCAGCATCAGAGCCGGCCACTGTTTCATCGAATTTCCAGTGTCCGACCAAATCATCGTTATCTGCAAATGCAGGTGTGGAAACCACAAAAGAGACAGCGCAAAAACAAAGGGCATACCGAGCTAAGTGATAAACAAATCTACATATTTTTGTAGGCGAGTTAATGCTCATAATGTGCAAACAAATTTTCCTTGTCGAGTTAAAGCATAACAAAAAGCATTCATATCTACAATTATGCACATGATAGAGAGTTGCGGTAAAGTCCTACTCAAGGAAATATTTCTGAATACGTTATTGCTCCGTCTATCGCTCAATAAACCGTATGCTAAAAACTAGCCGAGCAGATCTGAATGGTCCAAGTCTATCAACAAGTGAATTCACATTAAGGTGAAACCAGATTATAATACATTTATGAGCGAAAAAAGAACACAACACGAGTCTAATCTGAATTTCACTGCATTTTATGGAACTACTTTGGAAAACTTTTTACGTTGCGCACATATCGACAGTAATGGTCGTGTGTTGTTTTCTAAAAGTCTAGAACCACAATACACTGAGCCTGAAACCACCCAGCTTGTCTATGGCCTTTCAGGTGGTGCAAATTATGCGGTTACAAGAGCTAGAGAATTAGGTCACACACCATTAGTACTCGAAGGAGAATTTGATCGACAAAGATATTTTTATAAACAAGAACTATTTCCTGGTGAAGCTTTTCCAGTAAATAATGCGTGGGTGCCTCAAAATGGCACTGATTGGAAAAACTACAATCCCTTTGCTGACAACTTTGACCCAGATGAAAAAGAAACTAAAAGAGCATTTCAATCTTACAATCCTGCAGAACTATTAGAAGCACACACAAGGAAATAAAGAAGGACTTTTTCAACTTTAAATGTGAGATGGTTTGAGCGTTACCAACTTAGATTTACTACGCTTGGTTAGTTCGTAGATAACGTATTTCGCCTGGCGATAGCTTGCACCACTCCGCCAAGCAATATGTGCTCTGGGCGGATCGGATTTTTCCCGTGGTGAAAGAAATGTTGCTGGAATATCAATGATATTGGAAATTATTTCATTTGGTACGCGCTTTCAAATGTTTCAAGCAACGATGAGTTTTTTGTAGATCTTTTAAAAGACTGGGGCATTGAAATAATACTCCGCTTGTTACTCGATGTTATAATCGGGCTTAAGTTTATGAACCAAGAAATAAATTACAATCAAGCAGATCAAATCGGAGGACATAAGCTAACGCTCAGCGAAGAGGTGGCTCAGATGCTTGGTGAGAATCCCACCACAAGAGGACTAAATAACATCCGAGTTGTGGTGGCGTGGGAGCTTGCCTCGAGCGTTGAAGTTGATGGTTTTCATTTGAGACGAGTTAGGAATATCCTAAAAGATGCAGTTTTTGGTCTCGCTGAGGGAAGACAAGACGGCATGCCTGAAGAATTCGAAACAGAATATGCTCAACTTCTCGATTTCTACACTCAGCACCTCATCTTGAGTATGATCCAGGAATAATGTTTAGATTGGCAAATTTCCTTCAAAGTCTTCGCGTTCTTCAATCCAAATCCATGGCAACAAGAATGATTTATCTTTAACATCCAGGGGAGCAGATCTTTTATTCAGCCCTGAAAATCATTAGTTTTCACTCGTATGTAATCTGAGTATCATTTTTGTCTGGTTGGCACGAAAAGTGGCACGATTATGGCGCGATTCTGTTTCTGTCGGACCCTACGGGTATCTACGCTCACTGTGTTTGCTGCGATCCTAAAGGATTTGACAGGCATCGCTAATTGCTCGGCTTGTCTGAAGATTCGAACTAAACAAAGCTACAGACAAATCTATAAAAAAAACCAGATGTATCATCTGGCTTTTTTATTGAGCTGCCGGATTTCGGCTGTAGCCTCAAGATTCTCACCTACGGTTCGATTCTTTCCATAAGCAAAAAAATTGCCCGCAATAAGCGGGATTTCTTTTGCTG
>CAYYKL010000015.1:0-27101 GCA_964441155.1 uncultured Pseudomonadales bacterium
AAAGCCCACAACAATTTATGAACCTCTGATTCCGAAATGTCTATGAGCTATACATGGATGTGAAAAATCTCTGATCAAGGCGTATAATTGGTTTTAAGCCAAAAGCGTTCACGTCCCAAGAGAAAATCTCCGCAACAACACAAGAGTTTCCTTCAAGGGTACCTTAGTAATTAACCATCTTAAGCATGTATGCCAGTCATTCGTCGACTCTATCAGTTTATTTTTCTGAATCCCAAATCGTTTGTGTTGGGTAATATCGTCATGATTGCAGCGTTTGTGCTAAGTAATTTGGCGCCGTTTTTTGTGAAATGGTTGACACAAGCTGTTCAAGCGCAGCAACTCGATCAAGCAACGATGCTCATTCTCGCGTTTGGCGCATTTTTATTTGTCAGTAATATTCTCGAAAATATTGCTTTCTATATTACTGACAAGAATATGGTGCGAACCTCTACAACTATTACTCAGGCGGTTTTGACCCATATTCATAACCTGGATTTTGCCTACCACGCCAATAAAAGTTCGGGAAAGCTCATTAGCCTTATGAAGCGAGGCGATGAGGCATTTTTTACCTATTATGATATTTTAAATCGTTCATTTCTCTTCATCTTTATCAGCTTTGCCGTGATGTTTAGCGCGTTTTCGCAATTACGCTGGACCTACATGGTTTTTGTTATTGCATTGATCGTTTTGAGCATTATCATTTCTTTTTTTCTGGTGAAGCTCAATATTGCCAAACGAAAACTCTTTAATGAAGTTGATGATAATGTTTCATCGGTTCGGGTGGATAATCTTGTCAACTTCGACACGGTTAAATATTTCGCTAACGAGAAATTTGAGCAAGCTCGATTGTTTGGTTTGCTGCAACAATGGTACAAAACCCTGCAGGATTATTTTTTCACCTTTCGTTACTTTGACGTTATCTTGGGAAACATCATCAACGTGGCATTGGTGGGAATCATGATGATGGCAATCATTGATGTGCGCAATGGTGTCTTGACCCTGGCCGACTTTCTGCTTGTGACCACGTTTTCGATGACTTTGTTTCCCAAAATGATGAACTTCTTGTTTAATTTGCGCGAGCTAGCCAAAAAATACTCTGACCTTAAAGCGTACATTGAATTGCTGGATGAAAAGATTTCCATCAGTGATCCAGCTCATCCTCGAACCATAGACAAACCTCAGGGAGAAGTGGTTTTTAACCATGTAACCTTTGCCTACGACAACGAAGTGACACCTGTATTAAATGACTTTGATTTGATAATCAAGGGAGGGGAATCAGTGGCACTGGTGGGTTATTCGGGAGCGGGCAAAACAACGATCGCCAAACTCTTGATGCGAATGTACGACCCGCAAAAGGGAGCAATCAAGTTGGATGGAGTAGATCTTAAAACATTGACCAAAAAAGTGATTCGCAAAAAAGTGGGTATAGTGCCTCAAGATCCGCTGCTTTTTAATAATTCAATCTATTACAACATCGCCTACGCCAAACAAAACGCGTCTGAGCAGGAAGTGTATGACGCTGCTCAAGCCGCTCGAGTGAGTGACTTTGTCAACAAGATGCCCAAAGGTTATCAAACAATAGTTGGAGAGCGCGGCATCAAGCTTTCGGGAGGTCAACGCCAACGTTTGGCAATTGCTCGAGTTCTTTTGGAGCAACCTGAAATTTTGATATTCGATGAGGCAACGAGCGCGCTAGATTCTGCATCAGAGAAAGTTATTCAAGAAGCTTTTTGGAACTTGGTTCGGTCGCAGGACAAGCCCAGAACTGCGATAATCATCGCACATCGATTATCAACGATCATGAAAGCTGATCGAATTGTGGTCATGGAACAAGGCAAAATTGCTGAAATTGGTACGCATCAAGAACTTATTAAAAACCCCAAAAGTATTTACTTTAAGTTGTGGTCATTGCAAAGAGATGGTTTTATTGGTGATGGAGAGTCTGCTTAGTAATGTAAACCATAATGAGGATTCATATTGAAAGGAAATAGCATGTCGCTCTCTCAACAAACCTGTGAACCGTGCAAGAATTATGTGCCGCCATTAGCAGTCGAAAAGGTCAATGAGCTTGTTGAGGAGCTGAATCCTGAATGGAAAGCAATAGAGAACACGCGCTTAACCCGCACTGTGAAATGCTCGAATTTCATGGCCGGAGTTGCTTTAATCAATCAAATTGCGCAAATTGCTGAAGTACAAGGACACCACCCAACCCTGCGGCTTTACGACTACAAATACTTAGAAATTCAACTCTACACTCATAAAATTGGCGGCTTGCATCAAAACGATTTCATTCTTGCCGCTAAAATAGATCAAATACTTTAATTAGTCGAAGACCTTTTAATTATACTTTTACTGATTAAAGTAAGAGAACTTAATATAAGTAGTATTGTTCCGATCCAAGCAAAGCCAAATCGAAACCAGAAAATTTCCGGGAATAGTTGAATCAGTCCGCTCGTTTCGCTGAAGCTCCAATTGCCGGCTGGAAAAAGCACTTCGTGAAATGTTACAAAAAACCAATTCCAAGAGCTGAGCAAGAGTACACCACTGGTCATCACTAAGAACAAGCTTAAAACACTTGATTTGTACAACTGCCTTGCAAATTCCACAGGCTTAAGTACATATGCTTGAGATACTAATAAAACGAAGGAAACGACAACGGCCAAGCGCACCACATCGAAGCGTTTTTTTACATCGATTAAATGATCGACTTCCAAAGGAGTATATAAAGGAAGGATTTGGTCAGATTGTTTGATTGATGCAAAACGACTTTGTGCTTGAGTAGATTTTTGAAATGACGCAAGTATTGCCAATGATTCCTGAGCCGTGGATTTTTGAACGTCACTATGTGGCAGTTGAGAATATTGCAAAGAAACAAACGGCTTGGTTGCCAAAAAAATTACTGGAGCCGTTGCCACAAAGATTATTAAGGACACGAATACTGAAACAAATTGCAATAACTTAATCATTTTGTGATTTATCCTCAAATAGCTTCTACACAAAAAAACTTGCCACACTCTCGAGATTTTGCTAGGCTTCCTCTGCAGAAATAGTATGTCAAAAACACTTAAAATACCATCAATCATTGCAAGCCTTTCTCTTGCTGCATGGATTATCGCCCATTCTCCAGGCATGGCTCATGCAATCGTCAATCCCCTTGAAACACCAAACAACAAAATTGGCATTCATATTAGCGACGTTTCCGACATCCCTGCAGCAGTTGAATTGGTGAATAGTAATGGTGGGGAATGGGGATATGTCACCGTGGTAATTCGCGAAGATCAGCGAGAGCTCGAGGAATGGCAGAATTTTTTTGATGAATTGCGCCGGAAAAAATTGATTCCCATAGTTCGCATCGCTACTCGGTCAGAAGGAGCAGTGTGGGTGCGACCACTTGAGCAAGATGCGCCAAAATGGGCTGAGTTTTTGCATTCCTTAAATTGGGTTACAAAAAATCGATATGTTGTCTTATTCAACGAGCCAAACCATGCTAAAGAGTGGGGCGGATCAATTGACCCTGCGCACTATGCGCAGATAACAAAAGTGTATCGCGATGCACTTAAGAGTCAGTCTGAAGATTTTTTTGTGTTACCAGCAGGCGTTGATATATCTGCAGATTCAAACAAAGTGAGTCTAAATCCGGAAACTTTTTATGAGATTATTCATAAAACTAATTCCGAATATTTCACTCAATTTGATGGGTGGACGGTGCATGCATATCCAAATCCAAACTTCTCCAGTCCACCAACCAACAAAGGTAGGAATTCAATTTGGGGATATGCTTGGGAGCGGAATCTCTTGTCGCAATACGGATTGGATGAAAACATCCCACTGTTTATTACTGAAACAGGATGGATTCACAATAAGTTAGGGCTAAATGGATTAGAGCCAAAACTCATAGGTTCGTATCTTGAGAGTGCGATGAAAAATGCCTGGTCAGATCCAAAAATCGTGGCAATCACTCCATTTATTTTGCGCTACAATGCCGCTCCCTTTGAGCAATTCAGTTGGATGGTCGATGGCCAACCACTGGAGCACTACAACTTCTATCAAGCCATGTTGAAAACTAAGGGTGAGCCAGTTAAGGATGACAAGGCACACATAGTTGATACATTCTTGCCTGAAACGCTAAACACAAAGGCGAATTATCGCGTTGGATTTAGATTGCTCAATGCCGGTCAATCGATTTGGGACAAAGATACGTTTAAAGTCGAAATCATTGATGCGCAAGGTTTGGTTGAAAGTATCAGTGAAATTTCCACGGTTGAACCAGGCGAAACCATCAAGATTTGGTTTGAGCTTGTCGTACCAAGTGAAGTGAAGAATAATTCGCTACAGATGAAAATAAATCTTGAGGGAAAACCAATTATGGACGATGTTATTTACACCTTCGATTCAGTTGAGCGCATGGGAATTTTGCAACCATTACGATTGTGGTTAGAGCGATGGTTTTATGAAAAAGATTTTATTGGCAGCCAAGATGGTGTCATTGCTTGAGCCGAAATGTGTGCTAGGAGAAGGATTCTCCAGAGATTCTTGTAAGAAAAAATGCCGATATGTTTATTGACAACTGAGTCGCCAAGACACTACCATGAATACAGTCTGCTTTTTTTGCAGAACGTTCGTGTTGCATACTATCGTTAGGCGCCATGGCAAATAATCCACTTGATGAACTAGTTCAAACTTCGTCCAATCCGGTCACCGATCAGCCGGTTTCGACTAGTGTTGATGATCCTTCTTTGTCTCCAATGCTCTCAACGACTCCAAGTGTGCCCACGCCCTCTTCAACCATTTCGTCGACTCCTTCTCCTGCTACTCCACTTGATAATCCATTGGATCAGCTAATTTCAAGTGCTGCAAGCACAGAGCATGATGCAGAAACTGAGGTCAAAATTGCAAATCCTGTGAGCGTTCAACCATTCCAGGACGCATCTCAAGCTCAAATGCCTTTGACCAACCCGAAACCCATGAGTTCTTCTCCAACACAATCGGCTCATTCACCAGCGAGTCCGACTAATACCACCACCCCTAATCCCCTCGATTCACTCATCAGTGATGATTCATCGCGAAAGCCGATCGAGACACATTCTGCTTTAGACGAATTAAGGGGAAGCGCGTCAGAAGAAAATGTAAAAAGCACTTTAACTGATGTATCTGCAACACCCATACTTCCAACGACTCCTTCGCCAATTCAAAATTCTCCAGGGATTATGGAAAACCCGATTTCTCTGGGTCTTGCAAATAAACCAACTGTGATACCTAGCATACCCGAGCATGATATTGCACCTAAGTCTCCTGCCTTGAGTCCGTCCAGTCCACTAATAACTTCAGTTGCCCCTGCAAGCACGATTCCTTCCCCAGCCATAAAGCCTGCAACTGTGGCGACGATACGTGCCGACCAATCCCCAGCCTTATCAAAAAAGGAACTTGAAGAAAAAGCAAAAAAATTGTTGAAAGATTCACCTCCTAAAGGCAAGAGTGGCAAAAAGCCATGGATTCTTGGTTTGCTAACTTTGCTTATCGTCGTGGGTGCTGCTGGTGGTGGGCTATTTGCATATAGGTTTGCTAATCCTGAAACAACTGATCAAAGATCTCAGGCGGCAGGAATTTGTTGCTTGGGCGGAGAGTGTAATGACGGCACAACTTTTGGTGGGGATCCTAATGCCTGGCATTTGAGTTGTGATGTGCGCGCGGAAGAGTTTTGTAATAACCCACAAGATAATCATGGTGGTGTAAAACGAAGCGATGGAGCATGCACTGGCACCGAGCCTAACACTTGCAATGATAATACTCCGGCAGATTCATGCAGGGTGTTCGTTTGTCCCAACGGATGTGGTGGAGACGGAAATGAAACATCTTGCGATGGAGAAGAACCTGGAGCAGTGAAGCGAATAGTTGATTGCGATTCTGCACAGCTCGGGAATAGGGAGTGTGGCCAGATAGACTATGCTAAAAATGGGCAATACTGCGGAGTGAAATTAGTCCAGTGCGGTACAGATTGCAATCCTAATCCAACTACCCCACCAAATCCGACCGCACAACCAAGTCCTACACCTCCACCACCCACGCAATCATCAATGCCTACTGCGACGGGAAACTTGCTCTGCACCCCTGGTCAGACTTTGGGAAATCTATCCTATGACATTAAATTGACGAATATTAATCCTGTCTCTGGTTTTCAACAAGCAAATTTTCAACTCTGCATATATCCATCGTCTAACGCTGGTCACAAGCATATTTTCCAAAACTTATTTAATAACAATGCCTCATATAAGGACGCAAATCTCGTAAATGGGGTTCCGACGTGGGCATGTTATCAAATTGGGCCTGTTGTTACGCAGCTTACTAACACTAATCAAATAACTCATGTATTCAATCGATCTAAAAAATTGGGAAATACAGCTGCTTGGGCAAAATCAATTGATGAATTCGCAGCATTCATTGATGCAGAATCAGCAGCAAACCGAATCAATAAATTATTGCAATTTCAAATCAAGCCGGTGTTGCAAGCAAATGGTATAAAAAACGATCAGTTTGTTGTGGGAACAGTTTTAATCCATTCAACTGCTTGCGTTAGTCCTCCTCCATCACCGTCGCCAACACTCACTCCAAATCCCTCAGCGCCTCCTTTAGCATGTGTTTCATTGAGTAAAGCTCCCGCGTCAGCGAGTTTGGGCTCGGCTGTGACCTTTACTTGTCAATCTCAACCTAGTGCGGTCAAGTATGAATTTAGATATAAAGTTGCTAATGGAAGCTACATAAGTCTGTTGCCTGATTCTTCTAATATTGCTACTTCAAATTTAATGATTACTCAAGCTGGCACTTACACTGTTGAGTGTAGGGCCTGCAAAGATCATTCGGGAACAAATTGCACCACTTGGGGATTAGCTCGGTAAAACCTATGCAACACACAGACAGAAAAAAAATTATATTAATCATTGCTATTACGCTGTTCACTCTGATTTTGAGTGCCATTGCAATTGCAACGGCATGGAAGCTCCGGCAACTTGCAACAGTACCAGTGACACCCAACGCACCACAAAGCCAACCTCAAGCAGCAAGCGTGCCAACAGCCACTCCAACCCCACAATTGGTATGCGCTGTCAGCTTTGAGGTTGAAAATAGTAGCTGTGATGGTTGGTGTAACGACAATAGCGATTGTGAAACTGGAATGACGTGTTTGATTACAGGCACCAATGACGTAGGAGTCTGTCGGAACCCATCCTGCACTAGCGATGTCGATTGCTTGTGCCCTGGTGCCACCCCAACTCCCACACCAACAAGCACTCCGGGAGCGACTCCCACTCCAGCACCTACCGCCACGCCTACACCAACTAATGTTCCAGACACCACTCCGACCACCGGTCCAACGAGCGCAATCACTGCCACTCCAAGACCCACGAACCCCCCAGCAACATTGGTGGCTTGTAACGGCAGTTGTTCAAGCGATGAAGATTGTTCGGGCACTAATGTATGTCAAAGTGGCATGTGTCGCAATCCGTCGTGTTCAAGCGAAACTGATTGTACTTGTGCAGCGTCAGTTGCTCCAACTGCACCTACTTTGCCTCAGGCAGGCTCAGATATGCCTACCATAGTTCTTTTAAGCATGGGAACAATTATTCTTATAACGGGGTTAATTGGTTTACTGGTGTTGTAACTCCGCAAAGCGATGTACTTCAAACTGTCTTTAAACATATATGGCAGATTTAACTTTCACTCCTCAGACAGCATCTCCAAATATTTCGCCGGACATGTTGGCCCAAATTCAAGAGAGCCCAGTTGTTGGCAAACCATCGATTAAACCCACTAAAGTGGCTCCAGTCAAAAAAAGTGAGATATCAAGTGCCGAAACAATTAACCCGTTCATCGCGATTTTGCTTGGTTTTTTGGCATTAGCCGCTGGTGTACTCACCGTTTTGGTGATCGCGAATTATGCTAGACTACACTGATGAAATCAGCTGCAATTAAGTTACCGAGCTTGTCAATTTTTTTTCCTTGTTACAACGAAGCACAAAATATTGCCTCGCTCATTGCGCAAGCACAAAAACTATCTCCTCAGTTAGCCCGTGACCATGAAATCATTGTCATCAATGATGGCAGTCAAGATAACACTGCTGCAGTAGTTCGTGATTTGGCAGAGAATGATAGTCATATACGACTTATCGAGCACGAGCGAAATTTAGGCTATGGCATGTCGCTGCGCACGGGTTTTGCCAATGCAACGTGTGAATGGGTTTTTTTCACTGATGGCGATGGTCAATTTGATATGCATCAACTTGAAGAATTTATTCCGTCTACTAGTTCCGCCCAGGCGATAATCGGTTATCGCACGAACCGCGCTGAAGGCTCATTGCGCGCATTCAATGCTCGCCTTTTCAAAGTATTCATTGATGTTTTATTTCGCGTCCATGTTAAAGATATCGATTGTGCCTTTAAATTATTTAAAACCGATCTCATCAAGTCGCTCCCCCTGCAATCAACTGGCGCCATGATTAGTGCTGAAATCCTGTATCGACTTAAAAAGAAACATGTGCATGTTATTCAGCTCCCTGTGAGGCATTTACCGCGCAAATACGGCCAGCCTTCCGGCAACAATTTGAAAGTAATTTTCAAAGCATTTTATGAGGCATTTCGATTGTACATATCTATGAAAAAACATTCATTGATTGCTCGGTAAATGCTGCTATAACAGGTTCACTAATTATTTAGATTGCATAATTATTTGCTATGGATACTGTAGTAATCGGAGCGGGTTTTACTGGAATTGCGGCTGCATGGGAATTAAGCCAATCTGGCCATAACGTCACTGTGCTTGAATATAGTCATCAACCAGGTGGCTTGGCTGCAGGGTTCAAAGCAAAAGGGTGGCGTTGGCCATTGGAATATCATTATCACCATATTTTTGCTTCAGATAATGCAATTCTCAAACTTATTGAAGACATGGGTTTGACTCACTTAGTTTCCTTTTCAACAACACTAACGGGAGTTTTGCGTAACAATCGCATTTCCCCCATAGATTCACCGGTAACTCTGATGCGACTTCCATTTATACCCTTTATAGATAAATGTAGGATTGGTGTCACCCTTGCATTTCTTAAAATAACTAATCGATGGCAGATGCTCGAAAAAGTTACCGCTAGTTCGTTTCTAACGCGCACCATGGGCAAAAGGGGTTATGAAGAGTTATGGAAACCATTATTGGTGGGTAAATTTGGTAGGTATGCCGATAAGATCAATGCGGCTTGGTTTTGGGCCAGAATTAAAGCACGGACAAAAAAATTGGGTTATTTTGATCATGGATTTGCTGGGATGGCAGAAGCGATGATTTCAGTGCTTAAAAAAAACGGAGTTACCATTGCGTATGGCAGTCAAGTTGAAAAAATCGCTGAAGATCCAAGTGGTAAAGTAGTGATTCGATATAGCCAAAACGGAAAAACGCTTAAGCTATTGGCCGACCAAGCATTAGTAACGTTGCCGGCTACTCAGGTGACAAAGCTTGTCAACTCTTTGCCACAGTCGTTGCACGCCAAACTCTCAAAACTTACATCATTGGGAGCAATCACGGTCGTGTTTGAGTTAGAAGGCCCACTATTTAAAAAGGGATGGTATTGGCTCAACATCAATGATCCTAAGCCTTTCTTAGCAGTAGTGGAGCACACAAATTTTGTTGACGCAAAGCACTATGGCAATAAATCAATTGTGTATGTGGGTAAATACTTGTCGCCAACAGACCCACTCTATGCTTCAAATGATGAAAAGATTGTTCAACTGTTCACTGAGCATCTATCCACTATTCCTGAAACAAACCCCCTCACTATTTCACGCTCGTGGGTAAATCGGGCACCATTTGCTCAACCTATTGCTCCCATAAACCAGAGCATGAATTTACCTCCGCACGTGATTTCGCCAGGAAAAATATATTGGACCAGCATGCAGCACATTTATCCATGGGATCGAGGCACAAATTTTGCTGTTGGAGCAGGGGTTTCAATTGTTCAGAAAATGAATGAAGATTTACGAACTCAAGCCTCATGAAGCAATTTAACTTTAATCACTTCTCGACTCAATTTCGGAAATTATTACCAAGCATTTTTGTAGCGATACTGATAATTATTTTTAGTAGTTGGCTCATGACATCCACATTCAAATACGAAAACGGAAATTTTTTAATATCCAGTCGCTTGTGGAGTGATTTCGGTGCTCACTTGCCCTTGATTCGATCATTTTCGCGTGGAGAAAATTTCCCTCCTCAATATCCGCATTTTGCTCATGAACCGATTCAATACCATTATGGTTTTTATCTCATATCTGGGATATTGGAAAAAATTGGCGTGCCTATTGATTGGGCAGTCAACTTACCAAGTTTAATTGGTTTTGGGTTATTGTTGTGGATGATTTACCTCATAGCAAACCAAATAACTGGCAAACGGCTTGCGGGAATTATCGCCATAGTGCTCTTCAGCTTTAATGGGTCGCTCACTTTTGTTGACTATTTTAGTGAAAATGGCATTAACGCCAAAAGTGTTGCGGCAATTCCTTCACTCAAAGAGTTTGTTAATTTTGGACCGTGGAACGGAGATCATATCAGTGCATTTTGGAATTTAAATATTTACACCAATCAGCGGCATCTCGGCTTGAGTTATGCGCTGGTACTGATTATGCTCTGGCCAATATTAGCTGGAAAAATTTCAAGAAAGACCAAAAATACAACGCTAGCCTGGGTTGCAGCTGTGGTTGTCCTTAGCTTGGTGAGCCCGCTCATTCACAAAGCAATCGTACCCATTGCCGCCGTGGTGTATATGTGCTGGGGTATATTTTTCCCGCGACAATTGCGCTACATTCTACCCATGGTTGGCATGATGTTGTTAGCGAGCATTCCATTGTATCGGCATGTTACGCCGTTTGCAGAAATGCTAGACATACATCCCGGTTATTTAGCCCAAGGAACTGCTTTGTTGGATTGGATTAGGTATTGGATTTGGAATGTTGGCGCCTATATTGTAATCATTCCTCTGGCTTTTGTGATTTCGAGTCGAAAAATTAAAGCAGTGGTGCTCGCTTCACTCTTGTTATTTGGTGTAGCTAATATCTTTCAAATGAGCACAGATATGATAAATAATCATAAGCTTATTAACTTTGCCTTAGTAATATGGGCAATCGTGGTAGGAGATTTTGCAACGCGTGTCAGCAAGTTAAAACTAATTGGAATCCCCTTGAGCCTTTGTGTGGTTTCCATAATGAGTTTCTCAGGTGTTTTAGACTTGGCACCAATCATTAACGACCGCCTAATTCCCTTGGCCGACGCTGCTCAATCGAACACTCAACAATGGATTTTGCACAATACGCCCAAACAATCCGTTTTTCTCTCGAGCCATAAATTTTATAACCCAGCCTCCTTGGCTGGACGATTGCTTTATTTTGGATACAGTTATTTTCCCTGGTCAATGGGTTATGATATTGCAGACAGAGAAGCATTTACGCGAGAGATATTTGCTCCCACAACTTCATTTCAAAAAAGTTGTGACATGCTAGTCGAGCGTGATATCGATTATGTGATTATTTCATCTGGAGCAGGTGAAATCGGAGATACAAATGTGCAAGTTTCTAGCATTGTTCAATCATTTAAACCTGCATACCGAAACGAAACTGAGAGCCATACCATTTATTCGGTGAGTAATAACTGCGCTACGCTATGAAATCACAATCGAAAACCCCTCTAAAAATTGGCTTTGATCTGGATGGAGTGCTGTTGTATAACCCAACCAGAACAGTGAGGCCACTGGTTGCATTTGTAAAAAAGAAAATCTTACACAAAAAGCAAACTAAATTTTTTTATCCCCACACCAAATTTCAACAAGCAATTTTTCGAATTTTTCATTTTTCTAGTTTTATGACTGCCCCCGGTTTTGAAATTATTCGAGATTTAGTAGCCCAAGACAAGATCGAAGCGTATCTTATTACGGCGCGTTTTGCTTATCTTAAAAAAGATTTAGACAAGTGGCTGCAAAAAGTAAATGGAGAAACTATTTTCAAAGCTGTTTACTACAATAAACGCAATCAGCAGCCCCATGTCTACAAGGCTCATATGATTGAAAAATTACAGTTAGACGTATACATGGAAGACAATTGGGATATCGTCGAGCATGTTTCGACGAGCAAGCATCTTGAATATTGTCGAGTCTACTGGATCACCAACCTCATTGACCGCCACTTCATTCACTACCCGTTTACTTTCCTGACCTTGAAGCAAGCTTTGTATGCTTTAAGAGCTTCGATAAAACATTCAAATTCATGAAGGTTATTTTTTTCACCCCCTATTACTTGCCTTATGTTTCTGGCATAACCCTGTATCCGGCTCGGATCTTGCCACTTTTGCCTAAAAATATCTTACCGACCGTTTTAACGTTTAGACACCAACAGAGCTTGCCATTACATGAAACAATTCATGGCATTGCAGTCGAGCGTATGCCGTTCAGTTTTAAAATCTCTAAAGGGTTTATTTCTCCGCATTCACTTGTTATTTTCTGGAAACGATTACGGCACAGTGATGTTTTTATGGTTAATTTGCCGAGCGTTGAAGGGTTGCCGGCTGTATTGTTGGCAAAGCTAATGGGGAAAAAAGTGATTTCACTCTTTCATTGCGATATCACTTTAAGCCAAAGTTTTTGGGAAAAAATTCTGTCACTGCTCATTCGCCGCATAGTTGTGCTTCAGCTTCAAATGTCTACTCAGGTGATTGCCTACACGAAAGATTATATTGAAAGTTTGCCGTATAAACACGTGTTCAAAAACAAAACGATGTATTATTTGCCACCAATTGCAGAGAATGAAATTGAGCCAGCGTATCTTGACCACCTCATGAGTCTCAAAAAAGATGCATATTGGGTTGGGTTTGTGGGGAGAATCGCTCGAGAAAAGGGAATTGAAATAGCAATTGAGGCGATGAAAAAAATGCCAAAAACATCTGTATTAGTTTTGGTCGGTCCGAAAGGTAACCAGGTGGCTGGGGAACAGGCATATTATGCTTCAATTCTGGCAAGTCTCAAAAAATCCCGCATTAACTATGAATTGCTTCCGACACTTCAAGGGGGGAAGTTAGCCTCTGTCTATCGAGCGTTGGATATCTTACTTTTGCCTTCAATTAATCAAACTGAAGCATTTGGCATGGTTCAAGCAGAAGCGATGCTGCAAGGAACACCAGTTATTGCCAGTGATTTGCCTGGAGTAAGAGCTACCATCAATGCAACCAAAGCTGGCTTGCTGGTTAAAAGTGGTGATGTTAATGCGCTTGCTGACGCTCTAATCAAGGTTGCATCAAGCACGTGGTCTCGAACAAAAATTTCCCAAAAAACTAGGTCAATGTTTTCCAACCAAGAAGTGGTAAGACGCGTGAGTGAGACTCTTGGTACAATTAATCAATAATGAAAACACTTAGTTTAATTTTGGCACGACTGTTGGTTATTGCAGTCTTAATTGGATTGGGGTTGGCTGTCTACGACCCCACGATCATCCCTAATGATTACTTGCAAAAATTCTTTATTAAACTAAAATCACCCCAAACTGCAGAATCGATTCGTCAAACAACTCTCGGAATTAGTCAAACTGCAGGCGAGTTTATAGAAAAACCACCGCTAATTCCTGAGGCAGCCAGTCAATTAGTCCAACAATCGGCGCAATCGTATGCAAAGCAGCAAATTGATTCGGTGAAGGTACGAATTTGTGAAGAATTACTCGGCCAGAAAGTAGTAACGAATGAAGCAAGTCCCGCTGGAAGCAACTAAAGAAAAAATTACTAAGACAAAAATTGCCTATCGTGGATCAATTCTTTCTGTGGCCGAAAAATCAATTGATTTTGGTAACGACAATAAACGAACCTTTGAGGTGGTGGAATGGAATGTGGTTACGGGTGTCAGTGCCTTGCCACTATTAGACGAACAAACGGTTTTATTAATCGAACACTTCCAAGCAGGTATTGAAACTACCTGCTTGTCTTTGCCCACTGGAGGATTGTCCCAGGGGGAAAAACCTCAAGAGCGAATGAATATTGAGCTTCAAGAGGAAATCGGTTATCGCGCAGAAGAATTAACACTTATGTATCGCAGTCATGTTTTGCCTGGATATAATGGCGCAGAAGCTGGATATGTGTACTTGGCAAAACAATTAATTCCATCAAAGTTGGTGGGTGACGAGCCATTCGATATCAAGATCCATGCAGTGTCGCTTGCAAAAACAATTGGAATGATAAAATCAGGCGATATCATTGACAGCCGTACTGCTCTAGCAATTCTGTACTACCAAACCTTTTTGCATAACAAAAGTTAACTATGGAAGAAATTAAAGATAAACTAACACTTCTGCAAAAGCATTTGATTGAGCTAATCGAATTACTCGACATTGCTCATATGCGTGCTCAAATTGAAGAACTAGAATCAACTACAGCAGCAGCCGATTTTTGGAATCAAGAAGAAAATGCCCGAACAGTTATGCAAGAATTAGCGGTTCTTAGAGAAGATGTGACGCTGGTTGATAGCCTCAAGTCTCAAATAGCTGAAACACTTGATTTTATTGCGATGGCTGAGCAAGAAGCAGATTCAGATTCCCTAACCACTGAGTTAACGAACACGTATTATTCAATCGAGAGAAAATATAAACAACTAGAAATTCGAAGATTTCTCTCTGGTCCCTACGATGCAGCGCACGCAATAATGAGTGTTCATGCCGGTCAAGGGGGCATTGAAGCGATGGATTGGGCCGAGATGCTTAAGCGCATGTATGTCCGGTTTGCGGAGAGAAAAACTTGGAAGTGCGAAATAATTAACGAATCATTGGGTGAAGAGACTGGTTTAAAGTCAGTGACGATGCTTGTTAGTGGCCACCATGCCTATGGCTATTTAAAACGGGAAAGTGGCACTCACCGCTTGGTTCGATTAAGCCCCTTTAATGCAGATAATTTACGCCAAACATCGTTTGCTCAAGTTGAGGTGTTGCCGGAAATCGACAGCGATGAAACCAATGCACTCGTAAAAGACGATGATTTAGAATGGAGCTTCTCGAGATCGTCAGGCAAGGGAGGGCAAAATGTAAATAAAGTGAGCACTGCGGTGCGAGTAAAGCATTTGCCCACCGGAATCGTAGTTGAGTGTCAGGCTCAGCGGACCCAGGTGCAAAACCGTAAGCTAGCCCTTTCGATTTTGACTGCCCGGCTTGATGAACTTATGCGAGAACAGCAGGCTAAAGAAATCGCAGACTTGAAGGGCAGCTATACTCCCGCTAGCTGGGGAACTCAGATCAGAAACTATGTTTTGCATCCCTATCATCTGGTAAAAGACCTGCGTACCCACGTTGAAACTTCGAACACTCAGGCAGTGCTGGATGGTGATATCGAAGCTTTTGTTGAAGCAGAAATTAAATTGCCTTCTTAAAGTCAATTCCAGTCTTGCTCCAGTCGAGCTCGAGGGGGTTCTCATCACCTTTGTAAATATGCTACTATGCACATGTCAGGCGTTAGTTGTTTTGGAAGGATCACTTTATGGATGATGAATTTAAAAAAGTAACGTTTAGTGAACCTCAAGTTGAGGATCATGCCTCAGAAAACACCGTATTTAATCCAGTTGTCGAAGAAAAGAAAATGAAACCATCTATGCCAAAAAAAACTTCTTCTAAAATTGCACTTCCCATTGTCGGGCTCGTGGTGATTCTTATGGGAGTTGGTACTGGCTTTGCCCTCTCCAAAGCAATGCCAAAAAAATCCACGAGCTCATCAACAGCAACAACCAGTTTGCCTCAGGGTGAAGACGCTCAAGTTGAGACGGGCAAAGTGTATGGCAGTGAAAATAAAGATAAATTTCCAGACACCGGCATTGGAGTTCTTGAAAAGGGTGGCATTGAAGGTGAAGGATCACACCGCTTGCTGAGAGAAGGCGGTCCAAAACAAACAATCTACCTCACTTCGTCGGTATTAGATCTTGATCCATTCGTTGGCCACAAAGTCGAGGTTTGGGGCGAAACCTATGCGGCTCAGCAAGCAGCGTGGTTGCTTGATGTTGGTAGTGTGGAAGTCATGGAGCTTGATGCGCCTAAACCGTTCCAGGAAGAACCGACTGAAAGTGCAAAAAGCCAATCTGAAGTTGAAGAGTAGTTTTTGTCATTACCATACTTAATGTTCGGCAAAAAAATCTATGATCGTATTTAAAAACGTTACCAAGCGCTTTGGCGATAGCACTGCATTGGAGAGTGTTTCGTTTTCGATTGCGCCGGGAGAGTTTGTGGTTATCACTGGTAAGTCTGGAGCAGGAAAAACTACACTTGGTCGATTGCTTATTCGCGATACGCTGCCCACTGAAGGTGAGATTACCGTAGGCGAGTTTGACTTAGTGTCAATGAAGTCAAAAGAAATTCCCATACTTCGACGGCAAATTGGTGTTGTTTTTCAGGATTTCCGATTATTGAACGATAGAACCGCCGCCGAAAACATCGCCTTAAGTATGGAAATTCTCAACAAGCCTAGAGCCGTGATAGAAGCGACAGTCAACGAATTGCTATCGATAATTAGTCTTTCCGATAAGGCTCGGCGATTTCCCAGTGAACTTTCGGGTGGAGAAGCACAGCGAGTGGTGATTGCCCGAGCCATGGCAACTGAACCGGCGGTTATTTTTGCGGATGAGCCAACAGGGAACTTAGATACGCAAACTGGCTGGCAAATCATCGAATTGCTGCAAAAAATCAATCAATCGGGCACCGCAGTAATCCTTGCGACGCACAACAAAGATCATGTGGAACAGCTTAAATCACGCATCATTAGTTTGGATGACGGGAAAATTATCGAGGACAAACCACACAAACAATCAAAAACTGTCGATACTGACTCACCCAAAGGTGACCATGATCATCACCACAAAACGCATGAACACAAAGAGCATAAAGAATCTTAAAGGAAGTTTATGGGTATAGTATTACGCAATGCTGGTAAAAATATCAGACGATCTCCGTATCAATCAATTGCCGCCGTCCTCTTGCTTATCGTTACGTTGTTTGTGGCTCAAGCGTTTTTTTTGATTGCGTATGGCTTTCATGAGATTTTAGGTTATTTTGAAACCCAACCTCAGGTAACCGCCTTTTTCACTAATGAGGCCAGCGCTTCGGCGATTTTAGCGGTCAAAGCAGAGCTTGAGCAACAAGATTTTGTCGAAAGTGTCCGCTATGTCTCCAAAGAAGACGCTTTAGGAATTTACCGAGAACAAAACAAAGAAGACCCTTTGCTACTTGAAATGGTGTCTGCAGAGATTCTCCCGGCATCTCTTGAAGTCTCGGCGCGCACTATCGCTGCGCTGCCTTTGATTCGGCAGCGGATTAGCGAATCACCCAACATCGAAGAAGTAGCATACCAGCAAGATGTGGTTGAGAAACTGGAAAAGTGGTCGCGAGCAATTCAATATATCGGACTCTCAATTGTCGGTTTACTTGCGTTTGCCTCGGTGTTAGTGCTTATCGTTATCATTTCGTTAAAGGTAGCCAGCAAACGACATGAAATCGCTACCATGCGACTTTTGGGCGCCAGCTCATGGTATATTCGCGGCCCCTTTATCATGGAAGGATCATTGTATGGATTTGTAGGCGCGCTGATCGCCTGGATTGTGCTGGTTGTGGGAGTGATGTATGCCAAATCAATGGTTTTAGCCTTTTTGGATACCATACCTTCGACATTTACCCAGTTACCCACCTTGGCTGTCATTGGATTGTTGGCAATGGTGGTCGGATCAATGCTGGGGATGCTTGCCTCACTTGTAGCGGTGAGACGATATTACCGCTAAAGATTACCTTGTAATCCAAGGTTAGATGCATTGTCCTGCATGGCTTTGAGCACAAAGGGCACATGTTCTTGCCATAAATCCACTCCAAGCTCCATTGCCCCTTCAGTCACTTCTTCACGATTTACACCCCTGGCAAATGCTTTGTCTTTAAATTTCTTTTTCACCGATGAAACTTCAAGATCGAGGATACTCTTGCTAGGCCTGACGTAGACACAGGCAGTAATAAGACCTGTCAGTTCATCGCAAGCGTACAGTGCTTTTTGACACAAGGTCGTGCGCTTGATTCCTGTGTGATTGGCGTGTGACAAGATCGTTTCTAACATCAACTCACTTGCTCCAAGCTCCCTGAGAATTGCTGCACCTTTTTGTGGGTGTTCTTCAAGTGTCGGGTGTATTTCCCAATCAAAATCGTGCAATATCCCTGCAACACCCCAAAATTCTTCGTCTTCACCAAACTTCTTCGCATAAGCGCGCATGGCTACTTCTACGCTTTGCATATGCTTGCGAAGCGTTTCACTTTTGACATGCTCATGCACAATACTCCAAGCTTGATCTCGATTCATTTGAATTCTCCTCTTTTACAATAGACGTTACTGCTCAATTTGCGCCAATATGTGTTCTAAGGGTAAACCATACAAGCCTCCAAACGAGCCTTGAATCGAGGTGATAAAACCAATAGCTCGAGAAAAAGGATTGTAGCCGGCAGCCCATTGCGTCACATCGTAGTCGTTGCAATAGTGCTCAATATCTTGCTTGCTTAAACGTCGAAAGCGAATTTTGGTTTCAGTTACGCCACTTGAAGACTTCACGATATAGTTAGTTTTTTTAAGTACTGCCCATCCATTCACAATCGAGTGCTCCTGATTGGAAAGCTTTTTCAAATAGTCAACTGCTTCCATTTTGTTGCGTGGCTTTCCCAATATGTGATTTTCGAATGAGATAACCGTATCCACGCCAATAATCTGTGCGTTCGTTAATCCTTCCGCAACTACTTTGGCTTTTTCAAGCGCCAATGTTTCAACCAGTCTGAACACATCATCACTGGCAAATTGAGATTCATCGAGATTGCTCGCGATCACCTCAAAAGGAATTTCGCACAGATCGAAAAACTTTTTCCGAGTCAACGATGAGGAAGCGAGTATGAGGCGGTATTCCATGGCTTAGATTGGATTAGGCACGTCAATAAATTTGATTTCGACTTGATTGCCAAATTTTTGACTTACTTTTTTAGCCAATGCTTTGATGCCAAAAATTTCGGTGGTGTAATGTCCACAAACAAAATAGTTGATTCCTGATTCCAACATCATGTGCGGTGCCCACTCACTTGATTCACCACTCAAAAACAATTGCACTCCTTTTGCTTCCATCTCGGCAATGTATCGAGCTGAAGGCTTTGCCTCTCCAGAAACAACGCCTATCGTAGTGATTGCTTCTTCGCCCGACTCAAACGTCATTATCTCTTCGCCGAAAAGCGTTTCACAGTGCTGCCTCAGCTCTTCAATTGATTTTGACGTGTCAAATGTGCCCACCCAACCCCAGTCATCAAAAAAAGCTGATCCTCGTTTCGCGCCCAATTCTTGCAAAATGAGAGCATTATTGCCGATTTCTGGATGTGCATCAAGCGCGTAGTGAAACCCAGCAACAGTTAGATTGTGCTGAATGACTAATTTCAAACGCTTTTGGTTCGATAGTGAGAATCGAGCTTTATATGCATTTGTATCTAAACCGTGATGAAAAATGCAATAATTGGCACCCCAAGTTGCTGCTTCATGCAAAAAAGCTTCATTGCAGCTCACTCCGACGGCGACTTTATGAACTTCTTCAGACCCGATAAACTGCACTCCATTCGCTCTGTCGTCTTTTACTTCGGCCTTTGCCATCAGCTCGGCCCCGAAGACTTCCTCAAAAAAATAATTGGTCAGTTCATCGCGTCGAATCATAATCAATGAGTTTAAATGTTTTCTTGCTTGGTAGTGTGCGCGGAATCAGTAAATTTGACCTGCGGATACATAACTTGGGTTAATGGGTCAACTTTATTTTTAAGTGCCGGAAACAGCGTGCCTTCTCGACTGGTCACATTTTCCAAAAACCAGAACAAGCGCTCGGAATGGCCATAGCCGGAAGTGGGAGGCATCCCGTATTCCAACATTTCGACAAAATCGATATCAAGCATCTGCGCCTCATCATCCCCTTGATCGCGTTGCTGTTGTTGATCCAAGAAACGATCCAGTTGCTCCAAGGGATTGTTAAGCTCTGAATAGCCATTGCCCAATTCACTTCCAGCCAAAATAATATGAAACCGCTCGGTTAACTGAGGTTGATCTGTTCGTGACTTTGATAAAGGCGACATAAACGCTGGCTCATTGATTAAAAATGCTGGTCCGGAAATAGTTTTTCTTAAAATTTTCCAAGCATTATCAATGAGACGATTGCGATTTATTGTCCCTTCAAGTTTTACGCCATGTGTCCTTAAAACAGTTTTAAAATCTTCATCAGGTGAGGTAAAAATATCCAAGTCTAACTTTTCTTTAATGATGTCGGGATAGCTAATTTTCTCCCAGGCAGTATTCAGATCAAATGTGTGACCTCGAGTAGTAAACACAGTTTTACCATAGACGCGATTTGCCACTTCTTTAATAAGTGACTCGACTAATGTCATGGTGTCTTCGTAGTTCGCATATGCCCAGTACCATTCAACTTGAATATATTCGGGTAAATGCTCATCGCTCAAGCCTTCATTACGAAAATTTGGACCTATCGTATAAATTTTTTCAAATCCACCGCCAATTAAGCGTTTTTGATTGAGTTCGGTAGAAATGCGCAGGAAAAATGGCTGATTAAGCGCATTCATGTGGGTTAAAAACGGTCTTGCATCAGCTCCACCTGTTACATGTTCGAGCACTGGCACGTCAACCTCGATAAAGCCATTGCGAGCTAAGATCTCGCGGTGGATGTGCCAGAATTGTGCTTTGCGTTTGAATAGTTCCCGTTGTTCTGGCTTGATAGCTAGATCGATATAGCGGTGGCGGAATATGTATTCTGGATCTGAGGGCAAATCTTGAGGATTGGGTAGGGGTCGAAGCGATTTGGTTATGATACGCAAGTGGCTCACTTGCAAAGAAATTTGGCCAGATTTGGTTTTGGTAACTTGTCCGCTCGCTTCAACAAAATCACCGGTATCTAAGAGATTTAGTTGCTCAAAACCAATAGTTTGCTCTGGAACATTCATCGATGCAAGCGAATCAGACCGAATATAGAGCTGGATTTTGCCGCCTCCATCTTCTATGTCTGCGAATGCTAATTGGCCATGATGGCGCAGTGCCATGATTCTGCCCACCAAAGTCACACTCTGACCATCGAGCTCGCTAAAATTTTCTACAACTTGGTTAGTTGTATGAGTTCGAGAAATTTTGGCCGGAAATGGATTAATGCCCAGCTCTGTTAGGCTTTTTAAATTTTGCAATCGCGCATCGCGCATGATTTGTAGTCGTGAATCTGCCATAGGATATATTGTATCGCACTTCTTTCTATTGGAATCATATTGAGCATGTCAAAAATTTTCCCTTGATGGAAAGGCCCTGTCCCGCGCAATCAATTCGCACTTAAAGGAATTAGTTTATCTTTTTGATCTTGTAAATGATCTTGCCAACCGGAGCTTCATATTCCACATGCTCAGTCACCTTTTTGCCAAACAAGGCTTTACCAAGGGGTGAGTCATGAGAAATCTTTTTCTTGTGAGGATCAGCTTCATATTCACCCACAATCGTGAAGGTAATCTCATTGTTGTCGTGTGTTAATACCGTCACTTGACTCCCTAGCGAGACAGAATCGCCACTTGAGTTTTTGATGATCGTCGCATGGCCCAACACCTCTTCAAGTTCTTCGACTCTACCTTGAACGAAAGAGAGATCTTCTCGGGCAGCGTGATACTCGCTGTTTTCGGACAGGTCCCCGTGTTCACGTGCCTTTGCCACCCGATCTACTGCCTGGGGCAACTTTGCCTTTAGCTCATTAACCTCGGCTTGTAGTTCATTGAAACCCTCTTGGGTTAAGTGGACTTTTATACCGTTGCTCATAGGACTCTCTCCTTATAAAAACCTCTCGCTTATTTTAATAATAAATAAGGTTCGAGAGGGCTCTAGTGGGTAATACTAGCTTAGACAAAATAAGTTGACAATACTCAATCTGTACATATGGTCAATGCAGTTATTCTGCGGTTTCAAGCACTGCTGAAGGGGTGCTTTCGCTTCTGCCTAGTAGGGGATCAATTATTGCCTTGAATGCTTCCACGGAAGTGGGATTCTCAATCTTTTGATCGTTAACGTAGATTGTTGGTGTGCTATCAACTTGGAGCGACAGTGCATGGAGGTAGTCACGTTGAACCCGAGCCTTAACGGTCTTGCTGCCCATATTATTTTCGAATTGATCTCGATTTAAACCCAATTCTTGCGCATACTCACCAAACATTTGATTTGATTTGGCGTTTTGAGCCCATGATTCCTGTTGTTCAAATAATTTGTCGTGCATTTCCCAAAATTTTCCCTGATTAGCGGCAGCTTGAGAAGCTCGAGCGGCTGCCTCTGCCTTGAAGTGGATTTGCTTAAGCGGGAAGTGACGATATACCAGTGCTACTTCATCGGGGTAAGCTTCAAGCACTTGTTTTAGGAGTGGGGCGTAGTAGGCACAGGCAGGACATTGAAAATCGGAGTATTCAGTAATCACTACCTTGGCTTGGGGATTGCCCTTAACGTTGTCACTTTGATTAATTTTTCCGGGTTCAATAGCCAAATCATCTGCCGTAACTACTACGCGGTTAGTCCACCATAGACCCACTAACCCCAAAATTACCGCTACCACGATTCCATACATGGAGAATTTTTTAATCACGCTTTGATTTTGAGAAAGATTTTTTTGTTCTAACTTAGCCATTTTTTTGGCTTCACGTTTTTGCTTTTTGGTGAGTGATTGGTCGTTATCCATAAACGGCTAATCTCCTAAGTATTGCTTAATGCTTTAAGCAGTATAAACGGCCATGCATTCTTGTCAACCAAGATTAGTTACTTGAGAACATCTTCCCCAGTTGTAACAAAAATCTTCGACTTACTTAAGATTTGATTCTTGAGAAGAATTGCTTCTGCCAATTTTTCTTTACTGCTATCTAAGCTGAAAGTTATTTCTTTAGTATCATGTAATACAGTGCAGACATAGCTTTCATCCCAAATACCAAAATCTAGTTTTTCTTCTGGAATATTTAAATCACTATGGATACAGGTATACACGCTAATCCCTGCATCGGCATCGAGTTTCATTACCTGATTGATGCCTGTAGTTTTTAGGTCCTCGAGTTTTTCAAGAATATATACTCGAATTAACGAAACTCTCTTGGCAGCTTTTCTACTCTCCTCCATATACACACTTTGAGCTTCACTCCAATAATCAATTTCTTTTATGGGAAGGGTGCAAAATCCATTCATACTGAGGTTGCGAAAGTGAAAAGTGCCTTCTTTGGCAAGTTCTGAAGAGGGTAAAAATAATGCTCGATTTACTCCCTGTTTAACGATATCGGTCGGATGATATTCACTCAAGTGAGCTAAATATTTTTGATACAAAGTAAGTTCGATTCTGGACTTGCATAACTCTAAAACCAAAGGAAACTCATTTTGGTTAAACTCAGAACTTAAATGCCGTGCACCCAAAACAGGTTTCACCGAACTATTCACAGCTTTTGCAAATTCAAGCGCTTGGGACACTGGAACATATGGATCTTGATCTGAATACAAAACAAAGGAGATCGGAAGCTTTGTTTTAAGTGCAGCGTAATCAAAATGATGTGCATAAAAGGTTTTGTTTGCCGTGTCGATTTGCCAATGATTTTCGTCTCGTTCAAGATTTAAAAAGGGGGATACAAAAATGGCAGCATCAAGTTCTAGTTCAAATGCGCTTAGCGCATGGAGTAGAAAAAGAGGCGCGAGTGAGTGGGCCACTACGACAATTTTTTCTCCGTTAATCCAGGGCATCACCTGCGAGTTGAATGTATTCAGCCAGTTCTCAAGGTTTTGTGATGTCGTTTCTGCTTCTTGGCCAAGTTCTGTTAGTGCATCCCAATCATCAACAGGGAATTGAGGTGCTAATACGTCTTGATTAAGGAGTTCTAGTTTTTCTTTGAGGGAAGGAAACCAATTGCCCTGCGGAGATCCGAAACTCCCATGTAAGATTAAAAAATTTCATACGCACAGTATATCAGTGCTCTAAGACGCACTTACAAAGCAACCGAAAGTGAGCGTGTGCGATCGTGAAAGGCTAAGAGTTCGCCATTAAAGATATTTTTTAAGCTCGCTCACACACTCGGCTAATTGGCGCTGCTCTTGCGTCGATAGCTCGGGATGCAAGACTTCATGGACTCCAGCTCGACCCACGACACAGGGCATGCTCAAGGCAACGCCACTGTGACCGTAATATTGGTGCAGTGGCACCGAAAGTGGCAATACTTTGCGGCTGTCAGTCACAATTGCTGAAACAATGTGACTGACAGCTGTGCCGATGGCATAAAAAGTTGCGCCCTTAGCTTGGATGATTTTATACGCAGCGTTTCGAGCTTGATCAAATGCTTTAAGTGCCTTTTCAGGATTCATCTCTGGTAAGGTGAGTAGCGGCTGACCGCCGACAGAGGCACTTTTCAGTGCCGGGAACGAATGATCTCCGTGTTCACCTAAGACATAGGCATGAATACTGCGAGGATCTATTTTTAATGTTTCAGACAAATGGAATCGAAACCGAGCTGTATCAAGCGTTGTGCCGCTGCCAATGACTCTGCCTTTTGGCCACTCGGCTTGAACATAAGCTTTATAGGTCAAAATATCAACGGGATTGGTTACCAAAAGCAAAATACTGTCGGGTGCGTATTTAATGATATTGGGTAGAATTCCGCCTAAAATTTTGATATTTTTATCAGCTAATTCAAGTCTGGATTCCCCAGGTTCTTGAGCGGCACCGGCAGTGTAAATGACCACATCTGAATCAGCTAAATCGGCATAGTTAATCGTTGCAGAGACTTTGGCAGGATGCAAAAAGCTCATGCCATGTTCTAGATCAAGTTCTTCGCCAGTGATGCTGTCAAGTGTTCGGCCAACTAAAAGAATTTCTCTAGCCAGGCCTGAATGTAAAATTGAATAAGCGGCAGTCATGCCCACTTTGCCACAACCTATAATTGCTATCTTGGCTCCATTCGATTTGATCATAGAAATCTCCGATTCTTATAAAATTACGTACCGTATCTATCCTAGTCGTATATGGGGTGCAGGTGCAAGATATTATTGTTTGGAATGCTAAAAAAAGTTGACCAGATTACTCAGGCTTTATTTTTGCAATAAATGTGATGTAATGACACTATATGGCTCAAATTATTATTGCAGAAGATGACGGCTTATTGCGCAAACTTTACCGAGACATCTTTTCAAAAACCGGATTTGACACAACACTCGTTAATAAAGCAGAGTTGGTTGTGGATACTGCCAAAGAAATGAAAGCGGATTTGATTTTTTTGGATGTCAATCTAGCAGGGACCATGGATGGTTTTGGCGCACTTAAAGCATTAAAAGCTGATGAGGCAACCAAAAGCATTCCTGTAATCATGCTCACCAATGAAGGCCATTTAGATAATATGGATAAAGCGAAAGAATGGGGAGCTAAAGACTACATCGTTAAAGCCGCAATTGACCCAATGGCTTTAGTTGAAGTGGTGCGCCGCTACCTGCCTTACTAGAGGACACAAAACTTGCTCGCTCACAGTTCTCAATGAAAAAAGGTTATTTCTTTGTGCTGCCCACGATAATGCTGATATCAAACTCAGCTGATCCGCTACTCACCGCAATGGGGTCAAGCTCGTAGGTTTTCAGTGCTTGCATAAGTGTTTGCTTAACTTCTTCGGCCACTGAAGAGCCGACGCTAATTTCAGTGGTATCGTAATCGTAGGAATCGGCATTGCCTGTCTGTGCATCACCAAAGCCAGCAGTTTTTAGTAGCGCTTCAACTCTGCCTGCTTCTCCAGGCACACCCGAACCATTCAAGATCTCGATCTTCAGGCTTTCAAGATCAATAGGCGCTGTAGTAGGCTCAAGCGTGGGCGAAATTTGTGGGGTCGGGCTGACTTGATCGGTTGATTCTGGGGCATTGTTTGGTTTTGTCAAAAAATAATATCCGCCCAAGGCTGTTGCACCAGCCGTAATGAGCACGAGTACGATTATCAACAACCACCGCAGAGGATTAGGATTATTTGAACCCTCCAGAGAAAAATTTCGAATCGGCATTTTTGAATGTGGCAAGATGGGGAGAGTCGAGTCTTCTTCAATAATTGGAAGCACTTCGTCAACAACCGGTTCAGGTTGTTTTTCCCTTAATAAATCAAGTACTGTCGCATCTTTGCCTTTACTTAGCTTTTGATCGATAAAGAATCTAATTACGTCCAGCTCTTTTTGAGTGGTGGCGGTAATGGTCGGGGGCATTTCTGGTGCCGGCTTAGCCTGATCAAGCGTTGCTTCACTCCAGCTAAGTGCCGCTTGTTCAATGGGCAAGCCGGCATGTTCAAGGTTGAAATTTAAAAGTGCTTGAATTCGCTGTGGAGCATACGTCTCGATATCTCGAGATTGGTAGACAAAACCCTCATACGCAATTAAAGCCAGCGCTTCTTGTTTGCGCCAAATTATAAGGTGTGGCTTGGTAATCTCCTTCGTTTGTTCGGCCAAGAGCACGCTGACCGGTTTAATGGCAACAATCGAAATTTTGGCCGCAGCAGCAGCATCTTTTACATGTTGAAGCAAGAAATTTGGTGCGGCGGTAATTTCTATGAGTGAATATTCACCCATATCCTCAAGCGCCTTCCAGTCAAAACTTAAGTCTTGCACATCTTCCGCAAAAAGCTCTTTAACACTGGCGAGAATCGCCTCACGATTAAGCTTATCCTTGGCTTGTTTCAAAACAGCAATTTGAGCCAGGGCATTGCCGAGGATAATTTTGACTTGAGTGATTGAAAATTGTTCTTTAAGTTTTGTGAAAGGAGTAGTTAAGTCCTCACCGTTCCAAGAAACCTCATATAATTCGATCGACTTTTTATTTGGCACTCCCACCCAAAAGGTTCGGTCGGTGATATAGACGGCAGCGAGTTTATTGTGTTTCAACATACGGTTTAATGGTAGCAAACAATTGGATCATGAGCAAAGTTTAATCTTTGCTAAGGCTTTGCCTGAACCCAGACACCCGATCGAGGAGGCAGCAATAGCTCATGAGCTTCCACAAGAG
>CAYYKL010000016.1:0-27056 GCA_964441155.1 uncultured Pseudomonadales bacterium
GTGAGTTGTTGAAACTCAATCCATTTGCCAAAACTTTCAACTGATAAAGCGCCAAAAGTTTTAGCTGCTTGACCAGTAGGCAGCACATGATTGGCTCCAGTAGCGTAGTCACCTGCAGCTTTAGCAGACCAAGGTCCCACGAAAACGGAACCGGCATTATTTATTCTCTTTACCACTGATTCCGGATTACGAGTCATGATTTGCATGTGCTCTGGCGCATACTCATTTGCAAGGCTTATTGCTTCCTCGAGCGATTGAGTTACTATTATCGCTCCGTAATTCGTTAGTGACTCGATAATAGTTTCCCTCGTCGACAAAACTTTTCGTAATTCGATAATTGATGCAGAAACACTTTTTGCAACTTGCTCAGATGGCGTAAGGAGAATAGAAGTCGAATCAGGACCATGCTCGGCATCGGTGATCAAATCTGCAGCCACAAAATCAGGATTGGCAGAGTCATCAGCGATGATCAAATTTTCTGAAGGTCCTGCTGGCAAATCAATAGCGGTTTGCGGAAATACAAGTAATTTTGCGGCGGTGACATATTGGTTGCCTGGACCGACGATTTTTAATACTTTTGTAATCGACTTTGTGCCATATGCCATTGCCGCAATTGCTTGAGCACCACCCACTTTGAAAACCCCGTATATTCCAAGTTCTGAGGCGGTCACGAGCAGTTCAGCCGGCAATTTTCCTTGCTCATTGGGCGGAGCGCAGGCAATAATTCTTTTACATCCAGAAATGATTGCAGGAATGGCACACATGAGCAGAGTAGAGGGATAATTAGCTCTGCCGCCAGGAGCGTATATGCCAATGGAATCAAGTGGTCGCCATTCTCGCCACACCTTGATGCCTTTACTGTTAACTACACAGGTATTTTGGGCAGACTTCATTTGAGCTTTGCAAACCTTTTCCAAATTTCTCCGCGCCACTTTAAAGGCCTCAAGAAAACGGGAATCACAGTTTAGATATGCCTCGTCAAACTCTTTCTTGCTAACCCTTAATCGTCTCACGGGTATTCCTCGGTCGCGATATTTGTTCAGAATCGCCATATCTCCACGCTGTTTCACCGCCTCCATTATTGGCCTTACTTCTGCTTTAACGGCATCATAGTTCGCTGCACTGCGTTGCATAAGTCGCTGCAAAACGGGAGAGTCAATGGTTTTTGAGTTGTAGAGTGGTATAAACATAATTCTCCCTTTAATTAATATCCCGAGTAGAGAGGTAGAGCTTTTCTTGCAAATCGTTTAATCTTAATAAATCTCTACGTTCCGCAGTTGATTTAATTTGCATTCCAACTTCTGGTCGCATAATATCTCGAACAACTCGAATAACATTTGCTTGGGCTGTTGCGCCTGAGCTTGAGATGTCAACAACGGCTCGATTTCTCGGGCTAAATCTCCACAAGCCCTCAATTTTGCCTCCTTTTTCAACAACTCTGACATTTGGATATTCTCGAAGATACTGGCGAGTGATATTTGGGTATGTGGTGTAGACAACTGAATCTCCTAGGTCTAGAGCTTTTTCATCACCTTGATAATTTGGCGTTAAACCTAAATACAATAATGCTTGCGGAGCGCTGGGGATAAGCTCCAATAAAGGAAAAATCCAATCCGCTTTTACTCGATTTTCCGCAAAGACATCTGTGCCGCTCAATCCAGCGGCCGCTGAGCATTCCAGATCTGCCAAAATATTCGGAACCTCTCTTGACCGAACGACATCAAATACAATGGGCATATCTTGTTCAGCAATTGTGTAGCGGTAGCAACGAGGGTTGCTTGTGCGTAGCTCTAAGCGGGCCACTTTAAACGCAGCCAGAAGGCTTGGCAACCATTCGCCCCCAGGTAGAAGTAATTGTGTAACTTGTTCTGACATAATTAGTCCAATTTTTTACTTAAAGAATTTGGTGTTGCGTGTGCTCCATTTAAAAGCGCATTAAAAAACCTCCGAGATACGGAGGTTGATGGAAACAGTTTAAATACTTAATGAACGAACATTACAACCTCCGAGGTACGTGGTTGTGATGATGGCTTGCAGCTAATTGAGCGGACAGATTTCTATTCATGCACCCAATTATACTCAGCATTAGTCCTTTGTCAACGTGTTAGCATGCTAACACGTTGACTAACTAGATTTTTACAGATTTCATTACAACAACACTCAATCATAATGAAAACCTAGCGAAAACTATTGGGTTATCGGATTCGTGCTTGCACGGCTTTTAACAAATCTTCCATTGCACTCGGAGATCTCTTAGAAATGAAGAAATCTGGTTCTCCAGGAAATTCTCTTCCCGCAGAAAACCCTATGATAAATGTTTCTGGAGCAATGCCTCTAATGTCATTAAGTAGAGCTTCGCCTTCCCAACCATCAGACTCTCCTTCAGTCAAATTTGCATCCAGAATAATAGGGTCAAATGGTTCTTGAGGTAATCGTGCGATTGCTTGTTTTGCATCTTTAAACGTTTGCAACCAGGTTAGCACTATTCCTTTTCTTCTAAATGCGCTAACAACAGTTTCGCCTAATATTTCATGATCCTCTACCAGAAGGATATTTTTTTGTTGCTCTCCCATGATAACGCGATTATAAACCAATCTTTCTTATAGTATAAGAGTACTTTCAATGAGTAATAAGCTAAACTTGTTGACAAAATCTCTCACTTAAATGAAAGCATGGTGTCATTAAATTAATCTAGCGCAAGTATAATAACCAAACAGACCTACGAAGATCCAAGAATTTTCAAAACTTAGCAAAAGTGAAGTGTCTTTTGGATTCGGGTTGGATTTTCTTCATTAGGCTTTGTGAAAATTGGGTTTTATAGTTCAGACTAATAATTAGTAGGGTTCGAACACTAACGCGAGTTGCGATACAGCCTCGATTCGTGGTGGTAAACATGCGCTCGCTTGCGAAATATTCAAGATCATGCATTTGATGTGGTGTGGGCACAAGGTTTTCTTGTGCATATCCTGCCTCAAGATTTAAACAAAGTTCTGGAAGGAATAGAACGGGTGACCACCAAGCAAGCTGTCGTTTATATCGGCGTTAAAGACGGTGAGGGAACAGCGCTAGTCAACGAGCAGAAGCTCAGCAAGCCTTTGCGGCGAGAATTCAAGCTTTGGCGCAAAGAATCCTTCATGCAACAAGTTGGCAAATTCGGATGGCGACTAATCGATTATGCTCAAGTTGATGGTTTTCAGTTTCGGGGAATAGCAACACTTTGGCACAAATTTATTTTTTCTCGTGAATAGTTATTGCTAAATCAATTAAGGTCAATATAGCTCCCTAGTTAACTTTTTTTCACACAAGCTCTTGATAAGCGCACAATTCGGAATATAATCATGGGCGTAAAAATTATGGCCCAAGATGTTGAGAATCTTATTAAAATAACGATAGATGAAAATCATCCTCCCCGGTTGATGCGTCTAGGATTTGATATCAACGAATTGACTAGGATTGCGCAGCAAATGGAGGCGCGTGTTTCTGAGGTGCGACAGATTGGTGGAATGATAGTCATTCATGAGGGTGAAAGAAAACATGAACCATTTGATGTGCAAAGCGCTAATTTAGTTAGATATCCATTTCCTGAGAACAAGTTTACCTTTATTAGAGGTCAACACATGCTAGAGTTAGAGCGAGTCGATCTTTATGTCGATGCCATGTATTATGGTGCGCGATTAAATCGAGTTGAAGTGTCTTGTTCCGCAGCAAATACAATTGGTCATGAATTCACCCATGCAATATCCAGAAAAGCAGTGGATCACTGGACTAATCCATTCCATAATGATCGTTTGAAAAAAGTGGCAACATTAGCGACTCTAGTGAGTTCGAGTGGAGGCATGGTTGCTCATGCATCTGGACACCCTGAGATCTCTGCACCATTGATGATTGCTGGAGCAGCGTTGGGACTGGCGAATATGCTGTTGCCTAATTCAAATCAATTGATGGGAGGTGACCTAGCTCATTACACGTATTTAGAGTGGATTTCTGAACGAGCTGCTCGAAAGAGCGAGAGAAATGATCAGCTGTTAAGTGCAATTCGCGATTGTTTAACAGTTGACCTACGAGTAAAACCTGACTGCGACTTTCTTCGCCAAGATTAGCTTGGCCAAATTCGCGTGTCTCAAGAACGATATTGAAAATCTGAAAAGTTTGTATCAAAGATTATGAATACAGATATCGAAGCTTGTTACCCAAATAGCGCCTTCGCACTGACTTTGGAAGACCGGCAGATAGTCCGATCAAGAATCTTTAGCGATCCGCAATTGTCTGCAGCGATTTCTAGTGATGCTACTTCAGTCCGCTTGAAAAAACAGGACTTTGCTGGGTTTAGGGATGAAAATTACCCTGAAGCCGAATTGATTCCACACGCCGAATTTCTAAAGATTACTGGATTAGTTGATAGGACTCCCAAAACCGTAGAAAAAGTATTTGATAGGCAATGGGAACAACAAGTGAGATGGTCGAATCCAACTGAGTCAGACTTCTTAAGAAGCGTGCACGCTGCTTGGGAACATGAGCCAATTGAAATCATGTTAATGACGGGGTTTTATGCTAATAATTTGGTTGCTAGAGCAATTGCTGTGGGCAGTGGTGAATGGATTAGTCAGGAAGTGCTTAACACTGCCTCACAGGGATTAAGGTGCAGAGATAGTCTTGATGCGTTATTTTTAGTTCACAACCACTTCAATTTATACGAGCAACTTATGCTGCCACGAAATTGGGAACAACTAGAGGGATTGGTTGCAGTAGGTGGGCTATCAAAATCAGATGTTTTATATGCCGACAAATTGCAGGCTACATTTGCCCAGCCACTAAGAATAGTCATGGTAGCAATAAATGGGAACGGATTGACCTATTCATATGTAGCTGGCACATCAACTCATAGGGATTGGATGAATGAAAGTTATGAGCGGAAGCGAAAAAGCATTGATTGATGCAAGCAATTGAGAGCAATTTCCACAACATGCTATTTTTTGGGATACAAGCGCGAGAGGGCGGTGCGGTAGCCATTTAAACCTTTATTAAACAACCAATCAGCAACTCGGGTGACCGTGGTAGTGGAAGTCTTTAGGTCTGAGGCGATTTGGAGATAATTGGTGTTGCCGAGCCACAGTTTTTTGGCAATCTGCAGGCGACGACTGGCTTCTTTTATTTCGCCAATGGTGAAAATATCGCGCAAGAATCCTTCGATTTCGGCTTCTGACTTCAGCGACGCAATCGCTGCAATGAGCTCACGATCATATTCATCGGGATAGGATTCGTTTATCATGTTAGCATTTTAACATGATGGATAAAAAGGAGCTAGAAATGAAACGGCACTTATTAAAACGCAACTTTCGCTGCTAACGAAAAATGAACAGCGAATTAGTCCTCTTCACTAGATTGTAAACACAGACTATTCAATGCAATAATGCATATCACATGGATAAAGCGCTTTTTTATGATTCGATAGCAAAAGAATTCGATTCGATAATGAACCAATACGATACACAAAAGCGTGTCTCGGTTGTGTTCGACGAATTTTTACCCCTTAATCTTAAAGGCAAGCGCTTGCTTGATGCTGGTTGCGGTACCGGGTGGTTTAGCGCACAAGCAGCAGATCGGGGAGCAGTCGTTACCTCGATTGATGTGGGAATAAAATTATTGCACGAAGTGAGAAAAAAATGTCAAGCTACCGTTGTCGTCGGAAGTGTTTTGAACCTGCCATTTAAAAACAAATCATTCGATATTGTGGTTTCTAGTGAGGTCATTGAGCATACGGCAAATCCTTTGAGCGCAGTAGTTGAGATGGCTCGAGTAGTTAAACAAGGCGGTGTCTTGATTATCACTACACCCAATAAATTTTGGTACTGGAGCCTGGTGATCGCTACAGTTTTCAAATTGAGAAAGTACCAAGGAATTGAGAATTGGATTAGCTGGAATCAGCTGTTGCAAGTATTGCATAATTCCAAACTTGAAATTCTACATCGCAAAGGAATTCATGCCTTTCCGTTTATGTTTCGAAGCACGCATCCGTTGCTCGACTATTTGCATGCTCAGAATCGATTCCTCTGGCCATTTATGGTGAATATGGCGGTGAAATGCAAAAAACAATGACCTTCCAAGCCACATTTCAGTTAACCATAGTTATTCCTCTTTACAACGAAGTGGAGATGGTGCCCGAATTATGCCGAGAGCTCATACAAATTCGCGCTAAATTGCCTTCAGCAACCCAAATAATTTTCGTTGATGATGGGAGTAGTGATGGAACCGTGAAGGAGCTGCGTTCTCACTCAATTCGAAAAGTTTATTCAGTGACCATCCTTTCGCTATCACGAAATTTTGGTCATCAAGCTGCCTTATTGGCGGGCATGGAGGCTTCGCGCGGTAAAGTGACCGTGACCATGGATGGAGATCTGCAGCACCCCGTTGTGACGATCCCGTTGATGCTTGCTCAGCACAAGCAAGGTATTGATATTGTTCATACGTCGCGCGTTGAAATTCGCTCGAATCGGACAGCAAAAAGAGTATCAGCGTCGATTTTTTATCGACTTTTTAGTCTTTTGAGTCAAACTAACATCGAGCCATCTTGCTCTGATTTTCGCTCCATGAATCGAAAATCATTGGATGCTTTATTGTCCATGGATGAAAAAAGTAAATTTTTGAGAGGCATGGTTCAGTGGATTGGATTTACTTCGATTACTTTGCCTTACCAAGTTGGCTTGCGTGCGAAGGGTACCACAAAATACAGTTGGAAAAAAATGCTACATCTTTCGGTCGCTGGCATTACTTCGTTTAGTACGTTGCCACTATATTTGTCAGTAATTTTTTGCGCTCTTTCAATGCTAGGGTCCCTGATTTATATCGTTCATGTTGTGTATGTGAGCTTTATATTAAACATTGCAGTCAGTGGATGGGCGAGCACGATTCTGGTTTTGTTGTTGGTGAGTAGTTCACTCTTTTTGGTGTTGAGCATATATGGATTTTATTTTGCCGCGATTTACCAGGAAGTGAAAAAAAGACCTAATTATGTTATCGACAATACCTATTAATGTGTTGACAGAGCTCACTCGACTATTTGCTGTCGAGCATTTTTGGCAACTCATGGTATTTGGCTTGTTTCTCTTGTTATGGGAACTGCTTCGTTCCAAAATTATATTGCGTAATTTTTGGAATACTATCGTAGTAATCAGTGGAGCAATTTTTCTATCTTGTCTCTTTTTTGGACGGATAGTAAGCTCGAATTTTGGCATTATTGACGATCACGAAATTGCTTTATACCTGGGATCTGATCATTCGATCAAGCTTGATGAATTACTACCAGCGCTACGTGCAACTGAAGTTGGAAGACCAGGATCGTCACTCCGCTATCGGCCAGCGTATTATGCGTTGCGACTCACTGAAGCGTTTGCCTGGGGAGACAATGTCCGTTTGTGGTATGGATTCAGATTGCTGATACTAGCTTCATTTCTTGCAGTCTGTTGGTCAATAGCATCAAATTATTGGGGAATGTTTTTCTCCGGAATGGCATTTGCCAATCTTTTGCGACTCCATTTTTGGAGTGATCTTTTTGCTCGATTAGGGCCTGCCGAGACATATGCCATTCTGGGTTGCACGCTTTGCTTGTGGGCATATCAAACCATTTCTAAAAGTATGTCAGTAAAAAGTGAAACTAAAACAAAGCTAGCCTGGCTTTTGTTGTATGTAGGTTGTGCGATATGTGTCGGGGTAAAAGAGAATTTTATTCCCCTCATTGTTCCCGTCATTTACTTTTCCCTGTTGCATAGAAAATCAGTATCATGGGGAAAATTTCAGTTAGCCACTTTGGCCGCGTGCACATTTTTAACGGCTTTCATTGTAATATCAGTTATCGTTGCACTTTCAAAGAGTAGTGCAGATGTGTATGCAAATTCTGTCAGCTTGGTTGATAGGGGACTCGTGGTTGCGGACGGCTTGCTTAAAAAGCACAGCCTGATTATTTTCACCTTAACCGTTGCGGGGTACGTGCTAGTACTTCGAAACAGTGCATTAACTTTCAAGAAATGGATGCATACCTACGTAGCGTTTGGAGTGAACACTTGGCTCGTTCTCATATCGCAACACGTTTTCTATAACGGAAATTGGCCTCAGGGAAATAGGTATGACTTTCCGGGAGTATTTATTGTCGCGCTATTTTATTTGGTTACATTGCATTTCATCACTGTCTGGCTGAGAAGCAAGCAATATTTCAAATATCAGCACACCAATAGATACCTTTCAATCTTTGTGATTATGCTAGCGGCAAGTGGCAATTATGCGCATATTTCCAATGCAGTTGAAGAAAATATCCACTCCACACAAGCATTTGCTCATACGATGGAAACAATTTCTCACCTTGCACGAGTGCAAGAGGATGAGCCCGTGATTATTGAGGTTGGTGACTATTCGCAATATGAGCCAGCAGTATCCTATGCTCGTTTTCTGCCTTTCTATCAAATAACCAATCCAGTTTTTCTTTCTGTAGACCGATTGCCTGAATCTGAATTGAATTCAAAATTTGACCAACACATATTTAAGCATTTGCACTCAATTTCTCAGCAAGGAAGTGAATCAGTGTTGCCGATACATAAACTTTCGAAACCCATGGAAAAATGCATTTCGATTCAATTAGCAACGGATAGCCCCAGTGATTGCAAAACTGCGGTAATAGCCAACAGCATAAAGATTTTGAAAATTGTGCAAGAACCTAGGTGACCGCAAGTGTGTCTTCGATGCGATAGCCAAATTGATTTTTGATGTAAATTCCAGGTTCTATGGTTACGACCATGCCCGTCTGAAGCGTTTGGTGATTTGAAGGCGAAAGTGATGGTTGTTCGTGAATTGCCAGTCCCACCCCATGACCAGTTGAGTGGGGAAATTGCTCACCATAACCTGCTTGAGCAATGATATTTCTGGCAATTTTGTCAACCTGAGAGGCTTTGCTATCGCTATCACTAAGTGCCGCACATGCTTGTTGATAGGCGAGATCAACTACTTTTTTTATCTCTGAAAATTTCTTGAGTGGAGTAGGGGATAAGCAAACAGTTCGTGTCATGTCTGCGCAATACCCTTCGACTTTAGCACCAAAATCCAGCATAACAATCGAAGTGTGCTTGAGCACTTTGCTGCCTGGTTGATGGTGTGGGGAAGCTGTGTGTTCATCAAATGCCACGTGGACAGGGAAAGCTTGGTCGCTTGATCCAAGCAGCGATAGTGCCATACCGATGTGTTGCGCAAGTTTTATTTCAGTCAATGCTCTACGCGTAAGTAATGATTTTAAGCTCTGTGAAAGTGATTGTAGCGTTGATTGCTCAATATTTTTACCAAGAGCCGTGAGCACATTTGGGAATGAGTTATTATTAAGATTTTCCACTCCCAATTCCCCTAACACCCAATGTATAACCTGGGCAGTAATGCTTCCGGCCTTGCGTATGGTGGCAATTTCTCTCGAGGATTTTACACTGCGCTCTTTGGTGCATAGAGAAGAAATATCGATAAACGTTGCTTGTTTCAAAGCGTCTTGTAGCGATTTGAGCTCACTCACTTTAAGATCAATTTCCTGAATACCAATATTTGGTTTTGGATTCGAGATCAATTGAGCGAGCAATTCAGACCTGGAAGTTGATGTACGTGCGGGTTGCGCAACAAAATGTGGATTTGGCTCGATTATCAGTAAGGGAGAGTGCAGCAGAACACATTCTGATGGACTTATGTAGAGCATTGCCTCACGCTCCAATTGACTCACCGCAATGTGGGTTAAGTAGCTAATGTCGGCGGGCAAAGAAACTATGGCCAGATCAATGTGATTGGCTTTGAGGTGTGATTGAATTTTTTTAAGTCGAGAACTTAGCGAGTTCATTGAGCGGTTTTTGGTGAAGGAGTGGGTGTTTTTGCTTTGGTGGGAGTCACTTTGGCAGCAGTTGGAGATGGCTTTGCAGTGCTTTGTGAAACTTTTGGCGTTGGCGATGTCTTGGCTGGAGTGGTAGTAATGCTTGACTCCAAAAATTCAGTGACCTTAATCGTCGCGTGGAGTAATGTGGGCGTGTCAGTCGGTGTTGTCCCTGGTTGATACATAACCACAATTGGTAATCCGACTTGACTAGCATCTAAATCAAGTTCTTTTGATTCCGTAGCAGTAGCTTGTTCAATAAGACTTTTAGAGTTGAGCTCAAAGATTTTTTCCTCGTTTGAGGGAAGGCTTGCAATTGTTAGTGTATCTTCTTGCGTATTTATGCTGGTGATAACACCGTATACATGTTTATTGATTGGTGGTTTGGGTTCGGTTGAGAGGAGCACTTTGCTGGCGACAAGCACATCTTGTGAATCAAGTGTCCCAATAATACTCATATAATCGCCAATTTCGAGATCTTCAAAACTAGACTTTGCTTTATTGGAAACGTTTTCAACCACAACTTGCGCAGAACCTGAAGCCAATTGACTCCCATTTTTTGTTTCCAGAGTTAAGGATGTTGTTGTTCGAGAAATGAGGGTGCCGACATACGCAGTTTCGGTAAATGAGTCCGATTTTTTTTCAACCACTTCTTGAATTCTTTTTTTAACATTTTCTTTTATGGTTTCTAAGGGAGCGCTCTCACTTGCCTCAGGTGATTGAGAACGTGCCAATGACGGCAGTGCAAAAAGCAATCCAATACAGATAATTATGGAAATTTTATGATTCATCATCAGATGTCTCCTCGTTAAGTGCTGACGAATCATCCTCGGGTACATAGGTTGTCTCGAGTGTTTGATTCGCGATGGTTCCGTTAGGACTATAGCTCGTGATGCTAATTTGATTAGGTCCGGTTATTAGCGGGAATTCTGCTTCGAAAAACCCAGAAACATCAGCGATTTTAATTTGATGGGTTTTTTCAGTTTCTAAAACCATGGTTGAATCAGGGGTAGTCTGACCTTTAACAAGCACTGTTTCACTTGTTTGAACTGAGTTTTCAAGCGGGCTTACTAGGGTGATGTGATGTTCAGTATCTGGAGCCGGTGTGGGAACAACTTGGGAAGCGGGATTTAAAGAAGTATTCTCTTGTTTTCGGGTTGCATGAATACCCAAGGTAATTAGGAGTCCAATTCCAAAACCAATTAATATTGCGATGATTACTTCTTTTTTCATGTTTATTAAGACCGTCCTATTATACATGGCGCGTGCAATTAAGGGGCATGCACCCGTGATAGGATGCTTATGCGGCGCAAGTGGTGTGATTGTAAGCCAGCGCATTGGCGGATACAATGACACAAAATGACTCAGGTTTGCAATCTACTACTAGTCATAAGGGTAAGTCGAAATACAATTAATGATTAATATGAAGGGGGCACGTTATGGATATAACCTATTTAGGGCATAGTGCGTTTAAGTTGCGAGGTAAAATTGCAACAGTGATTGCCGACCCGTTTGGGTCGAGTGTCGGCTTCGACATGCCAAAATCAAGCGCGGACATGGTTACGGTAAGCCATCAACATGAAGACCATAATGCGATTGAGAAAGTGAGTGGCACTGCCAGAAGACCACAGCCCTATTTGATTCAAGCGCCTGGGGAATACGAAGTGAATGGCGTTGGGGTGTTTGGCTGGCAAACCTTTCATGATGATCAAGAAGGTGCTCTGCGAGGAAAAAATACTATCTATATAATTCATCTTGATGGACTCAAGATTTGCCACTTGGGAGATTTGGGACACATTTTGTCTGAGGCGCAAGTCCACCAAATTGGTGAAATTGATGTGCTGCTCATACCTGTCGGAGGATTTTATACGATTAATGCCAAGCAAGCAGTAGCAGTCATCAAGGAACTACAACCATCAATAGTTGTGCCTATGCACTATCAAACACCCAAGCACAATAAAGAAACTTTCAACCAAGTGGCACCCGTTTCCCAATTCCTCACTGAAATGGGACTTGAGGAATCAATTGAAATGCAAGAAAAACTCGTATTAACTGCCGCCGAACTTCCAGAAGAAACAGTAGTGAGTGTGTTGCATTTTTAAGATTTTATATAAAGGAAAACCATGGCAGATGCTAGAGTGCCACCACAAAGTTTGGAGGCGGAAGTATCGGTTTTGGGAGCGATTCTCATTGATCGCGATGCGATTGTTGAGGTGGCCGAGTTCTTGCAGCCTGAACATTTTTATTGGGAGAAACATGGAGAAATCTTCAAAGCTATGCTCAAGCTATATGAAGATCGTGAGCCAATTGATATTGTTAGTCTGTCGGAACAACTCAAAAAACAGAAATGGCTCAAAAAAATTGGTGGGAGTAGCGCGCTGGCAGAGTTGGTTGAGCAAGTGCCCACCGCAGCTCACGTTATTCACTACGGCAAATTGGTCAAAGACTATTCCACTAAGCGAAGGCTGATTCATTTATCTGTCGAGCTCAATGAGCTTGCTTTTGAAGATAATGCCGAAGTGCCTGAAATTATGGATCGAGCCGAACAATCGATCTTTGCCCTGTCGCAGCAGTATTTGAGCCGCATCTTTTTACCGATAAAAACGGCTTTAGCAGAAAGCTTTGACCGATTGGATGAATTGCATAAGTCGGCTGGAACACTGCGAGGTGTGCCTACGGGATTCAAAGATTTGGATTCAATGTTGGCGGGCATGCAGCAGTCAAATTTGCTGATTTTAGCGGCTCGTCCGGGAACCGGAAAAACCGCGCTAGCACTTAATATTGCTCAGCATGTAGCCGTCATGGAAAAAATGCCGGTAGGCTTGTTTTCGTTGGAAATGAGCAAAGAAGAGTTGGTTGATCGGTTATTGGTGGCCCAAGCAGACATTGATTCGTGGCGATTGAAGACTGGTCGCTTAAGCGAAGCCGATTTTTCCAAGTTGTCCGAAGCGATGGGAGTGTTAGCCGATGCGCCACTTTATATCGACGATACACCCGGTCAATCAGTGCTGGAAATGCGAACCAAAGCAAGGCGTCTTATGTCTGAGCATGGCCTAAAGCTATTAATCATTGATTATCTCCAATTAGTCCGCGGACGAGGCTTGGAAAATCGAGTTCAGGAAGTGGCCGAAATTTCACAAGGTCTTAAAAACTTGGCCCGAGAACTTAAAATCCCAGTTTTGTCTTTGTCACAGCTTTCGCGGGCAGTTGAGCATCGGGGAGGGAATCAGCCTCAGCTGGCAGATTTGCGGGATTCAGGTGCCATTGAGCAAGATGCGGACGTGGTCATGTTTTTGTACCGCGAAGATGCAGAAAAGCGAGAGCAAGTGAACCTTTCGATCTCTAAGCATCGCAATGGTCCGGTGGGCACGGTGCCCATGTACTTCAAGGGAGACCGCATTAAATTTTATGGTATGGAAAAAGCCGCAATGGCCGAAGCCCAGACGGAATAAGGTGAATTTCTATTGTTAGAGTGTGGGAATAAATCCAAATAAGATATACGAGATTATTCCCATCGCCGTGCACATCATCAAAAACCAACCAACGGTGGCTTTAATTTCTCTGGTTTTTCGATTGCGAATGAGTCCAATAATAAACAGGCTCACGATAATCACCCAAACGACACCTCGCAGAGCGACGCCATAAATACTATCGGCGCGAAATAAGCGTAACCATTGATCGATGAGCTCGAGCATATGTCTCACTATAGCACGAGAAATGGGTTGTGAGGTACAATACACTCTCGGTTGCTTAAGTATTGCCGTGGTGGCGGAACTGGTATACGCGTAGGTCTCAAAAACCTATGAGGTTCACCCCTCGTGTGGGTTCGATTCCCACCCACGGCACTCGATATAACGGTGTATATAAGGATTTATTTATGATTCCAATTACTCAACTTCGCAATGGGGCAACGTTTGAAGAGCAAGGAGAGCCCTGGCGAGTTATCGACTATAAGCATACCCATTTATCCAGGGGTTCGGGCACCATAAAAGTGAAGTGTCGCAATTTGCGCACCGGTCAGGTGCTTCAAAAAACATATAAAAGCGGGGATCGAATCGAAGATATCGCTATCGAGCGCAAACAACTACAGTATCTCTACTTTGATGGCAGCGAATATTTTTTTATGGACCCAGCAAGCTATGAACAATTAACCTTAAGTGCCGCTGTTTTAGGAGATCAAGCTAGGTACTTGAAAGAGGGTGAATTGGTGCACGTTCTGTATTGGGATGAGCAACCGCTTGATATCGACTTGCCTATGAAAATGACATTCACGATTGCTGAAGCGGCTCCGGGGGAGCGAGGCGATAGCGCCAGCAACATGTATAAAGATGCTGTGCTTGAAACCGGTCATAAAATTCGGGTGCCTCTATTTGTGAACGCCGGCGAGGCGGTGCGCGTTGATACCCGAACAGGCGAGTACGTGGAACGAGCATAACGAACCCATTATAATTAACGATATAACGCAGCTATAGTTAGTTGTAAAGTGAGAGACTCAAGTGTTTCCTATTCTATTCTCCATTGGTCCATTTAAGCTCTACTCAGTGCTCATTTTTCTTTTCATCGCTTTTTTTGCCGGTTTGTTTGTTATATACAAACGAGGGATTGAGTTGCGCTTCGACGAAGAAGAGCTTTTCAACTCAGTGTTTTGGATACTATTTTGCTTGCTCGTAGGCTCGAGATTTATATATGTGGCAACACACCTGGCAGCAATCGGACTTAATCCCATTGATTGGATAAATATCATCACTAAACCCGGGTTTTCAACCTCTGGAGCACTGTTGGGTTTAATTGTCGGATTAGTAACCAGTGCTCGAAAGCGCAAATGGGATGTGTATATGCTTGGCGATGTAGTCGTGACGGGGCTTTCACTTTCACAGGTATTTATTTTTGCCGGATCGCTTTTTAATGGCAATGGATTTGGTACTCCAACGACTATGCCCTGGGGAGTGACACTTCCCGGCGCGCTTATCAAGCGTCACCCAATCCAACTGCTTGAAATGATCGCCTATACAGCTCTATTTATATTTTTGTATCGCATTGAACAGAAGTATCGGACTTTGGCTTGGTATAAAGGCAAGCGATCTCAGGCGCAAAGCGGCTTTGTTATGGCATGCTATTTTATAGCCGTAGGTATCATCGGATTGTTGCTGGATATGTGGAGAGATCCTGAGCATCTTGCCTTTTTGCGCTTTGATGTCCTCACTCATTTTGGGCTACTCCTCTTTGGCATATGGGTAATGATGCATCGATCAGGGACACTTTTTAAGTCCAAAAAAAATTCGTCCTCGCGCCATTTTTTCAATCGTAGCAAGTCACTATGAAGAAAAAAATCACTGCATTGAGCGTATTGCTACTCATTGATCAACTTTCAAAATTCATTTTTTACGAAACTTCAGTGCTTAATTATGGTGGTATATTTGGCGTGGCGAGGGGTTTGTGGTGGGAAATACTCTTGGTGCCAGCACTTATATACCTTATCTATGCATGGCTTCGAGAGAGAAGTTTCCAGCAATCGTGCGCTTTAACCCTGCTGGTTGCCGGCGGGATGGGAAATATTATTGATAGATTCACTCGGGGAGGAGTAGTTGACTTTATACACTACCCATTTTTTAATCTCAGTGGAAACCTAGCCGATATCTACTTGGCGATCGCAGTAATTAGTATGTTATATGTCACCCTAAGGCCTCCTTATGACAAACCCAAGCAATAATCCATTGCCCGTACCCACTATTATTTTTGAAGATGAATGGCTAATAGCACTCAATAAACCTGCCGGATGGGTAGTAAACCGGGCCGAATCAGTACGCGAGGCAACCATACAAGATTGGCTCGAAACGAGCTTTCCGGCTCTCTATGCCATTTCCCAAACTCAATTGAATAAAACATTTATTGACCGATCTGGTGTAGCGCATCGCTTGGACAAAGAAACCAGTGGCGTGTTGCTCGTGGCAAAAAATTCTCGCTCACTGGCGAGTGTTATGGCTTTATTCAAAAAGCGATTAATGACCAAGCACTACACGGCACTTGTTCATGGTAAAGTGCAACCTTCGAAAGGATTTGTGCGCTTGCCAATGGCGCGCAACATCTATAACCGATCACAGTTTTCGGTCGATCCATTAGGGAAAACTGCTCATACAGACTATGTGGTAGTGTCGCATTACACCAAACCTCAGGGGCAAGCGCATAATCAGAATTATTCATTGTTGAAGCTTGCCCCCAAAACGGGAAGGACCCATCAAATCAGAGTGCATTGCAAATACATCGGTCATCCCTTGGTTTCTGACGCCTTATATGCCAGCAAAAACCAGTTGGTAGTTGATCTGACTTGGTGTTCACGACATTTCCTTCATGCATCAAATCTTGCCTTTGTTCATCCTGAGACGCAGCAAATGATTCGTTTTGAAGCGCCGCTTCCTGACGATTTGCAGGTTGCTTTAGCACACTTAAACAAAACTAAAACCTAATTCTGCATTGATAGGTTCACCATTAAATAGGTAAGATAACGTATGCCTCGAAAAAAACGTAAACACACTCGTACGAACTCCTTTGCCGGAATTCGATTGGCATTGATGAGTGTTTTGTTGTTGGCGATCTTGATCGTGGCGGCATTAGTTTTAGGCTTAGGGGCTTACTTCTCGTATTCTGCGCTCCAGTCGCAATGGTTAGGGATTGAGCCCTATCGTATTTTGGTGCTTGAACAAGATGATCAAACACTTCAGCGAGTCAACAGTATTCACGTTATGCCTGACAAAAGAGAAGTGGTTGTGCTCGAAACGCCACTTGATACCCAAATTCCCGTGGCCGGGGGATATGGAAAATATGCGATTGATGCGCTGCCGAAGCTGGGTCAAATCGAAGGCGTGGGTGACAAAATGCTTGTCAAATCAATGGAGCGACTTTTGGGTGTTCAATTTCAAGCAGTCTTGTATCGACAAACTCCTGCCAAGCCGCGCGCGATCGACACTTCGTTTATAGGCAGTATCGCCAATGCATTGGTAGCAGCAAAATTTTCCGATGCACAATCATTTTATGACGCAGTCGTTATTAGCCGACAACTCAAAACATTTGCCAATCGAAAACTTCAAATCGTGTCATTCGATCAAGCTGGCTTACTTCAGAAAGTAGACGTGGTTGATGGAGTGACTGCAACGGTAGCCGACGAATTACAACTAAATAGAGTCATTGCCAAAGATATTGTGGCTTCAGATCCTCAATTGGCTGCAGTGAGTGTAGTTTTGGAAAACACTACGGGTCATGCGGGTTTAGCAGCATATTGGGGCCGCTTTGTTGCCCATGCAGGCTATGATGTAATGCGCTTAATCGATGCTCCTACTCCGGTTGAAAAAACGCAGCTGGTCTTTTCAAGTCAAGAACTGCTTGATTCGAATGAAGGAGTGTTGTTGAAAAGACTGTTCCCCGATAACGAGACTTTAGTAGCATCGACGCAGGAATATCGCTCCGATGTGGTGATTAAACTGGGAGAAGTGGCTTTTACCAAAGCTTCAAGCAAAGAAGCATTTAATTAATGGTTAATTGGAAAAAGACGGAGTGTTGGATAAATCATCACAGCGATGAATCTCTCGAATAAAAATGGTCACTGAGCTTGTCGCCATTGTTTTTATGGCTGCCTCATATTGATTGCCTTGATTTATAAATGAAAGAAGAATGGCTGAGTTTTGATCGGGAATATTGCCCACATACACACCTAATTCGGTGTATGCCGCTAGATACCTATTTTTTGGAATCAGTTTTAGTTTTTGACCAGTTCGCAATTGGCTAATGATGTCGTGGTTAGCCAGTCGGGTTAGCGGCAATACTGCTGTTTTTCCCGGCTCATCAATGAGGTTGATTAAATAATCTGGGCAATCGGTGACAATGTTTCCCGAATCTAAAGTCAATTTTTGGATGCACTTAGTAGCAATGGGATTGAAGCGGTCGATTTCTAAAACTTTTTGATATAAATCTTTCGCTTGTTCGACCTGATTTTTTTGGACGTACGCTTTCGCTAGGCGATTGAGGGTGGCAATATCTTGTGGATTTCGTTGCAAAATATACACGTTCAGCTCAATTGCCTGCTCCCAATCCTGTTGAAGCGACGCGCGAATGGCCTGATCTATCAATTTTTGCAACATGTAACCCTATGGTAAATATTAGGACGTGCGTATCACTTGCCAATCAGCTTAACTGGATAGAGAAGTGGTGTCAAGCGATAACTCAAACATATTTTCATGCATGATTGGATCAATAAGTAATAGATGCAAATATAAAGCTATATATAGATATACATGCATTGACATTTATCTAGAAACGATTACTTGTTTAAGCTGATAGACTTGGGGCCAGAGTGTTATAATTATCCTTGAATAGCGGTTAACAATTTGCGATACAGCATAGGAGCAATCATATGTCTGGACATTCTAAGTGGAATACCATTAAGCATAAAAAGGCGGCAACCGATGCTAAAAAAGGCAAAGCGTACAGCGTTGTCTCGCGCCTGATTCGTATAAGTGTCAAAGAAGGCAAAAGTGGTGATCCAGAGCAAAACCCTCGCCTGCGACTTGCCATTGAAAAAGCCAGAGCGGTCAATATGCCCAAAGAAAACATTCAACGGGCAATCGACCGGGGGCTCGGAAAATCTAAATCAGGTCAAGTTTTCGAAGAAATAACCTACGAGGGGTATGGTCCTGGAGGAGTGGGGTTTATGGTCTTTGTGGTAACTGATAATCGCAACCGAACCAGTGGCGAAATTCGATCCTGTTTTGAAAAAAATAACGGCTCTTTGGGCGGTCCTGGCTCAAGTGCGTTTATGTTCGAGCGCAATAGTGAGGGTGATTATGCAACTACTATGCCAGCCATGGGATTGTGTGAGCAAGACCTTGCAGCGGCTAATCGATTAATCGAGGCTTTAGAAGCAGATGATGATGTTGAGCTCGTGGCAACAAATATTCCCGCCTAAGTATGTTTAAGCGTGTAAAGTTATCAAAGCGCCAGCGATTTTCAGCATCCGCGCTGATTCTTTCAGTCGGCTTATTGTTGCTGCAATGGGTGCCGCTCGATTATCGATACTTAGGCATACTGCTTTTGGGTTTTATAACCTACGGCATGTCGGCTTTTGCCCTTCTTGAAGACCTAAAGGGCATCGAGTGGTATACCATTCTTGTTTTGCCAACAATGTATGCTGTTTCGGTGAGCCTGTTTTATTTCTTGCTTCCCGAGAATTTCTTAAGCAGGCTTTTAATCGTGAGTCTTTTTGGTGTGGGCATGTATACGCTCTTTTTAACAGAGAATATTTTTTCCGTTGCCGCTGCACGAACCATCCAACTAGTGCGAGCGGCTCATGCGGTTGGGTTTTTGATGACGCTTCTGACCCTAATGCTCCTCTACAACACCTTATTTTCACTCCATTGGCCATTTTATTTGAATGGCTTGGCCGCATTCGTGGTTACACTGCCTGCATTTATCCAAGGTCTGTGGTTTATTAAGTTAGATAATAAGCTTGATCCAGCGGTGGTTAAAATGTCGGTGGGAATTTCCTATGCCATTGCGCTACTCGCGATTGGTTTATCTTTTATCCCGGTGACCGTGTGGGTGGCTTCGTTGTTTTTGGCAACTGCAGTGTATGTAGGATTAGGTTTGTTACAACACGCGCTCAATGATCGGCTTTTTGAGCAAACAATTTATGAATACGTCGGTGTGGGTGCATTTGTATTTATCGCCACACTTGTCGTGACACAATGGAAATAAACTAGTTTACTGCGAGAGAAACGAGTGTTTGAGCAATGCGAAGTGCATGCTCAGCTCCTTTGGCACTTTCTATATTCCATACGGCTGAGAGCACTGTTTGAGCAATACACCATTGCTGAATTCGCTCAGGTTGAATGTTTAATTCTTGCGATAAGATCATAATCCGTCGAATCAAAATTGGTTTTACATCAACCACTGATTTCAATTTTTCATAGGGGTTTCTGATCATGGCGGCTACTTCATATGCCGATTCGGCAGCAACACCTTTGGGATCAATAGCCACCCAACCTTGTTTGGCTGACGTCAAAATATTATCGTGATGCAGATCTCCGTGAACCAGCACTTCAGCCGCCGATGATTCAATGAGGTAGTGAAACAATTCTTGCGCTTGATCGATGAGCTTGGCCGGCAATGCACCATGGGTGGGAAAACGTTGCTTGTATCGATCCAAGGCTTTTGCCCATTGGCTGACTGAAATAAAATCATGGTCTTTTGGCAACGGTTGATGTAATCGTTTCATTGTTTGGGCGATAATCCTCGTAGCTTGATCATCATCTTCGAGTGCGCTTAATGGGGTTCCGGTTTCTACTGCTTCTAATAAAAACACAGAATTTTCGGGATCAGACTCAAGTATTTCAACACAGCCATTTCCATTAAAATGTGTCAGGGCACGAATTTCTGATTGAACTTCGGGATCTTTTGGAAAGCCAATTTTCAAAACAACTTTCATGCCATCGCTGCTTTGTGCTGGTGCCACATAGTTATACGAAAGCGGAAACGGTGGTAGCACCTCAATATTCCACTTCTTCTCATAAAGAGTTATAAGAGAGGGGATTGAGGCCAGCCAGTTTTCTCCATCGACTCCCCAAGCTAAAGCATTTTCTCTAAACTGTTTGCTCATATGCAGAGTATATCAGCCGAAAACTGATTGACTATGCTGGAGTGGATAGAGGAAGGAATATTATTGTGCGACATATTAATTGTTTACATTTTCTGCGTATGCACATTGGTTTAAGGGCTAAAAAATGCATATGTATATTTGATAAACGTAATCTTCAAAAAGCGAAAGACAGAATGAATTAGAAGAGACAAAGAGTAGAAACTGGGAATTATTCGTAAATTGGCATGAGGCAAGGGGAGTGGGGGAAAGAACTATAGGCCTATATAAATAAATAAACCTATAATATTTTACAGAATTATTATAAGGCCTATAATAATATTATTTTCTGATGAAAATAATGACAAGCAATAATTGAAGATATCCGTTGTTTATTTCGTTTATTTAGTCATGACCACTCTACATTACTTTGTTCTTCAGGCGTGATCATAAGATGCACTATGCTTATAGTTCTCCTTGAGTAAACCTGTCTTGTGCTGCATACATTGACTAAAAACATTTCCTCAGACAAGGTGTTTAAATAAAGGCCACTAAAATAGACAGGCTATCAGAGGCGTATAAACGGGTTTTCTGGTTTCTAGCTAGTATTGCTTAGGGAAGAAATATTGGTTTATTAGCGATATGGCTACAGCACATTTTTAAGAGAGTGTTCGAATGGAGGGTGTTTTGGTAATAAGCCTTGATAAATCAAGACTCAAGCAGTGGTGAGATTGATTATTCCTCATGATCAATGCAAATAGCCAAAACCATTAATTTGTTAATGCACACACCAGCAGGAAACTAACATTTGCAACGTCGTACAATATATCATTTGCGACATATTATCCAAGTTAGGGGAGGCGTGGGGTTTTCGCATACTATGATAAATAAACAAAATAAATAAACTTTTTATCTATTTCTAGAATATATTCCTCGATATTTTTTTGGATATTTTCTCTCAATCACCCATATGTCGATTTGAATAAAAACCCGAAGTGTTTCTTGGGTCTTTATATTTTTTGGTATATTTCCCCCCCTTTTACTCCCCTGCCCTCGATTGAAACTCTGATGCTTTCGAAAATACTTCCATCCTAACGTCGTAAGATTATTTATGTTGAAATCTGACATCGAGAGCCTTATTGACTCATGGACTGTCTAAGCCCTCGACAAGATTTGTGAGTTAGGCAGATTATTGCTTATTTTGCTTGAGTTTACGCATGAGCATAATGGAGATTTAAGTTGCTACACGCCTTAGTGTTGGCTAGATATAAGGCAAGCTCAAAGGGAGATATATTTTTTGTTTCGATCATTTGCAACGCTAAGCCGATTCGAGCTAAGTAGTTTTTTTATTCCGTTCCATAAAAGCGCATTTATTCATAAAACGTAAGCAAAATCATTCGCGTGAGAAATTAGGGTGGGCCAAATAGACGTTTTCAACGATTAAATATACGTCGGTATGTCAAAAACCCTTAAATGAGGCATTAAATACGCTTTAGCCTGGTAGCATGCCGTTTTTACGGACAAAAAGGGCGTTTTTGCGGTCAATGGTGCTGATTTAGCAAGAAAGGGTGGGTAGAAAATCAAATACGCTCATTTGCCTAAGCGATACTTTTTACTAGTCGATTTTCAACGCACTCAACTGCTAACAAGTTCTGAAATTTGCTTGATCAATATACGTATAAATAAATCTAGAAAACGAGCGAGTTTTCTTTTCAGCGCAAATCTGGGAGCATAATTACCAGCAAGATATTTTTTAATATGTATTTCTAGCGCTGGATTCTTCTCTTGGCGTTCTACCAGAGTTAGCATGACTGTTGTGTCGATTGAGACCCATCACTTAACCTTAAATCAGCGGACACGCTTGATATAAATGAAAACGACAGAAATTTTCCATTTCCAAGAAAATCAAACAATGCAATTTGAATGATTCTGCCGCCTAAAGTGATATCTGTCTTTACAAATTCAGGATTAGTGAGCCTGCGGCATTCCGGTAAATGCGCTCTTCAAGGAAACACTAATTATATAAACTGTCGGGAAAAAGTCATTGCATGATCTGGGTTGCATGCTTTTACCTTTTAAACATGGCCAACGAGCACAATTCTTTTTTCGTCGCACTCGAAGTCATGATGGATACATAGCGAATAAGTAAAGTCATTTGTGGTTTAAAAATGATTTTGTTTGAATGAGTTTCTTGAAGCTATTTTATTCCATGCCGAATATCTTCTCGAGAAAATTCTAAAATATCAGATTATTTAAGTGATTTACCATGAGTTGATTTGATCTATTCTGATTCTGCAATTCACGTATTAGTATGTCGCACAATTTGACTGCTCGCTACCTCCATGGTATGGTGTTTGAAGCACTTTAATTAATTTGCTACACCTAATGTGTACAATTTCTGTGCCTCAAAAGAGGCTGCTGAAACCGTCATATTCTAGGATACCCCCCTACTCTATCCATTTGCCTAAGCAAAACTAACCTATATAAAAAGAAACACATAGACATAAAATAGATTGATATAAAGCACAATACATATTATTCACGAAATTAGCAGACCAAAGGTGACTATGCCAGCGTCTTATAGTGATAGAACCAGGGCTTTACTTTTAGACTATCTAGAATACCTCGAAATTGAGCGTCAAGTCAGTGTTTATACGATTCGTAACTACGCACACTACCTCAATCGTTTCTTGAGTTTTTTGCAAAATAACTTCCCTGGTGAAAGCATTACTGAAGTTAATCAAACGACTGTTTCTAAATACCGAGTCTATTTATCTAGGCTGACCGATGACCATGGCAAGCAGCTTGGTAAAACCACCCAAAGCTATCACGTCATCGCATTGCGCTCGTGGCTTAAATGGTTGACTAAGCGGGATTACTCAGTCATGGCTCCTGAAAAAATAGATTTACCCAAAGGAGAAAGCCATAGCTTTTTCCATCTCACAGTCGAGCAGGTGGAGCGATTGATGGAACAGCCGCGCATTTCCAGCGTCCAAGGCTTGCGTGATCGAGCGGTGCTCGAAGTTTTGTTTTCCACTGGCTTGCGAGTGTCGGAGCTGCGCTCTCTCAATCGTGATCAAGTGAACACTCAGCAAAAAGAATTAAGTGTCATGGGAAAGGGGCGCAAAATCCGCGTGGTTTTTTTGAGCAAGCGCGCATCTGCTTGGCTGGAGCGATATCTCATCACTCGACAAGATTCGTGGACGCCAGTGTTTATCCGCTATGCCAGAGAGCGTGTCTCAATCACAGCTGACGGCGAGAGCATGCGGTTGACCACGCGCACAATACAGCGGATTGTAGAGAAGTATAGGAAAAGCGCTCGGCTTACGGTTCCAATCACTCCGCATGGCTTGCGGCATTCCTTCGCCACTGATCTACTTTCCAAAGGCGCGGGCCTTCGAGAGGTTCAGGAAATGCTGGGGCACAAAAATGTGTCCACCACGCAGATCTATACTCACGTCACTAATCCGCAACTCAAGCAAGTGCACGAAAAATTCCATTCAATGGAAGAAGAATGAAAAAGTTTGGTATATACAGTCTTAACCGATATAATGCCTCCAAATTCTTAAGAAGAAGGAGAATATATGCCAAATGAAATGCTGGGAATGTATAGACTTAGTGCCGTTGACTCACTTTCTGATAGACCAATAATCACAACGGGATATTTAATTGAGGGAATTGGTGGATATGTGACCCTTATTGATTCTCAAAATAGTGATAATTTAACCTTCCCTCACAACTTTAATCCTCTTAAGCAACAACCGGAAGTGTTTGCCTGTTTTAAAGCTGAAAACAGGAGATTAGCAGAATGCGAAATCCCTCCAAGTGAGCAAATGCCTGATGGAACAAACAGAGATATGATTTGGTCATATGGGCCCATTCGGGACGTGCGACTCAATCCAATAAGCTTGGGTGGGTGGGTGCTGTATGATGATGCGGCTAACTGTCCACAATAATACTGAGCTTAAGTAACGCATTTTTCACATGCTTGGGGCGAGTGGTGTTTTTCTCAAAATCTTTTCCATAGCTTTTCCCTTGGCAAGCTCATCAACTAACTTGTCCAAATAGCGAATTTCGCGCATCAGCGGCTCTTCAATCTCTTCGATTCGGACACCACAGATTACTCCTTTGATTAAAGCTCGAGCAGAGTTCATCTGTGGAGCTTCCTTGAAAAGGTCTCAAAATCAACTTCTTTTTCGAGTTGGGTTTCAAGCTCCGATTGGTTGTAACCGGTCAACCAGCAGATAATTGCATCGACCTCTGACTTGGTTCGACCTTTTCTTTCTGCTTTAGCGATATACAGCGGGTAAACTTTGGCAAAGGACATGGAATAAATACGATGTGGTTGCATGTGTTTTAATTATTTCGCTTGTAAAGCCAAATTAATCAGCTCTTTTAAGAGTTCTGGATAATATAAACCCGAAGCTTCCCAGAGTTTCGGGTACATAGAGATGGGAGTGAAGCCGGGCATGGTGTTGAGCTCGTTCAAATATACTTTGTTAGTACCCTTCTCCACCAAAAAATCAACTCGAGCTAAGCCAGAGCATTGCATCACCTGAAACGCTTTGATGGCCATGGCTCTGATCTCTTCGGTCACGTTTGTCGGCAGATCAGCCGGGATGACCAGTTCGGAATCATCAGCGACATACTTGGCCTCGTAATCATAAAATTCGTTATGGGGAATGACTTCTCCCAGCACACTTGCTTCCGGCGTCTCGTTGCCCAAGACTGAACATTCAATCTCCCTTGCATTGGACACGGCTTGTTCGACCACGACTTTGGCATCATGCTCAAAAGCGAGGGCAATCCCCTCCTCGAGCTGTTTACGGTTTGTGGCTTTGCTCACCCCCACGCTGCTGCCAGCGTTGGCCGGTTTGACAAACATGGGGTAAGACAGTGCTTGTTCAATTGATTGAAGTGCCTTGTCGGTAGAGTTGGTGTAGACGTGTTTTGTAAAGGCAATATGTTTTGGAACCGGTATTCCATTTGCAACACATAATTGTTTTTGGATATTCTTGTCCATGCAGATGGAACTAGCCAAAACTTTCGATCCGACATACGGAATGCCCAGCATTTCGAGCATGCCCTGGATGGTGCCGTCCTCCCCTAGCCTGCCATGCAAGACGGGAAAAACGATGTGACTGTCTTTGATTGATGCGGGCACGATTGCTGTTGACTGATCGCGTTCTGACGTGGCGACTTTTCCAGTGTGGTCCTGGAGCTGCTTTATGCTTTGGCCCGATTCTAGCAACTCACTCTCCCCTACTTTCCATTGGCCTTTTTGGGTGATGTATATTGGCAACACTTCATACTTATCTTTGTCTAGATATTGGACCACCGAGCGAGCCGAGACAATGGAGACTTCGTGTTCTGAGTTGGCACCTCCGTAAATCACGGCTACTTTGGTTTTTTTCATACCATTACTCTTCGCGTGGTTTCGGATAGATTCGATAGCAATGCTTCATAGGCAATGGTGTCGCACAATTTGGCGATTGCTTCGATGCTATTGGGCGCATTTGGATTAGCGCTGATAATCTCTACACTATCCCCCACGCTTGCTTGAGGAGCATCGCTCAAGTCGATCATCATCATGTTCATGCAAATGCGGCCGAGAATATTTGACGGACGACGAACGACGGGCGACGAATTATTTTCGTTAACCATCACCCTCCCGATGTTGGACAATTTACGGTTTAAGCCATCGTAATAGCCAATGGGCAAAACGCCGATAGTCATCCGTTTTTTCGCTTTGAACGTGCCGCCGTAGCTAACTTCGCTCCCCTGCCCTATTGTTTTGATTTGGGCGATGTGAGTCTTAAGGGTAAGTGCAGGTTGTAGGTGTTCGAGGTTCGAGGTTTGTGGTTCGGATTTGAGTGACGAGCGACGAGAGACGTTTTCCGAATCGAAAGTGTCAAAGGGACTGTAGCCGTAAAAACTTAAGCCAAGGCGAATCAAATTGAATTCGGGATCGTTAATGTAATTAGGATTTAATTTATTTGAGGGTAATAGGGTCGGCAGCGCGGCGGCACTCGCAGAGATGTGCTTCCACTTGAACGTAAATCCGGCAGCTTCAAATTGCCTGATCGCTTTTTTAAACAATACAACTTGCGCTTTTGTGAAATCTGGTTTTTTTGGATTATCTGCCTGAGACAGATGTGAATAAATCCCCACGATGTTCAAATGATTCAGCTTTTTTAATTCCTTGATCGCCTCATCAATTTGATCAGGCATGATCCCTAAGCGATGCATGCCGGTGTCAATTTTTATATGCACATTGATTCCGGGTTGGTGTTTATTAAGCACCTTGGCAGTTTCCAAATCAAACACAGGCACATGAATATTGTCCAGTCTTTTCCAGGTTTTGAAATTTTGGGGAAACGTATAGCCCAACACTAATAAGGGAGTTTTGACATTATTTTTTTTAAGCTCATAGGCTTCGTAGAGACTGTCGACACACAAGAAAGGTGGCTTCAACACTTCACTTGCCCACTTCCCTATCTGTTTCAAGCCGTGACCATAGGCATTGCTTTTGAGCACCGGTGCCACCAG
>CAYYKL010000017.1:0-23977 GCA_964441155.1 uncultured Pseudomonadales bacterium
CCCGTTCAAGGAGAAATTGGCAGCTTCTCAGATTTTTTTCAAGATGTGAACAAGCAATTAGTTAAAAATTCCACAATCAGCTCGAGCACAAATTTCGTATCAAATTTGTTTACAGTCGTGCTCCCGTATGTATTTATTTTTGCTGGTCTTGGTTTGTTTGTCATGCTGGTTGCCGGTGGATTTCAAGTGATGACTGCTGTTTCCAATCCGGAAGGCGCAGATGCGGGCAAAAAACGAATCACCTCAGCCTTTATCGGCTTTTTTATCCTTTTCGCTTCGTATTGGCTCATTCAAGCCTTGGAAATTATTTTTGGGATTAAGATCTTAAGTTAAGCCTTAATCTCATCGAAACAACCTGCTCCGAACGTACGCTTGCGCGATGCGTAATCGGCCAAAGCAATATCGAGTTCTTCGGTTCCAAAATCCGGCATCAGCACATCGGTAAAATACAATTCGCTATAGACTCCCTGCCAGGGCAACAAACCCGACAAGCGCTTTTGTCCACCGGGTCTGATCATCAAATCTGGATCCGGCATCCCAGCCGTATCGAGATGGCTAGTGAGTATTTTTTCATCAATTGGCCCAGCGACACTCTCCTCAATCGCTTTATTTACCGCTCGAATAATCTCGTTTCTACCACCATAATTCAAGCCAAAGGTAACGGTAATCTGAGAATTTATCTGTGACTTCGCAATCATTGCTTCCATATCGCGTTGAATGTCTTGCGGGAAACCGCTCAAGTCACCAATCACTTGCAAGCGCGCGCCGTTATCGATGAGTTTTTGTGCTTTATGTTTAAGAGACCAGCGAAATAGTTGCATCATCGCTTTAACCTCGATGGAAGGTCGGTTCCAATTTTCCGTCGTCCAGGCCCAAAAAGTTACATAAGGGATATTTAGCTCGACACAGTGCTTAATAAGCTCTTCAATCCGCACCTGCACGGTTTGCTTGTGTCCGGCAGTCACGCTTAAGCCACGTTGCTTTGCCCATCTACGGTCGCCGTCCATGGTGATGGTGATGTGTTGAGGAAGTTTGTTGGTATCCATAGCCCGAATCCTATCACAATCAAAGCCTGTTTACTCAAGATTTTATGCGTGAGTAGAAATTTTAGTGCCAATATAATCTTTACCCACAATCGTGCGATAGAGATTACCACCATGATTGTTTCCCACGATAAACGAATCAATGCCTTCTTGAGCCAAGTTAAGCGCCATCTCAACTTTGTGCTCCATGCCACCGGTTACATCGAAGCCCTTGGCTTTATCCATGGCAGAAAGCATTTCCTGGTGGGTCTCCGGTGTAATAGTTGGCACCACTTGACCATCTTTCAAAAAACCATCAGTTTCACCACAGTGAATCACTTTACCAATGGTTTCACCTGCAGTGCGAAGTGCTAGAGCCAAATTATTAAGAACCTTTTCGGTAGAATAAATGGTAAAGTTGCCATCCTGCGTAAAGAGCACATCCCCATACACAACTGGTACAAAGCCACCACTCAAGAGTGATTGCACGTTTTTAAGCGAAATTTCAGGCTTCGATTCTCGGGTTTGAAGTGAAAACAATGAGGCTGATTGTTGGGTAACCGCCGGAATATTTTGCTTGAGCATTTCTCCCACCACAATTCGATTCATTTGACAGGCAACGTCTTCAACCACTGCTGCACCATAAATGCTTTCATCGTTTATATTGCCCTCGATAGTGCGATATTTCTCAGCCGGCACATGCGCAAAACTCCCTTGTCCATGGCCAACAATCAAGCGTGCACCTTCGTCGTGAGCTTGTTTGATTTGCGCCACTACATTTTCAAGCATTTTACGCTGTAGCGTGAAGGGCTTTGATTTATTGGTAATCAGCGATCCACCGAGCTTGATAAGAGTTAAGGGTTGAGACATAGAATTAAATTCCATATAAACATATATGCTGGGCAATTGCTCCGGTTAATGGGCGCAGCAAAAATGCTTCAGGATGACGCATCAAATAATCCGACGAAAGTTTCACGACTGGACCAGTCTCACTTAATCTGGAAATTGCACCTTCTGTTAAATACATTTTCGCTACTAGCACGTCAAATTTAGTGGGAGTTCGACTACCGTTTTGCATCACTTTGAAAGGCATCGGTATAAAATCTCCGAAACGATAACCTTCTCGCAATCCTCTTTCTTGACCAGCTTCCCTACTCAATGCAGAGTGTAAATTTTCCAAATCTTTAACTCCTCCGCTTATTCCCTCCCACATATTCTGATTGAGTGCTGCATAAGGAGAAGAACCAACAGCTTCATTCTTTTTCCAACTTTCAGGATGAAGTGGAAGAAATAAAAGATGTCCATCGGGTCCGACCATCCAACCGACTGCACCTACTCGCTGATTGATAACTTCAAGATTGACCATTAAAATGCTCTTTCAAAACTGGATGATTCATGATGAGCTGAAACCAGGGGCAATACTTATCTGGTTTGTTCGTTATATCGCTAATTAACTCAGCCTCACTTAGCCACTTACATTCAGCCACCTCTTGAGGATTTACCTTCCACTGCCCATCCCATTGACCGACAATAACTGTGTCTAGTTCATGCTCGCTCCACTCATCGTTATAATCTGCTTGATAATAAAGGGAAAATAATTCCTTAAGCAAATTTTTATTGGTAGTCACACCAATTTCTTGAGGTAAACGTCGAATAGCACAATCGAGATTTGATTCGCCTGGCAATGGATGAGTGCAGACTGTGTTTGCCCAAAATCCTGGCCAGAGTGGCTTTTGCTCGCTTCGCTTTTGGAGCAAGATTTCTTTGGTGCCAGAGCTATCATTGCTCATGCGCCAGAGCACCACCGAAATTGCCTTATGCAAAAAGCCGGGATTGCGATGGGCTGCCCTTTTTTCAAGCACGCCCACTTCTTGTCCATGTTTATCCACCAAAACAACTTGAGCCATGAATTTGTTCCTTAGAAACTCTTTAGCAACGAACTATTAGTCGTAAAAATTATGCACATTCATTCGCGAACTGCAAAAGTGTTAACCAAAGGTCGAAATTTATATCCATAGATAATCATGCCATCATCTCCAATAGATCTGAGTTTTCGCGTCACCATTTCTACAGGCATGCCAATAGCAACATCGGTAAAATCAACATCCGTTACTTGCGCTGTCACCATCGGTCCCTCTTCAAGCTTGATAAGTGCGACCATATAGGGCGCGTTATGCTCAAACCCGGCTGGCGGATCGTAAATCGTAGTATGCGAATAGACTTCTCCTAAGCCAGTTAATGCAAAGACGTTAACGCGAGCATCAACAGCCGCCTGACAATCGAGGCAAGAATCCCGAGGGGGAAATATTTTCCTCTCACACCCTGGACACTGCTCCCCAACAAGCGAATATCGTTGCTGATTGAGTCGCCAATGCCGTGCAATTTCCATCTGATACGTTAGTCGTGAATTCTTTGAGAAACCATTCGAGGGGATTTAGCGGAAGGCAAAACGGAAACGTGCGAATAAATATCCTAGAACTATCTGCCACCAGATTAAGAAAAGGGTCGCCCACCACCACAAAAAAGCTAAAGGTGTTTTGAGAAACCCTAAAAAATCTATCAATGGTTCGGGCAAAACCCTTGCCGTTTGAAAAAGCAAAAAGCCGATCACCCAACTCGATGCCCAGATGATAAGTGGCAATAACACCAAGGGACGCAAGAATTGCTCACGCACAATCGTCTGCATGGTTACATACGGGTGCAAAAAGAGCCCTAGGCTCCGGCTCGAATACCAATAACCGAGCGAAAACACTTTAGTGTGCAATGCTGTTTTTCTCATAAGAATAAGACTGCTTTCTGCCAAGTGACGATGTCTGTACCAGCTGACATCCAGGTAGCTATGGCTAAACCAAGGGTGACCACAAGACTAATCAGTGCAAAATGGAGACCCAGAAAACTTACTACTGGAGATAACCATTGTGGCAAGAAGCTTCGGGTGTACAAGCGGGCATTTTGTTTTTGTCTATGACGCAATCTATGAAATAAAGCTGAATCGTCAGGCTGCATACTACTCCAATTGGACTGCGTATGCTTTTTGAAACGCCACGCGGGATCGATACAATAGCGACTCGGTTGCTTTTGGACTTAAACCCAACTGTTTGGCGATCGTGACTAAGGATAATCCTTGTTCATATTTCAATTGCAATATGAGTTTTTGTTTGGTTGGCAAGCATGCATACACTCGTTTTATCGCCAGGCGCAACTCAACTGCAGTCTCATCACTGGAGTGTAATTGCTGATCGTAGAGATCGCTCAACAACGGCAAGCTTTTAATTACTCGTTTGGCATATTTTTTGCGATAGAAGTCGGCTACTTCATGTTTGGCAATTGCCACCACAAACGTCCAAATACTTGAGTGGTGGTTAAAAAGCGGCAGCGCGTCCAAAAAGGCAAGTAACGTATCTTGTGCCAATTCTTCCACATCCTGATTCGACTCAAGCTTTTTCGCAAGATACAGCCGCAGCTTCGGAATAATTTCGCGATACAGCACACGAAGCGCTGCCTCGTCACCAGACAAAATGCGTTGACAGAGTTGTTGTTGGTTTACATAATCCACAGTCATACAGCGTTGGTTATTCCTTATTGTTTCTCGATACTTCTCAAACCACTGGCGACTTTGCTACAATATATCCAGATGAATACTCGATTATTAGCAAAAGTTAATTTACGCGATACCCTCTTTGGCTCTCATCAAGGAGCAAGTAGTATTGCCGATAGCCCGACGGCATTTCTCTCTGCCATTCTACCAAATATTTTTACTATTGCTGGACTACTCTTGCTTGTCTATTTAGTCGCTGGGGGCTTGATGTTTATTAAGTCAGCTGGCAGCGAGGGCAAGGGAAAAGGCAAAGATGCCATCACAAATGCCCTGGTTGGGTTTATAATTATCTTTGCTAGTTATTGGATCATTCAAGCTGTTGAAATTATTACCGGAATACCAATTTTGGGTGCCTACTTTTAAAGAATTACCATGAATCCTTCGAATACATTTTTGGGTAAAGTCAGCAATCCGTTGGAGCGATGGAACAGTTATGGTGATTTGCAAGGAATTGGAGGACCAGGACCACTAACACTAATAAGCAATGTATTTCAACTGATTGCTTTGATTGCTGGATTGTTTGCCATGCTGAATATGGTTTTGGCTGGTTTTCGATATATTTCCAGTAATGGAGACAAGAATGCGGTCGATACAGCCAAAAAGCAAATGTATAACAGCCTCATAGGCATGCTTATTATCGTGATGTCCTACACAGTAGCGGCTATTATCGGCCAACTCTTGTTTGGATCAGCTGGCTTCTTATTTAAACCACAAATATTCGGACCAAAATAATTAATTACGTATGAAAACATTTCTCGCTCAAGGAACTGAAATTAAGGGAGAGTGGAAACCACTTGGAGGATATTCACCAGATGTTGCCGGCGGCACTGGTGTCGCAGCTGAACGATTCACCACATTTGCCAGCAATCTCATTGGCTTACTTACTACAGTTGGTGGGCTCATGTTTATGCTTTATTTTATTCTTGGAGGTCTGTCTTGGATTACTGCCGGAGGAGATAAAGCCAAAGTGGACGATGCCAAGGCCAAAATGACGAATGCAGCCATTGGTTTAATCGTGATTATTGCCGCTTATGCTATAAGCTACATCGTAGGCCAAGTCCTTGGCATCAATATCCTGGAGCCTGCCGAAATATTGGATACGCTAAACCCAGCAACCATTTAACATCATACTTATGAAATCAAACCTTATCGCTCAAATTACAAACCCAGCCATAGACCCTTCAATTGGATCAGGCAATGGTGGCGAAGCCTTGGCAACTCTCATTGCCAATCTCTGGCGAGCAGTTATTGTTGTGGGTGGCTTAGCCCTTTTGCTGTATCTCGTCTGGGGAGGACTGGAGTGGATTATGGCGGGCGGTGACAAAACCAAAATAGAAAATGCTCGAGCTAAGATTACCCAGGGCATCATTGGTATGGCTATTCTCTCTGCTACCGTTGCAATCGCAATCTTTTTGAGTGAAGTGCTTCAACTAGACCTACTTAATCCGCAATTCTTTACACCAGGGAATTAATACCTATGCTACTACTACAAACAGCTGTTGAAGTGCCAATTGAAACCAATGTGGTTGATAAGATAATTCCGATCTCTGACCTCGGGGTGTTCGTAAGTGGCATTGCCAGTGCAGGCTTAATAGTTGCCGCCCTTGCTTTTTTCATCTATCTCATACTTGGTGGAATCAAATGGATTCTTGGCAATGGAGATAAAGGCAAAATTGAAGAAGCTCGAGCAACGATCACTCAGGGTTTTTTAGGTTTAACAGTAACGGTAGCAGCCTGGGCAATTTTCTTATTAGTTGACTACTTCTTAGGTCTCGATATTGTAGACAGCACCAGCAATCCCAAACAGAGTGGCAAACAACGCCTGGAAGACGCGCTTAACCCGGGTCCTACTACCAATCCGAGCCACATAAAACCAAGGAATCCAACGGTGGCACCTCGAAATCCAAACACACGTAATGTGCCAATCTAATTAATTGACAAGGTTTTTCCAGACAGGGTACAATACACTTATCAAGACAGCCATATTACCAACAAGGAGAAGTATGAAAAAATTAGCCACCTATGTTACCAGCGGCACATTATTAGTGAGCTCAGCCAGCCAAGCTTTTGCCCAAGCAAATATTGGCGTTGGCCAACCCGAAGGATTTCAAATTACCGATTTAGGAAAATTTATTAGCCGGGCCCTGACTTACGCCTTAGCTATTGCCGGTATTTTGGTATTTGTGTATCTGGTTTGGGGTGGTATTCAATGGATTACCTCAGGTGGCGATAAATCCAAAACCGAAGAAGCTCGCTCGCGCATTACCGCAGCCTTGGTTGGTTTGGCAATTGTTGCCACTGCCTGGGCCGTAATTCAACTCGTTTCATATTTCTTCGGAATAAATGTGTTTAGTTCAGAAGTTACACTTCCGAAGGCTTATTAGCACCTGTCTCGCCTTCCGTTGATCATTTGTGCTTTTACTCTGGTACAATAAGACCATGACTATGCGTGGAAAAAGAGACCTCAGTTCCCAGGTTTATGCTTTTGCTGCAATGGTCATTTTGCCCTTTTTATACCCTGCATTCGCCCAAGCTCAAGACAATGTGTATCAAAATGATGTGGTGAGCCTGGCTTTCGTCGAAAATATTTTTAGCTCGCTTTTGAGCATGATGATCCGTGTAATCGGCATTGGTGTTTTTGTCATGCTCATCATTGGGGCTTTGAAATATCTTTTTTCTGGTGGCGACAAAGAAGCAGTGAGCCATGCCAAAGACACCATGACTAAAGCCGTTGTGGGACTTTTTTTGGTGTTTGGAGCATGGTTTATTTTATTGTTAATTAGCAAAATTACCGGCAATCCATCAATTCTTCAATTCGACTTCATTCTTTAAATGGATTACCTGAAAAATCGCGCTTGAGATAAAAGGCATCAAATTATGATCAGGCAAACCATTATTCTTTTGGCTTTGCTTGCGCTAAGCGCCAGTATTCCCTATTCATTTGTTTCTGCCAGAACCAAAAACGACCCCACTGTAGTATCTGAAGAGTCTTGGGGCAATTTAGATGTGTTATTTCCCGAATCCGAACAAGCATTATCCTGCGATGATTGGGATCCCTCTGCCTGCGGTAATGGTGATCAAGTTGATCGAGAGCGATGCGAGGGCTGGATTAATGGCTCGCAGGTCACCTGTGGGCCAAGAGATATTCTAAAAACAAGTATTTTGGGTGATCCCGAAGCGTTTGAAGGGGTATTGGGAGGCCAGCTCGGTGGACAAACTTTTATTAGAAAGTCTCTTCCAAATACCTCAAACAACACCTACAACCCCTGCCTCTTAACCAAACTTTCAGAGCAAGAGGCCAGAGCTATGGCAATGAAACATGCGGCAGGCTACAACATTTTTGGAGATATCGGTCGCGATGGCTCGGAGAGTAGCAAAGACCTTTCACCCGAATGTCTTGCATACTTAAATGATATTGCCAATCCATATGAGGGTAATGCCTGTGGAACTTATGGCACTAATATTGGTGATATGCCCTATGATTTTGGCTTTATGAGCTCACATGCCGCTAGCCGTCCAGTTGTTGTTTTGGTTGATATTAACGAAACGAATCGACTACCCAAGTCATACTACCAAGCAAGCCCTCTAATCTTGCGGGTCACCGGCTTCTCAGCAGATAGTATCAATTTTACGGCTGCAGGCGCCAACATAGCACGCATAGCAAATCCAGACAGTATCATTGTTTTTGGCAATGAACTAAATAATCCTGAGGCTGAAACCTACTGCGCCGGTTTAGTCAGCAGCTACTCAGACGATAAAGGCTTGATTGGTTGTGGGCAACGCTATGTTCAGGATTTTGCTTCATTTTATGCGGGAGTTAAAAGTGTGGCGAATATTGCCGTAGCCGCCGCTCCACTCGACCTCATTCAAACAAAAGCAAACAAAGGCTATGAAGCAGAGATTTTCTATTCTGGTGCACAAAGTGCGTACACCCAAGCCGATGTTGTGGCCGCAAATATCTATTGCGAAGCAAGTAGTGATATCGATGCATGTATTACTGGCTCGAATTATGGCTTTGGCTTTTATCCTGATAAGGGACGAAAAGTCATCTTAGAATTTGGCCCACTGATTAATTACTCTGGGGCGATTGGCCCAGCACAAGTTCAAGAACAGGTCAAATTTATTGAAGACCACTGCGGTGTTCCTAATGCTCACGCAGAATTAGTTACCCCACTCATTAAAAATTGCGCTGGACAAAGTTCTCCATGGTTGCTTTACGACAATGGTGTCTACAAAACCAGCGGCGAGCAGGATGATTTAACTTGCGGGGATACTGCTTACTCAGGCGCCATTGGTCCATACTACAATCCCGAAACGCATGATCCAATTGCGGAGTTTTGGCGTGGCAACTACAAAGTAAAGCTCTATGACCCCGCCACCCAAGTGTGGGAAAAACTCCAACAATGCGCACAACAAATAATTCCTGGAGGCGAGGGCAGGCCTGAGTTTTTAGCCAGCGAACTCTATTGCTCGAACCCTAGTCCAGTATGCAAAGATTGCCCCAGTAACTTTGAAGTGTGTCAAGATTTAATGCAAAAAATGATTGGTGACTCTTCGCCAGACAATTTTACCGAAGTGAAAGCCTTATTACCTAAAGATTACATGAAGATCTGGCAAGAGCAATTTAGCGCAGTTGAGCGGCGACAAGTGCTGGCTATTTCAGACAACAAAGCAGCCGTTAAAGCCTACATGATTGTTTACCGAGACCAAGATTTCCAAGAAGAATGCGAAAGCTCTATTTTTCGGTGCAAAATCGCCAACATGAATCGCCGTTTTAAGCAAGGGTTTCACGAAGCCACACCAAAAGTAATTGTCATGGAATTTCGCATCGAAGGTGTACGCGGTGCCATGGAAGCCCAGCGTGAATATTCAAACCTACTCATGCTTCCCCCTGATCAAGATGCAATGCGCGGTCGAGCCTTTGGTGCGGCAAATACCTATACCGCACAATGCCCAGAAAATTTTGTCATAGCGAAAGAAGACTGCGAAGACTTTGCCAAAGAATGCGAAGACTATCAGGTCGGCATGGGGGATTTTTGCAAAGCCTTAATCGATAAATTAGCTGATAAAAACATGGCTTGCTCGGAAGGGGTCACTGAACAAGGCCAAAAAACAGGCTCGAAAGTCGTTGCTCGAGCCACCGAAGACGGGGCTGGTCCATTTCAAGTGTCAATAAGCAATATTTTCAAAAATCTTATTGGCTTTTTTAATACATCTGAGCCCCCTTCTGATCCGCAACCCACCGTTCAGACATGGGTTGTGGCTGATCAAACCACCGCTTCATTAGATATTTTTAGTAATCTATTTGATAGTCAACTTTCGTTTCCGAGCGACACAGGACTCGTTCATCGAGTGGGAGACTTAAGCGAAAAACAGTTGGGTGAAAATCCGTTTCAAAATGACGTCTCATCAAACTCTGATACTGCTACAAAAATTATCCCTGTTCCTTGTCCCAGTGGCTCAACTGGATGCACCCGAACAATCACTGCCAACGTTGTTGGAACTAACGAGGAGCCTAGCATTGTTAATCTGAATGGTGCGCAAATGTTGAATGGAATTGGACGTTTAAGACGTACCTATCTTCTGCCTTTAGGTAAGGGTTGGAGCCGCTTTTCAGGCAAAGATGATAATCTTTCTTATCTTGATGAAATGGCCTGCTTGTATCCATCAATCGTGCGTGCAATTGGCATTCAAGCAGAGGTAAACCTCAAATGCGCCACTTCTAAACAAGCGCAACGTGCCAGAGACAATCGCACTGCCCGAGGTCTTTATACTGCCTCAGCTGAATTAGCTGCAGACTTAGCCCAACTTGCGCAAGCACATAACATTAGTTTGCCGTATCTCTACGCCATGTTGCACATTGAATCACCCAATATATTCCGGTTAAACACTGAAGATTATGCATTGGGAAAATTTCCTGATTGGTGGCGAGACGCAAAATGCTCACCCAATGGTTCTTCCGAAGCACAGGGTAAGTGCAAAACCCTCTATTGCTATGACACGTGCAAAGAATGGCCGGGAGGGTGTTATAACCTGTGTGTTAATAATCAAAGCGGCGTTAAGCGATACAGCACCGCAAACACCTGTGCAGAGGGCGTTGAAACCATGCGCCCCACCACGGTGATGGGTATGGGCCAATTGGAAGAATTAACTTTCGGTGGCGCGACAAGTCTTCCGCCAGAGGATGCCTCGCTTATGAAGCGCTGTGAAATTGGTCCTAATCTCGATCGCGCCGCTAAAAAAATCCAAGGCGCATCTGGATCAGCAGGCGCTGGCGTATGGGATGAGACAATTGTGAAACAAGTGGCCAGAGGCTATTGTGGCTTTGATTCACCTGGCTGTATTGAATATAGCGAAGACATTTTTGCTCTGTATCAAGGCTATGCTGGTCAGCTAGGCATAGAATAACTATGAAAAAAATTACGCACCTTGTACTCGCTTTGCCTCAAGCCTTTGGAGTGTGGTGGCGACAACTCAAAGCCTATCAAAAAGTGTTAGTCATGATTGTGTCGTTTGTGATTCTGATCGTATGTTTACAACTACTTCTTGGCACTGCCCCCAATCAAACCAAAATGACCTCGACATCACCAGCACCTGAGCCAACCTTGGCTTTGCCACCAGAGCGAGTCTTGCGGCAATTGCCCTATGAAGAAGAAGGGTTTGTGGTTGCCTACAACGAACCTACGCAAGAATATTTAATCACCGTTACTGCTCCACCCTATGAAGCACAAATTACCAAAGCTTATGCGTGGCTTGCCAAGCAGCGCATCACTCCTGAAAATCAAGCTATCAGAGAAACATGGTCCAGGTTTAAAGAATATAAATAAGAAATTAACTCATGCTTGTGTCCCAGGTCATGAGGTACAATACATCTATGCGATCAAAATGGCTTAAAATTGTATTTGCTCTCGTATTGCTGTGTGGTTATGCTGCCACCCGCCAGGCAATCGCCACCGGCCTTGAGGGTAGCATTGACGCCATGGCTGATTACTGCTCATCTTCCTCAGATCCAAACTTGTGTCAATTTTCAGGCAACTCACTTGGCTCGAGCATGGCCTCTCTTTCATTCCAGATTTTAGGCGGAGTTGATTCAAATGGCTTAGCTGTCGTTGAAGACTCCATGGTGGGCGATATTTCCTCGGGCATGGCTTACATGATTCAAAACCGGCCGGCCGATACCGCCACCTATGTTGCCGATGTGCTCCATAATAATTTCGGTGTAGCCCAGCCTGCCTATGCTCAAGACGATTCTCGCGGCATTGGCTTTGTTGGCTTGCAACCCGTGCTGCAAATCTGGAAAGCCTTTCGCAATGTGACCTATTTAGCTTTTGTGCTCGTCATGATCATTGTCGGATTTCTCATCATGTTTCGCGCCAAATTGGGTGCGCAAACTGCCGTATCGGTGCAAGCTGCGCTCCCGAGAGTCGTGGTTACCATGATCTTAATCACTTTCTCATATGCCATTGCCGGGCTTATGGTGGATCTCATTTACTTTTTGATCTTTTTTATAGCCGGTGCGTTTGAATTAGGTGGACTTCTCATGGATGGTCGAGCTGCAGCAGAAGCATTACTCGGAAAAAGCATTTTTGGCATTGGGTTTCAATACCTTATAAATGTCGGTGAGGCTGCAGGACGCGTGGCTTATGGCATAAGTCTCATTGTCCGCGAAATCATTACTTCGGCAGGTTTGCCTGGCGTTGGTGGACAGTTTTTAAGCTCGATAATTGGCTATCTCATCGCGGCCATTGCCATACTTATTGCCATTGTACGCACCTTTTTTGCCCTGCTTAAAGCGTATATCAGTCTTATTCTTAATGTGGTCACTGCCCCGCTGCAAATATTACCCAATGCATTCCCTAATTCCAATGCCTTTATGACCTGGCTCAAAAAAATCGCTGCTGATGCCATGGTCTTTCCAGCAGTTGCTGCCATGATTCTTTTGGGTATCATCATGATGGGCTACTCAGCTCGCGGCACTAACGATATGGATATTGAAGTGAACCCCGAGGTGGGCTTTAATCGGAAATGGGGCTCGAGTTTTAACAACGCTGGTGGCCCTACTGATCCAGGTGGATTCACACCCCCCTTTGTGCTTCCGGGCAACTCCGGCACTGCCGATGTCCTCCAAGCCTTGATTGGCTTTGGCATCATCATGCTCTTGCCTGAAGTCGTGAACTTGGTTAAGGCCGCCTTTGGCGTGAATGAAGACAAACTCGGCGCCTTGGCGATGCAGAACTTTGTCAGAGGAAGCGGCCCGATCACCACACCTTTGGGTATTATTGGTGGATTTGGTATGCAAGTTGGTGTGAATGCTGCAGCAAAAAGAGTGGCTGAGAACCCGCAAATGCTCAGGAAGCTCGCTTTTTGGCGCAGAACTCCAGAAGTGACATCTGGGGGCATGTCAGAAAGCGCTACCAAATTCACGTCTCGATGGGAAAGTGCAAGGCAAGTTAGGGAAGGCCAAAGAGCAGGATTTGCCGGTCCAACTGCAAAAACAGGAGGTGGAGTGCAGATTAAGAGAGGAAGTAAATAATTCGAATTTATAAAGCCGAAAATTAGTCTTCTGCTTGTAGCCGTAAATATATTGCGTCAACGTCGATTAGCTCGTTTTCTGGTACCTTACTTTTTATTTGATGATCCCTTATTTGTTGCAAAGATTCAATAAACTTAAGCTCAGCCTGTCTTCTAAATTCGGCTTGATCTCGAACGATAGCCTCTTGACTCCCAAGCTCGGGTGCAATATTAAGTCTTCGGTAAATTTCATCTACTGCGTCGTTTGGTAACATCAATTTATCCTGAAATACATTAATCGCTCGCCTAAGCCATAACCGCTCATCTCCGATATGCCCATACTCACCCAATACTTTCTGCTCTGTTGTGGGAGTGCCCAATTCTTCATCATTAACGATTGTTTTCTGTTGTAATACTGCTTGCATGCCTCGCCGAACAAAAGGAAGAGGTGTTTTTATTCCTTCATCTTTTGTTTTCTTCGCAGCAGATTGAATATTGGTGGCATCAGGAACATGATCTCTTGGGTCTGCTCCATATTCAAAATTAACTTCGAACCCAGCTGCCTGGAGTGCATATTGCAATAATTCTAACCGCTCATCTGGCAAAGCAGTGGGGTTAATTTCAAGCATTGCTACTGAATCACCTTGAACTCCTTTTCCGGTGCCACCATATTTCAGCTCTACCAGTTCCATTGTTTTGTTTCTTATGCCATACGCGACCAAAATGAAGTCTATTAATGAATCATGAACTGCTTCACCTTGGATCTGAAGTGTTGGCCAAACTTTTTCATGCACTACGCTAGCAAACTCATCCACAAATGCCAAGCTAGCTTTGGCATCTCTTGCTTGAACCAACGCAAGCCCGGCATTGATAGCTTGTTTAGTTAATGCCTCGGGTATGTTTTGTGCAATTAATGACTCAAATTTATCGGGAACATCTCCAAATAATGCCTCTAATCGATGATTTATTGCATTGTTCATCGTACCAAGCGCATCTACTAATGCGCTCTCTTCAGCTCTTGCAACATCCACGTAATTGATCATGTATTTAAATCCATGTTCATAGGCTGCCATGAGGTTATGCCGATCAGAGTCATGTCCGGTGTATCGAGCCAACCCAAATATTCCTTCAAATTCGGAATCAGGCAAATCCGGTCTTGGACCCTCAAACAACTCACATAGCTCCCTCCAATTTACATGTCTAATATCAGCCCTGCGTTGCTTTTTGAATTCTTGAATGGTGGAAAATCTCGCAGCCTTGCTTTTCTCGGCTTCCTGCGGTGCTCCTACATCTCCATACCACTCTATCGCTTGATCATGGTAATCTCTTGCAAATTCTAAAACACTTTCTTCGGGTTCCCCCTTTGCCACCATTTCTGCAATTATATTTGCATATCCCATCATGGTTAGTGTCTGCGTCCTCCACACAGATTGTGTGAATTTTGAAGCAAGAATAGGTTTCTCAATTTTACTTCTTTCTTCGGGGGGAAGTTGATATATTGGTCTGCCATCTGATAATTTTAGCGTGGGGATGACAGGAGCCATATCCATGCTTATGGGATTCAAAGCAGGCACACGACTTTTGTATGGATTCCCTGCTAAAGCCACGCCCAGCAGAGTTACTTCGTATTTTTTCCAGGCCAACAACTGATTGTGGAGTGGATCTAATTGTGTCCGAGCAACTGCCAAATTTTTGTTATAATACAATGCATCAAAAACCGCCAAGGGGCCTTTTTTAACCGTTTCTGCCTGGTGATCTCTTCTTCGCCTTAAATCATCAGTCCAGTCTAGTTGCATTAAAGTTGACAAGGCTTTGGCATATTTTGTTGTTTCGCCGTTTAGCAATGCTATTTTTACCAGAAAACTGTCTGAGATTTGTTTCATGTCCCCACCCACAGAAGCAGCGTAATCTCTCATCCATGGATGCAACACCGTCAAAGGCCTTCCATTAGCATGAGGCGCTAAGACGTGAGTGATGCGATCTGCTGGAAACCCTTGCGCTGTTAAATATCTTCTCGTTTTATTTATAAGCAAGCCAGCTCCAGTTCTGTCTCCTTCTTGATGAGTTTTTGTAGCGCTTGCTTGAGCTGGCACTACGCGACCAAATCTTCGCGGGCCTTTGCCATCCACAAATGAAAACCGTATTCTTGGATCAATCATTGCCTCTTCTATTTCTGCAGGCGTTAATCCATCGAGAGTGCGTTTGTTTCCATTTGCGTCATAAAAAAATGCTCTACCGCTTGCATCGAATTCTTGTTCGACAATATTTTCACCCCGAAGCTCTGCCAAAGCTTCACCGGGCCCAAACCACTCATGTCCTCTTTTAGTTTCTCCATTCGAAAGATTGTCTGGAGCAATTATCAATATGCCATTTTCATCATAATATGCAGACCTGCTTTCAATCCCAATTGGATAATCAACCGCCAATAATCCCTGCATAGCCAGGTGCATGGTCGTGTCATCCCATTGTCCTGCCAAACTTTCAAATGCTTTTTCGGGTGATTGTTTCATCGCTTTGGCGAATTCACCCACCGCCTTCATGCCATGAACAAGCGGACCAAGTAGCTCAGGGGCATCATCAAGCATGACTCCGAAAGTCATCCGTGCATATTGATCTAAGACATCTAAATTCATGCTCCCACCACCCTGAAACATTGTTCTGGCAAAATATTGATATGCCCTAATTCTTCTAACCCAATATGTCGTCTCTGGGGTGGGGTTTTTTAAGTCTATGTCTGGAATTCCCGCGAACCTGCGTGTAACAAAAAGAGGGTTTTTGTCAACGAAATTTTCAAACCAAGAATCTGAAGTTTCTAGAGTTTGAGCCACCATTTGAACTGGCTCACGATAATTCATCATCATTTTTCCCAGGGCAGGATTTATGCCTAATTGCTGCATCATTTCTGCAATTGCTGCGTCATCTCCCGAAGCAAGTGCTGCCTCATATTGTTGCGTTAACCCGCTTGCGGCCAACTGCTCCTCTAGAACGTTGGCGCCGCCTGCTGCCCTAGAATCTCTCGCGCTTTGTGTTGGGGTTCCCAGAATTACATCTGCCGCGTTGTCAAAGTATGCGTTTTTGGCTGCTTGATCTGCAGTGTCTGCAGGGGGATTCGATTTTTCGAGTGAATCAAAAAACTTTTGATCACCCTGGCTCCATTGTTGTGCGGCTTTTCGTTGTTGAATTTTTCTCAACCTATCTAGTGCGGGAGGCACAGGAGCAGACCTTCTTATAATTGCTGCCTGTAATTGGCTTAATTGACTGGGTTCGAGCTCCCTCTCTCCCCAAGCCAATAACGCACTCATGGGTTTATCTTTTATTCTTGAAAGCTCAGGGTTTGGAGCTAATTGTGGATTTAGTATCCCCGCAGCAATAAGCTCTGCTAAATTACTAGCTATTTCGGGCATGGTTTGCTTTCCTTAAATTATCTTCAATCATTTGGCCTAAAGATTCCGAGTCAATCCCATATTCAAATGAAAATCTATCGTAATACAACTTGTTTAACATCTCTTGGCTTAATCGCTGAGAGTTCTCAATTTTGCTTAAATCCTCATCTACCATTTTCTTAATCATCATTTCCATGCCCTGCAGCACTACATCGCTAAAACTTACCTCCACTTTATTGTCTTGACCCTGTTGAAATGCATTAGAAGTATGATCATTTGCAGATGATAAATGAGCCAACTCAGCCTCGCTTAGTTGATTCTTGTTGACAAAATTATTTTCAAGTAACTTTAATAGTTTGTCTGATTCCAGGGGAACTTCAACTCCTCTGTTTTTCCCAAGAACCCATTGAACAAACCATCGATGTAATTCAGCTTCGTCCTGATTAGAATCTTGAGACGTAGTGTTTGTCATATGCTTCATTATTTTACCACGTGGCCTCTGGTATGATATAGAGTGAAGCGTTATCAAGTGAAAATTGCATTTTCTTATGGCTAACTCTGGACCATTACTCACCAAAACTGTTGTTGAAAAACACGCGAAAGATGCCCGGGAAGCAAAAGCTGCTGACCCATACAGCCAGCGGCTTACCCAAGGTTATCAAACCCAAGGCCAGTCTTCTCAAGTACGTTTACTAGCTGCCTATCAAACACTTCGATCCGCCCTCGTTTCCAGCACCGCCACCTCTCCTGAAACATTCCGACAAGCACAACAAGAGGTTCGCAATGATCAGAGGAAGCGAAGCCCAGACAAAAAAATCCGCTCAATTTCAGTCAAACAAATTGATGATCGCATTGTCCAGCTACAACAAGAGGTCGTGCTGCAAAACGTTCAACAAACTGCTAGTGGCACCGTATACAACGCCAAAGAGCCCAATCAGGACAAAGCAGGCAAGCAACAAGAGCAAGAAGCACTAACTCCTCCAGAATTAGAGCAGAAAACTATTTCCTTGGAAGCTGAGGAAGAATCAGCAGCGGTGGCTGAATTAAACGAGACACAAGCAGAGCCAGAAGCTGCTGAAGCTGAATCGGATGCACCACCTTCAGAGAATAAGCCCTCGCTCCCGCCCATTTCTCCTCAAAAAATGCCCCAACCAATTCGCGATGAGTATATAAGTGAGTCGCAATTAAATAACCAGCCCCCTCACGTTGTGTCTCAAGCTCTTCCTCAAGGACCATCTGGCCTGAAGGCACAGGTGGAAATGATGCAGATGTTTAATCAAGCAAAATCAAGCAATATGGCTGGTGGCCTAATCCGCGACATAACCACAAGCACTCAAGAACTTATTTCTGGTTTTTCTGGTGGCAGCATGGGTCCTGGAGCAATGATTCCTAATGCCTCCATGGCTTCAGGCGGTGCTCCAGCCGGAGGATTACCTGGGAGTGCAGCTCAAGGAGCTAAAAGCTTAGCATCTCAAGTACCGAAAGTCGCAGGTCCTGCCCTCAACGCTTTAAAGGCTTTAGCGTCAAAAGGAGCTCTTACGGCATTGCTTGGCAATCCCATCGCCCTAACAGTTATTGGCATTGTAGTGGTGTTAATCATTTTGGTAGTCATTTCTAGCGGAGGTGGCGGAAATGTGGCCAATCTTGTGCCAACAAATGAGTTTTTACCTCTAGGCACTGGCGAAGGACAGGCGAATCCAAATGCGCTTTATGGCGATGCCGTACCTATCAATGTCGAAAATCCCTGTTGGCCGACAAGTGGCACTATTTCACAACTACCCAACACAGGTCATGGAACATGGTGTGGCAATGATGGGGTGGGTGTCGCTTTCCATCAAGCCATTGATATCGCCAATCCTGCAAGCGTCCCCGTATATACACCTTTTGCTGGCGAAGTATGTGTTATGACCCAAACTCAAATGGGTGACAATGGCAAGCTAGAAGGGTATGGTAAGTATGTTGCTGTCTGCACTAATGAGGGCTTCGATATGGTTTTTGCCCATTTGTTGGCATTTGCTCCTGGATTGCAACAAGGAGCCACCGTTACCAAAGGTCAACAAATCGGCGTTATGGGTAATACCGGCGATAGTACAGGCAACCATCTTCACTTTGAAATCACCAACTTAACTGTGTGTCGTCCTTACAACATTACCGATATACTTCCCAATAATCCGGCACTTCAGTCTGGTGTGACCTATATAAACCAATCGTGCAGTCAATACTCCCAAACTGGAGGTCAAAATGTCCCGCTCTAAGCTGTTTTTGTTCATTGCTGTGATTTTACTGTCACTTGGAATTCTGCTTAATCTCCTTTTTTTTAGATATCAACCCGAGCCGCTTGAGACACTGCCTCTGGAACAAAGTGGGTACTCTCCGATAAACCAAACAGTGGTCGTGGTGTATGACGGTGGAGCAATTAATTTACCTGAAAGGCTACCCATATATAAAGCTCAAACACAATCAATAAATGCACTCATTAAACACTTGGTCGATACACTTGATTTAGAACAACTCGATGAAACTGCTTGGCTCAATCAAAACTCTAATCAATCGATGATTGCTACCCCTCATGCAATTCAACTCAGTTTCGGTATTCCCATGGTTCAACAAGCTGGTGTTGCTAGCATTGATCAAGCTGCTGCTGCGGCCTATGAAACACTTACACACTTAGCGTTAAAGGAAACGTCAATCGACACAAAAAGCTATCGACTCTTGGAGGTTGCTACTGAAGCAGTTACTGCAGATTCTATTGACGATGCAGGTTATGTAGAGTTCCCACTCGTTCAAAAGACTCCAGAAGGATATCCCATTTGGTTTGGCTCACTCTCCTCTCAAGCTAGTAGAATTCTTGTAACTAATGAATACCAGGTCACAAAAATTACCATCCAACCTGAAATAATTGCCAAGGATGTTGATCGTGTATTAACCGTCATTTCTCTTGAAGAAGCTCTCGCACAACTTAAAAGCGGCAACAATATTGTAATTACGCTCAATGATTCCGAAAGCTACAATACAGCGACTAGCGCCGATGTAATTCAACTCAACTTAAAACAAGCAAGCCTTCAATATCGCCTGAATCCTGCCGATTCGCTTCTGTATCCATTTATTAGCTTCACTGGCACTGCAGCGCTTAAAGATAATACGCTTATCGATCAAGTTGAGGTCATTGTCAAAGCTACGAAATAAAGCCTCGTTACAATGCTCATGCAAACAAAAAACTAATCCTCACCATAAGCAAGGATTAGTTTTTATTAAGTTTAGTGCACAAAATAGACTAAGCTTTTTTGAGTACAGGCATGCCAGTGCGCTCGGTTTCAATGACTTGATAACCAGCGGGCACAGCATCTAAGGAACCATCGCGAACGTCACGTGCGAAGAAATAAATCGTTTGGCGTCGTCCGTTTTTCAGGGTGACTTCACGCATGTGGAGGTAGTAGGTTTGACCCTTGGAATTGGTGTAAGAAAAGGCCATGATTGTGATTCACCTCCTTCAAAAAGAGTTTCAAGAGCAGAAGTAAGTGGATATATGAACCAGGTTTCCTATCTGGTACGCCTGGTACTTGACTCACTATAGCATACCAGAGGCAAATTGCAAGAATAACCTGGGGACGCACCGCCTAGTTAAGTTTTCCCTCAAGAATCACTTGTTCATCATTGACTACTTGAATCAGTTCAAAGTCACTAATATCTTGTGATACAAGCTTATCCAAAAGATACCCGCCTTTGTTGAGGCTCAAGTTTCCCAAAGCAAGATCAGCAGCTTTCTCGTCACCGGTATCGGTATCGATAAGCTTGGCTTGGTATGAGCCCGTGCTTAATTCCGGCAAACCAGCAATGACACTCATGTCAGTGGCTGTGTCTTGCTTTTCAAGAGCAACGACACCGGTTTCGTTCCCTGCCCCTTTACTCTCAAGGTTGATGCGCTCTGCCCCCTCAGGCAGCGTAATGTTGCGTTCCTGCAAAAACTCATTGACTCGTTGCTCTAGTGCTTGGGTGGGTTCAACTTGCGTTTGAGCAAGGTCGTTTCGAGCTTGCCGAGAGCGCCAGAATACCAAACCAAGCAAAGCGATCACAATTGCGGCACCGACTAACCATTGTTTATTTTGCATAATGAATTCTCCTTTTTTGATCCAGTAACTAAATCGTGGGCAACAGAAATACTTATCGCAACTACCCCATGCTTTTTGAATTAAGTAGCACAGTTATAGTCCATACTATAGTATCTTTTTGCAAAAATCACTAGGGAGTTTTCAATACAATTAATGCTATGCTATCCGATTAAATTACTGTTACGTGAAGTTTGATGGTGAGTATTAGAGGACTGCAAGAGTACTTGTTATGGGAGTTTTTTTGCAAGCGCATAAAAAAAGCGACTTATGAAAGAATTGTAAGTCGCTTTTAGCTTGGATCGTTGTTGTTTGTTGTGCGCCCGGATGTAAGGCATGCCAACTATACCAAAAATGACTTAAGAAGAACGTAAGCGCGGCAAACTCACCACAAACTCAGTTCCCTGCTTCAAGCGTTTAGCTCGAATAGATCCTTCGTGCCGCAAGATAATTTCCTGAGCAATTGCAAGTCCCAAGCCTGATCCACCTGGACTTGATTTGTCTTGAGCCGGTTGATTTCCCCGATAAAACCGCTTAAAAATAGCTCGTAAATCTCCAGAATTCACACCAATTCCTTGGTCGACAACACGCAGGTGAATAGACTTGGCCGTTTCAGCGAGCGCTATCGTGGTGCGCGAATCAGGTGGTGAGTACTTAATTGCATTATCTAGAAGAATGAGTGCCACCTGCAATAATTCCTCTTCGCTTCCCATTGCCTTAATGTCTTCTGCCTTACATTGAATGACAATAGTTTGATCTTTCGATTGGGCAATGGGTTGCATATGCCTGCAAGCGCGCTCCACCACTGCTTTCAAAGATACAGTTTCATGCGTTTTTTGCGGCAGTGCATCCTGGCGCATGAGTAACAATAATCCTTGGGCAATATGTTTCATCCGGGCTGCTTCCTCTTGAATGCTTTCTAAAAGCTTGAGCGTTGGTGGCTCTCGCGTTGCTTGCGTCAGCTTGAAATGATCGATTGATAACATGATGCTTGTCAATGGGGTGCGCAGCTCATGCGACACATCGGCAGCAAAGGCTTGCTGTTTTTCGAACATGGTTTGAATCGGCTGCAGCGCTTTGCCGCTTAAAAAATATCCCACCACGGTTGAAAGTGCCACCATAATTCCACTAAAAAGGGCCAAGCGCTCCTTAAAACCCTGACTAAACTGCCCAAATTGCTCTTCAAACTCAATTAATGATGGACTGGAAAATTCGGCACCCAACCCAACCCGCTTAACGCGCAAATACGAGGTCTGCTCAGCGCGAATTATAAGCAAGTCAAAAGCCAGAATCATAACAATCGCCGTAACTACATACCACGCGGTCAGGCGCACTCGGGCACGCATAAAGGGAGCAAGTGACATTCGCCTAAGCATGACTTCCTTCTTGAGGCAACAAGCGATACCCCATACCCTTAATGGTTTCCAGTAAGGCAATGCTTTTCGGGAATGGCTTATTTATTTTATTACGCACATAACCAATATAGACATCGACGACATTTGAAAACATATCCACATCCCCTCCCCACACATGATCGAGCAAGGTTGATTTACTAATAATCGCATTTGGTTCACGCAGTAAAAATTCCAACAGAACGTATTCTTTGGCACTTAAATGGACTGGCTTGCCAGCGCGCGTCACGGTAAAATTTTTTTGGTTTAACTCCAGGTCGGCTACCGTTAGCACGCTACTGGTAGCATTGCTCGTTCGCCGCAAAAGCGAGCGGATCCGCGCCAAAAGTTCATCGAGTGAAAATGGCTTAATGAGATAATCATCAGCCCCTACATCAAGGCCCGTCACTCTTGATTCAATGGCATCGCGAGCCGTCAACATAAGAATTGGCGCCACAAATCCTTCTGCTCGCAAACGTTTGCATACTTCTACTCCATCCATACCAGGCAATCCAAGGTCCAGGATAACTAGGTCATAGGTTTCATCGAGTGCTTGATTAAAGCCCGCCTCGCCGTCGTAGCACACATCAACCACATAGCGCTTGGCAACCAAACTTTCTTTGAGCAGGGTGGCAATTTTAACTTCGTCTTCAATTACGAGGATGCGCATAATCAATTTTCTAGTATACCAAGTGAAGCGTAAGAGCAAGTTAAGGGGTAAGTGGCACTAAGCGATACACTTTATCGTCACCTGGATTAATTTTTCCCCGGCCATCTCGATTACTTGAAGTGAAGTAGATAAAACCTTCTGGCCCTTCAACCACCGCTCGAACTCGCCCCACGGAAATGTTTAATTTTTCTATTTTGATAATCAAGGCAGGATTGGTAGCATCAATGGTAGCTACAACCAATCCCTCGCCTCGCAGCGCTCCAAAGAATAACGAGTTGGTAAATTGAGGAAAAACAACACTCCCATAAAACATAGCCGAAGCTGGAGCCTCAGCCGGAGTAAAGGTTTTTAGAGGTGCAACTAATCCTTCCTCATTTTTGTCGTGAGAGACTAGAGGCCAACCATAATTTTTCCCTGGCTCAATAAGGTTAATTTCATCACCGCCGCCTGCGCCATCAAAACCACTCGGTCCATGTTCGGTGGCATACATGTCTTTTGTTTGCGGATGCCAAGCAATGCCTTGAGGATTGCGGTGGCCGGAACTAAAAATGGCTGACTCGGGATTGGGGTTATCAGCAGGCACGCTACCATCAGGGTTTAGGCGCAAGATTTTACCTCCCAGGCTTGTGGGATCTTGAGCAATATTTTTATCGGTGGCATCCCCGGTCGTAATGTAGAGCTTGTTGTCTGGTCCAAATGAAAGCGCGCAACCAGCGTGAAAGGCAGCAGCCGGAATTCCTTCAAGAATTACCTTATCTTCTCGGATGCTGCTCCCCTCATCAATTAAACGAACAACTCGATCCTGCAAGCTACCACTGGCGTTATAAGCATAACAAGCATAGATGAAATGATTATTCTCGTAATCTGGATCTTTAGCTATTCCCATCAAGCCTTCTTCGGCATTACTTGAAACTTCTTCCAGCGTAATCAGCGGTTGTGGATTAAGCTGGTTGTTTTCGATGACCCGAATTCTGCCTGGACGCTCTGCGACCAATAATCGATCTGGGTTGGTGAACACGAGACTCCAAGGAACTTCCAGATCTTCAGCCACCACTTCGACTTGAAAATCAACCGTTTCAAATCTCGTTTCTTGACTGTCAGCTTCTCCAATTGGCTGCGAAGCATCGTTTTCAGATGTAATTGCCTCTCCAGGCTTTAGGGGGCTACTGGCAAAGTTAAAGCGATTTTGAACAATGGAAATAATGAGAAGCAGAGCAGCAACAAAAACCCCGAGACTCATGATTTTTTTATTCATCATCTTCTGCTAACGGATGGCCGCCACGAGTTCTGGCTTTA
>CAYYKL010000018.1:0-19785 GCA_964441155.1 uncultured Pseudomonadales bacterium
CCAGCGTACTCACCATCAGGGTTGATGCCAAATGATCCCAGGCTCCAAAATAGGTGATAAGACCATACGCTAGCCCAGCAATGACACCACCTTTCCAACCTCCACCTTCAACCTTTACGTTATCTCCATTTCTAACCTGCGTCTTACTTGTCTTCTGTGTGGAAACCATCGGCTTGGCAAGTGGTTGCGGTTGACTATCCAAAGTGTTGGTTTCACTTTGAAGAGTTTGGGTAAATCCATGTGGTTTAGCATCGTAACGAAGCATTTGAGTTGATCCCCCAGCTGTTTGTCTCCAAGAAGACAAAGTGAGTCCGCGTAATGTTTGTCCTACAGTAACATTAACAATTTTATTTGTGTAGGGATCGTTAGCTGCAAAAATATGAATATCTCCAGATTCAGGAATTGATATATCAGCAAGTTGCGTGAAAGAGGTAACCACCACTTTGGCAGTTACCCGGCTAGCGCTATCCACAAACACCACCGTGTCACCGCGCAAGATGTTGATTGAATCTGAACCAGCGGTAAATGTGGCGATTTTTTCAGGTGATTCGATTATCGGGGGGGGTTCTTTCTTCAAAGTGCGATTCGAAAACTCTGCATCTCCAGTAATATTAATTATCTTTTGTGTGGAACTTTCGTATGCCTGACCGTTTCTTATAGCGTTTAGCGCGAACCTATCTAAAATTTTATTTTTTGCAAAACCGCGTAATGTATCTTTAGCAAAATCTTTCGAGAAAATGTGAATCTCGCCTTTTTGGGGAATCCTAAGTGTTTCTAGCTGTTCGAAGTTATTAACTGTAATTTTATGCAAAACCCTTCTGCCTGAATCCAGAATCACTACTGTGTCACCACGCATGATATTGATTGAATCGGCACCAGCAGCGAACGTGGCCACAAGGTTTGGATCAACTGCTTCTGCTTCTTTTGGCAAGGAATTGGTTTGCGCGGGCTGAATGCTTGTTGGTGCAGATTTACCTCGCAACCTTCGCCACAGACCACTCAACCAGGCAGAAAGGGTGGAGAAAATTGACGTGCCACCAACCGCCGTCACGCTGCCAATCGGTGTCACAGGATTATCTTGGTCTACATTAGCGATTGATTGTGCCTTGATGCCAACTATCACATCGTCATTACGGTTTAACCCAAGCAAATCTTCCAATCGCTCCCCGCCCGTTACTTCAGCATACTCACTGCGCAATCGCGACAATTTCTGTGCATTAGCCAACGTTTCGAGCAAGCTTTGGCTGTTGGTGGCTGGATCATAAAAAGCAGTATTGAGCCGAGCATCAAGTGCTTGGGCAAATTGGTTGAGCGTAATTGAGGCATCAGAATCCGCTTTTGCTTCAAACCCTGCTACAACAATATTGTATGCATTTCCTGACCAAACCTGATTGGTCGCTAATTCCAAAGCCGCGTGCTGAATCACCTCTCCCAGGGCTCTGCCATTGTCATTTGCTAGATATTCGATCAATTCTTCTGGAGTATCAACGTCTCCAAGTTGGCCAGCATTGTAGAGTTCAATGATAGGCATCCAAGCAAAGATTTGAACTGCTTCCTCAGTGCCAATATTTCGGGCAACAAAAGCACCGGTGAACTCACCTTTGTTGTTTTGATAGTCAACATATCGCTCGCCCGACACCACACTCGACAAGAATGCCACGGCATTAAGTTTTGCCACCAATTTCCCATTTTCTTGAACGAACATAATCGGAGTGGTGCCATGACTGCCATTGCGCACTTGAGTCAAATACTCACCAAGGTCCTCACTCACCAGCACCTTTAATTCTGCAACGACTCGCACCGCTTCTTCTCGCGAATAGCCCATGCGCATGGCTGCATCAATGACTTGCCTGTATGCCCGAGTTCCTGGTGTATACGGCTCCAACAATGCTTGTTGGATGCTCTGAATTCGAGCTTGGTCAAAGCTTTCGCCTTGAGCAGCAAATTCTTCGATATTCTGGGAAGTTATTATTTGAGCAGGTTGATTATTGAAGTAGAATTCACTTCCTCTAAATTGACTCGTAAAATTAGTCTTAATTGGATTAGACTCATTCAATTCAGATTGCGATGCTAATGCAACCATGCTTCCAACTGGCACAGTTGAGGCAGTAAGAACTGCTGCTGAATCAGGGAGACCATCTGGACGAAATACTAGCTGCGAGCCAAAATCATAGGTATCAATATCAACACCTCTTCTTTGAATTTCATCTAAGACGGCAATCCTTAAAAAAGATATAAAATCATTCCCTGGATCTGGCTTACCACGATCATTTATTTTCTTGCTGCCGTCAGTATCAATGTACACCTCTCTATCACGCTCGTTGTGTCCAAGAACATTATCAATACTTATACCGTAATAAATCATTAAATCTGCAATTAATTCTACGGAGTTATTCAAAACCTTTTGATCTATGTTGATTGGATTTCCAGATTCATCAATATCAAATCCTACACCAGCTGCTTCGATGTTAATGACTCCTTGTTGATACAAATATGCTCCAGTGCTTACATGTACCCAATCATTTCCCATTGGAAGGTATTGTTGAATTGAATCATCGCCTACACCAAAATGTGAATCAGCTTCTGACTGAGCCATACCATTAAATATTCCTTGTGCAGTGGTATTTGCAGTTCCACTCCAGTGAAAAATAATTTCTCTCGGACGTGTGATTTGTTGATCATAATAGAGATTTGGCAATTGCTTGTATAGCTCTTCAGAGGCTTCCCCCCCTGTAAGTCTACTGAAATATACCCTTGATTCGTTTTGTTCAACATTAACTGAAACAGTATTCAAACTTTTTCCATCTCCTGTTTTTGCAAGATCGTCCGAATTATCGATATTTGGTGCATCGACTTGAGCGGCTTGCTCAGTATCTGCCTCAACAGCCGGAGTTTCCCCATTAAGAATTTGACCTACAATTTCTTTTGATTCATCGGCGAAAAATAATTGCGTAGAAAGATACTTTTCAAAAAAGACATCATCAGGCATCAAATAGGTCACCCCATCGGAATGGCGTTTAATTCCAGGATAATATCCCCAAACCAATGGATTGCTGTCAGTATTGGTTGCCCTCCCATCAACCAGTCGAACGTAGCTAATTCCATCAATAGTTTCTGATCCCAAATAAATCAAGCTATGTGAAGAAGAACTAATTAATGAAATCGTAATGGCATGGGGAATATTGGCTTGATCGAATGATCTGTCTAATTTTTCGAGTTTAGCAACCAATTCAGCTCTTGTACTTGCCTTGACTTCTACGTTACGGGTATCAACCCCAAGATTTATAAAAGAATTTCTCAATATCCCATACCCAGAAGTCTGTAAATAATTGTTCAAAGAAGCATATCTAGCAACCGTTTCTCCATAGGGATATCCAAATCGCTCGACTAAACCATCTCGAGTTTTATCAAGATAACGGCGCACATAATCAGGACTAAATGCTGATCGCTCGTCTAAAAATTCATAAGATGTTAATCCTGCAAAGACGTAGGGATCAATTAAAACTTTAGCTCTATTGTCATCCATTTGATTCAACACATATTGCACTGCGCCTGTTTTGGTGTGCACGCCACACATGTAATCCGTCTGAGACGGCACGACAAACGATACGCCGTCAACAGTAATTTCTGGTGAATCTGGTCTGCCTTCTCCATAAGATGGTATCCATTCAGGCAAATCCATTTGTGACGAAGTGGTAATAACGATCAATTCATCACTTACGCGCACAATCTGTGCACCTAAATGCAAAGCTCTCACTACTTCCAAGGTGACATTCTCAGGTTCATTCCCCACTTGCTCGAGAATTTTTTGATAGTCTCTCTCTATTTGGACAGCTAAGGCATCTTGATTAAGATCGCCATAGTCATTCCCACCCATTAAATGGGCAGCAATTTCATTTGCAACGTCTCTTCCAATTTTTTCACTTAAGATATCCATTGCTGTCTTTTCGACTTCGACCACGTCTGGTTCAGACTCTTCAAGATCAGAGTTGTCGGTAGTTGGTTCTGAATCTGTTTCAATATCCGTGCTATCAGTCAGCTCTGTCGTTTCGGGTGCAACATCAGACGTTTCTGCATCAGCATCAGTCAGTTCATCTTTTTCAGACATATCTTCATTCAAATCGTCTTTTGGCTGTGCTGGCGGCTCCTGGCCATCATTTGCATCGCTGCCGATTTCACTCGATTCCTCAGTCGCTTCGAGAGAATCTTCGCCGGTGATTACATTTGCCACGCTTGTGTCTTCTTCGACAACTATCGCAATTTGACGGAAATTATCAGAATTTTCTTGATTATTACTCTCTATGAAGTATTCTTTTGCATCCTCAAATATTTCAATTGAAGTCGAATATGCGTCGTTCAAAAATGCAACTCCATTTGCAGGCGTATGGAATATGGCGAGAAATGTTGATGTAGCTAATACAACCAGCACTACGGCTGTGGTGAACAATCTCGGTACATTTGCGAAGCGTCTGGTTTGTGGGGTAGATTTACTAGTTTTGACTGGTGCCTCAACAATATCTCCACCATCATGGATTTTTGAACTAACAAACGCTTTTCCCTTGTAAAGCTCTGCCAAACGTGGAAGATAGGAAGCCGCATCCCTCAATTCTCCAGGATATTGTGGATCTTGTTTTGCGATTGCCAGAACGCTATTAATTGACTCGAGAGTTGGCGCATGTGCATCCTTTGCCCATGAAGTGATCGCGTCCTGCACAACGGGCAACATCACAAGTTTAGTCAAAGAGCCAACTGCTTCGTCACTTAAACTCATCCCCAACAGAGATAATCTCTTGTTGTAAATATCTAGAACTCGTGCACTTAGCCATTCCTTTGCGAACTCACTATCTTGAAATATTGGACCTGGTAGTGGTTTATTAGCTTGAACTAACTCAACTTTACTTGGTTCAAAGAAATTAAATGAATTAAATGACCTTTTTGCAGCTTCCCGTGCTTTTGCATTCGCTTCCTTTATCCAGGCATTAGTCTCAGTAATCCTTTGACTCACCAATGGCCGAGCCAGGTCTCTTGCAAGTGAACGGTTATTGAATAACACCTTAGACTCTCGAGTGGTACTGTAGGTGCGAATAAAGGCTGAAGCCAGTGCGTCAATCCACAGATCTTGCAACTCACTAGTAAATCGATCTTGTTCCAGGATTTCTTGTCGATGATTGACTGCAAAATCTCGATCGGCAGCACTCAGCGCTTGGTTGATCTGAGAATTTGGATTTGCTAAATCAATACGCACTTGCTCCAGAAGCTGTTGCTGATTACTCAAAACTTCCCCAATTGCTAAGGTTTTCGAAAAATGGCCACTGTCTGTCGTTTTCAATCCGAGCACTTTCCAGTCGATTGTTGCCATCAATGGGTTGCTTGAGGTTGTCTTGGTTAAGGTGTATCCACCTCGATACGTTTGATTAAGCCAGGTAATAATTACTGCAGCTTGGCCTTGAGTAAGCGGTGAATTGCTGCCTGTTCTCATGCGAATGGTGACATTGCCCGTAGATTTCGAATACATCACCAGCACTTGCGAATCTTGACCAGAGTCTATCGAGAAATTTACCAGCGTCGCTTCCATACCACTATCTCGCGAAGTTCGCAAGCGCACCATGGAATCAACGTACGAACTTGCTCGAGATCGAGGTGTTTCATCTCTTGAGATCACTGAGCGAACTCTACTGCTACCTTCAGGGAAATAGGGCTTGAGTATTTCAGCAATTTGATCCCTCAAAGTGCCGTTTTTGCTTTCAAATATCATGGAGCCTGCTACAGCTTCATCCTCACTTGTAGCGTTGGTATAGTACGGAGAAATTTTTGTGAAAGTTGCTTGTCCCTCTTGAATAGGAGTGTGTTCATAGAATGCCAACTTTCCATTGCGCATTTCTGCTTTATAGGTGTCAATCTGAGGTGTGGAATACGTTGAGCGAATTTGTAAAACATCGCCTGCCTTGACCTCGATTGATTGTCCTTGTTTTAAAGCCATTCCATTGACTGCAATAGTTAAATAATCTGGCTTATATGGAAGTAGTAATCTGGTAATTGAACCGTTTGAATCGGCGGTCACTTGGAATGTTGAAGTTAAATTAACGGGAGTATTCTCAGACAGAACTGGTGAAGTTGGCTCAGGTAAAGGTTTATTTTCGAATTCTAAATCTATGGGTGGGGCGCGGGATGCATCGTTTCTGCCAATAAGCGTGCTGATCGCGCTCAGAGCATTAAGTATCACCCGCACTCCCCTTTGCCATACGGGAGTAATATTTAAAGCTTCATCTGTCTGGATGTTCAACCCATCAATATCTAATCCGAGTCGCAGCGCAGATTCCCGACGCACTTGATCGATTATCTGGTCTGCTCTTGTTGGTGAGTTTGGTACTTGTGTTGCTTGGCTTGAATCAAGGGCATAGGGGAACAACGCGTCGATGCTATCTCTCATTGCCATTAACATTCGAGGAAACATTTGTATGGCCAGAGTGCTGAATCCAACCCCTATCGCAGCTGCGGTGATCTCTGCAAACACAGGCATAGATAACTCAAACGAATTCCAAAGCGCAATTGCACTGAAAACAAATTGACTTGCGACGGTGACAAATGCTGGCACTGCCAGGCGATTAAGCAACCGTTGCCACCACGACGCCTGCGGTGCTTCAAGGTCATTAACTGACTCTTGCTCAAAACCAATGCCTGTTGGTTGAGGCAAAGAATCTTCAGCTTCTAACGCTGCTTCGTCATTTGTCTGCTTTCGAGCAGATAATTCTTCCCACGCTTCTTTAAGATTCAATTGCCAAGGGTTATTAATCCCATTATCTTGATACCACCAATCGATGCTAGACAAAATTTGAGGAATAATCGGAGTATATGAATTTGGATTGTAATCGTAGTTAGCAGCAATATATGCCTCATATTCCATTTGTTCTATAGGCATAGAGGGGTATCGCTGTGACTGAAGCTCATGTATTACCTCATGCTCTAATGCCTCAGCTTTTTGCCATATCCTTTCGCCACTATTAACTACAACAACACCATCGTTGCCAAAATGAACAGCTTGTGCCCCTGGATTTTGCTCAAAGAAAGTCTCAAACTCGTATGCTTCTCGAATTTGAATGCCAGCAGCTTTAGCCACAGCTTCAAGCCTTCTGTAATATTCTTGAGGGTCTTCTTCTAACAATGACCTGCTAGGCAAGCCATATTTTTGTTTAGCAGTTTGTCTCTCAATCTCAAGCTGTTGGTGAAACTCTGGAGTATCAGTGCTGTAACCTGCAGTTGATAAAGCAAATTCTTGGATTATATCTTCCCTATGCTTTGAAGCTTTAATGCGCAACCCCGGATAGGCTAGCTCAAGTTGTTTGGTCAATGCCGTCGTAAGCTCAAAACGAGACACATACGATGGCACAAGTTCGATATCTTCTTGCTTCAAATTCAGATCCTCAATTACCTGTTGCACCACTACTCTCCCAGACTGAGGTGAAATTAATCCAGTGTAAAAATATTCTTGTGTTATTGGATTAGTTAAATCAACATATCGATCAAATGAATAGTTTTTTATCTCTTCTATTAGATAAGCTCTTCTTTGAGAGCGAGCTTGGTTCATATTTTCATACTGAATAAGTTCTACTAAACGCGTAATGAGAGCTCTTTGAACTGATAGGTTTGGATAATTTGTTGCATTACTCTGTTGTATTGATTTATCTAGCAAGAGTCGTGTCAGAATTTCTGAACTTGACTGTATTTCATCAATCGTTAAAGAATTTATTATTTCCTCTAAATGATCCAAATAAGGCATCCACTCATCAGGAAATTCTTGACTTGCTTGCAATGTCCATTTTCCATCAAAGTAAGGAGGTACGAGGGCATTTACATATGCCCTGAGTTGGGCTCTCTCGCTCTCGACAACCATCTTCACAAGTGCTGGAATATTCGGAATCTTGCCGGCTTGAACTACACTCACCAACTCAACAAGAATAATTGTAAGCAGTGTGGTCCGGTCGACCAATCTAGCCAGTTCACCTGCGTCAGCCAAGACACGGTCCAACTCTTCTCCAGCCAACTGTTCCCGCAATTCTTGTATCACCTGAGGACCCCAAGCGTTTCCACTTAATTGAGCAGCCACTTTAACTACTTCATCATCAGGCATCAAAGCAGACGCGACCGCAAAAGCTCCTCGTTCTACCGCCTCGATTATCGTTCTCACCGGCCCCGCTACGACCAAGGCATTCACAACCTGAATAACATCATTCACTGGCTGGCCCAAACTATTTTTAGCTTTGAATTCCACCTGCACACTCTCAACGTTGTCGCTATACAACTGCGCTACCCGCGCCACGATCTGGCGATACAATGCTTCGGAGATGTCTGTGGGCTGTGGAACTTGTTCCAACAATTCCTGATTCAGCTGAAACACTGGAAATTCGTCAGCCTCAGATTGAAATCGCCTTAGGGCGACTTTTTCTAACGCATCTAATAAAGAAAAATGTTTGTGGAGCAGCTCTGAATCAGGAGCGCTTATTTGATTTTCCGTTTCTACAGCTGTGGAAATGGAAAGTGAGTCAATAAACGCTTGTTCCTGATCAGTAAGCACCAACTTTCTCAGAGAGAAGCCTAATCTAAAGGGAAGTGTCTCCAATTCACTTCTCGCCGCATTCAAGATCTCAATTGCCGAAAACCGAAAGGGTCCTGAGACGCTATCTGCAGTATCCGCCGCACCTTCTGGCGCTGCAGCCGTTTGAGCAGCTAATTCTGCCTTGTAAGCTGCTATGACCGCCTGAAGTTGTCCGTCTATTGCCCTAAGCGCCTCAAGCGAAAGTGTGTTAGTAGGACTGTCCTCAGCAAATTGCTCGCTTAACGCTTGGTGCAACTGGGTAACAGTCTGCACCTCAGTCGGAATAGCCAGGCCGCGCGCGCTCAATGCAGGAATAACAATATCGACTAAATCTGAATGATCTCCTGTAGGTAAATGACTCATTTCCTCAAGTGATTCCCTAATTGAGGCTTCATGAAGTGTTTTTGTCACCCAGACGAACTGAGCTCCCCTAACCGCACTCTCCACCAAACTATCTATCTGCGGTTGAGCCAAGAGCTGGAAGGTGTCACCAAGTTGTGTTTCTATCGCATCTCTCACTATGGCCGACAAATCCTCTCCTGCCTCAGCTCTTGCATTCCAGCCATACACGCGTTGATCCTCCACCTGCGCCAAGAAAGTGCTGGCCTGCTCATAAGCAGCCTGGCGAGCTGCACGTTTTTGGTCAAACAAAGCTTTAGCCTCGACCACTAGTGCGTTAAACCTAGTAGTTACATCTGAAGTTAGCGCATCAGCTGACAAGCTTCTAGCGGACAACCAACTTGCTTGAAGTTGCCCCATTACCACAAATGCATCAAATTCACTTACCCCCCTGGCAAGTAATTCATCTACAATACCAGGGAGTTGATCCTGTAGTGATGCGTAATCTTCATCTGTAAGCAGTGTCTCTTCATTGAAGTCTGGCAACGAAGTACCGTCGTCAGGATCCACTAATCCTGGCTCATCAATGATAATTTCCTCATCCAATGCACCATCAGAGTCTTGGCTCGTAGCATCATCCACAATTTCAATTTGCTCAAGCACATCTTCATTTACACCCTTATTTTCTTCTGCGACCTGGGTTGTTCTGTTATCAATTCGGTCTGATGCTATTTGCCAAGTGGTTGTTGCAAGTAGCCTTAGTCCGCCATCTTTATATGCTTTATTTAACCTGGCACTTTCTTGAGCTATTGCTCGGACTAAATCTGCATAGCCATCAAGCCTATTTTGAGAAGGATTTAGGGATTTATTCCATCGGAAGAATGGCCTAGAAATTGAATTTTTCAATTCTTGTTTAACGGTATCAAACGGGTTGATCAACAACACCGCCACACCTCGAAAAGCGTCTATTACCAGTATCAAACTCACGCTCCCCAACCCTCCTGGCACGATTCCTGTATAGAGTGCTCGCGATAAGAGATACCCAAACATGCCATTTTTGGCTGGTGATGGTGTAATCACGTTGTCCCAAACCCGCTGCAACATCGCTTTTCCTCTGGAAGTTGACGTTTTATCACTCGAAGCAGCTCCGGGGTCAACTGTGTTCTGATCAATCGAGCTATCTGCAGCAGTGCCTTGATCTGGTTGGCTCTGGGAAGCTGCTGTTTCTTCCGGTGCAGCGTTTTCAACGACTACAGAAGTGTTCTCTAGAGGCGTCCTATTGCTGTTAAGTATGCTTCTGATTCCAGCTGCTACTCTCTTGAGTTGAGCCTCGGCAACCAGGCTTCCCCCTAAGGTAACTATTGCCGTAATAATTCTTCCAATTGAATAAACACCTCTCGTAAATCTGGCTACCTGTTGTCGCCTGGTAAGCTGGACGCGATCTGTGTCATCGCGCACAAAGACTTTTGGATAAAAAATTGTTTTCAAGTCGTTTTTGGTGACCTTAGCAAGGGTTTCGTTCCAATCCCTCATAAGAGACCGCGCCAATCGTATTCCATCAATGATTAGTACCGGAGTAATAAAAGAAATGTCAGGCAAGAACAGTGACGTAATAGGCATAGTTCCAGAGATTAGTGACTGGACAGAGGGGTTAAGTAATCCGATTAAAGCAATCCTGCTAACCGCATAACCAATAACCCCATTTTTCCCTGGAGACGGGAAAAGCAGATTCTCTCGAATAAATGGCGCAATAACTGGTTCGCTATTTCTCCAAAGCAGTGTCCTGTTTTGAGCAACAAACCGAACACCTCGATAAAGATCGTACACAAGTAAACCGCCAACACCGATGCCATAGCCAACCAATCCGATAAAGGGAACACTGTTTATCAACGGCAATCGCATGCTCCAATCAAGTGCTTTAACCAATGTTGCTCGAGTAAGCAGATAATCCAGCATGCCTGTTCTGGCTGGAGAGGCTTGCAAAATCCACTTGGCCGCTAGCACAGCCCTTCCAAATCTAGAGCTTGCGCTTTGTCTTGTCTCTGCGCCAGCTTGTACCAAGGGAGCACCAGCAGCAACCTCTGGTTGACCAATTTCTTCATCTAACCTCTCTTCATCACCTTCGGTGGTGGCTGTATTGACATCAAGGATTTCATCTTCGCTTGCTGGAGTGGTGACACTCGTCACTCGCTGCTGGACAATCTTCCCTGCTTGCCGGCCAAACCAGATTATTGCTGCAGGGATTGCGCCTGCTCCGAAATCCAGGATTGATGCTGTCGCATGCAAGAGTGAATTTCTCAAATTGGGATTGTAGCGCAGTATTGCTTGGGCAGTCGCTTGTGCTTGGCCAGGATCGATCACTTGGTTAACTGCTCCACTTGATATTATCGCCTGCCTTGTTCTCTTAAACACTCCAGATGATACAGTTTTAAGTCTAGGGTATTTTCTAGAATCAAAAATATATTGATTAATTTTCTGTTTTGTTTTTACTATTTTTGGTTCCCTCAAGACCACTGCGCTGACATTATCGTTACTTTTGCCATACCTATTTCCTAGGGTATATGCATCTTCAACGAGCTTGATCGGATCAACATTTGAAATATTTTCAGGCAAATAATCAACTAGTCCATCGCTACCTAAAATTATCATGTCGTTTGAATTAATTCGAAATCTTGATATATCCACCTGACTTGGACTAAATTGACTACCCAACGATCTAGTGACAATATTTCTCATCTCATGTTTTCTCGCTTCTTCAGGAGTTAAAGTTCCTTTATCAACTTGCTCTTGAACCCAGCTGTGATCCTTAGTGATTTGTTGTTGTTTCCCATTTGTTAAAATTATTGCTTTAGCATCACCAATATTTGCAATGATTACTTCACCCTCGATTTTAATTGCAACAACTAAAGTTGCAGCTCGATTGTCATTGTGCTTAACAAGATTATTTGCTGCTTTGATGGCTACTCTCAATCTCTCCTCTAAACTTAGATTTCCAAAATTCCCTGCATAGTATTGTTTATGTAATTCCTTTAAAAATTCGCGACTGAAAATATTCCCATTACTGTGTCCCCCCACCCCATCTGCAACTGCAGACAGTTCACCAAATTGTTTTATTTGATCTTGAGTGGGCAAAACCCATTCATGCTCAACTCCGTTCTGGATAATTTTTCCTCCAACCAATATGGCATCTTGATTGGATTGATATTTTGAGTTAGGTCCGCCATATGAAGTCGCACCAAGAATTGTTCCATTTCCATTGGTGACGATATGTGTCTGATTAACGTTGCTTGAAACAGTTGGTAGAGTATTAGAGATCACTTCAACTTCTACTACTTTGGTCTCTCTCTTTGCCATTTGTCTCAAAGATGGGTGTATTCTTTCAATTTCTTTTGTGAGGTAACTGTCATGAAAGTCAGCAAAAGCTTGATTCCAAACTTCTGGCGTGATTGTTAAGTTGGGATTAGCTGCAATAAAATGTCGCTGTGCTTCTGTTAAAAATTGTTGATATTTCAAGTCATCAAAATTTTCCCGAATAATGCGATCAATCTGAATTTCAACTTGATCAACAGGATATGTGCTTACTGCTTGCTCAATTGCTCTGGCTGTTTGCTGTATGGCATTTCTAAATGCTGCTTCAAATGCATTTGAAATGGTTGCAGTTATGGCAGTCGCTTTCCGCTCATCTGGTTTAGTTTGGGCTGCGGTTTGTGCCACTTCAGCCACTGTTTGCGTGGTTTCTCTCACACTGCCGCGTGCTCTTTCTGCCAAATTTGTAAATCGCTCACCAACTCCCGCGGCAGCTCGCTCAGCAGCAACTTGGGCACGGTTTTGTGCGCCAACGGTAATTCCTGTAATAACCTCGGCAACCGTCTCAGCGGCATCAGCGGGAGCTCCGCCATCAATCGTGGTGCCTGTTGTAGTGTCTGGCGATGTATCTGTCACCACTTCCGGGCCAACAGAATCTTGACTTCCAACAGATGGGCCACGAGTTACTGAGTCGAAAGTCGGTTCAGCCATACGCGCAATAAACTCTCTGGTAAACACTCCAAACCCTCTTTGCACAACTCCTGCCGCACCCCTAACCACGGTATATCCTGGAACAACCGATGCAGCGGCATCCACAATTGCTGCAGCAACGGTTCCAGAGGTATCCGAGACAACATCAGCAACCCCAACAGCTGCAGCACGAGCCGCTGCATCTGCCGCGTCGTCGACTGCCCGGGCCACCGCTGCTATTCCAGACTCACCTCCCTGATTCAACATATTTGAAGCCAGGTACGTAGCCTCACCCACAGAACCTCGACTTACTTCATCAGCAATACGATTCTGTTGCAGAAAAGCCAATGCCCTGCTTTTGACAGAAGTCGAGTGGAGATCGAATAGCTGAAGATCACCAGCATGTAAGGCTCTTACATCATCGGGAGCTATACCGAATGCGTCTAAGCCATTTACCCGAATAAAATTATCTAAATTGTCAGGTAAACTCTCCACACCTTCCAAAGCAGTAGTTAATCGCTGTAGCCCTATTGCCCTGCGTATGTCCGCCAGTTGCAGTGCTGCGTTATCTAAATCAAAAGCTTGCCGTATCTCGGCCACTTGCCTCGAGGAAACTCCCATCGATTGGGCCTCGGCCAAAATACTTTCCATACGAGCCACATGGCTGTTGTATTCCGCCATATACGCTTGTGCCGAAATCTGTTTTCTGGGTGTCGTAGCATAGGCAATAGAGGACTGACTGATTTCTCCATCCAAATCATCCAATCGTGTCGTCAACTGTTGATTGCGTCCGGCATTGTTTCGTAACTGCTTGACCAAACTCTGTTGCTCCTGCTGAAACTCGCGCAAACCACGCTCGTAGTTCAAGCTTTCTTCTATGCCAAGCTGATTTCTTTGAACAATAGCCAACATTTCTTGTGAGGCTATATCTGGATCTGTCTCAATCAAGGCAGACAATCGAACTAGTTCTTCTGGGTCATCAACTTGAGCATAAAGACTATATGGAGGTATATCGACATCCCGCAAACGTCCGGCAGCTTGCCTGGTAATATCTTCAACCGAGCCTTTGGCATTACCTAATATGAGAATTTCATCAATATCTACTGCTCGAGCAGTTGCAGGTTTAAAATTCAAACCGCGGGTAATGTTTTGAGAATAGGCCAATACTGGAGTTCCTTGGGCTTTATACACTTGTGCCGTGGCGTACAAATCCTCAGGACTGGCATACTTTCCTAAAGTTTCTTCAACAAAGCTACCTCCCTGTTTGGTAACTTTTCTCAACACATTCCCTTCATCTGCATTCATCATGGCAACCATAAAACTGTCGCCATCATTCATGCCTTCTAGCAAGCTGCCGCGCACAATTCTGTACGACTCATCCAAACTCTGATCTAGCACATTGGAGTCAACTACAAAAGCAATCTGGTTTTGACCCCATTTGGCGCGGATATCTGGTGCTAGTTGTCCAGATAGATTTTGAACATTATCACCTACCCTGACTCTACGGGGTGCATGTAGTTTAACTGCATCGGCTGTCTTCGTTAAACCGAGCTTGGCCGAGGGAATTCCATCTGTAGCATCCATAGCAACGAACATGTCGAAACGATTCATCAAGCTATCAAGCGAAGTCCTGACTGACTTAGGAGAAACCTGCAGGTCACCTACGGCTACAATAGGAATATCATTAGGTAACTGCCCCGCTTCACGCAGAATCCTCACCCCTTCATCTTGTTGAGCCATGCGCTTGAAAATATTCGGCGGCTGTAAACCAGTAATTCTCTTGTCTACGGCCGATTGGATAATGCCATCGGCATCGAGACGAATATCATTGCCGGCCACTTTAATCATTTCATCAAAACGGGCATAAACCGAATCATTGTACGCGTTGGCTAAGGATTTAAACCGCAAAGCAGCTTGATAATCACTCCCTCCACCTAACTCTTGAGCAATGGTGAAATCTGCTTTGCTGCGCAACCCATCAAATTGAGAGATAAATTCGTCGGCACCTGGTATTTCTCGCAAACTGCGTATCTGAGCCACAATACCGCTATCTTCATAACCTTCTTGAATGAGCCTTCTTTCGACAGTATCCAATGTCTCTTCAATAACCGCCCGAGCATCAGTCTCATTCAGTGCTTCTCTCTGAAGAGAGGCTGGATTTTTTTCCAAGCTTATATCTCCACTTTGCACCCGCCGCACCACCACAAAACCACTAGTTTCTTCGTAAACCTCTACTGCTTCATCACCGTTCCTCAAACCTAATAGAACTTCTTTCGATTCTTCTGGAGTTAAGAGCTTAATTGCCTTAGGATCACCTATGGACATACTCCAATCACCCACGATCGTACCAACTTCATCAGCAGACCCAATCTTGAGGCGACTATCAAAAATAGTTTGCCAGGCTCTAGCTACTTCTTCTCCGGGACCACCACGGCTCAGTCCCTTTTGCAACTGAATGACCGCATTGTTTGCTTGAGCCACTTCACCAACGTCAGAAATGATCAAGGCATTACTTCTACTTGGATCAACACCGCGGTTAAACAACCGTTGTATTAAACCATCGGCCTCAGTATTTTGAGCCGCTCTAGCTGCAACTGTCTCAGGGTTAACCGCCTCATAAATAAATTTGCCACTACTATCTATGTTCACCACTCGATAAAACCCTGCTGAACCAATATCATCAGTCAACCCACTAACGCTACCATTAATGCTCAGCAAGTCTCCTGCCTTTAGTTTGCGATAAATGAAAACCGGACCTTCATAAAAGTCTTGTAAGTCAAATCCGCTTTTAATTACTTGATCAAGCAGATTTTCTGGTACCATTTGTACCGATATTCCGCCTTGCAACATAGCTAACTTTGAAATAAGTGGATTTACGACTGTGCTCTTGCCCCCACCTGTGCCAAGTGTGAGTAAGACTCTGCCTGATTGTTGCCGTAAGACAAAATCTTCGCCAGCAATTTTGGTAGCTTTCATAAAGCCTTCGACCTGATTGAACCGTAGCGCTGGGTAGCCGGCTTCATTTGCCAAGTCCTCAAAGAGTGTCTTGTTAAGGACTTGTAGCATGGTGACATCTTCTGGAGTGACCTGAGCAGGATTGACAAATGTCAACTGAGGACCACCGTTTACATTGATTATCTTTAATTGAGCATCAGGATTAACCAAAGCATGAAGTGCCTTTTCCGCATCTTGTTTTGCCGCCAACACTGGATCGCGTCTTCCCCACCTGAATCGTTGTGCCTGTAATTCGCCAATCCTTTGGCCTGAAGGTGTTCTGAAAGGATCATCAAAGATTTGATCCAAACTCAGTTCATCGCCAACTCTGGTTACCGTGAAAGTCCGCTGTGCGTCGTCAGCACCAATTCCTCTGATGACAGTGCCCTCTCCAAGGCCAAATCTTTGTAACTGTTCAAGTGCTTCTTGAGGAGTATCAACCGCTCCTGTAAACCGAACCTGTTTACCACTAATGGTAACCACGATCGAATCTGTTCCTTCAGCAATATCGCTCGTCAAAGCAGCGATCGGATTGAATTCAGGACTTTCAAAAGTGAGGCTTACTCGAGCATCACCAGATTCTAAGAAATAGCTTCCTGTTGGTGCGTCTGCTCCTATGAGTTCTCGATGCACTTGCTGAGATAATTCAGATGTAGAGCGCGCATTGGGAGTAAACGATTTGATTTCTTGTCCGCTTTCGTTAAATATTCTCAATTGCTCTGCTGCGAGTGTGTTATCGGGAATATCACTGACTACATTCACTCTCCCTGGATTAACCATTACTTCACTCACCAGATCGTCAGATTGATCCAAAGTTCGGGCGAATAGTCTCAGACTCCCATCTGCATCGACTAATCCATCGCCCCCTATCCTCCTGGCTACTAACGCTCCCCAACTTAATTTATGCACCTGACCATCTGTTCCTAGTACCACCGGCCTGGATCCTACCACTTCAACTATTTCCCCTGGTCGAATTCCGGCATCAGCAAGAGCTCTACCAACTGTTTCGGAACCGTCAATCGCTCCTCCCCTTGGTAATTCGATGGTGATTTGACCTGGTTCCGGTTGTAGCAATCGCACCTCGAAACCAGCCTCTTCAAAACTATCTACAACTCTTGGAGGACTGCGACCTCCAGGAACTGCCGCATCTGCACTGCCCGCTGCGCCGCCACTACCAGGATCTACTCTGACTCCACCTGTATCTGGAGCATCACCTGACCTAATTGGTGATGCCACATCAGCCACAGTCCCGTCCGCTGCAGTTCTAGCAGCGGTGTCTGGAGAACTTATCGCGTCATCTGCTAGTGAGGCCGGACGTGAAGTTTCCCCTTGCCCAGTAATCCGGTTCCATAATCCTCGCAATCCCCCGACAGGTGTTGGATCATCAAATTTCGGCACATGTGCCAACAGGTTTTGAACTGACTCACCTTGCCGGGTAGCTTTCTTCGCAACTTCGATTGCGTTCTTAAGTGAATAATCACCAAATTCTCCCGCACCCGCATCCAACTTGATTTCGCCTAGACGATCACTGACCCCACCCCTTGTACTTGCATCTTTGATTATCGATGTTCCCGTGATTTCTCCAAGATATTTTTCTGCTAATTCTCGAGTTTCCTGCCCCACAATAACTTGTTGAAATTCTCCTCGGGCAGCTCTTGGGTGAAGCGGATTAAAACTATCAAATCTGAAAGCTAATGATCCTACTGAATCTTCAATGACTTCAGCCTGTCCTGCCTTGATGGCAGTTTCAAGCTCATTGGCGGTGATCGTCCTGGTAGTTACCCTAGCGCTAGAGAATGGATTTAAACTTCTGCCGACTTGAATTAAGTCGATAGACTGACTCGGATCAACGACTGCTTGTGCCCACATAGTTGCAGTGCGCATGCTTCCTGGATTATCAATTGGCAATTCAAGTCTTCGGGCAACGACTTCAAAAGCGTCTTCATTAGGGAGTAAAGTATGATTGACATTTCTCAATGCTTGCTCAAAGATGTTCTCTACTCCATCCTCCAAGGGAGATAACGAAGCTGAGCCAACTGCTCTGCCCAAGTTATCTGTTCCTGTTGCGATTACAAGCCTGGTTCCATTTTCAGCACCACTTCGCGCAAAGAATTGTCCAATCCCACTTCCCAATATTTCTCCACCGAAGTTACCCCCAACTATTCCGACCATCTCCATGACATTCGCTCGTGCTGCTATGCTGTTTGCGGAGGCCTGAACTTGAGCGCCATATGAACCGGCTTCACTGCCGTCATATTCCCGTTCCATATATTCCGCGATTTCAACGGTTGAATTTTCTACAATTGCATACGTAATTCCATCAATAATAATTCCTGAGGCAACTGCCCCCCAACCTCCCGTGGCAGCTCCCGCCACCATTGATATTCCCAACCCCGCAGCTCTAATGCTTCGCTCTTTCACCACATTCTCCCTGCTTGTCACCTCGTCATAGCCTGAGCCGGATTTTCGGTAGCACGCACTTACTTCTTCCGTATTGACTGTCCCATAAGAGCCACAAATAGCTTGTGTTTGTTTCAAAATTTCCAACTTGCATTGATTTGAGGTGTAATCTAAACATGGCACTGTAGAGGAAATCATGCGCACACCCCAATTGGGCCGTTCTGCGCGTTGGATGGCGTGATAGCTACTAACTCCATTGGCGTACTCCGCTGCCGCAGTCCACGAACCACCTTCAGCTCGCCCGGCTTCCCAAGCATTGATAATGTCACGATCCCATTCTTCTGGTTCACCAAAGAAATCATCAATCTTAGCAAGAGTATATGCCCCAAATCCCGACACACGTGCTTGAGTTCTCTCTAATAAATTCGTGTTTTCAAACGTGCCTATACTGTTTCGATCTGCCTGAGTTTCTCCACCCACAACATCTTTTGCCCAGACTAATACCGGTCTGGTCTTGTAGTTACGCATCATCCAATCTTTATAATCTTCGCCATAGGTTGACTCAAAAAGGCTTTTATCAAAGGGGTCAAATCCAGTCTCACCCATCCCTTCAAAATAAGATTGAACAGCTAAGGGATTGGCATTGAAGTTCTCCTGATATACCTTCCATTTGCCCGTCATTGCCTGAGCCTGGTATTGTGGCATCTGAGCATAGATATCGTCTATTGCTTTCCCACTGAGGCCTGCATCTTCTAGTTGTTTTCGGGTGCTTGCATCGAACGGGTTAAATACCTTGGTCTCAGATGAGCTCAATGCTGTCTTAACCTCTTGAGAAAATTGATAGGTAATATAGCCTTGATAGGCCTGCACTTGGCCGGGAATAGGATCATTTTGCACGAAGGAGTCATAACTCGTCTGACATCCACCCCTCAGATAACCTCCAGGAGAACCCGCACCGAACGCCTGATCGAATTCCTTTGTCGGGTCATAGCTTGGACAGTTTGCTAAGGCAAATTCTTCCAGGGTTAGCTGTTGATAGTTAAATAAGTCTTCCCACTTATCGATCGTCTGCTCTGCCTGCTTACTGGCTCGCCCATCGACACGCATAAACGAATCTTGGCGCAGATATTGATCTTCCAGAGCCGCTACTACAATCTTCCGTTCATCTAACTGATTCCGAATTTGCGGCTCAACTTGTTCTAACCATCGAGTGCCGTGAATATTGTCGAAGCGCGCAAGCGTGTCTCGAACATCGGAGCAGTCGGTTGAACTAATATCCCGAGCACAAGTAGTAGCAACTTGATTAAGAAGTCTATTGCCTTGGTTATAGGTATCAACTGCTGGCTTTATATCCTCAATAGAAAAATTGTTGCCTCTTGCCCTAGCACACTCGGAAGTTCCAATTCCTGCATCTGCGCACCGAGCAATTACAGTTGACTCCCTTGCCAAAATTGCTCGTTGAT
>CAYYKL010000018.1:19885-23687 GCA_964441155.1 uncultured Pseudomonadales bacterium
GCATCTGCGCACCGAGCAATTACAGTTGACTCCCTTGCCAAAATTGCTCGTTGATTCTTAATTGACTCCATTTGCGCATCAAATCTTGACTGAAGCCCGAGGTCAGGATCTTGATTACTAATGGCCGACAATCCCTGACGTGCATATCGACATGATTCAGATAATTCATTCTCAGCACAGGTATTGATAGTCTGCTGCAGTGCTTCTTCTTTACGAACCAAATCAGTCACAGTCTTCATTTCCTCTGGGGTATACTTCCCTCCGTCAGTGACTTTCTTACAAGCACTGGTATTCATGCCTTGCAAAAATCCCGTCGACGTAGCTTGATATTGATTATGCACACACGCATTTACAGCGGTGATAATTCGTCTTTGTGCGATTAATGGTGCATCAAAATCATCAAGTAAGCCTTGTTTGGCTAATTGATTCCGGACATCAAGCAATTCTTTACAAGCAAAACTGTTGGTGCCGCCACTACATGCCGCAGTTAAATCAGCCGCTTCCTCAAAGAGATTGTTTGCTTCGACTGCATGTTGCGTTGCTCGCGCATATTGCTCGTCGAAATACTTTTTTTCACTATCCGTAAGTTCATTTCGACTTCTTTGGTAATCAGCGCACAAAGGAGTGTTGGGCCCAGCTTGTTCGCAATTTTGACGTTTTTGCCATACATCTTCGGTTTTTGCTTGTGAGACCTGCTGATTGATAATACCTATAAGTGCTTGCGAGGCACCCGTTCTATTAGTGTTGGTAAAGTAATCGATATTAGTTTGTACCGAATCACTGATCGATTGACCCGTTGAAGGTGTAGCGACCTCAAAGGCATAATATTGTTGTTGTTTTGCTTGTTCACTTGTGGTGGCCGTAGATTGGACTTCCACAGCCAGCCACGTATCTTTGAAAGTGTTTGTGGAGCTTTTTCCGGTTCCGTTAGCCGCCACCACAATCCCACTTGTCACCAATCCTTCTTGATCTAATTTTGTTTTATCTAACTCACCCTTGTCATTGAAATCAGCTTCGGTCGCCATTCTAATTAAGTTTCCTTGCGCATTATAGAGACCATACCCGGTTCCATAATACCCATCTACACACAAACTCCCATCGGCGTTGCGGCAGGTGGCACCTACGTCACCTTCGTCATCAAACGACCACGTTCCGCCCGAAGCTTGGACGCCACACGCGCGCTTACCCTGCTCTTGACAGCCGGGACCTTTGGGATCGGCGCAGAAGCCACCACAGTAGTTGCAGTAGATACATTGCGATGCCGGCACTGATTTGGTATCGAAGTTAATTGATAAACCTGATGCTCCGGCTTGAGCCAACATTCCTTCGGCGGTTTTTGCACCACCACTTACAGCTGGCGTTGCAGTGGTCGCAGGTGTCACGTTGTAGGTTTGGGCGATTTGTTGCACAACCTCTTGAGACACTTGCCCGCTTGATCCAGAAAAATTCTCCGTTCGTGTCACCACCTGGGCGGCATCTCCACCAGCACTAATGTAGTCTTGGGCAATTTCATCGCCACTGCGATCTCGGTTTTCTCCTTGAACACAACGGCCTGGATTGTCCGGATACGACCCAGCTCCGGCACAATATTGTCCGCCGCCACAGTCCCAAGCTCCAAAACACGTTCCCCCGCCGCCTGAACCGCCACCAGAATCACCGTTTAATCCTCCAGTCCCCCCGCCGCTTGTAGGCTCTGGTCGGCACAATCCCCAACCTGTTCCAGGATAGTAATCAAATGCACAATACAAGCCTGGATGACATTGGTTTTGACCCTTGCAGCCCGCGTTCTTGCCATCGAATTTACTGACACAAATGTTAGTAGCTGAACAGGTGAAACCTTTGACGCAAGATTTGTCGGCTCCGCACGCTTGATCTGGCATCCCTGGTCCAGCTGGGGTAGGCGTTGGAAGTAAAAAGGTGCTCCCTCCGCTCGTGCCTCCTCGATTGGCGCACACTTCATCCTTCCATTTGTCCATACCTTGATTAGCAAACGTTGAGTTCCAGGTTTGTTGCTCTGAGCAACTCGTCATTTCTTGCCGATAGCCGTTAATACATACCGCAGTCCAATGGCCGCACTCTGCACTGCGCTGCCGAATTCCAAACCAAGCCTGAGATCCTTGGCCGGCGTCGACTCGACACTCTAAAGCTTTGGCAATGCTTGGGTGCGGCTTGCATTTGTCATTAGCACCCGTTGCCACCGTGACTTCCCAACCAGCCGGTAATCCACCCAATTGGACGGTATACACGCCGTTTTGCACCGTTGTGCTGTAGTACGGCTCAGGGCTACAGGCGGAGTTAACAGCCACAGACCCTTCACTCCCACCCTTCCATCCAATTCTAATTTTATCTAAGGTGACATAATCCCCACAGGACAGGCTGGAGCTTTGCACCCCTTGATTGCGTGCTGGCTCATCGGCTGCCTGACCGTTGCCGTTTGTATCCACATATACTCGACCCAAGATGGTGCCTGGACCCACAGCGGTGGTGGGCACTGGGCTCGGTGTTGGCGGGTTAGTGAATTCGTAAAAGCGCGTATATAACGTTTTTCCATCAGCACTGACAACTGTTTGCTTTGGTCGAGAACCAGTCTCACTGTCACCATTCGTTTGATCAAAATCTGCAATAGCCGTTTGGTTGTCAGGTAATCCGATTTGAGAAACAACAAACGTTTGCCAGGCAGACCACTGATTGTTTTGTTTTTGTCTCACCTTGAGTGTTTTTCCGTCACCACTTAAAAAATCTTGCTTTGGCGCGCCCGTACCCGGCTGGGTAGATTGCGTGAATGATCGAAAGCTAGGCATGCCTTCAACCGAGAAAGTCACTGGGGTAATGAGCCATGGCTCCCAATTTGGCCCATGCAGCCTGTACTGCAATCCCTTGCCATCCCCGACAACAAAAACCTGCTTTTGTCTATTGTTCGATTCGCTATCACCTTGTGACTGAGCAAAATCTGAAACTCTCTGCAGATGTGTTTTAGAATCGTTGGGAAACACTTCCAGTCCTGCGCCATCAGCTGGAAGCTTTAATAGTTGATTGGCATTGCCCGGCACATTAAGGCTCGCTACCGCAAAGGAAGACCACTCACCCCACACATTATTGTCATACCACCTGGTCCAGATTGTGGCTCCATCAACTGAAATCATTTGTTGCTTAATGCGACCATTACCTGGTTCTTTTGCCTGCACAAACGAACGTGCTTGCGTAAACTTTCCGCCAGTCACTTGACTGACCGAATAGGTTTGCCAAGCCCCCCAGGATCCAGCTGGCGCGGTCTGTGCCTTGACCGTAGAAGGTCGGGCCAGATTAGCTACCCAGACTTCAAAAATGGGATACACTTGCTGCAAGCTCATGCTGAGTAATACGGTCAGGGCAATAAGTTGCTGGTGCAGGCGTTTAATGGGCAGCATAGGCGTTACAACGCTCCCTTAAACCTAAGCCAGAGGTTTTCCCCCCAAGGCACCACTTGGTCATGCAAGAGCAAAGGCGGAAATGGCGTGCTCAAGCGAATATCTGCCTCAAGTCTCGCAAAGCGGTTGACATTAACGAATGAGTCAAGTACGTAACTATTTCCATCTCGAGACAAATTGGCGAGGTCCACAGCGTAGTTGCCCTGAGAATTGGTGAGTGCCGCAACTGCATATTGCGCTTGAGGGGTGTTGGTGTAGACAAGGACCAGCGCACCCTCGATCTTTTCGTCTTTGAATACGACGCTCCCATAACCAGGTTTCGGCATATCGGGCATTTCTTCGCGAACTTGCGTGGTGGTTACGCTCGGATTTCCCCAAAGCAGTGGCCGCAATCC
>CAYYKL010000019.1:0-20727 GCA_964441155.1 uncultured Pseudomonadales bacterium
TCTTTTTCTTTTTTGGATCAGTGGTTTCTTCTTTTTTTGCTTCTTCTGCTTGAGCTTCTTTGACCACCTCTTTGGGTTTTTCGTGAGTAGTCGCGGGAGCGGGTGAGGGAGGAGGGGTGATAACTGCAGTTGGAATTGCGCTTGGAACAGCTTCAGTTTGAGGTAAAACCAGTGTTGGTGCTGAGGCCATTGCCTCCAGGTCAACACTCTCCAAATCAGTTTCAGTGATGGTTTCAATTGCTTTTATGGCATCTTTAAGCTCGTTCGACAAACTAAAAAACTTAGTGTCGTGAAGTGGAGCAGCGCGATACATGTCTTTGCGCATGGTGTGGATGGTTTTGTGCATCTGTTCTTTTTCATGTTTCTGAGAGCGCTCAAGCTCAAACATTTTCTCTTTGAGCTCCTTGGCTTCACGCTGGGATCGCTCCAGCTGCGCTGCCAGCATCTCAACTTGCTCAGTCGGATTGCTGATGCCATCGAATGCTTCAATCGGTCCATCCTCCTCATGCATGGGAGTTTCAGCGGCTTTTTGCTCCAACTCCATTAGTCGTTTGGTAGCTTGCTGAATGAGATTTTGGATGTCTTCAATTTCTTTGTCTTCTTCAACCTCTTCGCCAGGTGCATGCATCGGTGGCGGTTTTAAATCTTCTGGCATCTCTACTTTAGTCAAGAATGATTGCTTCTTTTCTTCAAGCGAGGCCATAACATCAGTTGGTTCAGCCGGTTTTTTGACTACTTCTGGTTTCAACAGAGCAACTGACTCAACTGTTTTGGAAAAATATTCTTGCTTTGAGTCAGCTTCAACTTTAATCGGCAAAGGCTTGATGGGAGTCACGGCACGCTTAGTGCGAATGAACGTCCGCTTTACGGGTTTTAGTTTTTGAGACGTGTGGCGTTTAAAAGTTGGCATAACACAAAAGCTCCCTAACTCTTTGAGGGGCCTACTATAAAACTAACAGGGTTTGAGGTGGTATTCAATAATCGACATTGGTGAGAGTTACTGTTCGAGCAATTTTGCGAGAACTAGCTTTGGATATGAATACTATTCACTTCTCTAAACTCTCGTAGACACTCGCTGAAATATTCGCAATCACCTCTTCGACTTGCTCTATGTGCGGTGAATAGCTTTTGGTCATGATACACAAGACATAGGGGTTTTCTGGTTTATAGACGATGCCGCAATCATGCAATTCACCATATTGCTTTCCTGTTTCATCGTTGAGAGTTGCCACACCAAACTTATGTGCCACAGGTAATTGCGGGGGCAAATAACGCACCAAGCCTTGAACATAGTCTGTTTGCGTGAGTAATTCCAAAGCTTTCTCCGAATTTTCAACGCTTAAATACGTTGCGTTATAAAGAGTTCTGAAAAAGAGTGCATAATCCAATGGCGTGCGATGATCAATAAGTGCTTTGAAGTCATTTGGATACTCAAGCTGCATAGCTTCATATACTTTTTGGAAACGCTGTTCACCCAAAGCTGCATATAACACCTGAAAACTCACGTTATCCGAATAGCGAATCATAAGCTCGATGAGATCTAGCGCAGAATATTCCTTGTTTGCAATTGGTGAAATCTTGGGCGGGATAATAACTCCCACATTTGCTGAACTACTGGCTTCAAGTTTTCGCTTGGTCGTCAAAACAGTTGAATCCGTCTCTGATTCCCGAAAGTATTGCATCATGAGCGGCAGCTTACGCAAGCTAGCGGGGAAATAATGTTCCTGGGGATTGAGCAAAAATTCATCTCCTGAATGCAGTAGACGAAGATATACCGAGGCAGTAGAAATGGTGTTAGTTGACCGAGACTGCTCGATTATCTGCTCGACTTCACTTTGAACTACTGTTAGTTTTTGAGAGCTGGGTTTGAGCGCGCGGTCGCAAGCCAACAGTGGACTCGTAAATTTTTGACCAGGCAAGCGAAGCTGAGACTCTTCTGAGTTGAATGTATTAGCATTAAAAACTACTCGGTCAAGTAATAATCCCAACCCCATGCCTAGAAAGAGCATGCTCACACCAAAAAAAATCAACTTTGAAGGTAGCCCGACATCATGAACAAACCAATGGGTTAACTTTTTTAGATAAGTAGTGCGCTTGAAGTTTCGCATATGCTACATGAATTGAAAAAGAAAACTCTATACTCCTCGAATTATTAAGAAATTGCAAGTGCTATACAAGCAATTCTTGAGCATCAACTCTTGCCAAATCCTCATAAAATTCGTCTACCACACTCCCTGCGGTTCCAATTTCTTTTCGCGTTAAAAATTGCACCCACGCAACTTCATGTTGCGTTTGGGGATGAGGTTTCCCTTCAGCGTTGCCAGCAAATAAGTAGCGATATCTGCCATAAGAATTGAGACCCTGATGTACCAACCGTAGGTTTTTTGGAACCAATCCAGTTTCTTCCTTCGTTTCTCGGATTGCCGCTTCAAGTGGTGATTCAGCGTTTTCAACCATGCCACACACAAAATCAATATCTCCCGGGTTTACTTCTTTTGAATGAAGTCGCTTATGGACCAAAAGACGGTTTTTGGAATCAAACAAAACCACTATCACTACTTGGGCACATAAGCCTTCAAAATCTCGCGCTTGGTCTTTAGGCACCTGAGTTTTGCATACAATGCCCTGCTTATCGACAAGGTCAATAAATGAAATTCTATTTTGCATAAAAGTTATCTAGATCTTATTCTTCGAGCGAAAGCAAGAAGTTTTTCATTATTGCATTCTAAGCAAGTTCTCGTTGCACTCGAACAATAAAACATCACCATTGCATGCTCGAGCAAGCTTTCTCTAATTGTTCCACAATTTGTGCTGGCTCGCTGTCTTTGGAAATCAGCGAAGAGAGTGGCCTCGATTGAGAAAAATTAATTGATATAGCCTGGGGTTTGAAGAAAAGACACGATATTGAGGGATGTAAAAAAGCCAAGAGATCTGATTTTCTTGTGCCAGCAATGTAAACAAATACAACATTGGTCTTCGGATTAGTAATTTGCTTGACCAAGTGGCCAACACCGATTTTCCAATTTGCCTTATGGTCAACTTTTCCGACTGAGCCAGTGGGGAATATCGATACTGCTTTGCCCTCATCTATTAATGCTGCTGCCTGACTAATTGTTTGCCGGTTTCTTTTTCTATTTTCTTGATCCGATAATTGTTCGGGCAACTTGCCATGCAAGTGCAAGCATAATGGATATTCGTAAATCTTATGGTTCAATTGTCGTTTTCGATAGATCGGCAATAATTTGGCAGCAGTTACGCTCCCATACACGTCATAGGTTGACAGGGCAACAAAATGGAAATCATCTCGATCAATTTGACTCATGAGTACCAAACTATCCAGCACACTGACATGATTGGCAATAATAAGCAGTGCACCTTGCTTGGGAATTTTGCCAAGTGAGGTAATTTGAGAGACATTAAGACTCGCTAGTAATTCGGAAGCCGCCCGGCGAATACCGAGTGATTGAGCATTTTTTCTATATTCATTCAAAATCTTGAAGTTAAACATCACCCCATTCTACTCGAAATATCTGCCCTTGAACTTGAATATAACCAACCATGACAATCCAGCCACAGCCAAAAAGAGCGCCCATGAATGCAGGGATAAAGATGCCCCAAGCGCATAAAACACCGGTGCTGTGGTGAGCACATGAGAAATCGCATAGCCGACAACAAACGGTTTAAACCGAAAGCCAATAATTGATGCTCCCCAAGCAAGTCCATCCGACAACAATCCACCAGCAGCCAAGCGCAGCATGACCGCTGCTTCAATTTGATTGATGGGTTTCAAAGTAATCTTGGCAATTTTTGTGGTCAATGTTTTTCCTAAAACTCGATTGAGAATAGTTGTCCCATATTTTTTGCCCATAAAATATGAGGCAGACGCTCCAATTAGACTCCCAATCATGTCAATGAGATAGGCAAGTTCCCAGCCGACCAGTGGAATAGCGGTCAAGGTAAACACCACTCCAGGCAAGGGAGGATACACAATGCTAGCCGCTTTGGTGAGCATTACCACGATCAAAAATAGGGGTAAGTAGCGATGAATCACTTCGATGAGCTGATGCACCGACTCAGTTTTTGCCCACAATTGTAATAAAACCATCGGCAGTAAAAAAAGAATGAGGAAAAATGTTTTGGTTAGGTATGATCGAAGTTTTGCCACCCGATCATTTTACCGTGCTAAAACCTGTGAGCAAATGTAAAAATGCCGCTGAAATTCAATAGATCCAAAAAAAAGAATATGGCTTCATTAATTAAAACTTAAACTCTCAAAACAGCACCTTCAAAAATAATCCCAGCAGTAAGTATTTCTGCGCGCAACCCTCCGCGACCATTTGTTTTAAACGCTTGCTGAAAACCCCCAATTCCAGATATTTCAGATGGTCTTTTGCATGGCGTGCATTCTTCAACCCCGCGCATTACTACTTCTCCCACCATGAACTCTTTATCAATCAAGATGGGTAAATCACAAAATCCACTAAGAATTAAGTTTCTCCTTGAAACAAACCCACCATAATCAATTCCACACTCTTGATATACTGCATCAATATCCTCTTGAGAAATTAAGCTCACGTGCCTAATAGTATTACGAGGCTTTTTTACTGTTTGCCAAAATCCCAAACCCTGTGCGTACCTATCACCCTCTAAACCCAATCCTACCAGAGCATTCACCTGCGAGACTCGACACATCTCTGCCCCTTGTGCGGGAGATATATATATTTGCTTGACGGTGCATGTTTCTTTAATCATGGTTGTAATTCCTGTTTCAATAATATTCAAATCAAACTGGTAATAAAAAATGGAGCGGGTAAAGGTAATCCTCCTACGCTTAAGCTTCGGAAGGACACCGCCGAGCCCTCGTCACTGCCTGCCGGCAGGCAGGTCAACCTTTTTTTATAACTTTGAGAGCGAGAGACGGGGCTCGAACCCGCGACCTTCTGCTTGGGAAGCAGACGCTCTACCAACTGAGCTACTCTCGCATATGTGCTTGGGAAGGTCGCATTCTGCCATTGAACCACACCCGCACTTTCATTGAAATTCTACTCAGTAGTATATCGTAAAAAGAATTCGTGAGAATCCAAAATTCGCAATATGATTAAAGGCAATAAGAAATACAGAAAATAGTGTTCGAGCAGAGCGAGAACAATATCGGCTATCTTTATTTACTTCTCACTTCGTTCGAAGCGTAGAAATTAGTAGACAGCAATGTCTTAGAGTTAACGAGTTCCAGGAGAATCCAGTTTGGGAACGGTTAATTGCCAATCAACCAAAATCTTGCCCGGATTTTGAATTAACGGTTTATTGTTTTCGTAAATTGTTGTCCATTTAAAACCATCTCCATACACTTCCTGAGCAATACTCCACAGACTGTCGCCGGAATTGACCGTGTAGGTTTCTGCGGAAATACTACTCACCTGGCCACCATTCATCACATGGGGTAATGTGAATTCGTTGCCTACATGAATAAACTGTGGATTGCTTAAGTTGTTAGCAGTCGCGATTGAACGCCAAGAATTGCCATCTCCATATACTTCCTGCGCAATGGTCCACAGACTGTCGCCGGATTTGACGGTGTACGTTTGCGCTCGATCGCTAGCTTTTTGTGGCATGACTGTCGGCTCTGGGGTCATTGAGGGAGAAAGGGCGAGGGTCGGCATTGGTGTTGCTGACACAGCAATTGTTGGAGCGATTGTGGGCTTAATTTCAATCGTGGGAACGGGCTCAAGTGTGGGCAAGCTCTCGGGAATTTGGGCAATAAGTGTTGGTTCGAGAGGGGTCGGAATAGGGGATAGGGTGGAATCAATTTCGGGAGAAGACAACTCCGCTGCCACGGTTGCGGCTGATTCGTTTGTTAAGCGCGGTTGGGGTTTAATTTTGAAATAGTTAAAGGCAAGCAGTGCAACCAATAGCACCACCGACACGCCTAAAATCGCACTAATGAGCGATTCGCTGGATTTAATTGTCTTAAGCGTTTCTTTAATTTGTGCCATGAATGTACTTTTTGGGCAGGCACAGTAACTTCAATTAATTGTCCAGACTATACCAGGGAAAGCTCGTGGATTCAAGCCACATCAAGTAAGCATTATTAAAACCACAATAATGGACACATCTAAGTTTTTACTTTTGAAAAAAATCCTTCAACATCATCATTAAAGTCTGTCTTCCCTTATTTGTTTTAAGGTACATTTCTCGCCGTTTGGCGTCTGACATGGTGCTATAGGCTTCGTAGAAAATTAGATCGAATGGTTTGTATGCCTTTGTGGATTGAACGAAACCTGAATTATGACGAACGAGTCGCTTTTTCAAATCTAGTGAATAGCCAATATAGATAAAATCATGATCGATACTTCGAAGCGCATACTCATAATAGAATTTCATATATTAATCACAACAAACACCGAGTATGAAATCAAGCCAGGGATATAACTAGGTTGAAGAAAGGCTCGGATACCATTCGGTATCCGGCTGCGGTCCCATTCTCAATAATGCTTCTGGCGAAGCAAGGTATCGAATGGTACCTTGCGGGATGGACGGGACTTGAACCCGCAACCTCTGCCTTGACAGGGCAGCGCTCTAACCAATTGAGCTACCACCCCATAAAATGAGGTGCATGACCTTAGCCTGAAGATTTTACCCGAGGCTAGTCTTCTCGTCAATCGACATGGAAACAAAAGTTTCTTGCTTCTCAATAGTTAATGAGACACTGAATCGTACTGGGTTATAAATTCTAATCCGATTTTAGCAATACTTACTAAAAACTAAATCATTGCTCTTAAATTTAGATGGGTATTATTACCATTATGCTAACATGTTAGCATATTGAAGACTACAAATTCTTCTTAATCTGAGTGCTGCATTGCAAGTGGATAATTAAATTCAAAATGCATTATTTACTCTAGTGAAGATTTATTATGTACTCATGCTAACATATCGTGAAATGCTTAATATGTACTCATTCACATTTACATGATAGTCAAAAATCACTCTAATGATCTTAATATCTATGCTTAAAACTTGTGTAGTACAATGGTTGGTGCGTAATAAATAATAGAAATTAGTTTCAGGAGAAACATCATGACACCAATACTTATTGTCGGCGGAATTATTCTGGTAGTGGTTGGCTACATCATAACCACTTACAATTTTTTCCAACAAGCGTTGGTACGCATTGAGGCCAGTATTCAGGAGATTGGCAACCAACTCAAGCGTCAAGCGAATTTGATTCCTAATTTGATCGAATCGTCCAAAGCGTACTTAACGCACGAAAAGGACATTTTTGACAAATTGGTCAGTGCGCGCAAAGCTGTCGAATCTGCTCAGGCAAAAGGCGGCGCTGCCGTTGACAAAGCAGTTAGTGAAATTCAAGCTGTTCTCCCCAAGCTGCAGATTCTCGTTGAGGATAACCCTGAATTAAAAGCCGACAACATCGTTCAAAAGCTTATGGATGAATTGCGTGATACGTCGGACAAGCTGATGTATGCTCGAAGAACGCTTATTGACTTAACCGCTGACTACAATCAAAAACTGGTTATGTTCCCTTCAAGTATTATTGCAAGTATCTTCAAATTTTCCAAACAAAAAGGCTTGGACACTCCCTCAACAGGTGCGCACATCGAAGTTTCCGAAGCCGAAACAAAAGACGTTGAAGTAAAGCTGTAAACATGACGGAAAATAAACTGGTTGCACTGGTTACCGGATCTACAAGCGGCATCGGCAAAGCCACAGCACATGAACTAGTAAACCAAGGCGTGTTTGTTATTCTTAACAGCCACACCCCTTATTCGATATCAGAATCTGAGTTTGATAAAAATTCCACATCGTTCATCCAAGCTGATATTTCACTGAAGTCTGATATAGAACGTTTGGCAAGTGAAATTGAAACAAAATACGGCAAGCTAGATTATATCGTTGCCAATGCAGGCATTATGCCGCTACCCTGCGGGATTGATTCTATTACCGAGGATAATATTGAAAAGACAATTAGAACTAATCTCATCGGAACTTTCTGGACATTAAAATATTTAGGCGGTCTCATTCAGCGCACCTCTGCGCAAGGCTCCATTGTTACCCTAACTTCAGTGGACGGCATCATTGGCGAACCATATGGAGTCATATACTCTGCCACAAAAGCAGGAATAATATCGCTGACAAAATTATTTTCTCGTCACTACAAAAGCCCACTTGTTCGCGTTAATGCAATTGCTCCCGGCTTAATCGATACTCCGCTATCTGACAGCACGGGAGAGGATCCAAGTTGGACAACTGATGTCTCGATAATTCAAAGAATTGGAAAACCAGAAGAAATTGCAAAAGCTGTTGCGTTTCTCTTGAGCGATGAAAGCTCATACACAACTGGACAAATTCTAGCAGTCGATGGTGGCTTTACGCTCAAGTAATTGTACTGGCACTCATGTTGACAGAGTGATAGTTTCTTGCTATTCTAACGATTGCTTGTACGTTCTATTATGAGCATAACTCATGCATTACTAATCATTACTTGGTGTTTACGCTAGCCACTAACCCCTAAAAACTAGCACCTAACTATATGCCTAACATTTACCAACAAGTCGATCACAATAAGCGCGAAAGTGCCCTGATCATGGTGCTCTTTGTCGCCTTTATTGTTGGTGCAGTCTGGCTCATGACCAGAGCTTTTGGATATAGCCCCGCAGTTGCTGGCTGGGCACTCATATTCTCTGGACTCACCTCGTTCGCTTCTTATTATTATTCAGACCGCATTATCCTGGGATTGTCGGGCGCCAAGCCGGCAACTAGGCAAGAACATTTTGACTTTTACACGTCTACCGAAAACCTCTGCATGGCTGCTCAATTGCCCATGCCCAAGCTTTTTGTGATTGAAGATTCTGCCATGAATGCCTTTGCCACTGGCCGCGATCCCAAGCATGCAGTGGTGTGTGCCACCACAGGCATCTTAGCTCGACTAGACCGAACTGAGCTCGAAGGTGTCATCGCCCACGAACTCTCGCACATAAAAAATTACGATATCCGTTTAATGTCGATAGTCACCGTCTTGGTTGGCATAGTAACGTTGCTCGCTGACTGGTTGTTGCGTATGAGCTGGCTTGGCGGCAATCGCAACCGAGACCGTGAATCAAACGGGCAATTGGGAGCAATCCTCATGATTGCCGGCATGGCACTCGCATTTTTGTCACCAATCATCGCAACACTGATAAAATTGGCAGTCTCGCGAAAACGGGAATTTTTAGCCGATGCCTCAGCTGCCGCCATCACTAAATATCCTGAAGGATTAGCCAGAGCTTTGGAAAAGCTGGCAGGGGATAGAGAACCATTGGAAGCAGCCAACAAAGCGACAGCCCATCTGTATATCACCAATCCACTAAAAAATAATCACGGTGCGATTGGCTTATTCGCAAGCCTTTTTGCCACCCATCCACCTATCGAAGCGCGCATCAAAGCCTTACGCAGTTAATTTGTCCATTAAACAGGAGTTCTAATATTATGAGCTTCGATCCCAATAAACTCACGAGTCTTTCTCAACAAACCATTGCCAGAGCTTTGGAACTTGCTCGAGCTCATCAAAATCCTCTGGTTGAACCAGCGCATATTGCACTTTCGCTCTTGCAAACGAATGGCCCTGCCAAAGAGATTCTTGATAGTAGCGGGCGGGCGGTGCAACTACTCTCCGAACTGCAACAATCAGTTAAAGCCTTGCCTCAATCAGAGAATACTCAACCAAATATAAGCAGCCTTACGGCAAAACTTTTCGACTATGCTGCCCAAAAAGCAGATTCTTTGGGAGATGAATATATCGCACAGGAACTGCTTCTCCTTGCCACATTTCACACGACACAAGATTTGCGCAAAACATTTGAGCGACATGGGATTACCGAAAACCAAATTGAAAAGGAGATCAAAGCCATGAGACAAGGCAATACGGTTAACAACCCCAGCAAAGACACAACCTATAAAGCTTTAGAAAAATACACGACCAACTTCACCTCCCTGGCTCAAGAAGGCAAGCTTGATCCAGTCATTGGCCGTGAAGACGAGATACGGCGGGTTATGCAAGTCTTATCTCGGCGCACCAAAAACAACCCTGTGCTCATTGGCGAGCCAGGTGTGGGAAAAACAGCTATTGTTGAAGGCTTAGCGTCACGCATAGTTGCGGGAGACGTGCCTGACTCCCTCAAGCACAAACAGCTCTTGGGTTTGGAAATGGCCACTTTGCTTGCAGGTGCCAAATTCAGAGGTGAATTCGAAGAACGATTCAAAAGTGTGATTGACGAAATCCAAAAACTAGAAGGGCAAGTGATCTTGTTTGTCGATGAATTACACACCATTGTAGGTGCCGGCGCGGCAGAAGGATCGGTGGATGCAGGCAACATGCTCAAACCCTCTCTGGCACGCGGAGTGTTGCGCATGATTGGTGCCACGACACTGAATGAATATCGCACCTCAATTGAGAAGGATTCTGCACTGGAGCGTAGGTTTCAACCAGTAATGGTTAACCCGCCTTCTGTTGAAGATAGTATTTCAATTTTGCGCGGCCTTAAAGAAAAATATGAGGCGCACCATGGCATTCGCATTCGCGATGATGCGCTTATTTCTGCAGCGCACCTATCAGATCGCTACATTTCTGATCGATTTTTGCCCGACAAAGCGATTGACCTCGTGGACGAAGCAGCCAGTGGTTTAAAAATTCAAGCCGAATCACAACCTGAACAACTCGATAAGTTAAATCGAAAGATTACCCAACTTGAAATTGAAAAGAAAGCCCTCCAAAAAGAGAAAAACGGCGATGCCAAAGCAAAGCTGCTTGACTTGGAGCAACAGTTGGCCAATCTTAAAGAAGAACAAAAAACGTTAAGTAAACAGTGGGAAGCACAACAGAAATTGCTCTCTAATTTGAGCCTGCTTCGAAACGAAATCGACCAAAAAAAAGCTGCGCTTGAGCGAGCCGAGCGAGACGTCAATTTAGACGAAGCAGCCAAGATCAAGTATGGAGATATTCCAGAGTTGCAACAAAAGCTAGCCAGAGCGCAAAAAGAATGGGATAGCATTCCGGAAAGTAAGCGATTGGTTAAACAAGAAGTTGGTAGCGAAGATATTGCGGCAGTGGTTTCGCGCTGGACGGGTGTACCCGTAACCCGTCTATTGCAAGATGAGTCTGCTAAGTTAACCCATCTTGAAGAGGAGTTAGGCAAACGCGTCATAGGCCAAGAAGTAGCTTTGAAAGCGGTTTCCAATGCCGTCAGACGATCTCGCTCAGGTATTTCAGATAGCAACCGTCCCATTGCTACCTTCTTATTTTTGGGTCCCACGGGGGTAGGCAAAACCGAAACCGCTAAGGCCTTAGCGCAACTTCTATTTGACAATGACAAAGCCATAATCCGCACCGACATGAGCGAATATTCCGAAGCTCATACCGTGGCTCGACTTATTGGCGCGCCTCCAGGATACGTTGGTTATGAGCAGGGTGGGCAACTGACCGAAGCCGTCAGGCGCAAACCATATTCTGTTTTACTCTTCGATGAAATCGAAAAAGCTCATCCACAGATTCTCAACCTTTTCTTGCAAATATTCGATGAAGGTCATCTGACCGATGGGCAGGGGAGAACCGTCAATTTTAAAAACACCATCATAATCATGACCAGCAACTTGGGTGCCAAAATATTGCAAGAAGCAGGGGAAAAAATTAATACTGAAACCCAAAACCAGGTGAGTGAATTAATTCGCAACACACTCCCCCCCGAGTTTATTAATCGCCTTGATCAAATCATCATCTATGAACCACTTAAAGCCAGTGAGCTTGAGCAAATTGTTGCAATCCAACTTGACCAGGTGAAAAACCGATTGCAAGACAAATCTATTGAGCTTGATTTGAGCGAAAAGGCCAAGTCATATTTAGCTCGAGTTGGCTATGATCCAATTTATGGCGCCCGGCCATTGAAGCGCCTTATTCAGACAGAAATCTTGGATCCACTGGCTTTAATGATTCTGGAAAACGATTTGACGAGCAAAACCATTCATGTCGATGCCACGGACACCAAGTTGTTATTGAAAATTAAATAGCTCCAGATTGCGCATAATCCAAGGCTATCCGAGAACTTTCTTTCTAGTTCTAAGAGACATGCATCGTTGTCACACATTGAACCAGTGTTATGAAAATGGTTTAATCATAGTCACATGAAGCTACAAGCGCTCCCATCCAATACTATTACCACCAAGCAACGCTGCTGGATTGGACCGCTTTGCAAAACTTGAAAAATTAAAAAATCATCAATAAGCAAAACACAAAGCGGGTCACAAAAAGAGCCCGCTTTTTTGTTGTATGTATCTTAAATAATTGAAAGGAGACTCATGAATCAACCTGATAGTTAATGTGCTCGTTAACCCCTGGCAAGTCTCACTCGAACTTGCAAGTCAATTTTAAAAAATCGAGTGATAAGGAGAGTCAAAATGAAACCAGATGAAAATAGTCGCATGTTAGCCTTGAGCGCACTAGTGAACGCTCAAATTAATGCGCAAACCAAAGCGGAGTTATTCCGTCAGTCTGTGTTTCAGCTTGCTCCCGCCGCCAAGACTCAAACACTCTCAAATCGTGCAAATCAAACACTTGAAGATTTGAAGGATGCGTTAGCTGCATCACTTCAGCACAATCCGCTTTTTTACTCTTAATATTGTCAGTATTTTCGTCTATAATCGCTTGAGTTTTAAAGAGTATTAAGAGTAAGTCGTATGGCTAATAATCCCGGAATCAACCAACAACAAGTTGCTCATGTGGCAAAATTGGCGCATCTTGAATTAAGCGCGCAAGAAATTGAGCTCTACACCTCCCAACTCAACGCGATCACCGAGCATATTAGCGAACTAGATGCCGTGGATGTGACTGGTGTTGAACCCACCTTTCAAGTGCTTGACGGCACGCACAATATTTGGCGTGATGATGAAATCAAGCCAGGTCTGTCTCAGGCAGAAGCATTGTCACAAGCTGATAGAACTCATCGGGGATATTTTGTGGTAGATGCCGTAATCAAGGAGCCAAGATGAATCCAATCGAGCCGACAAATAGCATTTTGACTTCAGTTGATCCACAGGGCTCTTTGGCACTCAAAGATTTGTATTTAACCAAGGGCGTGCAAACAACTGCTGGTTCCAAAGTGCTAGCCAAGTATCAAGCGCAATACACGAGCACCGTGGTTAAACGCTTGAAAAAAGCCGGCGAAACGATTCATTCCAAGGTGAATTGTGACGCTTGGGCACATGGCTCAAGTGGTGAAAATTCAGACTTCGGCAACACACTCAATCCCTGGAATTTAAACTACACGCCTGGTGGCTCTAGCTCTGGCTCGGCAGCCATTGTGGCATCAGGCGCGGCAAACGCTTCCATGGGCACCGATACTGGTGGCTCGATTCGCTTGCCGGCAAGTTTCTGTGGAGTGTGTGGCTTAAAACCAACCTATGGAGCACTGAGTCGGTTTGGCATAATTGCAATGGCCAGCAGTCTTGATTGTCCAGGTTTTTTTGCTAAAAGTGTGGCTGAAATTGAACGCTTGTATGAAATTGCTCAAGGTAAAGATCGACGCGATGCCACCTCCCACAGCGAAGGACGCCAAACTTATGTGGCACCCAAAGACTCTATGACATTGGGCATTCCTGAAGAATACTTTGGCGAAGGCTTAGACCCTCAAGTGAAAGAGTCGGTCTTGGGCGCCCTTGAAGTTTATAAGTCTTTGGGTATCGAGACAAAACCCGTGTCAATGCCTCACACCAAATATGGCATCGCTGTCTACTACCTAGTGCAAACCACCGAAGTAGCCAGCAACTTAGGAAGATATGATGGCGTTAGATTTGGTGCAAACCGAAGTGCTTTTGGCTCTGAGGCCAAGCGCCGGATAATGCTTGGAACTTTTGCCTCACAGGCTGGGTATGCAGATAAATTTTATGAGAAAGCTGCCAAAGTCAGAACGCTTATCTTGCAAGATTTTTCGTTAGCCTTTGCTGAAGTTGATGCGCTTTTGGCACCCGTTTCACCCTCAACCGCCTTTGCCCTGGGCTCAAAAACGGCAGATCCTTTGCAGATGTATCTTTCAGACGTGCTCACCGTTAACATGAATTTGGCCGGCGTGCCCGCCCTAGCATTGCCCTGTGGAATTAGCAGCAACACTATGCCTATTGGCATGCAACTCATCGGCCCACGCTGGAGCGAAGCTTTATTATTCGATTTAGGCAAGCGCTACCAAGCGTCAACTGATTGGCACACAAGGAGACCAGCGGTTAGTGAATAGAGGTGAGTGGTTAGTGAAATTGTAATTCACTAAACGCTGACCACTAACAACTAACCACTTTATTGAAACTATGAACTACGAACCCGTCATCGGCATTGAAACCCACGTTGAGCTTAAAACCTTGAGCAAGATGTTTTGCCCGTGCCCCGCTGACCACTTCGGCAAAGAACCAAATACGCTGACTTGCCCCGTTTGCTTAGGGCTTCCCGGCGCACTGCCCGTGCCGAACAAAAAAGCCATCGAATGGACCATCCAGATCGGCAAAGTTTTGGGCAATGAAATTAAACTCAAATCAAAATTCGATCGCAAGCACTATTTTTATCCCGATTTACCCAAAGGCTATCAACTAAGCCAATATGATCAACCGTTGTGTGAAGGTGGGAAACTCGACACCAGTTTAGGCATGGTTCGAATTACTCGCGTTCACCTAGAAGAAGATACCGGCAAATTGCAACACACTGAATTGGATGGCCATAAAGTGAGCTTGGTTGATTTCAATCGATCTGGAGTCCCCTTAGTTGAAATCGTGACTGAACCAGATATAACTTCAGCAGCACATGCCAAAGAATACACGCAAACCCTGCAAAAGATCATTCGCTTTTTGGGAGTCTCCGACGCCGACATGGAAAAAGGCACGATGCGTCTCGAAGCCAACATCAGCTTGCGTCCCATCGGTTCCAAGGAGTTGCCAAACTACAAGATAGAAGTTAAAAACCTTAACTCTTTCCGATTTTTAGAAAAAGCCATTGCCTTTGAAATTGAGCGACAAGCAGAAATCTTGGATCGTGGCGAGACTCCCATTCAAGAAACGCGCGGATTTAGCGAATCGAAACAAGCCACGTATTCCCAAAGAACCAAAGAAGAGGCACAAGACTATCGCTATTTCCCGGAGCCTGATATCCCGCCCCTTATTTTTACTCAGCATGATGTTGACACCATAGTGAGTTCGATGCCACGCTTGCCCTTCGATTATCGAAAAGAGCTGGTTGAAAAATATGCAGTTCGGGAAGATTATCTCGAACCACTAACCGCTTCTCCTGCCATCGCTTCATTCACCCTCAAATCACTGGAAATTGCTCGTGATCAAGGAATTGACGGAGCGAAAGTGGTGAACACGCTAGTCAACAGCAATGTTGCTATTGCTTCCATATCACCGGCTCAATTTGTATCAAGCCTCAAACCACAACCTTCTGAAAGCTCAATGTCGACCGAAGATCTCAAGGCTCGCATTGAGCAAAGCTTGCAAGAAAATCCCGATTTAGTTGAAAAATATAAGTCAGGAAAAACTGCGATTGTGGGCGCTTTTGTTGGCGACATCATGAAGCGCACCCAAGGCAAAGCCGACCCAAAGTCAGTCATGGCTGCTCTCATTCAAGCACTCAAAACTCTCTAAAGTTTCAATTTTACTTTTTTTCTCCTAAAAGCTTAAATAGCTAGGTACGCAAAGCGTACATTTGCTATATAGTAGTACACACATTATGAGTGATTTTGTTCACCTCCACGTTCATACCCAATTTTCACTCCTCGATGGCTTAAGTGACATCAATAAACTAGTCGATCGAGTCAAAGCACACGGACAAACTGCGGTGGCGATCACTGATCATGGTGTAATGTATGGCGCGGTTCATTTTTATAATGCGTGCAAAAAGGCTGATATCAAGGCAATTATTGGTGTTGAAACCTACATGAGCGAAACGTCGCACTTGGAAAAGCAAGCGCGCATGGGCTCGGATCAATACCACCTCACCCTCTGGGCAAAAAATTTCACTGGTTACCAAAATCTGATGAAGCTAACCTCAATTGCTCATCTCAATGGTTTTTCCTATAAACCTCGAATCGATTTGGACCTACTTAAAACATATAAAGAGGGAATTATTGCCTCGTCTGGTTGTTCGATGAGTATAATTTCCAAACGTTTAAGGGATGACAAACGCGCCGAAGCCAAAACCTGGGCACAATCCTTTTTGCAATTGTTTGGTGATGATTTCTATATGGAAATTCAACACCATCCAAAAATCGACAAATTCGAAGAGCTAACTCGGGCTCAAATTGAATTGGCCAACGAGCTCGGCATTCCCTTGGTCGCGACAAACGATGTTCACTATGTCGATGCTGATGACGCCGAGGCCCAGGATGCGTTGTTGGCAATTCAGACTAGGCGAACGATTGCCGACACCAACCGATTATCTTTCTTGAATTCTCCCGATTTTTATTTGAAAGATACGCCGTCCATGCTTGAGCCTTTTGCTCATGTCCCTGAGGCGACCGCCAATACACGCGTTATTGCCGACAAGTGTGAAGTGGAAATTCCCACCGGCAAAATGATTTTTCCCAAATTTCCCATCGAAAAAGGCGAGACACTTTCTTCAACCCTTAGGAAAATGACCTATGAGCGGGTTTCAAACCGTTTTGAAACAGTTACGCCTGAAGTTACCAATCGCTTAGATTATGAACTTGGTGTCATTAGCGATAAAAGCTACGATTCATATTTTTTAATCGTCCAAGACTTTGTGAATTGGGCCAAAAACCAGGGCATTGGTGTGGGGCCTGGCAGAGGCTCTGCCGCTGGCTCACTGGTATCGTATTGCTTGGGGATTACCGATATCGATCCCCTGGAACACCAATTAGCATTCGAGCGTTTTTTAAATCCCCAGCGACCTTCGCCTCCAGACATTGATATTGATATTGCCGATGTGCGGCGCGATGAAGTGATTCGCTACACGGCCGAAAAATACGGTGCAGATCATGTAGCCCAAGTGATTACCTTTGGAACCATGGAAGCTCGAGCCGCAATTCGTGACATCGGTAGAGTGCTTGGCATGCCCTATGCCGAACCTGACACTATTTCCAAGCTCATCCCTCCCCAAACTAAACTCGCCGATGCGCTTCTGCAAGTGCCTGAACTGCAAACCTACTACACACAGGCCAAATACAAAAAACTCATTGATTTAGCCCAAAAAGTCGAAGGCTGTGCCAGACACCATTCAGTTCATGCTGCCGCGGTAGTTATCGCCGATAAGCCACTGACGAATTACACTCCAATTCAAATCGAGAGCAAGGGTGGCAAAACCATCACGCAATACGACATGTATGCCATGGATCTTAATATCGACCCCACCGCAATCGGGTTACTTAAAATGGATTTTTTGGGCCTACGAAACTTATCGATCCTCGGTGAATCACTGATTTTATTGAAGAAAACGCAAAACATCGTGCTCGATCTCAATAAAATTCCCTTAGACGATGCAAAAGTGTTTAAAATGCTCTCAAGTGCTGAAACCACCGGCATCTTCCAACTTGAATCAGCTGGCATGCGCCGCGTGGCACGCAACCTTAAACCCAACCGTTTCTCGGATATTGTGGCTATGGTGGCACTCTATCGCCCAGGTCCCATGGAGCTTATCGATGAGTTTATTGCCGGCAAACACGATCCAAAACGCATTAAATATCCTCATCAAGATTTAATCCCTGTGCTCGAAGAGACCTACGGCATTCCGGTGTATCAAGAGCAAGTTTTGCAAATTGCCAATGTCTTTGCTGGCTATTCACTGGGAGAAGCGGATATTTTACGCCGGGCAATTGGTAAAAAGAAAAAATCAATTCTCGACAAAGAAAAAGCGCGCTTCATTCGCGGCGCAGTAGAAAAAGGCTACGAAGCCAAGAAAGCCGAAGAAATCTGGGGATTTATTGATAAATTTGCCGGGTACGGCTTCAATAAGGCGCATTCTGCCTCCTATGCCATGATTGCCTATCGCACGGCCTTTATGAAAGCTAATTATCCGGTTGAGTACATGACGGCCTTACTCACGATCGAGTCCCAGTCTCACTCCAATAATCGCGATGACAAAATTGCTCAAGCCATTGAAGAGTGTCGCCGGCTGAAAATCGTGCTTTTACCTCCAGACATCAACGCCAGTGAAATTGGTTTCACTATTGAATCTAGCGAGGACTCACTTGAGAAAAAAGCAATTCGTTTTGGCCTAAGTGCCATTAAAAACGTGGGTGTTGCGGCACTAGAAGCGATTTTATCAACCCGAGAAGAAGTCGGAACCTTTGGTAGTTTGACTCATTTTTTGGCCAAAAACGATAACCGCCGAGTGAATAAAAAGGTGCTTGAGAGCTTGATTAATGCTGGATCATTTGACCAGTTTGCCAATCGACCTAGCATTTTATCGGTGTTAGACGAAATCCGCTCCAAGGTGGGCAAGTCGAGTGCAGCCGCGGCCAGTGCTCAATCAGGCTTGTTTGATACGTTTGTGACCCAAGACGCTACCTTTGCCGATGAAATACCTATTTTGCCCGACTATAACCAAAGTCAAAAATTAAAACTGGAAAGAGAGTTGCTCGGGGTATATCTCTCCAGTCACCCCATGTCCAAAGTACTCGAGAGTGTCAAAGGAAAATACACCCATGCCATTAAAAACGTTGATCCCCAAACCCAAGCAGGGCAAACACTGACCCTTGCAGGGCTAGTGACCAGTGTTCGGCAAGTGACCACGAAAAAGAATAATCAAGAGATGGCATTTGCAACCCTCGAGGATCAAACCGGCTCACTGAGCTTAGTCTTTTTTCCCAAGATTTATGCTCAAGTGAAAAGCGAAATGCAAAATAATGTGCCATGCATTGTGACCGGTAAAATCGAATCCCGAGAAGGGGAGACAAGTTTTTTGGTCGACTCTCTAGAGGTGATAGGCGGCTCGGCAGCTCCTGAAATCACCCTCAACCCCAACACGATTATAGTCGGGCGGGACACTTCGGTGGAAGTTTTGAAAAAGTTGGGTCAATTATTAAAAAGCAATCCGGGTGATGATATTATTACCATAGCCATACCCAATGGAGGCGAACCCAAAACCTTTACGTTGCCGTATCGCGTCAGTTACTCAAGTGAACTAAAAAAAGCTATCACATCATTATTGTAATACCTTATATGAAACTCTTTTCCGGTTCTTCCAACCCCTCCCTCGCGCAAGCCCTGTGTGATAGCGGCCGGTTTGAGCCTGGAGAAACCCATTTGGATAACTTTCCCAACGCCGAGCTGAAAGTCCGCGTGGGACAAGCCCCAACCAAAGCCATACTCCTGCAGTCTTTTTCCCAACCGGTCAACACGCATATCATCGAATACCTCTTGCTGTGCGACGCACTCAAACGCCAGGGAGTCGAAGAGCTCACGAGCATTATTCCTTGGTTCGGATATTCTAAACAAGACAAAGTGTTCCAACCCGGAGAACCATTGTCGGCCAAAGTCATAGCAAAGCTTATTCAAACAACCCATACCCGAAAGTTGATTACGATAGATCTGCACAACCCAAGCATCGCCGGTTACTTTGATATACCCGTTATCAACCTAACAGCTTTTCCTATTTTCATGGAACACATTACCACCCAGGCCATGAGCCAGGATGCTTGCGTTATTTCTCCCGATGCCGGCGCGATCAAACCTACTACCAAAGTGGCCCATGAGCTTAACCTGCCCATCGCTTTTATAAACAAATCACGAGATTTGGCTTCAGGTGAGGTGACTATTCAAGGCATTGATCGTGATATTTCTGGCAAGCAGTGCCTCATCTTTGATGACCTCATTGCCACCGGCTCCACCATTGTTGAAGTAAGTCAGTTTCTGCACGACAAAGGCGCCAAAAGTATCCACGTCTATGCCACTCATCACCTCTTTATCCCCGGCGTCCAAGATAAGCTGGAAGCCTCACCCATCACCGCTATCCATGTGACTGATACGGTCAGCAAGCCCGATAGAGTCAGTTCCTCAAAGCTCACCATCCACTCCGTCGCCCCGCTTATTGCCCAGGCATTAACTTGATAAGACACAACTTCAGCAAGACTAAGTGACGGCGGCTATTCTTTTTCTTAAACCCTCGGGGACGGATGGTTGATTGCCCGATAATCGTGTGGTTTACTATGACCATGGCTTCTGATACTAAACCAACGTTAACTACAGCTGACATCGATTTGCTCCGAGGCATATTTGCTACCAAAGATGATCTCGCTCAGTTCGCGACGAAGGATGATGTCAAAGAGATTGTTAAAGAAGAAACCAAACATTTTACTACCAAGGATGACCTTACTCAGTTTGCTACCAGAGAATACCTAGATAAAACTCTGGACAATAAATTGGCACCTTTGAAAAAAGACATTAAAAAGATTAAACACGACCAAAATACTATCATTAGTTTTTTTGATAATCAGACCATTGGGCTCAAAAAACGTATCACGCGGATTGAAAACCATCTGGATTTGCCGCCCCACAATCCATCAACCTAAAAAAGCTCGCCCACTATCCACACCATCTTAATACTTTTGCTACTTCAGATACTTCCCATCCTTCGGTAAAATATGCTAATGCCAGGGACAAAACCGATTAAATATATCTTTGTCTCGGGCGGCGTCCTCTCCGGTGTCGGCAAAGGCATCGTCACCGCTTCAATTGCACTTCTGCTTA
>CAYYKL010000020.1:0-20302 GCA_964441155.1 uncultured Pseudomonadales bacterium
TCAGAAAGATTTCAGAATTGTCTTGATTTACGTCCTCGTTTGCTGTATAAATACACTTATCACGATGACTGGACTAGCCTAAGGTTTCGACCGACCGCGAATGCCAGTCTTTTTGTATTCTAGAGAACTTCTTAATAGATCAATGCGCACGATACAATTACCCTCATGAAACTTTCGTAATAGACTAGAGTACTGTTTTGAAGGAGCCAGAAGTTTTAATAGTTTTCCTTTTCCTGCCAAATATTCCACCAAGCAATGAAAGTCCCCATCGCCCGTGACGACAATGGCTTTATCGTAATGTTTAAAGTGAATCATGGCATGGAGCACCAATTCGGCGTCAACATTGCCCTTGACTGTTCCGTCAGGCAATTCCAGTGTTGGCTTAAATACCAAGATATAACCGCACTCTTGCAAAAAAGTATACAGCGATTCATTACCAGCCAATTGCCCAATAAAAAGATAAGCTTTAGTAACGTTATATTTATTTCGTAAGTATTGTCGAAACTTGCGCCAGTCCAATTGCCACCCCTGAGATTTCACCCCCAAGTTAAGATTTTGACTATCAATAAACGCGTAGGTAGATGGTTTTGATTTCTTCATAAGGAAAAGGCTTGAAGGCTAAGTCAGATTAGGTCCAGACTGATGCACACCGAGCTTTGCCTCAGTTTGCTTGATTGAGGTGAGCCACTCATGTTGGAACTGCTGGAATTTTGATCGCAGTGACATGTCATAGATCATGTTGCCAAACTTCACTTGCGCCCCACCCAGAATCGCTGGATTCACCTCATGTTTAATCATCACTTTTTTCCCAAACACTTTGGAAAGATCAGTCACAATTGCTTTGATTTTTTTCGCTTCTAATTCACGAGCTGTGGTCAAGGATAAAACCGCAATATCTTTGGTGGAGAGCTGAAATTCTTGCACAAATTTATCAAAATAATCAATTTCATCGTTGACAAATAACCACAGTTTTTCATCATTGAGCTCGTCGCTAAAAAAGTCATAGAGAAGTGGTTCTTCAACCGAGCGAACGAGATAGAGCAATTGCGTTCTTTTTTGTACCGTGGAAAGAGTTTTATCTGAGGCAATGGCATGCGCATGGAGTTTAAAACTTTTGTTTTGGGCCATGTCCTCAAGTGTTGCTGAAATAAGTTTAAGGGTTTCAGTGGTGTAAATACGCCCCAAGAGTTTTTGGGCTAGGCGGTTAATGCCTTCTCGCATGCTCATAGCGTTAATTCGTTCTCTGTTGTTGTAACTTTATCTCTTCGATGGCTTTGTCAATCAATTGCTCGTGTTGTTTTTCGTCCAACACCTCGCCAATGACTTTGCCGGTTATGGCCATTACGAGTTTGACTAAGTTTTTCTCGATCTCCTGGTAGCGTTTTTCGCGATAGTCACGCAAATCTTTCTCGGCAACGGCAAACAATTCAGCGATTTCGTCTTTGGCACTTTTCAAAATCTCTTTGCGTTCTTGTTTGGCATCGAGAATAATTTGTTCATATTCTTCTTTGGCTTGCGTTTCAAATGCTTGAGCGATCTCCTGAACTTTTTTGACAACCAACGCAGCTTTAGCCACTTTTTGATTGGCTTGTTGTTGAGCCAAAACTTTGTGCGTTTCGAGCTGACCTTTGGCAGACGACAAAAACTTAGCCAATTCTTTCTCGTGAGAGCGAGAGCGACGCATAAAATAGATAACAATGACAACTATATAAGCAACAGTGATCGCGCTGTAGGCGAGAAGGGTTTTGTTCATGGGCAGTCAATAGTGGTATTTTTACTCGAGCACTATTACTGTAGCACAATTCTGAATTTGTAGTGCAGTGACTTAAAAAGAATCACATAAGTCATTAGTTCTTTAGGCAAGAATTCTTTGATTTCATAATCACATTTGACTAAAATTCCGGAAAAACCTTGTCAAAAACACGTAGTAAAATATTTATTGTCCAGCAAAGCCTATCGAATTATCAAAAACGCTGCCACAACCGCCAAAGAAGCTGCTGCAATGAAAGCAACGAGTGACACATACAGATTCACTTGCAATTTGCCCTTGGCATAAGGGTTGCGGCCAATTGCTTCTAAGCCCCGAGAAACCATTATGCCACCGCCAATGCTAGAACCTAAGATCCCAAACCCGGCGGCAATGCCACCACCGATATAGCGCACAATGGTGAATTTATTTAAGTTTTTGGACTTCAACAGTTCGTCAATTTTGCCTGAAATGGATGCACCTAATACGTCTCCCAATCCGCCATCGCTCAATCCTACACCCTCACCAGCCCCAGAGCCGGGGGGACCTTTTTTGGGATCTCCAACTACTTCAAAAATATTACTCACCCCAACCATGCCATCTCCCGCAGCAGTGATACTTACCTCAGGATGCGCTAAGTTGATAATGGCTTGTACATACCAAATGCCTTGGTTGTTGGGTTGAACGACGGATGGATCAATCGTGCCGGTTGAATCTGCCAATACCAAAGGACCGGTGTAGTCAGTTAAGAAATTGTTGAGTGAATCTTTGGCGGCTATAGAAATCGTAAACGGCTCTCCAGCAGTTTGAGGTGATTGAATTTCCTCAACCACCAACCGGCGATTCAAACCTGTACCCACACTTCCTACCACTTTGGCCACTTTGACAATATCACCTTGTGTGGCAGTAACGGTAACCGTTCCAATGCCACTTTCGGAAACCGTGAGCAGCACAGTGTCCGAGGAAGTTTGTGTCAAGGTCCCAAGTGTGCCCGACACTTCGAAGGTAAAGTTGACATTGGCCACTCCACGGCCTGCACTATCAAAGGCACTAGCCGTGATCGGAATCGTTTGGCCTTTGAGGGCGGTGATCACGCTCGGATCAACAAAAACGGTGTTTAAGACACCAATTTCTTCAATAGTAAACGGCTCAGTGGTGGGAGCAATGTCCCCCGAACCACTGGACTCTCCTGAGCCAGAACCGCTGCCCGAGCCAGAACCTTCACCACTGCCTGCTTCACCGCCAGAATCAAGTGTATTTGAAATGGTTACACTTGCTGTGCTTCCAATTGATCCCTGCACGGCTTTAACCGTATTCATATACGAGCCGAGTGTCGTGCCGGCATAAAAAACTCCCGTAGTGTCGATCGTGCCGCCACCATTCTGGACTGACCAAGTGACAGATGTTAGGGCAATCGGATTCAGATATAGATCATAACCGGTAGCGGTGAAAGGAATATAGCTGCCCGCCGGAATGACTGCTAGGGCTGGGGAAATATTCAATGAAATGAGGGAAGCGGGGATTGCAGTTTCATAAAAATTAACCGTATTGGTGATGCCTGAGGTCAAAGAGGCCGCAACTATGTAGGTGCCAGCCTTTCGACCAAGTGTCATGGTGGTGGATGTCGTGCCAGAGCTTGAAGTTGTACCAGAGCTTGAGGTTATGGAGTGATTGATCGCCCCAGGCGGAACACTTGTTATGGCAAAATTGACGCCAACATTGCTCAGAGCATTATTGTAAGGGTCAACCGCTTTTATAGTGAGCGCGTTTGACAAAGATGAGCCAACTATTTGCGATTGGTTATTGCCCGAAACGATGCTTAAAAATTTAATCCTACTATCCGGGAGTACCGTGAATGTGTCTGATGCCTCGCTCACCGCACCAGAACTGACGGTGATGGCATTTGAAGCACCTGATCGAGTGATGTACACGTCTCCGCTCCAAACTCCGTTTACAAAATTCCCGGTGGCAGTTGGATACATCGTTCCGGTTAAATCTGATAGTGAAGCTGTGAGCACATATGAGGTCATGGTGGCGCTGTTTTCGTCCAATGCCGTGATGGTGACTTCAAACGGTAATCCGGCCACTTTTGAGCTGCCACTGGTAAAATCGGAGAAGCTGAAATTAGCCAGTGCCGCCAGTGCTTGTGGGACTCGCCATTGAGCCAAACCACTCAAACAGAGTATAGTGAGGATGATTGCAATCGATTTCGAAAATTTCATATACAAACCAACCATATGCGATGGCTAACAGCTTAATCATACAATAGGTTACGACCCATGAATCAAGCAGCCTTTGTTAATCCGCCCAGCTTTATTCAAAACTACCACTCGATTGATCGTGAGTCGATGAGGCTCTATATCCTCAATACGTTGACTGAACTTCGAGACAAAGCAGAAGCGATTATTTTTGCACCCGAACATCAGTCATTTTGGGATTCTCTGCACAACGCTATCGGCGCCACGAAAAACGAAAAACAGCAGCAGGATTTGCGTCGAGTGGAAGAAGAGCTTCGAAACATTACTCACTTTATCGATGAGTGGATGCATACGGCCGTTGATACCAGCGAACGCCTGGATTTGTTTGTGCGGGTCAAAGCCGCGGAACTCTTAACTGGTGACCAAGACAAAGACTACTACTGGGCTATGCGAATTCGTCACGATCAATTGGTTGCCCTGTGTCGCGTGATTACTCTGCTGCTTGACCAAGTGTCTACTTGGGTTCACCAAAATGCGAATGAGGTGTTGCAAGATGCTGTTTTTTTAGGGCTCACGCAATATTCACTGGAGCAACAAGTCTACTTGGAAGCCCAACAAGTCCACAAAGAGCGACAGCGCTTGGAGGGACATGAAAGAACTTGATTGGAATAAATTTACCACCGGCTTTGGTGACGAACTTATTGCCACCGCACTGGTGCTTATCGTTGGCATGGGGGGGTCTTTTTACTTGCTCGAAAAAGGTGTTTTTTCGGGCACAGAGGAACAGCCTGCGGTGATTCAAATTAAAACGTTAGGCATAAGTGACGCCAATGGCAATCCGGTGATTTTGCCCTCGCCGCTGCCTCCCTCGGCCACACCCCTGCCTTTGCCAACATTAGCTCCAGATGTCGTTACTGTGCCATTCGGCCAAGAAGGTGTCTATGACTATGAGCAGTATCACTTAGAAATTGGCACGCCTCATTTCGAATTCAAAAGCTCAAATAGCAATCGCAAATTCGTGGCTACGATTAAACTAACCAACTATAACGTTGAAGCTGGATTGCCCAATCGCTTAAGCGCAACCCTCATTAAAGATGGCAAAGTAATTCAGCAGCAAGTTTCGCTATCGTTGTCGGAATCAAAAACACTTGCTCCCAAAGAAACCGCTACCTACAATGCCAGCTTGAGTCTCATTGAAGGCACCGATATCTCCGAAGTCATTTTCTCTCCTGGATCGGGATTGCCAGAATCTATTCATGTATTAAATCCACAATAGGATTTGTCATGAAAAATATATTCCTTACGAGCTCAAGGTGGAAGGCAACACTTGGTATAGTGTTTTTATTTGCTTGTATCTATTTGACCGGAATTCCCAAGACAGCCGTGAACGTCGCCGACTCAGATGACTTGAGTTTAGCGAGTTTCACCCAATCTCTGGCTCACCCACCTGGCTATAATGTACTTACGGCTCTTGTGGGACTTGGTAATTTTCTGCCACCAAAACACTTCGCATTCATCACCCACGCTTCAAGTGCGTTGCTGCAAAGCCTGAATGTGGGATTGTTTTTTCTAGTCGCCCTTCAACTTCTTGATCTCGTCAAAATTAAGCGATCACCCTCAGTTATCTTGGCTTTAGTGAGTAGTGTGTGGTGGGGATTGAATAGCCTCACCTATCAAAACGCGGTTATATTTGAAGTCTTTCCGTTCTCAACCATGTGTCTATTAGCATTTTTGTATTCCTTTCTAAATCCCAAAGCCGATAACCAAATCAGGCTTGGATTGCTTGCTGCCCTCGCTTTCTTTGCTCACCAACTCACCTTGGTGGTAACTGGAATTGCTCTGTTGTCGCAAATAATTTCGCATCAAACACGTCAACAAAACCGCAAGCTCTTGGCAGCGTTCCTAATGGGCATGGGAGGATTGTTTAGCACCTACTGGTTTTATTTTGACAAAATTGCGGCTTTTGGCTGGCACATCGAACCTTACTTTTTTGGAGTTTTGCAATTTGTTTCCCGCGCCACTTTGCAAGGAGGATCAGCGATTGAAACCTATGCATCTTCGTTTGACCTAACCCATTCTCTCCAATCGCTGGTGAGGCTTATCGAACTGCTATCAAAACAGGGAAGTATCGTGCTTATTCCAATGGCACTCTATGGCTGGTGGATGTTAAAACAGGTAAATAAAAAAATTGCTTTATCGCTTGGCTCACCTGTTTTAATCTATGTACTTCTGTTCTCGTTCTATCTCAAGTTTCCGACACTTGAAGGCTCGCTTTCAGACACGCAATTTTTCTGGGGAACACACTTAACTGAGCGCATGATGTTTGGGCTTTCGCTCTTGCTCCATCTTTTGGCTACACTTGGTTTAACGAAGCTTTATGCAAAACTGTCTCGCTTCGCCGCACCCCGAACGCTAAACGCAATCGTAATAATTACCGTTGTTGTTGCGAGTGGATTCGCTCTGCGCTCCAACCGAGCCTACCAACAGTTTTCGACCAGTGACTTTTCAGCTAGGTACAGCAACCATTTGCTCTCGGTTCTGCCAGAAGATGCAGTGGTGGTTGTCGATACTGATATCGTTTTTGGGTTGTTGTACGCTCAGATTATTGAGAACGTTCGCCCCGATGTGGATGTCGTACCTCAGGTTATGGGTATGCGTGGCAAGTGGTTTTTTGCACAGGCTGGAAAACTCTATGATTTCGGGGTGGGGGATAATGAAACACAAGCCGCTTTGGTGGTTCACCATGCACTCAACAACCAAAAGCCCATATTTGTCTACCACCCCTCAACTAAATTACTAGAAACTATGCAAGCCATGTCGCAGCCCGTGCATTTCACCCCGGTTGATTTCTGGCTCAGAGTGGAAAAGGAGATAAGCGAAACAAATCTACCTTCGCAAGATTTTGCTCAAGAATTGTTGGCTGATCAAAGCAATTCATTATGGCTCAACGGCTGGCGCGGGCACTTGGCGACACTCTATGCCATGCACGCGTATTATTCAGGCAAAAATGGTGAGGAGAATTTGGCCAAAGAAGCAGCTGTCATCGGCGAACGCTTGGCCCAACTCCCGCAAACCAAAGCTGCAGTTGAAGCCAGTCTGAGCGAAGGGCTTCGAGAGTAAATTCTCAAGACTTGAAACTTTTCACTGCTCTCCAAGAGTATTTCCTACCATGATTACTGTTCGATAAATAGGATGACGATAACTTCCCGTCACTGAATACTGTTCGAGCGAACGCGAGAACTATGTAAGCAACCTACAAAAACTTCTCTCCGCTTTTTTGGCAGATCGAAGAGTAATATTTTAGCAATATTCTGTAGTTAAATTCGCTTTATAGTATACGTTTGCAATTGGTGCAAGAAAGCCGCCGGGGAGTCTTCCACCAAAAATCTCTGGAATTCTTGATAGAGTGTTTTCCTTTTTTCACTATCCAATTCCTTGCGTCCGTCTTCTAAAAGTTTGTCAATCTTAGGACTTTGATAGTGCGTAATGTTGGTGGCCTGCGTTGAATGCCAGAGTAAATATTGATCTGGGTCATCGGGAATCTGCTGACCGATTAATAATACTTGATAGTCGTTGGTGTCTGGTGCTGGCACCACTTTAAGTTGCGCTGCTATTCCAATTTGGCGCCAACTATCAACAATAAGATTTGCCATATCAGCATAGGCGGGCGTTGTGGTTAACGTAATATCGAGTGCGAAATTAGACGAGCCTTCTTTCGCTTTGTCGAGCATGCGTTGCGCCGTTTCGATACTGTGATCATAGCGTTTCACTTGGGGGTTGTAGACCCAAGAATTTTTGGCAATTGGGCTGATGACGCGCGAAACATCAGATTTTTTAGGCGTAGCATAGGTTAATAATTGACGAATACTTTTTTGCTTTAATTGGTCGTTACTGGTGTTAAAAAGCAGCGTTAAATAGCGCTTAGTGGAGGCTTCCTCAGTCACCGAAACATTCGGCCAAGAGGTTAAATAGGGATTATTCACTTTCTCGATTTCATCAACTTTACCAAGTTTAAATGCCGTGACGGCATCTTGTTCGGTGGGATAAAAGCGATAGCGGATTTCTTGGGTGGGTGAATCAAGTGTCAGCGAGGAAAGATATTGACCATCAAATTCAACTTTAGAGATGTAAAAATCTTTGGTGCCAATAATAATAGTGCGTTTCTTGATTCTGCCAGTGGTTGAGCGCTTAAGCAACGGTTGAGAAACAATAACGGGGAAAGGTGCATACGCTTCTTTGAGTTCAAAGGAAACTTGAGTATCTGAGATAATATTTTTCTTTACCTCGTTCAGTTGCAAATTAACATCCGCTGCCATTAACGGAGCGCCATCTGACCAAGCAAGGTTTTCTTTCAACGTGAACGTGTAGGTTTTGCCATCGGGTGATAACTCAAAGTTGCTGGCCAAATCAGGCAAGGGTTTATCGTCAGGTCCAATTTTCATGAGGCCTTGTCCCACTTGCTCTTGAATATCCAAGGGCAACTCGCTTAATCCAAACGCTCCAACCCGAGCCACATATCGCACCTGCTTTGATGGCAACAAAGCCAAAATTCGAGCCGAATTAACTACCACCAAAACCCCAGCCACAATTCCGATGATAATGACCATCTTGTGTTTCTTAAAAAAACTGGTGACCCACCAACTGGTGCGCAGGAGTGATTTGGTAAGTTTACTCATGGAGTTTCAATTGTACTACAAGGGTGACGGGATTAAATCGTGAAGTACGAGGGCTAAAAACCTTAATCGAAACGGAGTTTAAAACAACTGAGGCATGAGTGAAGCAAGTGCTGTGGCCACAAACAGAATCGCTAAAATGACGGTGGCGGCAAACAAAGCTTTTTCCATGCCTCGTTTGGTGTGATAAGCCTGGCCTCCTGCAATACCTGCGCCCAAGCCACCACTCGAGTTTTGCAGCAATACAGCCCCAATCAATAGACTAGCAATGATTATTTGGATAATACTTAATATCTGCATGAGGCTTATTGTAACTCAAGTGACAGAAAATCCCAATTACTGAATTACTGTTCGAGCGAAGCGAGAACTATGCCGAGGAGGAAACTGACTTCTCGCTCTGCTCGAAGGGTACTTAACACACTGTACTGTTCGAAACCGAAGGTTGAGAACTAATTAAAGAGTGGAGAGACTTCTCACTCAACGGTTCGAAGAATATTTCCTTGCCCTTCCGAAGCCTTGGCGAAGGAGGGACACTTACATTCGAAGAGTATTGAATAGAGGTTATGCTGTTAGCTAAAAATCCATCGCACCAGTGAGCGGAACAAGTGGATAAGTGCGGCAATCACTACATACGACCAAAAGAGTGATAGCGGCAATACGTAGCCCAAAAAAGAAATTGTCGAAGGCGAAACGTTTAGGTACGATACAAAAAAGGTTGCCAGATACAAAAGAGCGATGTAGGCAAGTCCCGTTGCCAGGTTAAAAGTGATGATGCGAAAGGGGATAAGCAAAAGTTTAGCCATGGGCAAAACAATCATATAGCCCAAGGTCATGATTAACCCCACGATTGCCTGCTGCCACAGTGAGGCGCCAATACCAAATCCCGGCACCACGTAAGCCGTTAACATCACCGCGAGTGTGGTCAAACTAATTTCTTTCAACAAGTGTTTCATCAGAGTCCAGGACTAATTGTCGAGCGTGTATCTTTTGGTGATAGGTTTTGGCAAAGCGATGGGCTTCGTCGCGCATCTGCTGCACCAATAGTGTAGCAGGATCCCGGGGATCCAGGGGAACCACCAACAGAGTTGATTGTGCACTGCCCGAAGAAGGCAGTATCGGCATTACCAATCGATCGGGATGCTTCACTATGCTCACGACTGGAATTCCATTGGGGATCACTGACAATGCTTTTTTGAGTTGGGTTTTGCCCCCATCGATGAGCACGAGTTGAGGCGTGTCCCACTCGGAATGAGTGAATCGACGTGTCAGAGCTTCAGCCATCATGGCCAGATCATTGGGGGTGGTTAGTGTTTTAATTCTGAATTTTCGATAGTTCGACGCATCTTTGACGCCCCCGGTAAACACCACCATCGACGCGGTCGCAGCCTTGCCTTGAATATTACTGATATCGAAAGTTTCAATGCGTGTTAAGGGATAATCGGGAGGCAGCGAAAATGCCTGATTAAGCAAGCGTCTTAAGCGGATCAAACCCTCTTGAGCTACGTCATCTTGTAATTGCGGCAACACCGATTCACTGGGACGCATGCGGTATTCCTGGACCACTTTTTGCAGTGTAACTAATTGGGTTTTAAGCACATGAGCTTTTTCGAATGCTTGCTGTTCACTCTGGACTTCAATTTCTTTTTTGAGGGCAATCTCCACCGACTTACGCTTGCCTGCCAATAACAATTCGATGGATTTGATGTTTAGTGCATATGCGTTTTTATCTGCCTTACCAACACAAACCCCGGGACACTGATGCAGATAATAATAGAAACAGGCCCGCTTGTTTGTGCTCGATCGTTTCGCCGTGCAATAGGGGAATGCTTTGCGGATCGTGCGCAAGACTGATCGAGCTTGAAACGACGACGCGAAGGGACCGTAAAAACTTTTAATGGTGCTTGTGTCCAGTGCTTTGTGTTTTCGAAGGACGACGACTCGGGGGAAATCTTCCTTAGTGATGGCGATATACAGCGGTGATTTATCGTCTTTGAGGAGGATATTAAACTTGGGTTGATAGGTTTTGACCAGTTCTGCCTCAAGAATCAACGCTTCAAATTCTGAGGGGGTGGTAACAAACTGCGTTTGGTTTGCCTTTTCAATCAGCTGCTTTGTCCGAGGCAAGAGTTGATTGAGATTTCGATAGGAGAGCAAGCGATTTTTAAGGTTTTTCGCTTTGCCGACATATAAAACCACACCTGAGTCATCGCTGTACCAATAAACGCCTGGCTCGGTGGGCAATTGCGAGCGCTGCTGCTGATCCCAGTGCAAGGGCGAAGATAAAAAAGGCTGCTTGTCTGGGTTTGGGATTGTTAATGCTGAACTTTTGGGTGTAGTTGTCATAGGTAATGGTGGTTGCAATGGTTGGCTCAAACGATTGTGAGACTGCAGGTATTGTTACTTCTTGGGCCGAAAAAGGCAAGGTCAGGGGAACAACTACACTTGTAACATCTCCATTTTGAGAGGCAAGTGTCAGCGGCACACCATATAACGCACTGCCACTTTCAAGAATAATAGTCAGCCGAAGTTGATTAGTCATGCCTAATTGATAGGCGAGTGAATAAACTGGTTTTATTGATAATGAATGCGCTGGTGTTTGCGCATAGGGAGACACTTGAATGAAAACATCTTTCGTGGGGACATCAGGCTGCTTGTAGTAGCCAGCAGGTAGAGGAGATTCACTCGATTGGCCTAAGACTGACAATGCAACGTGGTTGAAGTCAAAGTGGTTAAAGTAATCGACTCCGCCGGTTGTTTTTTGCCAGGTTGGATCAACCGAGCGCCAAAGTTTTTTTTCAGAATCATAATATTCAGGCCAAGCATGTAGTGCTTCCTGATTAGCGGACAAAGGCCTCAAGGATTGGTTTGAAGTCTGAGCAAAACCCATGACTGCACGAGCAGGTATGCCAGCAGCGCGCGCGAGAGCCACAAAGGAGTCAGTGAATTCAAAACAGAGCGCTTGTTCAGGGTTGGCTAAGGCTTTGTCGCTGCCAAATCGCTCAGGCACTGTTTCAGTTAGTCGAGCGTAATCATAATCCAGCGTATCGACAACATAGTTATATATAGCAGCTGGAGTAGCCAATTCACGTGCCAGAGTTTCTATGGCTTTAGTTTCCCAATATGGTTGACTCGAAGTGTACGCGCGTTGATCGACCGAATCGGTTTCAACAATTGATTGAGGTTTGTCCGACACTTCTACAAAACCTTTAGCAACAACCGATTGCGAAGTTTTTGGCTCCAGCGTGAAACTCGCAATCCAGTTGCCATCAAGATCTCGGGAAACCGTATCCGGCTTCGGCTGAATCGATTCGTAGAACACGCGCTGATATGCCGTGTCAGGCGCCAACACCACTTGGGTATATACCGGTGTGATGGTTGGATTGCTCAAATGATAGCGCAATAGCAGATCATAGCGTTGTTTTTGACCAAACAAGAGATAAATGGCGCTGCTCCCAGACCCCGTGAAATTGAATTGATAGCCGGTTGAACTTTCGAGCGTATTTAGTTGTGAAGGTTGCGGAAAGGAGCGCGATAGTGCATCAAAAGTGGGTGGAACTTCTAAGGTCACTGCATGAGACGTGATAGGAAGTCCATGTTCGAACGGGGGGATTTGCACTTCTTTGATGAGGCCCGTCTCGCTGTAAATACCGGCATCTGAGTAGGAAAGCGAAAAACTGCTCGATTTGCCCAAACCCAGAACTGGCTTGGCAAATGTAAGCACAATTAATGCATTAGCTTGATCTTTGGTTATGTTGACGGGGATTGCAGGCTCAGATGGCGAAGACGCGACCACATCTTTAAGTGTTTGTGAGTTAACGCGCAAGCTAAACTCTTGAATAAATGCTTCCCGAGTTTCGTTGGTAATAGTCACTTCATGCGTCACCCGAGGTGGCGTGTATTCCGAGATTTTGTAGGTGCTTTTGAGCGAGGTGGTAAAGGCTGGTGACTCTTGCGCTATAGTTAAGGAGACAGAGTAGCCATAAAAAAGAACAGTGATTATAAGAAGAGGAAAAATTCTGACACGCATGTGCCTATTCAACACTGGGAAGTAAAGATTCACAAGTCCTAAGCGCCAGAAGAGTCTTTGAGCAATTCATGAGCCAAATACTTGCCCGTGTAACTCTTTTCATTTTTCGCCAATTCCTGCGGCGTGCCCACACCAACGAGTGATCCCCCCTCATCTCCGCCCTCTGGCCCCAAATCGATCAAATAATCGGCATTTTTAATCACATCCAAGTTGTGCTCAATCACAATCACCGTATTGTTTTGTGCGGTTAAGGTTTTTAGCACCATTAACAATTTTTTGACATCTTCAAAATGTAAACCTGTCGTTGGCTCGTCAAGCAAATAAAGATTATGTCCGGCAGACAAACTCGACAACTCTCGCGACAATTTGATGCGCTGAGCTTCACCGCCTGAAAGTGTTGGCGCGCTTTGGCCTAAGCGGATATAGCCCAAACCCACATGTTCCATGGTTTTAAGCTTGCGTAATACATTGCGGTGTGCGCCGAACAAGGGGATTGCTTGAGAAATAGGCGTATCTAACACATCGGCAATGCTTTTGCCCTTAAATTGAATCGTCAACGTTTCTGAGTTGTAGCGCTTGCCCTTGCACACATCACAGGTGACAAACACGTCTGGCAAAAATTGCATCGAGATACGCACTTGACCATCGCCTTTGCAGGCTTCGCATCGGCCACCGGGTACATTGAAACTAAAATGTCCTGGTTTAAAACCTCGCTCTTTGGCATCCTTGGTCGTGGCAAAAATTTCACGGATATAATCGAAGGTTTTGGTATAGGTGGCGGGATTGGAGCGGGGTGTCCTACCAATGGGGCTTTGGTCAATCATAATGACTCGATCAACGAGCTCGCTACCCTCAAGAGAATCACATTCACCCACGCGATCGACCCGCAAACCTAGTGCCAACTTTAAGCCCGGATACAGCGTATCGTGAATCAGCGTCGACTTGCCTGAACCAGAAACGCCCGTGACCACAACGAGTTTTCCCAAGGGGAAATCAACGGAAATATTTTTAAGATTGTGTTCTCGAGCCCCTTTCAATTTGAGTTTTTGGTTGAGTATCTTTTTATTTGCTTGCAAAGAGATAGCCAATGCTTTGGCCACTTTGTCGGGTTGATAGTAGCGCAAATCAACGTGCTTTTGGCCTCGAACATACTCAAGAGTCAAAGAATTGGTTTTTTTAGGTGCTGACTCAATCGTGCCTTCAAAAATAACTTCACCACCATGCTCACCCGCGAGGGGCCCAATATCAATCAAGTGATCCGCTTCAAGCATAATTTCTTTGTCATGCTCGACCACAATCACTGAATTCCCCAGGTCTCGCAAGTTTTTCAGGGTGTTAATGAGGCGCGTGTTGTCTCGGGGATGCAAGCCAATCGACGGCTCATCCAGAACATACAAGACTCCGGTCAACCCCGTGCCGATTTGACTGGCTAAGCGAATGCGCTGTGCCTCGCCTCCGGCTAACGTGGCTGCTTCACGGTTCAAAGTCAAATAGCCCAAACCCACACTGTGCAAAAAATTGAGGCGTGCGGCAATTTCTTTGACCACCATTTTGGCAATCGTTTTTTCCGATGGAGTGAGAAGGTGCGACGCCGGGTCATCGATTGACTTTTGCAAAATGGTAAGCCATGAACGAGTTTTTTCAATTTGAGTGGATACCACGTCATGAATGTTTTTATCCGTGACCGTGACACTTAAAGCTTCTTTTTTAAGTCGTGAGCCCAAGCAAGTCGGACACACTTCTTTCGTCATATAGGCTTCGAGTTGGCCTCTGACATAATCGGAGGTAGTTTCTCGATGCCGCTGTTTAAGAATTTCGCTAAATCCGTCAAATTTGGTTTTAAACGAAGTCATGAAACCATGTGCGTTAGCACCACTTACTTGGATAACACTGCTGTCTCCATCAAGCAAAAGTTTTCGAAATGATTCGTCGAGTTTGCCAAATGGTGTTTTGTAATCGACATGATAATGCTCATATAAAGCTCTCACTTTTTTGGCCAACCATGTTTCATGACTAAACGCATTGGCAATGGGGATGATCGCCCCCTCCGGTACTGACAGAGCTGGAGCCAAATATTTGCTCGGGTCAAACTTCATGAGTGTCCCGAGGCCAGTGCATGTAGGGCACGCACCGTGAGGTGTGTTGAAGGAAAATAAACGGGGTTCGACCTCACCAAAACTTATGCGACAATCGGCACAGGCTAATTCCTGAGAATAAAGATTCTCCATCATTTCTTTGGGTGCTTCGGGGAAGTCTTCGCCTTTATCGAGCACTTCTATAGCAATAACCAAACCATTCGATAGGTCAAGTGCGGTTTGTAAACTTTGGTGAAGACGAGTGCGCAAAGACTGCACAAATTCTTCTTGTTTCAGATTGCTTTTAGCCAGAGAGACGCGATCAACCACCACATCAATCGTGTGCTTATTGGTTTTGATAAGGGTTATATCTTCATCGAGTCGTTTAACATGTCCGTCGATGCGAACACGCAAGAAGCCTTTTTGTTTTAGGTTAGTGAGCAAACCCGAAAACTCTCCCTTTTTATCACGTACTATGGGGGACACAATAAGCCATCGCGTCACGGCGTTTGCTTTAGCTCTCAATTCGATTGAGTCCAAAAGTTGCGTGTGGATTTGGTCAATCGTTTGGGGCGCAATATCCTTGCCGCACTGGGGGCAATGGGGGTGGCCAATGCGAGCAAACAACAATCGAAGGTAATCATAAATTTCTGTAATCGTGCCCACGGTAGAGCGGGGATTGTGAGACGTTGTTTTCTGATCAATTGATATGGCAGGTGACAAGCCTTCAATCGAATCCACCTCAGGCTTATGCATGATCCCCAAAAATTGCCGGGCATAGGAACTCAGCGATTCAACATACTTGCGCTGACCTTCAGCATAAATCGTGTCAAATGCCAAAGAAGATTTGCCCGAGCCCGACAAACCGGTCATGACCACCAACTTATTTTTCGGAATATTGATGTCAATATTTTTGAGGTTATGCTCACGGGCACCCCTGACTATAATGTGGGTAGCGGGTGTGGGTGTTGATGACATAAAAAGGTGTCTCACGTAATAAACTTAACGTTAAAAATCACAAAGGATTATTTTACCCTACTTCCAAGCGTTTTATGGCATCCCGATAGTTGGCTGCTAATTCGAAGTCCCAATCTGCCGCCGCTTTTTTCATCTCTTTGGTCAAGTCTTTAACCAATTTGGAAACATCCTGCGGTGTCAAACTCCCAGCTTGAATATCATCAATGGTTTCCCAGCCCAGGGCAGAGAAAGTTTTCAAGGGCTTTATCATTGCTTTTTGGGCTTCAGTTTCAGCCTCCTTGTCCAAGAGTTTTTCCCGCACGGGCTTAGAAATACTCGTCGGTGAAATGCCGTGGGTTGCATTGTATTGAGCCTGGACCGCTCTACGCCTGTTCACTTCGTCAAGTGCCGCCACCATGGCTTTGGAGTGTTTGTCGGCATAGAGGATCACGCGACCGTGCTCGTGCCTCGCAGCCCGGCCCATAGTTTGAATGAGCGAAGTTTTGGAGCGCAAGAATCCTTCTTTATCTGCCTCTAAAATGGCTACCAAGGTTACTTCGGGCAAATCCAGACCTTCTCGCAAGAGGTTAATGCCAACCAACACATCAAATTCACCCAGGCGCAAGCTATCCAAAATATCACTGCGCTCCAGAGTGTCAATGTCAGAGTGGAGATAGGCAACTTTGGGTAGGCGGAAATCTGCTTTGAGTGGCTTGTTTTTTACTTTGTCATTTGAGTTTTGTTTTTTGTTATTTTCTTCTGCAAATTGCACTGCTTGTCTTATTTTGGCCTCATCATTCAAATAATCGGTCAAGGCTTCAGCGGTTCGCTTGGTCAGGGTGGTCACGAGTACTCGCTCACCTTTCAAAATTGTGGCCATAATCTCGCGGATAAGATTGGGAATCTGATTGGTGGTCGAGCGCACTTCAACCGGGGGATCAAGTAAACCAGTTGGGCGAATGAGTTGCTCGGCCACATTGCCCTTACTTAAACTTAATTCGGTTTCTGTGGGTGTGGCTGAAACGTAGACAATTTGGGGCAAGCGCTCATTCGTTTCTTCATACATAAGTGGTCGGTTGTCGGAAGCCGAGGGCAGGCGGAAACCATAGTCGATAAGGGTTTGCTTTCGTGCTTTATCGCCAAAATACATGCCCTTAACTTGCGGCAAGGTTATATGCGACTCGTCGATCACCGTTAAAAATCCTGGGTTTGTTTTGTTCTCTCCAAAGCGCGTTGCATTTAACTTGAAATAATCCAAGAGGGTATAAGGCGGATCACCAGGCTTGCGACCGTCAAAATAGCGAGAATAATTTTCAATGCCATTCACATAACCCACTTCTTTAATCATCTCCAAATCATGTTTAACCCGCTGTCCCAAGCGAAATGCTTCAACGATTCGGTTTTGAGACTTTAGTTCTTCGAGTCGCTTGGCTAGATCAAATTTGATTTGTTCATAAGCCTGATCACGGTTTATGGGGTTAGTTATATTGTGTTTTGCAGGATAAATGCTCACTCTGCCCGCTGGATTTGCTTGATTGGCTTCAGTTGCTTTGATAGGCTCCAAACTAACGGGGTCTACTGAAGTGATAGCCGAAATTTTATTGCCTTCCATTTCAATTGAAAGAGCGGTGTCGGCGTGCGATGGCCACACCTGAATCACGTCCCCTTTGATTCGAAACGTGCCACGCTTGAACTCATATTCATTGCGCGTGTATTGCAGGTCAATGAGGCGTGTCACCAAACTTTGCTGCGAAATCAGTTCGCCCGCAACAATTGTCAGCACAAATTGATCGTATTCAACAGGCGATCCAAGATTGTAAATACACGAGACACTGGCGACGATGATAACATCTGGTCGGGAAATGAGATTCGCGGTCGCAGCAAGCCGCAATTTATCGATTTCATCATTAATATCAACCTCTTTGTCGATATACGTGTCCGTTGAGGGCACATATGCTTCGGGTTGGTAGTAATCGTAATAAGACACAAAATATGACACAGCATTTTGGGGGAAAAAGTCCCGAAATTCTTGATAGAGTTGTCCAGCCAAAGTTTTATTGTGTGAAATAACTAGGGTAGGCATTTGCAGTTTTTCGATCACATTAGCGAGCGTAAACGTTTTGCCCGAACCAGTTACGCCCAATAGGGTTTGATGTTTCTGTCCTTGCGCAATCGAAGCGGTCAGTTTCTCAATCGCTTGAGGCTGATCACCGGTTGGTTTGAATCGGCTTTCGAGTTTGAATTGCATATGAAACAGTGATTTCTAAGATTTGTAGCACTTATTTGGATTCTGAATAGTATTCTTCGAACTTAAAAACTCTTTCGAGTGAGTGGTTTGTAAGCTTTAAAGTTCTCGCATTCGGCTCGAACAATAAAGTTTTTTGTAAAACTCCCTATTGACGGGTAAACTTCGGTTCGGGTATTGTAAGGGTAACATACGAGAAAACCAAGCGCAATCAGTTTATTAAACCACAGTAAATCTATTTCGAAACAACATACTAATCATTGCAAATGGGTATTACATTACTTACTGTTCGATCCCGCTAAAAGCGGGAGAGAACTACTACATAAGAAAGGACTTGATCCATGCCCGTCACACTCTATCGCCGACAGCGCCAAATAGTCGAATATATTTCTCAATACACACAAAAGCACGGTTATTCACCAACACTTCAGGAAATTGCCACGGCCATTGGTGTTTCCTCACTAGCTACGATTCATGAGCATTTGGAGACGCTGAAGCGCAAAGGGGTTATTAAAAAATTTGAAGGTACCGTTCGAGGTATCGAGATTACCGATGAGCGCTATAATTCCGATTCTGCGGGAATCACCTTGCCAGTTCTAGGCTTTATTGCCGCTGGTTCGCCAATCATGCCCCACACCGATCCCAACGAAACGTTTCAAGTTTCGCCCGCTATGGTCTCGAGTAAAAAGCGCTCCTATGTATTGCAAGTCAAAGGCGACAGCATGATTGACGATGGCATTCTGGATGGAGATTATGTGGTTATTGAGGAGAGCGAACAAGCGCATAATGGTCAAATCGTCGTAGCTCTTTTAGAAAACGGCATGGCAACGCTCAAACGGTTTTTTAAAGAAACTACACGAGTGCGCTTGGAACCAGCCAATGCCACCATGTCACCAATCTATGTGACGAATGTACGTATTCAGGGAAAAGTTGTAGGGGTCATTCGCAAGTACGTTAATTAGTTGCGCAACCGTAACATTCTATGACAATTGCTCGAGTCTTTGTCGATGATGCTGGAAAATTTGGCAACCCTGTTGGCATTGTGGTTGATGAGGCTTTGGATTTTAGCCATGAGTCACGCCAAAAAATGACCTATGAAAGTGGTTTGAGCGAAGTCGTCTTTATTGATAATCTTTCACGAGGCGTGATTCACATCTATTCACCTTTGCGAGAAATTCCCTTCGCTGGCCACGCGGTAATCGGTGCAACCTCGTTCATCACTCGAGAATTAGGTCATCAATTAACGTCACTCATGGGCACTGAAAGCCCTATCAAAACTTGGGAAGAAAATGGATTGACCTGGGCATCTTGCTCATTAGATATATTGCCTCCATGGGAATTAGTGCAACACGCTTCAGCAAAAGAAATTGAAAAGTTGAAAGCTAGTGAAATTGGCCCCGATGCACATGCGCTGCATTGGGCTTGGCATGATGAGCCAAAAGGCATAGTTCGCGCCCGCACCTTCGCTCCTGGATGGGGAATTGTGGAAGACGAAGCTAATGGCTCTGGCTCAATGCTGCTAGCTCACAATGTAAAACAGTCACTTACCGTGCTTCATGGGAAAGGATCGATCATTTTCGCCCAACCCTCAAAAAGGGATATGGTTCAAGTCGGGGGTCGCGTTTGTATAGTTTAAACCAATAGATTGAATCTATTGAGCAGTGTCATTTCCCGCGAACACCACCGACGAGAGCATGCGCTCGACACGTTTCATGTCGTCTTGCACAAACTTCTCGCTTGCCGTTGCATACCACACGTCAAAAATCGCATCACCCATTTTAACAAGGTAGCGGTCTCCCGGGAAATCGGTTATATCTTCAAGTTCCAAATGCAGCGACTTTTGTTTAGCAAAATCTTTTGGAGTCACTTTATAGTTTAAACTCGTGGCCTTGATCTGTTTCCAATATTCTTCCAGTTCCAGAGCCGTTTCGACTTTTTGCACCTTGAAGATATAGCCATTCTTGCGAATGAAGGTGATACTACTATCGGTTTTGATAATATTCACTGCATTAATGGGATATTCCATTTCCAAACCAAAAATTGGTTCCTTAAACTTGTCCCAAATTGTTTGGTCAAAGGCGACATCTGCCTGCGCCTGGTCGAATTTTGTCGGCTGTGATTGAGCTTGGGCGGGAGCTGTTGTTTGGCCTGGTGCTTCAGGGTTTTCGGTAGCAATGCCTGCAACATCGCCTTCAGTTTGCTGTTTTAAATACTCTTCAACCAACGCGTCATCAACCTTTGAGCCCTCTTTCATCTGAAGGGAGAACGCACCCGATAAAACAATGAGCACTGCTACGGCAGCTGTACCCGTAATAAGCATTTTTTTCTTTTTCTTTTTTGGATCAGTGGTTTCTTCTTTTTTTGCTTCTTCTGCTTGAGC
>CAYYKL010000021.1:0-20170 GCA_964441155.1 uncultured Pseudomonadales bacterium
ACGCCTTCGGCATCACCGGTATCAATTGAAGGATCATCTCCATCAACGCCACCTGTGTTGTCTTCAGCACTGTTATCGCCGGTTTCCAATTCGCCTTCAACGTCGGTTTCGACGTCGTCATCGTTATCTTGGAAAACTTCGAGTTCGTCTTCGACTTCAACCTCGACTTCATTTTCGCTGTCGGTGCCATTGCCTGCAATCTTGACTAAACCGTCAAGCAAGCAACCGCAACCAGCAACGTCGGCATAGTTGAAGCTGGAGTTGGTTTCAACACCAATTCCCAATTCAACGTCGCCAGTCATGATCTCAACTAATCCACCAGTGTTGTCGTCAGCTTCGTTTTCGCCGCTCACAACTTCACCTTCGATATCGTTTTCGACGTCAACCTCGTTGGTTTGTTCCACGTAGGTTTCGGTTTCAACGTCAAGTTCGATTTCATTTTCAGAATCCGAACCATTTCCTGAGATCCAAGCTGAGAGCATACCGCCATTACCTTGGCCGGCTGCAATGCGTAAAGCATTCATGCCTGCGTTGGTTTTGGTTAAGATTAAGGTTGAAACATCGCCGGTGTCGATTGTGACTTCACCGCCGGTGTTATCGTCTGCGTCGTTATCGCCGGTATTAGATTCGGCTTTCACGTCGTTTTCGACATCAACTGTGTTCTCTTGGTAGGCTTCAGTTTTGGTTTTGTTTTCCAACTCTACTTCATTTTCAGAATCAGAGCCATTACCTTCGATCTTGATTTCTGCATCAAGGTCACAGTCGCACAGTTCTAACTCAGCGGCATTCATGCCTGCATTGTTGACGATGCTCACTGCTGATTCCGCGTTGCCGGTTTTGATGACAATGTCACCATTGGTGTTATCCTCGGCTCCGTTTCCTCCAGTGTTGGTTTGTAGGTTAACTTTGTTTTTGATTTCAGTGTTGTTTGTTTGCTCGAGATAAGTCTCGCGCTCGTTTTCAACCTTGACATCAGAATCGCTATCGCTGCCGTTACCAGAAATGACTACGTCCAAAGCCATCGCTTGGGGAACGAACAGATTTAGCACCAAAGCTAAAGAAGCAATTAAAGAAAAAAGTTTGCTAGTTTTCATGTTTTTGTTTCACCCCCTTTCATAGTTGGATTTGCCCGTTTTTGTGTAAAACACAAAAACGGAAGCTCCTGCATCGTACGATCCGTGATACGTGATCACCCCCGTTAAGTATTTACGATGCACAAGCTTCCGTTTGCGGTTGGCTTGTATCTATATAAATCTTATAAACCGTAGGTAGATAAGACTTATATATAACAATTTATTTAATTATAAAGCACTTATGTTTCCGTTTTTCTGATGGCTTGAGTTGATGCCGTTGGTCTTTTTTATGGTTCGAGTTGTAATTTGAGTTACCTTATTATCTTGGACGTATATTTCAACACTACCGTATGCGTCAACGTTTTTTAGTGCCGCGCTAATTTCATCTGTTAGTTCTTTGGTTATGCGTTTGGTCGAATAGAGTGTCATATGATCTTAACTAAACATACCTCTTGTAAAGATTGTATGAGTCTTAGAGTCAAGATCTCATATTAATATATATCGTTATTTGCCCCTTGCTGTCAAGGAACAAATGCTTATCACATCAATTAAAATTCAACTCCACCATTTGTTTTTCACCTTTAATCTCGCCAATGTACACGGTGAATTGTTTTTGACCTTCTTCGACAGCGAACCCAACGCGTGATTCTTTGGTAGAGATTGCCTGGACTTCAACCGGATCATTGTGAATTGAAGGTGCTTTGAGTTCACTACTGCCAGCTGCCGACAAGCGGACATAGTCGCGACTATTAATATCTATGCCTTGTTCGTATGAATTAGTTATTTTTAAGGTAATAGTCAGGAAAGCTTTGCCATTTACTGCTCGAGCGCGCTGGCCCTTAACGATGATTTCATCGCGAAGCTCTGCAGTTTCGAGTGCGTACTTAATCCTACTCACTTCGTTTCCATCTTGGTCTAAAAGAGGAAATTCAAACGTTTGATCGACACTGGCGGTTGCCAACGGTTGCGCCAGTGATACTTTTTCACCAGAGGTGACACCTGTGGCATTATTGGCGCGTGTGTTGGAAAGCATTTTCCCCACACCAATAATGGCAAATAGTGCCACAGCCACCAAGGCAATTCGCCCCAGAGATCGCTTGCTTATTCTGGCTGATTGAAAAAAGTTTCGATTGAATTTTGTCATAAAAAAGCCCCATCTTCAGGGGCAGGTTGAAAATTTGATTGCTGTATCCTAACCCACCCTGGTTGCCTCGTCAACGGTGAATTTCCAGAGGAAAAGGCCTGTAATAATTTATTTTTGTTCCAGCTTTATGGTCGTTGATGCATCAGAATGTGTAATGGTGACATACATATTCTGACCATTAGTTGAGACGGTCAAGGTGGCGGTCGTTTTGCCATTGATGGTGTTTACCACCGTGTTTTTAATTTGAGCATCTTCGCGCTCCAAAGCTTGCTTGTACCATGACACGATTTGCATGGTGTCATCGCTGCTTTCGAGGGTGAGATTTTCGTTTGACTGCGAGATTATGGTGCTACCTGGATAAACATACTGCTGCATTCTTGAGCCCTGAGATTTAGTCGGGTGCGATGTGGGCTTGTTAATTGGTTTGACCGTCAAGGTAGGTTGGGGAGTAGTTTTTACTTGTTGTGCTGATTCCGTGATCGGTGAAGGTTCGGCTTCGGAAGTAGGTGTTAAGCTTGGTTGTGCTTCACTTGGGGTTTCGAGTAGTTGTTTTTTGATCTGAAATGCCAGGACTGATCCCGAGACCAGAAAAATAATGAGCAGTACCAAAGTTACTATTTTTTGCATGTTTCCAGCATACGCTAGGAGTGCAAGCTGATGTGTTTAAAATCGAAATCCACCTCGCCTCATAGCCTTATGATGATCTGCCACTGTTGCATAGCGCGCCACTGTTGGTTCTGTTGAGTCGACCACTATTTTTGGCATGGCTTCATCGGTCGATGAATCTGATTGAGCTGTTTCAAGTGGCGGAGTAGTAGCTCCAGGCGAAATATCAGTACTTATAATCACGGGACGTTGTGCTTCCGTGCTCATGGTTTTTCCTTGGTTACAATAATTTGACTTACAAACGCCACCCAGGCGCCCCACATATCGTAGGCGATATCATACCACTTGGGAGTGCGGCCAGGAGTGAAGGATTGATGCCATTCGTCAGAGAGAGCATACAAGAGAACTAACCCAAAGCTTGCGAGATAATCTTTGGGTTGTGGTTTTCTTTGCCAAGCAATAGAGCGCAGAACCAGCATGAACAATACTGAATAGACAAACATATGCGCGCCTTTTTTTAACACAAAATCCCAAGAAATTTGCTCTGGTCCTGGAAGGGTGGAAATTGAAGAGAGGGCGAAGATAAGTGCTGCCCACAAAAGTGTGGACACAAATCGATGACGAATGACTGTATTGATGAATGTCTGTAGTGGCTTCATAAGTTTTTAAAGCAAGAATTCGAGCATACTTCAGTCAGGAACTTTGCACAAGGTTGCACGAGTTTCGCACAACGTCGCGCACACATCATCAGGTATGTAGAAATATTGTTCGAGTTTAAACGAGAACTAGTAGTATAAACACTTCCCTGTCTGCCGCCTGCCTGTCGGCAGACAGGGCAGGCAAGTCGTTTCACTCGAAGTTTATTGCAAAGTGCGAAACTCGTGGTTTATTAAAACCACTTACTTCCTGAATTTTAATCGCGATCCAAGTTCTTTTTTAATCCAGGGGAACATGCCAGCCAAACTTAAACCAAAACCTGAAGCAATGAACCCAAGTGTTGTGAGAGTATTTTTTTCATTGTCTGATTCAGAATAATCATTCTGCTTTGAATTGGTTATCGTTAATTCCTTGGGCTTTGGTTTGATGATGCCGGTTTTTAAAAATCTACTTGAGCTTGTGGCGCCCAAAACCTTGTGAATGGGCTTTGGGGTGAGTTTTTGAGGAGAAGGCGAGGGGGTAATTTTAATTGCTGTTGGAGAATTGGTTGTTTGGCTTGATTCGCTAGTAGATGAAGAGGCTGGCTTAGGTGTGGCAGTAGGTTTTGGAGGAGCTTCAGGAGTAGGTGAAAATTGCGCTGTAATCAAAACTTGTGTGGTGGTGTCGGACCATTCCGCTGAAGTGTCTGATTCTGATGTATATCTTCCTACTTTAAAATAGTACGTACCACTATCATTATAGTAACTACTATTAAGATCTACTTTGGACCTTATTTTACCACTCCAGCTGCCTTCTTCGTTGAGAGTTATCTCAAAAAGCGTGTCCTTTTGCGAAGCACTATTGCCCCATTCACCATGAGTACTTTGCGTATAACCAAAGTACTTAGTGGAGTCAGCTGCAGAAAAAACTGCGCGTAAATAATTGATTTTATGTTTGTTGCTATCGTCGGTTGCCAATTGCACATCGATTTCAAACGGGGTTTCATCGTGAATGGTTGATGGCACACCCGAAAAGGTGAATGAGGATGCATGAGAGGCTGGTGGCCGCAAAAAAACTAGCAATAATCCTATAAATACCGCGCACAATTTCAAGGGCATGGTTTGAAAATATTGTATGTAGTTTCGTGCTTTTCGGAAAGTATTATTTTTGGGTGATTAAGACAAAATCGAATACTCTTCGAACGAGAGTGAGAAGTTATGTGTCACAAGAACACGAAATGTAATAGTTCTCGGCCAGACGGCCTCGAACAGTATCGTTTGATGTCGCTTAGTACAACCTAATAATTCACGTGGAGATAATAGGAATCATAATCGTCGTCGGCGTGTTCAACTTTGACATAGCGCAGTGAACCGCCACCACAGGCAATTGCACCTCGAAAGAGTTTTCCCTTGCGCACCGCTTTCACCCCTAAGCTGCCTTCTGTTGACATCATGTCGATGCCCGTATGTGGTGCGCCGCCGTAGTAGCGAAGTGTGGCCGCATAAAACGTCATGCCATAGCCTTGGGTGATCCGCACTCCGCCATCCAGTGGCCAGCGCCAAGAACCACCAAAACCAAACGTGCCATCCGGTGAGTTGTCCCAAGTTACGGACTTGCCGCTCAAGTAATTCGCTGGATTCAAGTGCACACCTTTTTGGGCCACTTCAAAGTGGAGATGGGCGCCGTTGGAGCATGCAGATGAGGAGGGGATAACCGAAGCAATATTTGCCCCTTCTTCAACGCTGCCCGCTTCAGTCTCTTTCCCGCGACCCGCAATAATGGATTGAATGGCTTCCAGTTCTGAAAGTGCTTTTTGCAGTTGCGATTGATAATTCTTTTCGTCGTTTTTAGTCACTTCCAACGCTTTGGTTTTTTCTGCTTGTTGGCGCTGGAGTGCCACCTGCTGACTTTCAAGTTTCGTTTGCAACTCAATAACTTGATCTTGCTTTTCTTGTTTTATTTGTCGTTGTGTGTCGAAGGTAGTGCGGGCGTTTTCAAGGGCAAACATCACCTCGCGATCATGGGCTTGTGTCACTTTTAAGTATTTATAGCGCCGAAAGAAATTTGAGAAACCATCGGTTGCAAGGAGAAGATAGATGGGGTCTTGGAATGATGATTTGTAAGAAGCATTAATTCGGTTGAGCAAAATTTCAGTTAATGAATCAAGCGATACATTGAGCTTGCTAATTTTGCCCGACAAAACTCCGATTTCTGTTTCGAGGGTGCCAATTTCGTCTTCGGTTTGTTCGACTTGTTTTTCCGTGAGGGAAATTTTAGTGGAAAGATAATTAATGGTTTTAGAAAGTGTTTGCTTTTGGCCATCAACTTCAGCCAGTTTTTTTTGCAATTCTTCGATAACTTTTTTCTTATCGCTCAACTCTTCGTCAGAAAGCGCGAACACTGAGGTTAGAGGTACCGCTGCCATTAAAAGAAGCAATAGGGCTGGAAGGATAAATCGCTTGAGACGCATGCAAGAGAGAGGATACCGATATTAAGGCTTCAATGCAACCCTGCACTCAAGTGGCTAGTATATATTGCGCGATGTATCACAATGATGCATTTGCACTGTCACCATACGTCAATTACAATACCCTCAAACCGGTGAGAGAAACACAAAGAGACGCAAAAAGGCTTAATAACTTAGGCTAGCATGTGTCTCTTTGTTGGGTGTAAAATAGAAAAAATGCGCCAATTACGTATGCTTTTTCCACATACGGATTCTTGAAATTTTTTACAAGAAGCGCTGCTGGGTGTAACAACTCATGCCGGGTAAGCCCGTGAAAGCTGGAATGAGTAAAGTGATTAGCCACTAGCGAATAGTGATTAGGTAAAAAAAACCTAGTCGCTACACACTTAACCACTAGTCACTAACAGAGGTGGTACCCCCCGCTAAGCGGGGCCTTGATACAAGGAGCAGTGCCGCTTTTTTTGTAGCAAAATTATAGAAAAAAGGAGAGATCTATGTTGGATATTCAATACATTCGAGAGTTTGCCGATCGGGTGAAATTAGCAGCAACCCAAAAAGGATTAAACCCTGAAGTCGTGGATGAAGTGTTGCGCTTGGATGGCAAACGAAGAGAAATGCTGCAAGTCGTCGAGCAAATTCGGTCGCAGCGCAATGAACTTAATACGAAGCTCAAAAGTGGTCCTCAGCCATCCCTCATCGAACAATCAAAAGAACTAAAAAATAAACTGCAAGACTTGGAGCCAGAATTAAAACAAATTGAATCAACGCTGCACACAATGATGTTGCAAGTGCCCAACGTTCCTGGCGATGATGTGCCGGTGGGGCCAGATGCTTCGGGAAACATTCAGGTGGCCACCTGGGGTGAAAAACCAAATTTTGATTTCACCCCCAAAGACCACATTGAATTAGGTGTGAACCTGGATATTGTCGATTTTGATCGGGGAGCAAAAGTTGCGGGCTTTCGCGGCTATTATCTTAAAAACCAAGGGGTGATGATGCATCTTGGGTTGATGCGTTATGCTTTAGACAAATTGGTTGCCAAGGGTTTTACGCCCATGATTCCACCGATTGTGGCGCGCAAAGAAGCGTTTGTGAATTCGGGCCATTTCCCTTGGGGCGAGCAAACAGAAGTCTATGCCGTTCAATCGGACAAAGAAGACCAAACCCTCAACGACGATCTTGCTCACAATTATCGATTTGCCGAATTAAACCTGAAATCAGATACCTATTTAGCCGGAACTGCCGAAGTGCCACTGGTTTCTTACCACGCCAACGAAACCCTTAATGAATCAGACTTGCCGAAGCTCTACGCAGGATTTTCACCCTGTTATCGAGCTGAGATTGGTAGTTATGGCAAAGACACGCGAGGTTTTTATCGCGTGCACGAGTTTATGAAAATTGAGCAGGTGATTTTGTGCAAAGCCGATATGGAGGAATCTCTTTCGTGGCATGAAAAACTTCGCAGCTATGCCGAAGAAATGTTGCAAGATTTAGGATTGTCCTATCAAGTTTTGCTTATGTGCACCGGAGACATGGGTGAGCCACAGGTGCGCAAATACGACATTGAAACCTGGATGCCGGGCAAAGGGGTCTATGGCGAAACAATGTCGGATAGTATTATGAGTGATTTTCAATCACGCCGTGCCAACATCCGCTATCGAGCTAAAGACGGCACGATCAAATTTGTCCACATGCTCAACAACACCGCCCTCGCATCTCCCAGAATTCTGGTGGCGCTGTGGGAAAACTATCAGCAAGCCGATGGTTCAATTGTGATTCCTGAAGCTCTGCAGCCGTATGTGGGGTTTGACCGGATAAATGCGAAAGAATAAAGCTATTCATGACAATGAAAAAGATTTTTCAAGACAACTTAGAGCGTGGTTTTTAGTTGAGCCATGCGCTACAATGCCTCTGGTTCGAGACACTATATAAAAATAGTTGCATCAGTAATTTCTTGCCCGATTTAAGGAGTCTTTCAAGATGTTTAAAGCACTTTCATCCCTATTCGATAGCAACGAGCGATTGCTTAAAGACTATCAACGAACTGTCGATAAAATTAACTCCCTCGAAAAAGACACTGCCAAGCTTTCAGATGAAGCAATGGCGGAGAAGTCGCAAGAATTTAAAGATCGCTTGGAACAAGGTGAAAGTCTCGATGACCTGCTGCCTGAAGCCTTTGCACTGGTGCGCGAAGCCTCCAAACGCACATTAGGCTTGCGGCATTTTGATGTCCAGCTTATGGCGGGCATTGGTTTTCATCAGGGCAAAGTATCCGAGCAAAAAACGGGAGAAGGAAAAACTCTCTCGGCTACGACTGCCGTCTATCTAAACGCTCTAACTGGGCGCGGTGTGCACGTGGTTACGGTCAATGACTATTTGGCTCGGCGTGATGCAGGCTGGATGGCCAAAGTGTATCAATTCTTAGGACTCACAACAGGGGTTATCTATTCTGGCAAAGGTGATCAGCCCGCTGCCATCTACGACACAGAGTATAAAGGCGAGCGCGTTGGTGATGAGCGTTTAGAGCGCTTGCGTCCAACGTCGCGCAAAGAAGCCTACGCTGCCGACATCACCTATGGCACAAACAACGAATTTGGTTTTGATTATCTGCGTGACAACATGGTAGGGAGTCTCGATCGAAAAAATCAACGCGATCATTTTTTCGCCATTATCGACGAAGTTGATTCGATTCTTATCGACGAAGCGCGCACGCCTTTAATCATCTCTGCTCCTGACACCGATCCTACTGACAAGTATTACGATTTTGCGCGGCTGGTTGATAGTCTGCAAAGTGGCACTGATTATGATCTTGACGAAAAAACGCGCAATGTTTCCTTGACCGACTATGGATTGAGGCGCTTAGAAAAACGTCTCAACGTGACAAATCTCTATGAAGATGACTACAACACCATTCATCATGTCGAACAGGCTCTCAAAGCCAAGACGTTGTTTAACCGTGACACTCACTACGTGGTCAAAGATAATCAAGTCATCATCGTTGACGAAAACACCGGACGACTTATGTTTGGCCGACGCTATTCTGACGGATTACATCAAGCGATTGAAGCCAAAGAAAATGTAACCATTCAACAAGAATCAAGGACACTGGCCACCATTTCTTTGCAAAATTATTTCCGCATGTATGACAAATTGGCCGGCATGACGGGAACCGCTGCTACCGAAGCCGAAGAGTTTTCTCATATCTACAGTATGGATGTGATCGTGGTACCCACACATCAAGACATCAAACGTATCGATTACCCAGATGTTGTCTATAAAACCATGCGGGCAAAATATGGAGCTCTCGTCAAAGAGATTGGTGAGCGCCACGAAAAGGGTCAACCAATTTTAGTGGGAACTCGATCGATCGAGCAAAATCAAATTATCAGTCGCTATTTGAAACGAATGAAAATTACCCACAATGTCTTGAATGCTAAAAATCACGAGCAAGAAGCGCAAATCATTGCCAATGCTGGATTGCCTGGTGGAGTGACGGTTGCCACCAATATTGCCGGTCGAGGTGTGGATATTGTGCTAGGTGGTTCAGCTCCAGAAAAACCCAGTTTAGACGAAACCAACAAATCAGACCACGCCAAGCTACAGAAAACGTATGAAAAAGAGCTGGCTGAGTGGCAGGAACGCCACGATCAAGTGGTGCATGCCGGTGGCTTGCATGTGGTGGGTGCGGAGCGCCACGATTCCCGACGCATCGATAATCAGTTGCGTGGTCGATCGGGTCGACAAGGAGATCCAGGATCATCGCGTTTCTATGTTTCCTTAGAAGATGATTTGATGCGCATTTTTGGCGGTGAACAGGTGAGCAAGATCATGACCATGTTGCGAATTCCCGAAGACCAACCGATCGAATCGGGCATGGTGAGTAAGTCAATTCAGCAGGCACAAAGCAAGGTCGAAGGTTTCCACTTTGATCAACGCAAACGAGTGGTTGAATACGACGACGTCATGAATAAGCAGCGCGAAATTATTTATAAGCGACGAGAAAAAATCTTGGCCGAAGTATCCAAAGAAGATTCAGACGACCGATATAGCCGAGATCGCTTGACCACAATGCTGGATGAGTCAATTGAATCGATGGGGACCGTTCGGCTTCTAGAAGGAATTGATGAAGAAAGTGCAGCTGCCTTGGTTAAAGACGTGATGACATTGATTCCTTTCGATAAAAATTCGCAAGACGCGCTGGTTCAACAAGTTGCTCAAGCAGAAAATCGCGAGGCCGCAGTGACGCTCTTGCAAGATGTGGTCGCCAAAACCTATGAGCAACGGGAAGCGCAAATGGGCAATGAGACGATGCATAAACTTGAGCGGTATGTTTTGCTTTCAAGCCTAGATGAAGGCTGGATGGATCACCTTGATGCAATCGATGATTTGCGCGAAGGCATTTGGTTGCGTGGTGGCAAAGAGCAAGTGTTGGCAGAATATAAGAAAGAAGCCTTTCAAATGTTTGAGCGCTTGCTCGATAAAATCGAAGTAGATGCCGCTCATCGAATATTCCGTGTACAACTCAATGAATCACCTACTCCTTCGATCATGCAGCAAGCTCAGGCCCACAAACAAGAGTTGGTTGATCCCCTGAATTCAGGCGGAGAGCAACAACAAGCTGCTCCAATCTCGTCTCAAAACAAAGCGTCGGTTTCAGCACTAGCTGCAGCCATGGCCAAAACTGCTGGCAAGTCGGGAAGTAGTGACGGGCGCACCATGCGCTTAGTTGACACCAGTAAGCCGGTCGTTAAAGTTGGCCGCAATGATCCGTGCCCATGTGGCTCAGGAAAAAAATACAAAAAATGTGGCCTGATCAACGCGCCAAGTCACAAAAGCTAAGTAATCTCAGGCTTAATTCGGATTTGCCCCGCAGACGGTATTTGAGACTGGCAATGGTTTGCCGCCAGAGTATACATCTTCACATGTGAATGTGGGTGCGAGCATGTAGGCTGGTAAGGGCGTTGGAACTCCGGGAGCAAGTGTAGGAGTTGGAGTGGGAGCGCGAGCACGTGTCGGAGAAGGTGGCACGGGTGTGGCATTGGGGTCGTAGATGGTTGGGGGTGGAACTAGTGTTGGTGTTGGGTAGAGCGTTTCTTCGATCACATCTTCTAAATCATCAATGATATCTTCAATCGGATCATCGCCATCGCCGCCTTCAGTCACTTCAATCACGGTTGTGCCAGTGCTTGTTTCAATTATGAGCGTGTAGTTTCCTGAGCCAAAATAAGTTTGACCAAATGAATCCAAATTACGGTTGAGTTTATCGAATAATTCTTTTACATCGGCAAAACCCATGAGCCCACTTTTAATGAGGTTGCCTTGCGCATCATAATGCAGCACTGTACCGGAAGCGGTGATTTCAATCAATTCTTCACCGTTTTCACCATCTCGTTTCAAAGAGATTTTTCTAATTTGTCGCTTAGTGGCAAAATCAGGGCTTTCAAAAGCTTTGGCTTGTTGCTCGAGTCTTTGTTGTGCAGCTTTTTGTGAATTAACATACGCAATAATGAGTGTTCCTGGAATTACAATAAAAAAAACTACTGCCAAAGCCAAAACGATTTGATTTTTTCTTCTGGTAAATATTGGAGGAAGGATGAGTGGGGCAATTGCGTTCATACGACTTTCTTCACTGTATCATGAGTCAGAATGCGGGGGTAGACACGCCAAGAAAAAATCCGGCCTATTGAAAGCTACCGGATTTTTTCATGCAAACTGCATTTTTAAAAATGTAGTTATTTTTTAGCGAGTTACCGAAATAGTAGTTCCGGCTTCCAACTCTGAGGCTGCAGTCGCGACTACCCGACCATTAGCGTCAAGTGAAATCGTATAGCGAGTATTATCAGGAGTTCCAATACTTGGATCCGTTGGAAGTGATGCGATATAGGTAGGAACCAAATCTGGACCTAAGTCTATACAGGCTCCACCAATTCCAGTTCCACCATTACCAATACAAGTTTCTGCGGTAGTGATAACAGTTGGAAGATTCCCATTGTTCTCAGCAGCGTATTGGTAGATAGCATTGGTGAGCGAGTACAAGTCAGCTCTCCGTTGGGTGTCTCTAGCTGAAGCGAATTGGCGACCGGGATTAACCGCGACCAAAACAACTGCCGCTAAAATACCAATGATACCGATAACAACCAGCAACTCGATTAAGGTAAAACCTTGACGCCGGGCAGGCAACAATCGATGTAGTTTCATGACTCACCCCCTTTCTTACATACAAAAAGCACTTTGGGACATAATAAACGTAAAGTCCCTCTTGTACCACTATAGACAACTTCAAGAGATCTTGTCAATCAATGGATAAAATCATAAGTATTTGGGGCGATGCATGCTGCCAAACTACCTGTCACCATATTGTGTTTCATAGTACGTTTGGTAGGTGCCAGACTTTATTCGCTGCCACCACTCTCTTTGCTCGAGATACCAAGCGACTGTTTTTTCGAGATACGTGCCGAATGCATGAAGTGGCGAATATTCAAGTTCGTCATGGGTCTTGCTCCAATCAATCGCATAACGCACATCATGGCCAGGACGGTCCGTTACATACTCAATCATGCTATCAGGTTTTTCCAGAATATTGAGAATCATTTTAACCACTTGGTAGTTAGGAATGTCATCGGTGCTGCCGCCAATGAGATATGTTTCGCCAATCTTACCTTTATTGATAACAAGGTCTATGGCGCGACAATGATCTTCGACATACAGCCAATCTCGAACTTGTTGTCCATTGCCATAAAGCGGGATTTGCCTGTCTTCAAGCGCGTTGGTTATGGTCAGAGGGATAAATTTTTCCGGAAACTGATAGGGTCCGAAATTGTTGGAACAGTTTGAAATTGTAACCGGCAGCTTATAGGTATGAAAGTAGCTGCGAACTAAGTGATCGGAAGCCGCTTTTGAAGCCGCATACGGGCTACTGGGGTTGTAGGGTGATTCATGGGTGAACTTGGCATCACTGCCCAACATCAAACTGCCAAACACTTCATCGGTCGAAACATGATGAAAGTGAATGTTCTTTTTTCGAGCAGCTTCTAGGAGCACTGATGTTCCCAGCACATTGGTGTTGACAAAATCTATGGGGGAAAGAATCGAGCGATCAACATGTGATTCGGCTGCGAAATGAACTATGACGTCGACGTCCTGCATAACTTCATCCACAGCCTGAGAGTCACATATATTACCCTTTACAAATTGGTAGTTGGCTTGCGAGGCAATGCTCTCTAAGTTTTCTAAATTTCCCGCATAGGTTAGCGCATCAAAATTCACTATAGAATCTGAGGCGTGATTTTCAAGCCAATAGTGGATGAAGTTGGCACCGATAAAGCCTGCGCCACCCGTGACTAATAATCGCATAAGACTCCTTGCACTATTTATTATGAACCGTAAATGATTCTTCTTCTTGTTATTTTCTCCAGGACTTTTTCGAAGCAATACAACACCACAATAACACAAGCATCGATGACTGTCACAAAAAAGAAACTACTGGTTAGTGATCTGGCTAGCGAAATTGCGAATCGCACCATGGTGGAAGCTATTGAATCAAAAAATCCAGAGAAAACTAATAAGCCACAAATAATCGCCGCAAAAACACCCACAACTGGCCAGGAGCGAATATCCGAGCGACTTAGGAACATAGTATTGGCAACGGTAAGCACAGCGTATATGACCACCCACGTTTGCCATTGCAATAATTTGCTTGCCTCAGCTGCTAGTGTTTGAATGCCAATGAGCAACGAAGGTGCCGTTATCAAGTCAATGAAAAAAATGTTTACCAATGCATACAGGGCAATCGAGCCAGTGATAAAGGGAGCTAGGCCAATAAGAGTTGAGCGAACAAAGTCTGTTTTGGCGACTTTCACAGAACCCAAAGAAACTTCAGACGATTCCTTGCTTTGCGTGGGGTTTGATTCAGGAAAGATGGAAATTTCACCGGTCGGAACTGCCAAAAGCGCTGCCATAATAAAATGAGATATTTCATGCAGGATTACTCCGGGCAAAAAGAGCAAACTATACAATTTAATTGACAGGTTTCTGCTGCCACCAAGTAGCACAACCAGACCTTGCAAGCGTTTTTGAATCCACCATCGACAAGTTATGAGCAAGAGCGTGGATGCAAGAAGCAAGACAATATCTATCATACAAGCACTTTATTGTTAGGGCTTAATAATGCTGTGACACCCATTGTTTGAATTCACTCCATGTTGGATCGGTTGGTTCCCAGACCCATTGATCATGTTTGGATACAGGGGGGTTAGAGATAATACCCGCAGAGTCTTGGTTCGAAACAGGAATTGAAAGTGCATTGATTGAAATGGGTGCTTGAAGGCTATGCAACCCCAGCGCAACTAAAGTAGTTATGTCTAGTGAAGTATCGAGTTTATTCCAGAGTGCGAGCAGTGTTCCAAGGGCTTCGGGTGAAGCAATACTTCTATCGTTACCAATTTTATAAACGAGAGCTTCAATTACTCTTTGTTGCCGCTTACTTCGAGCTTGATCGGTGCCCTCGACGGGGTCAGTGCTTTGCCGAGAGCGCATAAACTTCAGTGCTTGATCACCAGTAAAATGATTAACTCCTTGAGTAAAAGAAATAGTTTGATAGAGTGCAGCAAGTTCAGGAGGGTTAGTTGATAATTCAGCCGGATATTTTTCATCGACAAATGATCGCTCAACGAGAACGTCTACACCACCAATAGCGTCAATGATTTCTTTGAGGTGGTCAATGTCAATAACTAGGTGATGATCAATGCTAATTCCGGTTATCTCCATAATGATTTTATTCAACAATTCAATGCCGGTCGTTTCATTGCTTTCTTGCCCGTAGAAATAGAGAGCATTAATTTTCGTTTTTAGGCTGTCAATCCATAAATCACGAGGCAGAGGAAGAAGTGAAATGTGTCCATCGCTTTTTACTCTCGCGAGCATTATCGTATCAGTCATGATCATGGGACTTTGACGATTTTGAGTAGCATCTAGACCGAGTATGAGCAGAGTGAGGGCGTCTTTTTCGGCAAACAAATTTATTTTTCGTGCCGCAAGAGCAGATTGCACTAACGAAATGGCAGAAACCCTAGAAGTATCTTCAAATTGGCGAATTTGGGCGTAAAGATAACCTGACATGATAATGGTCAGGGCCATTAAGGTGATCATGGTCCATCCCAGAACAAGCATGAGCACTTGTGTAAAGCGAGATGATTTTTTTGGTTTATTACTTGAAACAATGGGTTTGACGACTGGTGTTTTTGAGGCTTTTCCGGCGTTTGCAACTCTTTTTTTTCTTGTCGACAAAGCATGCTGTTTAAATTGTGGCATAGTCCGCATTATTATACCTGTGTGCAGAAGATTTTCCGAATCAATCAAAAACTTTAATTATTCGAAGGATTTTCGAGTGAAAGCGTTTTTCGAATAAATAACGTTCGGTGATATGGAGTCGATCCGAGTTGCCTAATCATGGTGCGGTGCAATGCTGTCCCGTAGCCCATATTTTTATCCCAATAATACTGCGGATACTTTCTACTCATCCGTTTCATGAGGGTGTCTCGATACACTTTCGCAACAATACTCGCTGCCGCAATCGAGTAGCACATGGAATCACCGCGCACAATCGTTTTGCAAGGAAACATTAATTGCGGAGCCCAAACTCCATCAATTAATGCGATATCCACAGGCTTGAATTCGAGCAGACACGCGCTAATTGCGTGTTTGGTAGCTGCAGAAATTCCTTGAGCGTTTATTTTCGCTGCCGAAACTGAAATCACAACACATTGGCGCGCTTGCTCACGGATCAGTGCGTTTAGCTCAATTCGTTTATTGGCTGAGACGCGTTTTGAATCATTGATGCCTTTTATAGGCATGTGTCCTGGATCGAAGCTTACTGCCGCTGCAACCACTGGACCAGCTAGGCTGCCTCGTCCCACTTCATCAACGCCAACCACCGCTTTCAAGCCTTGATTCCAGAATCTTTTTTCGAGGATTAGGTTGAGGGACATATAAATTTCTGTTTACGTTTAAACAACACAAAGCCCGGTTTCCCAGGCTTTGTAAAAAACTAATAGTATTTATCTATTTACTTGTGCATGAAAAGCTTGGCATGCGGAACGAGAGTGTCATGATGCTGATGGTTCGATAGCTCTTTTTGCAGGTCATGAATTGATTATCCATCATTACTATTTCGCCACCAGGTGTTGGTGTTGGGCTAGGTGCCACCGTCGGTGTCGGAGCACTCGTGGGGGAAACCTGAGGCACAGGAGTAGCACTTGGCGCAACTCCCGTAGGTGAGGGTTGAGCGGTCGTGGGTGAAGGGGCTACAGTTGGCGCAGTAGTTACGGTTGGTGAGGGCGAGACACTAGGAACCGGGGTCGCGCTGGGCGCAACGGTCGGTGTCGGAGCACTCGTGGGGGAAACCTGAGGCACAGGAGTAGCACTTGGCGCAACTCCCGTAGGTGAGGGTTGAGCGGTCGTGGGTGAAGGGGCTACCGTTGGTGCAGCCGTGGGTGAGTTGGTCGGTGTTGGCTGAGCAATATTTGGGTTTTCAATGGGCGACGAAGAATTCTGAGGCTGAGGAACATTTCGGCTGGTAAAATCACTGCCATTGTTATTGCTGTCCTCGCCGTTGCCGAGCAATGCGTGAGCGCCGTTTGTGTCCATAGTGATATTGGTTGAGCTGGGCAAAGCCTTACGCTCAACACTTTCGCCAGCAATGGGGTCGAGCGTTGAAAACAATTCCGAATCAGTGGGTGAGCCCATGCCGACGATATCAACGAAACTATCAGTCGTATCCAAGAGGATGACACTATTGTCTCCAGTTAAAACATTGCTGGCATTAGAATATGCAGCATCTCTGGGAGTGCTGCCGTTGTATCCATCGGGCGCAATTAAATAGAAGCTATAGGGTTGAATGGTTCCAGTCATGCTGGTGATAATATTTCCACTTCCTCCTAGACCAGTTTTTCTGAGAAGTGTCCAGCCAGTAATATCAACCGGTTGATTGGTGGGATTATAGAGTTCGATGAATTCATCATTGGCTGTGTCACCGGCAGTTTGAATTTCAGAGATAACGATATGATTGGCGATACCCGCTTGAACTTTCGTGTTTGGTAGCAAAGCCGCAAGGCTTGCTAGTGTTAGGGCAACAATAAACATTCGAATGGGGGCAGACCAACTCATAATATTCTCCTTATGCTAGTTACTGTTTCTACCATAACGGTGAAATACAGACGTTGTCAACCGACAAATTTAGCTCTTTCGCTTCGGAGACGATGCGTCTTTGATCAAGAGGTTTCTTCTTGAGATTCTCCATCCGCATTTTCGCCTAGTTCAATGGGTAAATCATTTGAGCCTTTAACGTGTTTCCAAATTGCGGCCTCTATTTCTTTTCTTAAGGCTGTCGTTTCCTCAAGCTTGGCCTTAGTGGCTTCTCGGCCTTGGCCTAAGACTTCTTCTTTATATTTATAGAAGGAACCTGCTTTATTAATAATGTTCAGTTCGACCGCTACATCCACCAAACCTCCGCTAATCGAAATGCCTCCGATATTCATGATATCGAATTCGGCCTTGCGGAAAGGAGGGGCTAATTTATTTTTAACGACTTTGGCTCGATGTTGACTGCCAATAATTTTTTCTCCTTGTGTGATATTGCCAATTTTTCGCATGTCGATACGAACAGAAGAATAAAACTTGAGCGCCTGACCGCCGGGAGTTGTTTCGGGGTTGCCAAACATGACGCCAATTTTCATCCGCAGTTGATTAGTGAAGATAAGTGCAGTTTTGCTTTTGCTAATCGAGCCCGTGAGCTTGCGCATGGCTTGGGACATGAGTCTGGCTTGCAAACCAATAATCGAGTCGCCCATTTCCCCCTCAATTTCTGCCTTGGGAACCAATGCGGCGACTGAATCTACCACCACTACATCAATGCCACCCGATCGAATCAGCGTTTCAGCGATTTCCAGGCCTTGCTCTCCCGTGTCTGGTTGAGAAATAAGGAGCTCATCCAAATTTATGCCGATTGCCTCAGCGCGAGCGGGATCAAGTGCGTGTTCAGCATCGATAAAGGCCACATTGCCACCACGCCTCTGAGCTTCAGCAATGACATGCAAACAAACGGTTGTTTTGCCGGAAGCTTCTGGTCCGTAGATTTCGGTGATTCTCCCCCGTGGAATTCCTCCGCAGCCCAATGCGATATCAAGAGCGATGGAGCCAGTGGGGATGACATCGATATGCAAATCTTTGCCCATGCCTTCGCCAAATTTCATTATTGAGCCGGTGCCAAACTGCTTGGTGATTTGTTCCATAGCAATCTTAACTGCTTGATTTTTATGTGATGTTTCAACCTCAGTCGCTGGAGCAACTGGATCATTTTTTTTTCTTCCCATATGTGCCTTACACCTTTCTACTTTGACAAATAACAATTAAATTAATTAGGTTCACTCTCGACTAAAACCCGAAACTAGCACGAAAACTAATCACATTCAAACATATGCGCTAATGCCATGCAAGACCTAATTTGTGCGGTATAATGCAGCTTGAAGCTTGGTAATAGTTTCAAAGACGGGGAGTAGCGTAGTTGGCTAGCGCGCGCGCATGGGGTGCGCGAGGTCGCAGGTTCGAATCCTGTCTCCCCGACAAAGTTAAATATCGCCTCAACAGAGGGGATATTTAACTTTGTGAGAAAGATAGATTTGGAAAATGAGATTTCATGGAGAAGGTCGCTAGATGCCCGCAGGGCATTCGAATCCTGTCGTTAATTCCTAATAAAAACATAGCCAAGCGTAGTCTCTCCATTGGGGATTCAGAAAGCAACAGATAATATTTTGCAGTTAATTTCCAAAATATAATCGATTTTAGTTCCGCCGCTGATTAATTGGGTTGTTATGAGATGCAATTAGGCTTAATCTTATATGTGTTATGCAAAAAACAGTGATAATTAAAACTATAATACTTTTCTGTTTTGTTATTTGTTTTTTTACTTTTTCCCTTAAATCTGCGAAAGCCTCACTTTGTGAAACTAAATTAATTTCTAGTTCTAATTTAGTTGTTGCTGAAGCAACAAATGAAAATGTTAACTGTAAATCTGAAAAAGTTGTGACTCATTTTGAGTCAAAAGCTACTTTATTTGGTGAGGTGAATAATACATTTACAATCTCTTTGCCATTGAATTCTGGAGATTGTGGATCAAATAAAAACAGTAACAATCTGGACATTGGTGTACCGACATATGGCGGATATTCACCGCTCCCTGATTTTGAAATAGGACAGACGTATTTGATGTCAGTACTGCCAATTTATAAAATTGAAAATTCTGAATACCGAATTCCAGAATGCGACAGGATTTTTGATCATGTATTTGGTTTATATGATCCAATCATTCTTCTTCAAATGATTAGAGTAATATCCCAGCCTGTTTGGGCAAGTGCACTTTTGATGAATTGGGAAATAGGTTATTTTTTGACCAAGATTTTCCCTTCTGAAGCGGCATACCGAATTAGCATATTAATTGTATTATCTATTTTTGGAATAATAATTTATATGGTTATAAAAATTGTGTTATTTGTCTTGCGAAAATTGCGCAGAAAGATTTGAGAATTATCAATTTATTCTATTCAATCAACAAGTCCCCAATCAAATGAATTGATTAGATTCGAAAAAGGAAGGGCAATTGAATCAATTTTGCATCTGCATTGTGGTGAATCTAATACCATTCACCATCTGTTCTTTGCCCGAAGTTTCAAAGCCCATTTTTTCGTAAGCAGTGACAGAGTTGGGTGAAGAATGCACCGTAAGCATTTTTTGATTCGGACTATTCTTTTTTATTGCTTCAATTGCAGCGGAGAGCAATTGTTTGCCAATCCCTTGACGTTGTTTGTCAGTTTTTACAAATAGCATTGAAAGATGATTGTTGTCTCGAATTTCGATTACGCCAATTAACTCAGTCTGATTGGTGGCCTTAAGGATCCAATGATTTTTTTCAATCTTTCCTGCATCGCTTTAGAATCAAGATATTTATAGAACTCTTCATTTCCTTGTTTTGTGTAATTGGGAGCCACCGCATCATCATAAGTAATTCGGATAAAGGAAATAATTTTATCTATATCTTGAATAGTTGCAGGGATTATCGTTATTGGCATATAAAAACCTCAGAAATACTAGTAGTTACTGTAACCACCAAATTGTAACCCAATAAGCATTTTCGTGGATTGAATAGCTCACGATAGTTTTCGGAATCTTTGTACAACTTTTTGTTGTAGAAAG
>CAYYKL010000022.1:0-17444 GCA_964441155.1 uncultured Pseudomonadales bacterium
AAGCATTGCTGCTTCAAAATCTACTGTTACTCGCCTAAGCGAAACGCGGCAATAAAACTGGCAAGCTTCGTCCAACTATCCTGATTTGACATTACCTTCTTTATAAATCGATTGAAATCAAACACGTCTACATCATCATCGTTATCAAGATCCCAGTCATCAGGAGTTGGTTCTTGTGTTGGAGATGGACCAGCGGTGGGGGTGGGTGCAGCCGTGCCATCTGATTCATGAGCACCAATGTCGGGATTAGTGCCTCGAGCTCTGCCAAAAAAGTCAGTGGCATATGCTTCTTGTGGTGGCATAAATCCATTGACAGCCGTTCGTTGTGAAGCGGCATTGATAGCGGGGGAGCCACTATTGATGCGATATTTATTAACGTCAATATCTACCTGAAACCCATTGGGGAGAAATTCCAGATCAGAATAGTTTAAAAAGGTGCCCTTTGCCTCACCAGGATACTTAAGGGCCTTAATTTGCGAATTGGGATCAACCAGTTTGGGATCAACTTTCAAACTGCCCGAGCCAAACATGGCGTCAGTTGGTGCTTTATCAGTTGGATACCATAGGTTGTTGCGGAAAGTGAGGTTGCCAGCCAAGCCTTTAAATGCTGGGGCATGAGTGCTATGAATTATGTTATTTTCAAAAATTCCATTAAAATTTGCAGTAGGTTCTCGGTTTTGAATACAGCTATGGGTGGTGTTTGGTCCAGTCACAAAGGTATTAAAACCAATGTACATGTTTCGATAAACACTATTTCGCCCAGCCATTCTAATGCAATTTTGTTGGGTGTTAACCACAATGTTATTGTAAAAATAAATGTCACGGGACCAAATATAAGGTGTTTGCTTATCTTTCTCGGTGGATTCATCGAGAATATCAATTGGTCCTCCTGCAATTCTCTCTCCAACCTTAATCATTGGGTTTGGGCTGAATACCAAATTATTACGGATATGCACATACTGACTCGAATTAGTATTGATAATTTTGTGATGTGAGTCGTGGATGACATTTTTTTCAATGATTAGGGGATTTTGCGCGCTCCCTCTATTATTTTTACCGATATTAATACCTTCTCCATGATTGTAGGCAAAGTAGTTTCCTTGAAGCAGTAAGCCTCCACTTAGGTTACCAAATTTTACAATTCCTCCTGCCGGGTCTGGCTGATTTTCTTTGTCGATAATGTCTTTAAAGTCTGGATCGATGCTAAATAATGATCCAAACATGGCGATGTTGTTTTTCACCACAATATTTTTAACACCACCTGAAGTATTATTCGATGCAATTGCGGAGTTATGAATCCAATAAAGTTTATTATTGCTCACGGTTACATCGCTGGCGCTGATGCCAATTCCTCTGCCGGCAATATTTTGAATAACAAATCCATCGAAAGTTGCACTTGGAGCGGTGATTGCGACCATTGATTTGGGGTTGAGAGTTGTTTTACCTTTCTTATCCTTGCCTTGGGTATAGCCAGGCAGATAGCCAGGCGCTGTACCCAAAGGCAATTTGATCCCCTCAGTTGTGGGAATAATTAAACTACGATTATATTTGCCATCAAGCACCGGAGCCGGGGTATCGGGATGAGCTTTAACGGTGATATTAGCCTTATTAAGGGTGATGGCTTCTTCGTATTTCCAGTTACCTCCTTTAACACACAAGGTTTGACCTGAGGAGATACCGTTGATACCAGATTGGATTGAGGTGAAATCTGCACCGCCACCTTTGGAAACAGTTTTGGTGCATCCGCCTGTTTGAGCATGTAGCAATGGTGCGCTTATTAGTGAGGAGGCAATCAAGCACAAACCAAGAAACACTGTTTGTTGAGTGTTTGAGAAATGGATCATAGCAATCTTAAATCCTAATTGGTTACGTTAATTCAGTCTACTTGGTTAGGTTTCCAATAACTACATTAAAGTCAAAGATATCCACGCGTCCCGTCTTGTTCAGATCAAATTTAGCTACTGTGGTATTAAATTGAGGAATAAACAACAGGAGGTCAGCCAAGTTTACCACTCCATCATCATTGAAGTCAGCAGTTAGCACTGCTCCACTTGTTGGAGTATTGCTGGGAATTGGAGATGGACCAGCGGTAAGGGTAGGCGAGGCGAGTGGAACGGGTGGTTCGGGAGTAGTGGGAGACTGAATCTTTTCGCGGTAGGCTGTTGCTAGTCTGACTCCAACATTTACTGTCCCAGACGTATTAAAATGAACTCCGTCAGGCCACGTTTGAAGGTCACGGGTATTTATCATGGCAGTGTTGGGCACGTCTGTAGCCACTTGAGCAACCGCAGCATCAAATATTGTTACGTTTGGATTATCTGGATCTTTTGAGTGCGAATCTAAAAACAAAAATGGTAATCGGGGACTATTCCAATCTTGACGAACATTGCTGATCAGTTTTTTGAGATTGGCTTCATACCGCAAGGCACCATACGTTCTGCCCACATCCTGCTCACCTTGGACCCACAGCACTCCAGCGAGGGTGACGCTTGACACATCATCTCGCGCTAAGAGCGTTGCTACAGCCTTGTTTTTTGTTTCCATTAGGTCAGGGTATTGGGGATTGTTTAATTTGAAAGCTTGATCGCCTGTGCCGTTGCCTACATTGATCATGTCTTGCTTCCACTCAGGAGTCGAATGGTTTTTTTCCCAGCATATAATTGAAGCACCACCATAAGAATCCTGAGCAACAGCTAAAATGGTGTTGGGATAGTAGGGTTTCAAGGTTTTGAGAAAAGACAGCTCAACGCCAAAGCTGGAACTGCTTTTATCAAATTTATTTGCAACTTCGTAAGGATTAGCGGGAATCCACCCAAACTTCTCGACTTTTGGAAGAATCAGTGTATCGGGAACAATTTGCTTCCATGTACTCTGCAATTGTTTGCCACTGCCTTTCGGACCGGCGTTTGATTGGCCATCTAGAATAAAAAGTAGAGCAGGTTTGCCAGCGGCGATCACTTGATGAGAAGTCGACAAGAGAATAACCATAGAGGTAATCAGGCTAGCAAAGATGCTGAGGACGGTTCGAAATTTGAAACTGATTTGAGAATTAAGAGTTTTCATGTCAATAACTGGTTCAGCCTACTGAAGTATCTGGCTCACAACCGTCCAATACAAATATGTTTCTATGCTTAATATCTTAATTTAACAACTATTCTTACCTAATTAGTGGTCAGATAAATTGATATTCTAGTGTCGGTTAGTTCGAGCGAAACGCCGCCACAAAACTTGCTAGTCTTGACCAGCTATCCTGATTTGTCATTACCTTCTTTATATACCGATTAAAATCAAACACATCCACATCATGGTCATTGTCAAAATCCCAATCAGGCATAGGAGTAGGGGACGAAAAAGGTGTGTTACTTCCTCGGCCAATACCGACTTTGGACACATCGGCTCCTTTGCCAGAATATTGCGCGGCACTACGGAATGCATCAGGACTAATCCTTTGTGAAGGACAGGCAGTCAAACCTGTAGTATTACTTATTACTGTCGAGATATCATTGACTTGTACATCGCCAGTTGCAAATGTGGGCTTTTTAGTCCAGATATTTCCATTGAAGGTGATTTGTGAAGCTGGAACCTGTGATGCACCATGGGGATCGGTTGGTTGAATAGTTTTGCGCATATGGAAGATGTTGTTTCTTACCACAATTAATTCAAAAACTGTGTTGCCTTCTTTTTTTCTGAATTGCAGCGCATAATTCGCTTGAATGCCAGCTTTGGGCTCATCAACGCTGACAATCCCGACCACGGTGTTATTCTCCAGCAACACATCTTTGACGGGACAAGAGTCAGTGGTATTGGGTTGTTGACAGGTCCCAAAGAGAATACCACCTCTTTTATTGACGATAATATTATTCCGGATCGTGATATGACTGCCATAATAGGTCCAAGGGTCTTCTGGCTTACCTCCACGTTCAGCTAAAAAATACATGCCATTGCCAAGGTCTTTTTCTGCAGTCGAGCAGGTTTCGTAAATAAGGTTGTTTTCGTATAAGACGTTATCAGAGTTGTCGATGTGCATGGAGTTACCTTTGACGTTGTAGACTTCGTTATTGCTAAACGTAACGCCATCTGACCGATACGCCAGCATGATGCCACCTTTTCCCGGACTTTTATCGTCACGAATGAGACTGTTTTTGACAGTTGAATTGGGCGAATTTTTGACAACCACTGTATCTGGAATAGTACATCCAACAGAATCAGGAGTATCATCCCGGGGATTATCCTTTGGGCAGGTTGATGTGATACACGCAGTTACTTCGCCTTTCAACGTGGTGTTGAAAGTCTGAGCGCCATCAACAATTGTATTTGGACTATCTTCAACATGAATGCCAGATAAAAAAGTATCGTGCACCACCACATCCTTAATATCCACATACAAACTATTTGCAACCGCTATGCCCCGACCTGAGCTTCTGCTGACTTCAATTCCTTGTAGTTGAACATAGCTGGCCGAGATCTTGATGGTGAAATTGAAATCATTGCCACACATTGCAGGCCAGGATCGAGTGTCGGTGAATGTTGCTCTCCCACTATTTTGAGGATGAGACCGAATAATAAGCGGTGCATTGCTGCTTCCGTCTTTTGTAATTGTTGACACAGGATAGGTTTTATTGTCTTTAAGACAGATCGTTTTTCCCGCCCATCCGCCAGATGGAGTTTGCTTTAGAACATCCATAGCAGTATTTGTACCAATTTCTGAATACGTCTCTGAATTTCCAACAACATAGTCACATCCGGCTTGGGATTTAACGAGTGTGTTGGCATGTGCAAATACCAGAAAAAATACGAGAATCAGGAGAGCTTTTTTCATTCACTCTCAAGCATGCCTTAATGAATTTGTGTTGTCAAAGATGTCATGCTTTCGTGATGAGTTATATTAACGAGAAATTATTCCATCACTTTTTTCAGGGCGACCTGGAATCTTTCAATATCTCGGGTGTCCAAAGTTCCCAAGTGTTTTACCAAACGTCTGGCATCTATGGTCAGCAAATACCATGAGAGGAGAAGCGAAGGTTGCTTAAGGACTTCATTTTCGATAATTATTTCGATTTCTGGATGCTCGACTTTGAGATTAGTAGTGAATGGGCTGATTAGTGCAAAACGTGGATCAGCTTCGCTTACTCGGCTGCTGGCAATAACCGCCGGTCTATATTTTTGGAATTCTGAACCATACGCAGGGTGAAATCGCACCACATAAATATCACCGAATTTTGGTCGTGTCGCCATCTTGATCTCGCTCACTAAGATAGTCATGCATTGTGTCTAAGCCACTTTGCTCATCTGCTTGTAGTGAAACAAACACCGGTCGGTCAGCAAATCGAAGCTTATGATTAATGGCTTCGAGTGCAAGTTGAGTGAGTAGTTGACTGCGGTTAATATCCGGATATAACCGATCAAGCTCAGTTACTACTTTTGCAGGCATTTTAATTTGCACGCGTTGATTTGCCTGGGAATCGGACTGAGATAGAGTGGTGGCTAAATCCTGAAAATACTGTTGTTTTTTGCTTACAGAATAGGGATTCATTTCTCTAGTATACACACGAATGTGTGTATGTCAATTGGCTCGCTTGATTAATCAGAGAAAATCCATAAATTACTGCGCATTAAACCGAAACGCCGCCACAAAACTTGCTAGTCTTGACCAGCTATCCTGATTTGTCATTACCTTCTTTATATACCGATTAAAATCAAACACATCCACATCACTATCTTCATCTAGATCCCAATCAGATGTGTCGCCTTCAGGAGTAGGAGAAGGTGTGGGTGATTGGATAGGAATAGGTGGAGTCGTGCCGTCGCGATTAATGCCCACTTTAGAAATATCTGCACCTTTTCCGTTGTAAGTGGTTGCTACTTGGTAGAGTGAAGGATCTACTCGTCCGGTAAACGTTCTGGTTAGATCAGGATTGGCGGGAAACACTCCGAGCAAGTTTCTAATTTCTTGATCTGCACTGGTAATGTAAGGATTATCAGACCAGATGTTTCCCTCAAATGAAACTCTACTTCCTAGTCCATTATCAAGATCAGGAACATCACCAGCTTGACCATTGACCGTATGGAAGATGTTGTTTTTGATAGTGATATTATTGGCAGGATATCCGCGCATAGCAGCAATTTTTAGTGCGAATTCTTTGTCCTCTTTGGCGCCAGAGTCTTGAGCACCGATGCCCACGACAGTGTTGTTTTCAACGGTTACATTATTAAAGGGGCAGGAGTTGCTAGAAACCCAAGTTTCAGTGCCATCCAGATTGGTGTCAACTCCTTCGCAATGATCAAAATTAATGCCTCGAGCTAAGCCAACAAGCAGGTTGTTGCGAAAGACAAAGTTATCACCGCGAAAGGTGTAATTGACTTTGTCGCGAGGATAGCGCTCACCCAAGCGAAACATGCCAGTGCCAGTATCGCCTGTCGTGCCTTCGATTAAGTTGTTTTCAAAGACAATATTGGTGAAATTCCCGATATGCATCTGATTACCGGTATTGCCATAGATTTCGTTATTGGTGAAGGATATATTGGTTGAAAGCCTGCCCGCGGTTAGGACACCACCTCTGCCAGGACTCATGTCTTCGGTGATGCGGGAGTTTTTTATGGTCACGTGATCACTGTCGGTAGCTTTAACGACTTCACTGATAGTGCACTGACTTGGAGGAAAGTCTAAACAGTTGGTAACAGTGCCTACGAGTTGATTGCGATAGACTTCGGCTCTATCCACCAACACTTGTTCACTTTTAGTAATGTTGATGCCAGTGTTGAAGGTGTCATGGATGGTTAGATTGAGAAGGATGACATTTTTGCGAATTCCGCTTTGAGCACCGACATAGACACCATGCCGTGATGCCCGACTGACTTCGAGTGAATCTACTGTTACGCTGTCAGCATTAACCCAAATGCCATCATTGCCGGAGAATTGTTTGTCATAATCGGGAAAAGCTTTGGTATCTTTGAATACTGGCTTGCTTGAATTATTGGGATGGGATCTAATTGTGAGTGGTAGAGAAGTTGTGCCACCTTTTTCAATTATCATGCCTGGATACTCTTTATTGTTTCGCACACAAATGGTTTTGCCAGCCCAATTGACTCCGGCTTGGTCAAGAACATCCTTAGTGGTGGTTGCGGGGTTTCCGACTTCGGTAAACGTTTCTCCCTGACCAACGACATAATCACATCCTGCCTGGGATTTAACGAGAGTGTTGGCATGTGCAAATACCAGCAAAAATACGAGAATCAGGAGAGCTTTTTTCATTCACTCTCAAGCATGCCTTAAGAAAACATCTCTGTCAAAAGAAGACTTTGACGCGGATTTTTAGGCGTATAGTAGTACTGCTTCATTGGTACAGGCATGCAAAGATTCATGGCTAATAAATCGCAACTCACTATGATGTTGACGATTAAACTCTTAGAAAAATAATTCACCTATAGACATCTCGTCGATGAGCGATTTTGACAATGGTTATAATTTTTTTGCGATCATCAATCACATAGAGCACCCGATAGCGACCAAATCGAAAACGATACGCATCAGAGTTCGAGAGATTTTTTGATTGAAGTGGTCGTGGGTCAAGGGTGAGGGATGTGGTTATGGTTTGGATTTTTTTGATCACAGCTTGGGGAAATTGCCGAATATCTTTGAGGACCGATTTCTTGAAAACAAGGTGGTACATGCTGGCTACTTGATAGTTTTGGCAAAGAATTCTTGAGAAGAGAGTGTTGGTTCCGATTCGCGCTCTATAAGCGATTGTTTATCTTCTATCTCCTCAAGGGCATCAAGCATCATTTCGTATTCTTCAATAGGCACAATTGCCGACTTTGGTTTGGAATTAACAATAAGAATGCTTGTGTCAACATCTGAGATAGAAGCAGCACCATGTTTTTTTATATCAGTAATCGTAATAGTGGTCATATATGTTTATTATGACTAAATATGGTACTAAATCAAGTATTAAAAATAGACGTTAAGTAACTCTAACCAAATTAGTTATTGAGCATCTAATCGAAACGCGGCAATGAAGCTGGCAACATTTGACCAAGCTTCTTGATTCCGAATCACTTTTCTGACGAACTCATTAAAATCGAACAGATCTATATTTTCGTCGTTATCTAAATCCCAGTTTTCTTCAGGTTGATTGCCAGTTGGTGTTGGATCAAGTGCAGGCAAGTTAGTGAGCACGCCTACTTTTGAAATGTCAGCACCAATGCCTGCATAGGCTGATTTGACCCGGTACTTCGACACATCTAATGGTGCGCTCACACAGGAGTCCAGATTAACCGAGCTATCAAACACATTGCCTAAATTAGTCACTTGCGCGTCATTGCCCGCAAATGCTGGCTTGGTTGACCAGATATTATTACTAAAGGTTAATGATGACTGGGGTAGGCCGTTGCTGCCATCGGGATTATTGTCGTCGAGATCATGAAAAATATTGTTTTTCACTTGAATATTGCCACTGCGATTATGAGCTGCCAATCTGAGTGCAAATTCTTGAGCGCCCACGATAGTGTTGTTTTCCACGGTCACGTTCATAAGCGGGCACACATCACCAGCTTCCATTTCTTGGCAGGTGCCAAAGTTGATGCCGTTATTTTTGTTCACAATCAGATTATTTCTGAGGGTGATATTGGAGCCGTAATATTGCCAATTAGCTTGTTCTTTGCCTCGCTCCGACAATTTATACAATCCATTTCCCAAAGTTTTTGTCGATTCGCAGGTCTCGTAGATCAAATTATTTTCATAGAGCACATTATCTGAATTATCGATGTGCATGCTGTTTCCCTGGACGTGATAGACTTCATTGTTTTTGAACACCACACCATCTGATCGATAGGCAGTGAGCACGCCGCCTTTGCCAGGGCTGCCGTCGTCAAAAATGCGAGAATTTTCAACATGTCCATTCTGGGAATTTTTTATCATGATGACTTCCGGAATTTTGCAGCCGGCAATTCTCAAACAATCAGTGACCGTGCCTTTCATCGTGGTTCGATAGAGTGTTGCGCCAGTCACAAAAAACTCTGGGCTTTGCTCAGCCTTGATACCGTGATTATAGGTGTCGTGTACCACAACGTTTCGTAGTATCACGTTGGTATTATTGAAGCTACTCATGCCAATGCTTGAGGATCGCGACACCTCGAGACCATCAAGTGTAATAAAACTCCCGAGAATTTTTATCACCGGTTCATACACATTTACATCCATGGGTGGAAATGGATCATTGTCTTGAAACTTGGGTCGACCCGTATTGCTGGGGTGAGATTTGATGACGATAGGTGAGGCGGCTGTGCCAGAAACGGAAATGGTTTCTCGGCCATAGGTTTTATTATCTTTAACGCAAATTGAGCGTTTGTCAGAGGTGATGGCGCCGAGCGCACTTTGAACAGTTTGATGTGATTCTCCTTGACCAACCACGAGATCACACTCCGCAGCATGTATAATTGAAGGATTGTGTAACAGGGCAAACAACGTGAGTAAGATCCACATATATCTTTAACTGTAGCGTATACACAAACCTACTACAATTATGCATGTCATTCTCAATGACTTTGAGAATTACTCAAACCTGATTGATCCACCGGTCGTAAAAGATTTGATCTGCGTGGCAGAGAGGGGATAATTAAACAATTGCACATCATCAATTAGCCCATCAAAATAATTGGTGCCGTCGTAACCAATGTATAAGTTGGTGCTGTTATCAGCGCCTATTCCTAATGCATCAGTGCCAGTGTTCACTCCATTAACATAAAACGTGGTGGTGGTGTCGTTGTTGGTGATGGCCACATGATACCAAGTGCCTGATGTAGCTTTTGCACTTTCATCGTCTACAGTGCCTGTCCCATTGTAAAAATAGACATCACCATCAGCAGTAAGACCCATTTCATACGAAGTGCCTTTGGAGACAATAACATTATCTGCTTCATTGGCTGCTGGCTTGACCCAAGCAGTGATGCTTAAACCACTCGTTAAATCCAACACACTCTGATCGGCAATGGTTATGTAATCGTTAGTATCATCAAACCCCAATGCGCTGCCAATTTTTCCGGTGGCACCTGCGTACCATGAATGGGTGCTGGTACCGCTCACACAATTACCAGTCGTAGTGTAGGTACCAGTCCCACCAATGGTGATCGTGCCGTTTGGTCGAAGTGTTGGTAGGGGAATTACTTCAGCTGCATCATTGGCTGTCGCACCCACACACTCGTCCAAGCGATACCAAGCTATAGGTTTGCCTCGAGAAAATTCGTATGAAACTTGCGCTTGCGTCAGTTTTGTTGAGAAAAGGCGAACTTCATCTATTGACCCTGTCAGATAACTTGAGTTTGCGCGACCGAAGTACAGAGCACTAGCATTTTCTGCGGTATCACTAGCAACAACAACATGATTCCAATAATTGCCTGTAATTGTGCCATTTAATATGCCGTTCACATATATGCTTGGAGAGGCAAATCCCGTGGCAGTAACAGTTCCTGATGAGGAAGTAATGTAGTCAGTAGTACTAGTAATATTGAGTAAAGGTTCGGTATCATCTTGAGGATTGACCCAAAACGAAATGGTCTTAACACTACTTGGTCCAGTGATACTGGTGTATTGACTAGAACTGCCAAGGTAATTAAGCGCACTTCCAAATTTTCCGGGTACCCATATTGGTGAGGCATTGTTCGCACCATTATTTGAATTACCAGACCGGTCACAGACATCATTAGTGCCCCCGGTGCAGGTATTGTCAGCGTTTTCATCTAATGGCCAATGAGCGACCAGAGTGGATTGGTAATCGCCATCAGTTAATGCGGATCGTTCGTTGACGCCTGAGCCAAGATTAATGGCTGCATCGCCATTGAAATCTACCTTGACTTGGTCCGCACTCAAAGCATCGTCATAGACTTTAACTTCATCGATAGAGCCGGTGAAGCTGGTGACTCCGACATTGAGAGTAGTTCCAAAGGTAACACCACCAGTATTAGTGCTCGTTGCCACCCCGTTTTGATAAATGGTGCAACTGCCGGCACCATTAGACACAGCCACAATATGGGTCCAGGTGTCCACAGACAAAGCTGTGCCGGTGCACGTGCCATAGGTTGGTTGTCCCGAGCCATCGGTGGCTAACTTTCCGGTAGTGATTAAGGTCTTGCTAATTGCTGACGATGTTGGATAGACCCAGAGAGATAAGGTGTTGGTATTGCCAGGGTCCGTGATCGTGTCGGTCACTGAAGTTGAAGCTGTAAAAGTAAGTGCTTTATTGAATTTTCCCGAGAGCGACCAAGTGCCACTGGCTATTGTGCCGTTGTCACCAGAACCGTTGCTACCACTATTATTAGCTACAGCACCACTGCCTTCATCAAACTTCCAATGAATTATGGGAGTAGGCATGGGGGTAAGGCCACCACCCAATACCACGTTCGAGCCACTTGCAGTCGAGCCAATCAAATAATCGTTTTTCATGTGTTCGGCAGAGCGCGTATAAGCAAACATCTTGAGTTCATCAATAGTGCCCGTGAACGCGGTGTTGCCGCTGGTGGAGTCATTAGCATCATAATCTGCCACGGTGAAGTCAGAGGCAAGATTTTCTAATCCCGCAAAGGAGCCATTGAGAATGTTTTGAGCTTGATACGATCCATTGACATAAATCTTGAGATCACCGGCAGTGCCCGACGCTCCGCCATTAAACGAAAATGCTACATGATACCAAGTGTTTTGGGCAATGGCATCGGTGGTGCCAGTGGCGGTTATAACTTGACTGGCTGACTCGTCGTAGATTTGTACTGCCATGTTGCCTGTTGAATCGGAATCATCATTCTCGACATACAGGCGATACGCGGCATGGTTGCTGTTCTCATCCCATTTAGCTATAACAGCATCTTTGTCAGTGCCAGTAGGCATAGTGGTCACATAAATCCAAGCAGAACCTGAAAAAGCTTCGCTACCGGCAAAATCAACGAAAGCATCGGAAGCAGTAGGAAGGGTGATCGCATTGGTGGTGCCATTAAACTGATAGCATCCTCCAAGCAAACAACTGCTCCCCGAGGCTCGGGTGGCCGAGTACGTTCCGTCGTTGAGATTACTGGTTGCATCGCAAATATCATTGACACCGCCAGTACAGAGATTATCGCTTGTTTCATCGAGCTTCCAATGCAGCACTGGACCAGGGCTTTTTTCTTCACTTTGAAGCGTGGGTCCAGACGTAGGAGTAAATTCAGCATACGTTTGGTCGGCGATTAATGAGATACCAGCTCCATTGATGTGTTGAGTTGTGCCTGATGTTTGACCAATCACTAAAGTATTCGAAACGGGGGTTGCTGCCCAATATCCGCCCGCAGCACTAATTTCTGAGTTATCGCTGCTGCCCGTATCTTGGGCATAGACCTCCGTGCCTGGTGCTGTAACTGTAAGCTGATTGGCGTCAGCAGTGGTTTCAACAGCCCCGCCAACAAGCGTTCTGGCTGCGCCATTAATGGTAAAAGTGAGTGTTTGACTAGCAACTGTCGAGCCATTTCCGCCAGTCCACCAATCAGCATCGGCAAATTGCCCAACGTTATACAAGGTGATAGCTGCCCCCGCAAACTTATCAATAGTTCTATCTGTCGTTGCTTCCAGAGCATAGGATCCACCCGTGTCAGGATTGGGTAACACCCAAACTTCAGTGGTTAAATCTCTATTGGTTGTATAGCTATGTCGACGTGACCGAAATTGCATGAGATCGCCGTTATAGGTGACTGATGTAAACCGAAAGGGGACTGTGCCGGTGCCTTGAGAATTGAGCCCATGCACAACTGCCACCAAAAGGGTATTAGACAAGCTACTTGTCACTGTATGATTGAATGAATATGGATCACCTGAGGCTCCACCGCTTGTGGAATCATCAAAACTTGTGTCTTCAGAATATGTGACAGCTTTGGTAGGATCTGCTAAAAGTGATTGGTTTGATGTAGCGATACTATTGCCGTAATACATGAAAATTTCGGTTCCTCCTGCCGGGATGGAATCAACAAGCACTTCGAGGTCGCTGGTGGCGGTATTGCAATCAGTAGTGCTGGTGACCGGGTTGATTTCCACGACCGCGGCATTAAACGCAGTGATTGAGCCTTCTTGAGAAGAAAACGTTAAGGAATAGGCTCCTCGTGCGCTGGTGCGCAAATATCCTCCAGCACCCCCACCTCGAGTGGTGTCTGTGCCATTCTGCTGCCAATACGTCATAACTCCGGGTGGATCCAGCTGGCCATAATCTGCATCTGCGCGCACCAATGATCCACCAATGAGTAAACTATTTGCTGTATCTGTGGTGCCGGTGGTTACGGTGAGCGAAGCGACACCGCTGTTTGTGTTTGAAGCAGTAATCCCCACGGGATCTGATTGGTTGACGCCAGTGAGCGTGTACGCCGCAGCCACATGGCTGACTACATTTGATGAAAGTGTAACGACAACATCGTAGTCTGTGTCAACTGACAATCCGTTAAACGCATCTGCCTTTGTCCAAATAGACGTTATGTATGAGCGATCCGTGGTGGTGCTTGTCGATTCAACCGCTTGAGTCAATTGGACGTCGCTGGCTCCGTTTTCAATCCTTACGCCAGTTACGTCTAGTGGGTTTTCGTTACCTTGTAGCCCGTGATACACGACCACCAAAGCCTGGTTTGAGCCGCTTGTTACTTTATGTGAGAAAGTAAACGTAGCGCCGTTGGTATTATTTGAACCTTGAGACGTTTGGGTAAGCGCAATACCAATATTTTTGTTAATTCGGTGTTCCAATAGTTTACCGTTAATATCAGTAAATCGAATATCATCGCAATCTGCTTGCAGTTTGCCATCGGTGATCATGGTAGCCGTGTCAGTGCTGATGGAGACGCGCTTGCTTGTTTGTGCGCTACCAGAGTTTCCTAAGCTTATTCGCTTGCGATAATTCCACAGTTCATCCCACCAGCCAGCTTCAGTGGTTGATGCGTTGCGGGCAAAATAAACTGCCAGGGGAATGCCAATCACTAAACCACACGCGGCAATAAATGCGGCAATTCTGCGTGCACGCTTGAATCTTGATCCAAATCCATTTGAAGATGTATATCTCATGCGTTTGAAAAACCCGCTATAACCACTCCAGTATACAGAAGCTACGCAATACTCGTCACCTTGTGCGGAAAAAGCCCAAGTCCCACTTGCAATGAGTACTCGTTTTCAGGCACTATGATACTAGTAGTTTATATATGTAAGGAGATTCGTATGCCCGCAAAGAAAAAAGTTAAAAAAACCGTAGCGAAAAAGTCAACTGCAACCAAATCTCAACCAGCTGCAGTGAAACCACACATCTTGCACACCAACATGGATCATCTGCCTTCATGGATGATTGTGAGCATTATCGGCGGCATTTTTTTGGTGGCCTACGTGCTCTACACCTATAGCCAAACTGGCTTGGTTATGAGTTATTAGTTTTTTAGCGCAGTATCATTTTTTTCAATCGAGTTGCATCGAGCGCATCGGTAGCTTTGATGGTGAGCACTTGTGGTTCACTTAATGCTTCTAAGGGAATTCCCACAAGAGAACAGCTTTTTATTTTCGATTGCGTTTTACATAGGATTTTTAATCCCGAAGGCAATGGTTTGGTGGAGCTAAACCGGGTTGCAACGAGCTCCAATCCCGGAATCCAATCAGGGTCGGTAATCTCCAATTGCACATTGAGGTTTACTTCGGGCGTTAGGCTCATTTCTTCAGGAGCCACGATTTCGGGTGGTTTGTTGTAGAGCTCTTTATAGTTAGGCGTATTAAACGGATTGGGCGGGATCGTCACCTTAAAGGTTACCGTTTCCGCTTTGCGGCGGTAGTCCACATTCAATTTTATTGCCAGTAATCCCAAAGGAATTCCTAATCCGGTTAGAAGCAAAAAATAGATAAGCAAGAGAAAGCGCGAAACAGACAATCGTTTGGGAAAAAAGCGTTTCATGATTATTCTTCGACCGTAACAATCCACCAGTTAAACTTGACACTTTGCGCGATGGGCGCTTCAAAGCCAATGACCGCATAGGAAACACAGCCGTTCGCGGTGATGTCATTTTGTGTGCAAGTGAATTGCTCTTTGACAAAAAGCACCTGGTTTTGGGTTGAGCTAAGTGGCGTGACATAGATCAAACTGTTGTCGCTCAAGCGTTGGTTTTGTAAGGTGATTTGAGTGGCACCGGCGGGAATGGTGGCAGAGCCTGCACTAGCTTGGTTTTCAATAACGGTGTCAGAGATTTGGTTGGTGGCACCCGTTTTGATTTTCAATTGATTGGTGGCCAAATCCACAAACCGGGCACTGCCACTGGCATCAATGGAGGCCAAAGGTTCGGGGTTCGAAGTTTGGGGTTCGGCGTTCGGGTCAGTTGTTTCATACCCTCTGACTAAGAATGCAGAACCGGTAGCCAGTTGAACGGTCAAGTCTTGGGAATCAGAAGAACCAAGGATTGAGGTTCGGGGTTCGGAGTTCGGGGAGCTGGTTCCGAAGGCGACTTCATTAGTGGTAATGGTTCCGTTCACGGTAAGATTCCCGTTAATGATTACTGTCCCTGTCTCATCCAAGACCATAAGTCCGGCCAGGAGATTAAGTCTTCCTCCTTGGGGCTGTAAGTAGAGCGTGGCACACGCACTCGTACCCTCAGTACAGGTAGTGGCAATACTGGTGCTACTAAGACTGAGGTGAGTGGCATCAGTGCCCACCTTAAGATTAGTGGTTACTTGTGCTTGAGTAAGGACGGTCTCACCACCTACGGACAAAAAGTCTGAGATAAGTAAGGCTTCGATAGTGCCAAGACCTTCCACATCACCCTCAGTGGTCAGGGTAGTGGGATCAACACTGACTGCTTCAGCCAGGAGGGCTGCGGTAGAAGCATCAACAACAGATGAAAGATCGGAGATTGAAGATGAGGTATCTGAAGTATCAAAAGTATCCAAGGTATCAGTTACCGAAAGTGGTTGGGAGGAATCACTGTTTTGGTTAGGATAACTTCCTTCATCAGTCATCGGTACTCTGTCATCTGCTTCAATCTGTGCCAGTCTGCTTTCCAGTTCATCCAAGCGTTTGCTTCTAATGTTATCTGCTACCAAGACTCCTGAAACGGTGGCATCTTCTACCACCAGGGCACTAATGGTTGCTTCTTGGGCAACCAATGCATCAATCTGAGCAAAGCTGGCGCTAAAGCCTTGGGTGTTAATGCTTTCTGCTTGATCTTGGATAAAGGAAGATAGCGAGAGATCAACAGCACTCACTTCAGTAGCAAGCTCATTCACTTGATTAGTGAGATCAGTCACTTGGGTTAACAAGTTGCCTTGGGGAGAGAGGGAGACTTTATAGTCAGCAAATGATTGTTTGAGACTCGTTACTTGTTCAGCAAGTGCTTGGACACCAACAAGTGCAATACTTGCAGGATCTATAGTTGAAATGGTTTTGTCATCACTTCCTAGCCCAAAAGTAGTGTAAAAATCTTGGGCAGTGGGACCAACGTGAGTGATAGTGTTTCCATCAGCTTTGTAATTCCATTTTGTAATAGGCAGTGAAAGAATGCCAGAAAGAATTGCATCCTTATTAAGTTGAGTAAAGTTTTCTTTTTTGGATGCGTCTGACGAATTCACCCACACTCCAGCAGATGATAAGTAAGCACCACTTGAGGTGTCGAGGAGTTTTTTGCTTTCGGTGGTTGGAGCATTCACGCCGATTCCTATCGTTTGCGTTGTGATCTTGGTGCTAAGTGTGGCGACAGTATCAGTAAGTGAGGCAAGTGCAGTGTTAGCTAAATCTTGTTGAGATAATAGGGTAGCAAGTGCGTTGGATGCAGTGTTCGCAGCGCTTGTGAGTTGTGTAAGCTCGGATATCACATTCCTGCCATCTACAAGTAGTGAGCCAGTAATAGTCGCATTCCCTGGAAGGTTGAGGTCCCCGTCTTGAGTTAAAATTGTTTGAGGGTCATACCAGGTGTTGTGTATAAACACCATGACATCATCTTTTCCAGAATGCGGGCTCCAGAATTCGAGTGCTTTTCCAATCACAAAACCAGCCCGTTCAGCTTTCATGCCAAGACCAGGTTCTAAGCTGGATGCAACATAATCACCCGGGCTGATAGCTTGCGAAGTAGGCGAAACTTTCATAGGAACTCTTCCAGCAAGTGCAACCAAGACTGGTGCACCTTGATTATTTCCCCGAGTATCACTTAAGACTAAACCTGGTTTGGTGGATACAATTCCCAGCGTCTGTGCGTCATAGGCTCCCGTTGATTTTTTGACACCTGCAGTGTTCATGCCATCAAGGCTGACCACATGTCCAGGGCGAATGCTCGCATCCTGACTGTAATACACTTCCGCCAAGTCAGCACCAGTGACTTTGTAAGCCTGCATGATACTACCAGCTTTCACCGTAACACTTGTTCCAGCAGTAGAATTCCTGGCAAATTTTATTTTTACCGTACCTGGAGTTGAACTTGCGGTAATATTT
>CAYYKL010000023.1:0-15974 GCA_964441155.1 uncultured Pseudomonadales bacterium
GGTATTGGGAGAACCACCATCGAGAAGGTAGTCAGGAGACACAAACTCACCTTTGAGAAAACCCAAAAATCCAGAAGAAGAACAAAAACAGGAGTACTCAGAACAAGGAGAGCACCAAAGAGTAAAGAACCGGGATACTTGGAGGCAGACACGATTGAAATCAGACTATTCGACAAGAAGTACTATTTCATCTCGCTCATTGATATCTTTACTCGGTTTGCCTATGTGGAGTTAATCAAAAGACAAGCTTCTTGCTATACCAGAGACTCTTTAATCAGGTTTAGGCAGTGTTATCACCACGAGATTCATACCATTCAAACGGATAACGGGTCAGAGTTTTTCAAGCTGTTCCACACCTATCTAGATGAGCAGGCAATCAAGCATGTGTTTATCTATCCAAACTCACCCAAGCTCAATGGAGTAGTGGAGCGGTTTAATCGCACCATTCAAGAAGAATTTATCAACCGATCAGAAGATTTTGGCGTCAATGATGAGCGGTTTAATCAAAAGTTAATCAGTTACCTAAACTGGTACAATCAAAAGCGTCCACACAGCTCATTGGGCTACCAAAGCCCACAACAATTTATGAACCTCTGATTCCGAAATGTCTATGAGCTATACAATAAGATGTAGGCGTAATACACATACTTATTATGGCATGCAAATCTGAAGCTTTAGCGAAAGATTGCGGAGGCGGTGGGATTCGAACCCACGAAACCCGTGAGGGTTCCAGTTTTCGAAACTGGCGCAATTGTCCACTATGCGACGCCTCCTGAATTGAATGCTTCCTTGTGTTATTGATTGTTCAAATTACTTCGAACTTTTTATTTGCGGGATCAGTCTCTTGCTTTGCTTCGAGACAAGCTCCACTATGCGACGCCTCCTAAATTGGTCATTAGTATTTTGACATTAGTCACTAGATTAACCGAACCATACCACTAATCGCTAATGTCTAAAAGCTAACGACTAATCTAGAGTGCGCCCAGTAGGAATCGAACCTACATCAGCAGTTCCGGAAACTGCAGTTCTATCCATTTAACTATGGGCGCGTTTCATTGGTATTGTATCAGGAGAAGACTTAGTTATAGACTTTACGTTTACCAGAATGCCCGCCAATATCAATCGCATTGATAGTTAGCTTCCGCTTTTCACTATAGTCCCAAATGATACGAATATCCCCTGTCACTCGGCTACTCCAACGTTGACCCATATTTCTTGTTTCTACCAAATGAGAATTCAAGGATGGGTATTTGGGGTTTTTGCTTAGTATATGGAGTTGGCGAAGTACTTTTGCCTGTAACTCAGGTATCTTCTTAGTGATTTTTTTGAATTGTTTTACAAATGTTAGTGTTAAGACAATTCGATACATTATCTTTTACAAACCCAACGCTTTTTCTAATTCTCCTGGAATACTGGGATCTACGGTGACGTATCTACCTTCTGCATAATCCCTGAGGCTTTCTTCAATGCGCTTCTCTGTTTCTTCATCCACCATTGGAATCGCTCGCTCATCAATATCTTTTGCCATGACATACCGCTGATATTCATTAAAGGACAGTCCTAATTCTTGGGCTCGCTGCGTCGCCAACTCAAATAGCTTGGGTGAATACGTGATTAGTTTTTGGATTCTTTTATTTGCCATATATTAGCATTATATATGCAATTGCAAACTATGACTAGCTTTTTTTGGTTTGGTTTTTGATGCCCTCAATCACTCTAGCCACTTCTTCGTCTGAAGCCATGTAATAATGGCGAATTGGTTTAGCCTCTTCATCGAATTCATAGACCAAGGGAATGCAATAGGGAATGGTCAAGCCCACAATGTCTTCGGCTGACATATTGTCGAGATATTTGATAATCGCGCGAAGCGAATTGTGATGGCCAGACAAAATGATTTTTTTGCCTTGCTTAATTTGGGGCTCAATCACCTCTTGCCAGTATGGCACGCTTCGCTCATAGGTGTCTTTCAAACACTCGGTCGATGGCAACAACGCTGGATCAATATCTTTATAGCGCGGATCATGACTGGGGTGTCTGGGATCTGAAAGTTCCAGTGCTGGAGGTGGCACATCATAGCTTCTGCGCCACAGCGCTACTTGTTCTTCGCCGTGTTGTTCAACCGTTTCTGGTTTGTTCAAGCCTTGAAGCGCGCCATAGTGACGCTCATTAAGCTTCCAAGAGTTCACGATCGGAATATACATTTGCTCAGTTGCATCCAGCACCGTCCACAGGGTTCGAATCGCCCGCTTGAGATAGGATGTGTAGGCAATATCAAAGGTGAAGCCTTCATCTTTGAGTTTTTTGCCATATTCGTATGTTTCCTTTATTCCTTCTGGTGTCACGTCAATGTCGGTCCAACCGGTGAAACGGTCGGTCCACATCGACACGCCATGACGAATAATCACAAGCTTGGTCATAGTTTTATCTCCTCAAATTTTTTTTCACGACGCAGTAGATTATTAGCTTCGACTTTTAATTATGCGCTCAATTTCCATTAAGCGATTATATTTGCTGACTCGCTCACCCCTCGTTGGCCCCACTTTGATGTATGCGCTATTAACAGCCACCGCCAGATCTACCATAGCCGCATCGTTGGTTTCTCCACCACCTCGATGCGATGTAGTCGACATCATGCCGTGACGTTTCGCTAACATGCAGGTGTCAACCGTTTCGGTAATTGTTCCAATTTGATTGAGCTTGATAAGGATCGCTGAGATTGCATTGAGGTCAATCGCCTTCTGTAACCGCTTCATGTTCGTCACCGTGAGATCATCACCAATTAATGGTAGGTTGAATCGATCAGTCACCTGCTTCATTGCTACCCAGTTTTCCCAATCATCTTCATGTAAGGGATCTTCGATTGTTGCGATGGGATATTTTTCAAACCAACTTTGATAATAAGCAATGAGTTCTTGGGCGCTTAAGGATCGGTTTTCAACTTCCAAGTGATACATGCCATCTTTGAAAAATTCACTGGCCGCCGCATCTATTGAAACACCGATATCTTTTCCTGGTTCATACCCAGCATTTTTGATTGCTTCAAGAATATACGCGAATGGTGCTTCGTTGCTGGGGATGCCATTGGGGGCAAAGGCTCCTTCGTTGCCAACGTTAGTTGATAACTTTTGTGCTTTTAAAACTCCTTTTAACTTATGGTAACTTTCTAATACTTTGCGAATATTATCTGTTGGTGAACCATTGCCCAATGCTGACATACAAAATTCCTGCAAGTCTGTCGTGTCATCAGCGTGTTTGCCTCCTTCAATGACCACCACCATCGGTTGCGGTAAGCGGGAATAATCCGGCTGGGTTTCAAAGGTGTCGGCAATATGCTCAAACAATTCTTTGTCTTGAGATTTGGCTGCAGCTCGAGCTGTTGCTAAAGAAACAGCCAAGATTGCATTGCCGCCTAAACTTGCTTTGTTCTCGGTTCCGTCAAGCTCAATCATGGCTTGATCCAAACCTCGCTGATCAAAAGCATCTCTACCGATAACCACAGGTCCAATTTTGTCCTGAACGTTTTTGATTGCTTGCAGCATACCGTTGCCGCCATAACGACTGGCATCGTTATCAATCAGCACCGTCGCTTCGTGTGATCCTGCAGATGCGCCATAGGGCACTGAGGCACTACCCACTATTCCGTTTTCCAAGGTCACTTCGGCTTCAATTGAAGGCAATCCACCAGATGCCAAAATTTCGTGAGCTCTAACTTGGGTAATTTTCATGGCATTCTCCTGCTAAAAAAGTAACTAAAATAGCCGCGGCCTCACTATAACACTGCTTACCCCTGCGCGGCTAGTTAACTTGCTTTACACCGACAAAATATATGCGTGTAAAATGTCGGATACCATCTCTAAGCTTTCGAGAGAAATCCACTCATGAGCTCCGTGCAAATCCCCGCCGGTGGGGCCGAAAACTAGGGCTGGAATTCCTTGAGCACTAAGGTGGCGCGCGTCAGAACTAAAGTGTTGCCGCGAAAAGGTAGCCGAGCCGAGACAGGCTTTGACCTGCTTCGCAAATGCTTGAACCTCAGGCAATCGGGAGGATGTATTGATCGCGCTCTCAAACCGCAACACTTCGACACTATGTGAATTAAAATAGTGAGCCATGGATTGAACCACCGCTTCAATAGAAGCTTTGGGATTGAGGCGCACGTCAAACGATATCGTCGCTTGCTCTGGCACCTGATTAATCACACTGCCCCCTTCAATGAGCGTGGGTGTAATCGTCGTTGCAAACGATTCTTTTTTCGGCGCCGGATATGACTGCAGAAATGTGGCGAGTTGATGAGTCAACTGCAAAATTGCATTGACACCCTGCCAAGGTTTTGAGCCATGCGCCGATTTTCCCAATATGGTTACTTTTATTTGTGCAATCCCTTTAGCTTGATTCACGATCTGCAAATTCGTCGGCTCACCAAAAATGCCAAAACCAAGTTGTGGCATGGATTTGATCATTTGATTCGTAGTATCGCCACCAATTTCTTCGTCGGTGACCACCATAAAGGTAACGCCTTTCTGTTTCGCGATTCTAATGCAATCAGCTGAAAGGTTTGCGAGCACTGCCACAAAACTTTTTGTGTCTGCCGAGCCGCGACCAAAAATTTTCTTGTTTGTAGATCTTGGCACAAACTGCCCAGAACGAGCTGGCACCACATCTAGGTGCGTATTAATAAGCACTTTCGATTCTGCGAGTGGAGCGCCCCAAGTGAGATATGGTTGCTTATGATACTCACTCAGTTGTGTGGTAATTCCCCGAGACTGCAAGTGCTTAACCACAAAATCGATCCCCTGATGCATCGCTAATGCATTTGAAGCAACCGTTTCAAATTGGATTAATTGTTCAAGCAATGTGGTAATTGGTTTCATGAATTGGCTCCTTTCCGAATAGCTTTATCAATAGCACGCAGTGCCGCAATTTGCTGTTGGTTGAATAGGGTTTCAACTAAGCCCAGTGGTGCTAGAGCCGTGCCCGGTCTTAGACGAGCAAATTGCACCATCGGCTCACCCTCAGTTCCAGTCACTCGATCAATGCCACAGGGCACAAAGCCGTGATTGAGCAAATCGGTCATCTGAACGTGTCGATCGGGTCGAGCCTCGATGGGTGCAAGACAACATGCCGCTTGGGCAAACGATTCAACAGTGGCCGTTTCCAGCGTTGCGAAGCCCACACTTGGTCTGAGAATAGCAAATGGTTGTTGTTGCACTACTTCCCAACCGTTGAAGCGTAAATCGGGCTGACTGGTTTCTGCCTCAACCTGAAATCCGCGCTGATTGCCCAATGGAGAAATATGCTCTCTTAGAATATTTGTGACTCCGTTAGACATCGGAGCTGAAATAGGTTTGCCATTTAGTTCAAGCTTCGACGCAGACAACAAAAACTGTTCTTGCCGATGCGGATCTCCGTGACCAAAAAGAGGTGGCAATGCGTGAGGTTGCAATCCAATATCTCTCAAGCAAATTATTTGAGTGGCAATTCCTCCCGCCACACCCTCAAATTCTTGTGACACCCGTACTTCCGCAATTAAAGGTGCATCACTGTTGCTTAGATGTTCAAGGGCTGCTGAGAGCATTACCACTCCACCAACTCCCCTGTGTTGGGTTAACGCTGCTGCGCGTCCAAGTTCCCTGCTGCCATCTGCTTGGGTAATGAGCGCTGCCACCGCTTGAGCAATGCCGTTTTCATGCGCAAAAAAGCATTGTGTAGAACCATCCTCAATTGACTTTAGGACCTCACCCTGACGATTTGTTATCGCATGTTGGTGGTAGGTGTGGCGCAATAATTCCACCATATCTGCTGCCAGTTGGCTTGCAGGCAAATTATCTTGAGGTCCGCTAAACTCCACTGTGCTTGGTATTTGCACATGCTTTCTGGCTAGACTTGCTTGAATTCTTTCTATGATTTCGTTCATATATTTCCTTAAAAACTAATTTTTAGGCACAAAAAAACCTCCGCTTGAGGAGGTTGCTAATAGAATTTATTTTTTTAGATTACATCAATAACGCATAGCCACCCCCTTGAAAAATATTAGGATAATAATAGCGAGCGGCTGATTGATTGGTTTCGCGATTCATTGGAGTTACTATATCACATGGCGAGAAATTACCAACCACTCGGTGGATTGGGAATAACCGCTGGTCGTTTCAGGTTTAAGGTGGTTAGTGCACCCAACACTGCTTGTGAATACGCTTCAAGCTCTTTTTGAGAAGCAAGCGTGTAGAGGAAAGCGACCGTTTTATTAAAGTCGTTTTTATTGTCTTGATTGAGTTGTTTCCACTGAATTCCTTTGAGATCGACTGATAGTTTTTTGTCAAAGGGCAACAAACCTTTGATCATAAGAAATGCCAATGCTGGATAACCCACATAGCCCTGATAATACGAACCATTGTCGTTGACTGACAATTCCCGTGTTTCGGGATTGAATGCCACATCATATGTTTTGTTACCCGATGAAGATCGAATTTTCGCCTGAAAATCGTTAATTATTTCAACTCGCCCATCAGCAATGGCCCCAAGTGCTTCGTAGATTTTTATGGGTGGAGGTAATTTCCAAAGCTTACTCATGTTTCGCGATTCGACTCATCAACAACAAACTTGCACTGACAACGAGCATCCCTAGCATTTGCGTGACACTTATCACCTCAGCATAAAATAATCTACCCAACACCAGTGCAAACACCGATTCAAACATAAGCAGTTGTGCTGCAAACGTTTCATCCAGGATTTTGAATCCATAATTTTCCAAGAAAGTGGCGGCAATGTTCAACACTGATCCGATCGCCAAGCCAAAGAGAATCGACGGTACACTAAAAACACGCCAATCGATCCGCTCTCCATTCACCATCGCCAGCACAAAGGTGGTTAATGCGGCCAATGCCATGACGATCACTGCTAACTCGCGATTATTGAGCGTATCTGAAACTAGTTTTCGACCAATGACATACAACGCTCCACACGCTGCTCCAAACAACACCCACCAATCTCCTCGATTAATACCTTCAAGATGAGGAATCAAACTATTGCTAGAAATCATGCCAACACCCCACAGACTTACAAGTACGAGTACTATTTTTATGAGCTTTGGCTTTCGCTTGAGCAAAGGTAGTGAAAAGAGATAGACAAAAACAGGCACCGTGGCATAAATCATTGACGTATTAATAAGGGTTGTATTAAGGACTCCAATAGTCAGTGCCGCCACCACCAAACCATATCCCACCACTCCCATGAGTGTAATACCAAGCCAATCTCTCAATGTCAGTCGAGTAAAGTTGCTCCAAGTGATATGTCTCCTAAATAAAATCAAGGCCACAAAGGTGCCGATGCTAATGCGCATATAGACTTGGGTGTAATCAGCAAACCCGGGCTCCAGAATTCTGGACACCATGCTCAAAACCACATAGCAAAGCGCTACAAAAATCATGGATGCGATTGCCAGCCATCGTTGATGCTTTTTTGAGGTTGATTGAGAGTGTTTGATCATGTTTACGGAGTCTTTTGATAGAAAGAAGCTGCCTTTTCATTGCCAATCTGCAAAAAATATTCTCGCATTAGCGCTCTCGATTGATCTGCAAGTTCGGTAGCTGGTTCGTTAACTAGAGTGAGGTGCGAGAAAAAAGACTCAAATTGAGGCAGCAGACACAGATCACTCATTCCCCCTTTGTGTGGATCTTTAAGCGCTGAATATACACGCGTTATGTTGGAGCGAGCAATAAAAAAACTACACCCAAAGCATGGCTCAAGCGAGGAAAACAAAGAATGCTCGGCTGAGAAATGCCTGTCTGCTCGCTCTCCGAGTTGGCGTAACACCTCCATTTCGGCATGAGCGGTGATATCAACACCACTTTTACATGTGTTTGAGGCCTTAAAAGATTCTTTGGTTTTAGAGTGAACGAGTATCGCCCCAATTGGATAATCCCCTCGATCAAATGCTTCACGAGCCAAGTCAAGAGTTCGAACCAAATATGATTGAATTTCTTGAGAAGAAAACATATACAAAGTATAACAAATCAAACTTCAAGATATTTCGCATTCAGAAATCGAATCAATTCTAGTGATACAGTGCGGTAAAGTAACTGGTGGTGGGGGCATTGACTTCGCCAGTGAGCTCACCTGAGTTAGTGTTGGCAAGCAGTTCTACCTGGGTCGATCCAGCCAACTGCATGAGCCTTAGCAAAAGCGCGATCGAAGCCGGCGAATCGAGGTTTTTATTGGTTAACCGCATAAGGTGTTCGTATTCGTAGTCCGAAATGATTTGCCAGGTTTCCTTGTCTTTTTGCTGGGCTTGCGCGCTCGACAAGTAATGGGAAAAATCAACCGCCGCCACGACAACCGTTTTGGGTTGTTGCAGTGCATGCAGCGATTGAGACAATGCATCAAGCTCGGCGCTCGTCGTGTGGGCCGAGAGCAATAAGGGCAAAACTTTTGCTTGAGGTAAATAATATTTAAGATACGGCATAATCGCCGCAACTGCATGATCTTGTGACAGAACTTCTGGCTGTTGTCGAATAAGCCCTTGCATTTCCAAAGTCATGACCCAATCTGGACGAGGTGCAAGATCACCAAATGGGGTTAGCCAGGGTTGTTCGCTCGACAGCACATTAAATCCACCCCGCTCGTAGTGGTTGGGGCCTATCAAAATAACCGATTCGGGATCTTGAAAGGCAAGGAGTGAAAAAACTTCAGCAATAAGGTGTGTAGCAAAGGTATGGTGCGGCACAAGTGCACCCTTGATTTCATAGCCTCGCGCTGATGTATTTTGTTCTGCTGAGGTGATTCCCTTACCTACTAAATCGGGGTCATAAAAGGCGACGGGGTGTTTGTAGCTGTCTTCTTTGCCTTCGACAATTAAAGCACTTTCTCCCTTTTCAGAGGTTTGATTTTTTGGAGGATTATTGAGCCAGGAGTATCCCGAAACGAGAACGACAAGTGCTAGGAGGATAGAAGAAATGAGGATGTTGTACTTCAAGCGCATGTCTACGTGATCGGTGTTTGCAAAGGCGGATCAGTTTCGTCGCTGGAAGCTTTTTTAGGTTGCAACTTTTCTGCTATCAATTGCAGGTGATGTTTTTTACGATAGATGATGGTTATCCCAAGTGCCACTGTAATTAATGCTCCGGCAATTATTCCTGAAGCGGTCAATGGTTTCTTTTGCCAAGCATCCAACGCTAGCTGTGCTTGTTCAGCTATATTAGAACCAAATGGTTGGGGCAAAATGTACGACTCTTCACCGATATAGACTGACTCAGCCGCACTTGCAGCTTGAACTTCTGGGGCATACATCAGCTGGACTTGCGCGGGCGGCACCGCAAAGGTGCCTGCACTCACCACCCGAGCTCGATAGCTATAGGTGTGTGCTCCGGCTCGAGCGTTATACAACGTCAGAATCATGCCATTTTCGGTGACCTCGCGATCACTTATGTCATATGAGGATTCGTAGGCAAAAGACGATTGGTTGCTTTGTTCATTTTTAAACATTTCATTTATCGGCACCATGCCTGCAGGTAATTCATCTGCAATAACGGCATAATGCTCATCCGTTTCAAGTCCAGAAACAGTTAGGTTCACTTGGATGATGTCTCCAACCGATGGCGAGTACTGCGCTCCCTTCTCGTTCACATATGCGCGCTCAATCATCAAACCTTGATTAATCGCACTGGCTTGCTTGTCCGTTATAAACGCAGTTTGTGACAGAGTGGAATACAGTTGTCCATCTCCTTGGTACGAAACGCTTATGGTAGATCCTTTCGCCTGGATATTTTCAATTGGAATAGCAACCATTTCTGATTGTTTGGCAGTTTGTATTGATCCTCGCTTGATTACCTTGTTGTCGAGCGACACTTGATAGGTATAGTTGGGCGACAATTCATCACCAGTTTGGGCAAAATCAGTGGCTGCTTGCATGATTTGCGCCGTGGCAAACGTATTTGACCAATAGTCATGTTTGCGGTTGCGCAATAAAAACTGCACACCCTTGGTAGCAAGTTTACGCTCATTGCCAGCAATAAGGGCTCGAATTGCCATTGCAGTTGAAGCATCGACTGAACCAAACGTCTGACTTGAACCCGCTTTCCAAAACACACCATCCCCTTGGGTTTCAGCCCGGGATTTAAGCACGCTTAATCCATTAGTGTCTGGATTGGTGTCTCCAAACCCAATATTAGCCATTACTGCCAGGGCTAAGTAGTCATTTTCCAGATCATCAAATTTGGTGACCGGGTATTTCTCTTCTAATAATCCCAGGCGAACACGAGCATAGCTTTCCGTTACAAAATCTTGCGGCTTGGTCGAGGGCAAATAGTTGAAGTATTGCTTCACTTGTTCAAGCATTTGGAGATCAATGTCTATGCCAGCTTTTTGGGCTGCCACTAAATACTCCGCTACATATGCTGTCACGAAAGGATTGGATTCTCCCGAAAAATACCATGGCCAGCCACCATCGGGTTGTTGTAGCTCCGCTAAACGACTCAAACCTTTTTTGAGCATTGCTTGCGTATCTTTATCCTTCAAACTTTGAGCAAAAAGTGTTGGATTCGCTTTGGCGATTACCAAGGGCACAAACCGACTCGTGGTTTGCTCCACACAGCCATAGGGGTAGCCAATGAGATACTCCATAGCAGATGGCAATGAAGCCAGAAGTGTTGGTGATAACGACAAACTCACCGAAGATTTTTTAGGATCAATTAAAGTAGGTAATTTGACGTCGAACGCTGCATTTCCCGTGCCGGTGCTCGAGTGCTTTTGCTCAAAACCAAAAGCTCTAATGGGTATCGTTTGGTGCACGATATCAACCACTTTTTTATCTGTCGTAGATTTGGCCGAGAAAATAAACTTCCCTGCCTCAGATTCTTTAGTTGGTTTCACCTTCCAGGCCAATCGCTGCATTTCTTTGGATGCAAGTGTAATGCTGGTTTTGGGTGTTTCAATGGTGCCAGCATCGAAGCTCAAAGAGACGTCAAGGGAGTGCTCAGTATCGGTGAAGTTTTGCACTAAGGCTGAGACAAAAACTTCGTCATCAACGCGCAAAATATTGGGCATAATGGGGCGCACTACCATTGCTTTGGACACCAAAACCTCGCTGGTTGTTTGCCCGACAGCCGTATCTGCTGTCGCCGCCACTGCCGCAATGGTCCAGGTGGTGAGATTATCGGGGAGCTTGAATCGAACAGTGGCTCGCCCACTCTCATCAGTTTGCACTGACGGATTCCAGTAAGCGGCATCTTTGAAGGTTGAGCGCGACTCTCCCTTTTGGTTATGCACCCACACACCTCCCGCAAAATAGGTATGTGTGTTTTCGACCTCAAGATTATAGACCGTAACAGCATCTTTTTGCCAGGCAATAGACTCAATCACAATCTGTTTCTGGTTTGCCGCAAGCAGCCAATCACCAACTTGCAAGCTTCCCGCTTCAACCCAAATGTCATTGCTAAAGACTCGATGGTTAGGAGTGATTTTTAATTGACTATTGATAAGTAGATACCCATCAGCTTGGGTTGTATGCACACTTACGACTGCTTCGCTCCTCAAGCCCAAATGATCGTCAAAACTACTTAAGACCCTGTCTCCTGGCTGAATCGTTTCAATCGGTTTGGTGGTGTTATCTGCCAAAGTCACCAGCGTTCCGGCCACAAAACACCCGCCACCCCGCTCCGCTTGATTGACGCGAATGCCTTCAAGTGAGTGTGACCAGCTCGTTGAAAAATATCGCTTGCTCCAAAATTTCTCAAAAATATTTCCAAGCGTTGAATCACTCAATTCAAAAATCGCCTTATCCACAGCAAAAATAGTCACTTCTGATTTTTGCGGTTGCCCTCGACCATTGGTAGTAGATATCTGCAAGTCAACTGTTTCGCCGGGACCATAGAGTTTTTTGTCTGGGGTTAATTCCACTCTTAATTTGTTTAACGACTGAGACAAGAGAATTTCCTGACTGGCGGAATCGATCCAGGATTCAGAAAAGCTGGACACATGAGCAAAAGTATTGGGTAAATCTGTTTTTTGTAATGGGATCTCGACCACACCACTATTGCCTTGCAACGAAACAACTTGATAGCGATCAAGTCTGCCACGGGCAATAGACAAAAATACATCTCGATCGGGAATAGCAGAATAAATGGTTAGGCGAGCCGTATCTTCAGGCTCATACTCGAGTTTGTCCGCGCTAACGGTAATTGATGGACTTTGACTTTGCCAAAGCGCGGGATAATTGTGGTCAGAGATATAGACTGAAAATGTTTTGGTTATGAGATTGCCCCGAGCGTCTTTGCCTTCGATGAGCAATGAGTATGACCCCACTTTGGAAGGCACAAAGGTATACGTTGCTCTACCCTGAGCATCAGTCGTGACAACTTGCTCAGGTAGTGTTTCCTCATGCTGCTGATATTGAGGATATTTTTCTTCAGGTACAATTTTCTTTTCCCAAGTGGTTAGTTTTGGTTTTATGGTGAGTTGTTGCTTGGCAATGGTTGCGCCCTTGACCATGGGCTTGAGCACCAAGGGCAATGAGTAGGGTTTATTTACCAAGTTTCCGGACGTGTATCCATCGCGATACAGTGCCCACTCACCCGCATGCACGAGGACACTGCGCAGTGCCCGGGCCGGCGTTTGCGACCCATCATCGAGTGTTACCTCGACTGTAAACACTTTTGCTTCGCCATTACTATCTAAGCCTGTTGTGGGCAACTCCACCTGGGCTGAACCACTTTTATCTAAGGTTGCGCTGCCTTGAGCCACCGTTTTTGCATTGCCATACCATCCTCCATAGCGGCTTTGAGCGAAGATCGTGCTCCCCCATTGCTCCCAATCTCGCAAATATTGATACTCAAAGAAACTACTGGAGCGAACCGTGTATTTGACAGATTGATTAATGAGGGGTTGGCCTGAAAAATAGGTGCCCCGAACTGAAACGGAAGACGCATCACCCGATATCATCTCGGTTATCGCCGAGTCGATGTCGAGAAAATATTCCGGCTTTTTGAAGTGCTCCACTTGAAGCCACATGCTACCGGAATTGTAGGCATCCCAATTATAGGAGCTTATTGCGTTTGAGTCAGGGTTCGTGGAAGAAATTTTGAGGTAATAGTAACCAGTTTTAGCGTCTTTGGGTAAATTAAATTGTCCATCAACTCCCCCTTGAGCTGAAATAGAAACTTGTTTTTCTATGAGAGGCTTGGCGTTCTCTTGATAGTAGTTATTGTCATTGAATAACTGAACCTTCAATTCTCCAGACGGAATACCATATCTCGCATCATCTTCATCCCGAACAACGGCTTTGAAAAAAATCACATCTCCCGGGCGATAGAGTGGCCGATCAGTGAAGACAAAATAACGATTTACTCGATTTTTAGGTATGAATCGCTTATACGAATATCCGTAGTTAAGATATTCCAGATTGATGGGAACGATCGCCACTTGGCCATTTGACTCAAGTAGTCCAATGTCTGCCTGCGTCGACGATGGCAACGTCGCAATACCCTGAGCAGAAATTGCAGCATTCCCCAATTCAACCTGACCTTCTTCTAAATTAAAAAGTTTAATCGAGCCCTGAGCTAAACTGCGCTTGGTTTGCAAGTCTTGTGCCCAAAAAATTAGCTCTTTCTCCCCTTCTTGAACGACTGTCGCAATGCTCGAGCGAATAATAAACGCATTGACCGTTGAGTTCCCGGCCACCAATCTCAAGTAATACACCCCTGTTTCAGCCAGTGGCAAGCTGACTTTTTGTTCATCGGTTGAACTGGCAATGCTTTGAGAAAATTCGGCAATAGGCTTGAAACTTTGTGGATCAATAGCGTTTTGCGTTTGTTTGCCTTCTTTGTCATGTTTGAGGTAGGTGAACACCGATTCTAATGGTGCTTCGTAGAGCGACAGGGTCATTGCTTGAGGCAAGTTGTAGCCGCCAATGGTAATAACCGGATCGTCAGTGGAAGCCAAAGAAACCAAACCGCCACTCGAATATTGGTTATCACTCCCATAAATATAAATCTGAGCCCCCCGTGAAGAGTCGCCTAATACAGCAGCTTCACTATTAGTCTTTTGTGTGTTTTCAATCTGAGAAATTTCTGTTTCCGAGCGTAGCCAACCACTTACAAGCTTAAGCGTTGGCTTGCTGAAGATCACTGCTGCCACCATTGATGCTAACAGCATGCTCCCAACCAACCATTGTTTCTGATGTTCTCCCATTGCCTGCTTTCTAAAGGTTTACGTGTCGTGACTTACTCCATCATACGACTGACAAAAGCAGCAGAGCAATACGAACAAAATCACTTGATAAAAGGGTGATTACAAGAAATGGGTTAAAATTTACTCGGTAGTTTTGCCATCAAACTCGGCTTCGTGCTTGGTCGCTTCGGTTTTGGTGGCGCGCACGATTTGATCTTTGTGGTGAGGCGGTGAATACAACGTATACAGCTTGAGGGATTCGGTAGCTGATGTATTGATGACATTATGTGCGCTTCCTTGAGGCACAATCACACAATCTCCATCACTCACCTTGTATGCTTTGTCGTTTATCGTAACCTTACCTTCACCTGATTCAAACCGAAAAAATTGGTCACCAAAAGCATGAGTTTCTATACCAATCTCTTCCCCTGGCAGGAGCGACATGAGCACCAGCTGGCAATGCGTGGCGGTGTAGACAACCTGTCTGAAATGTGAATTCTTGTTAGTAATCTGTTCGATATTCGCTTTATATCCTTGTTTCATCGTGCACCTCTTTCTTTCTTACTCTCGACTATACTGCTACCACCCTGGTCTGTCAAAGGATGTAGAAGAGCCAGAAGTAAAAAGGAAACTCAAGATGTCCAGAATCAGAAGGTTTTAACCACAAAGGTTAACTTGCCAAGATTACTTGATATTTTAATGAGTTGTTCCCGTTGCTCTCTTTGCTTTCTCTGCCTCAATTATTAAATGCCAATAAGGTTCTACCCCTTGCTTTTGAGCCCTACTCTGTTTCATCTTTAATACCTGCTCACCAACATAGAATAAAGCTTGATCCATAGTTGTAAATTTGGGATTAGTTGAGGGATCATCGGGATTGCTATATCTATCGTAAGCAAGGATATTAAGGTCAGCAGGAAGTTTGCCTGAATCTAAGTATTGTTGAACCGAGTCCGGGCCAACTTTTTCTATTGGAATTTTTGTGGCAATCCATAAACCCTCTATCGCTCTATTCACATCAACAAACGTAGCATCTTCGGGCAAATTTAAGGCGTTAATCATATAAGCTGTCTCTGCTTGATGAAGCGCGTAAGCCTTAGCTTCTGCTGGGCTCAATTCCCATTCGCCTGAAGTTTGATAGCGATTTTTCCAATCACCAACAGCTCTGGTGACAATATCTGTTAGGGTATTTCTTTGGTTGGCTTCGGTTGGTTTAGTGGGGAAAAGAGTGTGGGAAAGGTCTACCTCCCACTTTGGAGTTCCATCAGTAGTCTTATTGCCTACAAAGACTTGAAGCCGAACATCATGCCCCAAAGGAATCTTAAACTCTCGAAACGATCCCTGTGATGTTGCTTGGTTTACCTGTGTATCAAAATCGTCCCCCATGTTTGCTAATAATTGTTTCACCTGCTCAGTAGTAAGTAGATTGGAGGCACCAACATATTCTCTGTCATCAATCCCACCGCCCTCTACCTTTCTCACAATTCCAACCCCCAGTGGTTTAAGTTCCGTAAGTCGCCTTGCTGCCTCACCATCGTCTCTACTCTCTGAAATTATGTTTTGAAGGCTATTGTTACCTACATTAGGATCCCCAAACAACCTATTCCACGCCTTCGCAGTTGCTTGAAACATCGATTCCCGAACTCCATCGGGCGTCATTTCCATTTCAGCGGTTTCAGGCTTATTGCCTAAGAGCTGCTCCCCTAATGGATTAACCGCCGGAGAGAAGTCTGTTGTAACTTCATTAGCCCCCATATAACGACCCTTTGCGCATTAACTTATATTATTTCAATATATCACATGAAAATTATTGCAATGCAACT
>CAYYKL010000024.1:0-8498 GCA_964441155.1 uncultured Pseudomonadales bacterium
ATTTTTTTATTCATCATCTTCTGCTAACGGATGGCCGCCACGAGTTCTGGCTTTAACTCGATAATAGGCACGCCACTTTTCCGCTTCTGAGCGGTGTTTACCAAAAAGACTTACTGGATATTTAACTTCATTTTTGGCAATTTTCTTTTCCAGAGCTTGAGACAAATCCACACCTAAGCGGTCAGTCATCACAAGCACCCACCACACCACATCAGCCAATTCATCACATATAGCGCCATACAAACGGGATTCACTTTTGACTTCTTCTCCAGTTTTCCACTGAAAGACTTCTAATAACTCACTCGCTTCTAAGATTAGGGAAAGCGCAATGTCTTTGGGATCTTCGTTTTGCCAATCACGGGCAGAACGAAATGCTTGAATTTTTTGTTTAAGCTCGTCTATGGTTGTGCTCTTGTCTCGCATATGAATTGCATCTTACCATATGAGCATGCGAGCAAAACTAATCGCCAATCTCCAGGGACGTGCTGCTAGCTATTGGCTCAATGCCCAAGCTGATGCTGGACTCGCTCAACAGATTATCAAGCACCTGAACAACAAAGCTCTTCCCACACCTCCAAACAATCGATTTGATGCCTTACTCAATTGCGACAGAGAAGCTAAAGAACCTGATGCTTTTTTAGCTTGCTGCGCTTTTGCTCTCTGGGAAATCAACGGTCGCATGGATTATGAAGTCGCGATGTTTTACGCCAAACTTAGTGGTTTTAGCACTCACTTACCACCTAATTATTACGAAACAGATCCACCAACACCATTTCCTTTGGTTAGCTCCTGGACTTTGCCGCTACTTAATAATCAACGCGGACTGCGACGATTTCTTGAAAGGCATCATTGCGGCATCAGAGATGCTAATTCGAGGACATTCCGCCGCGCTATTCGAGCTGTCCAGGAAATCAACATTACTCACAATCTGGAAATCATTGCATCTTTTTCCAAGACTTCTTCTAACAAAGTCGAACAACTGCGCGAAATGTTACGCCATAGCACTGATCCAGATGAGTTTATGCGCTCAGCTCAAAACACCCAGCGAATGGCAATTTTTTGGGACCAGCTTTACATCAATTTAATAAAATTCGTCAACAAGCTCACAACCACCCTTTCTGGGTGAATGTGGTCTTAGTAGCTTCGTTGAGATTGTATTTGTTAAATTCTGTTGGCGAAACCCAAGCATATGTGTCCCATTCATGATTGAGCTTAATGACACTCGGATCAACAACTTCACAATCAAATAATAAAAATACTAAGTGTTGCTTTTCAGTCGTTCCATCTTCAAGAATTTTTGTGCGCTGTGCATCATGAAAGGTATATGGATTAAGGTTTGTAATTTCAAGGTTCGTTTCCTCTTTAACTTCGCGCTTCATGGCTTCAGAAACATTTTCACCCGGCTCAACGCCGCCACCCACCAAACCCCATTGGCCGGGATAAGCACCATAATTATCAGGCATTTTTAATATAAGAATTTGATTTAGGCTATTACGGAGGATAGCCCCGACAATGACTCGCTGTCGCATAAACATTAATCCAGTAGGTGTTTTTTAATCGCATCAAAGGAATCAACCACCACATCAGCTTCAGTCAATTCGCTTGCGGAGTGGGTGGTGGTAATCGCAATACAGGTCATGCCTGCAGCTTTGGCCGATCGAATGCCGCTTGTGCTGTCTTCAATAACCATGCAATCCGACGGATCAACCCCTAATTGCGAAGCAGTTAACAAATACGGCTGCGGGTCTGGTTTCCCACGCACCACATCTTCAGCTGTGACCACCACACTGAAAACTTCTTTAATATTGAATTCTGTAAGCACCAAATGGGCTTCACTCTTACTCGAGCTGGTTGTAAGTGCTAGTACAAAATGGTTTTGCAAAAGGCTTATTAGCTCTACCACGCCAGGATATGTTCGTTTGTGCTTGGGAAATAATTCTAAGTAAGCTGCTGCTTTCTCTTTCAGTGCTTCATCAACATCAATGCTTACTTTGAATTGTTCACTCAATTGCTCAAACCCCGCCCCATCAGTTCGGCCAGCGCACGAATCAAGATACACTTGGTGGGTTAGTTTAATTCCATGCGATTTCAAGACTTGGGAAAATGCGCGCTCATGAATGTACTCATCGTCAATAATCACACCATTCATGTCAAAAATAACTGCCTGCATAGATAGTTACATTTTAACATTATCAAAAGCCCCGTGTTAAAACGGGGCTTTTTGCTGTTATTAACTAACTACTATTCACTTGTCGCTCTACCCTTGCAAATTGCTTCTAAATCGGGCAGGCACCACTCGCGCATTTCAAGTTTTCCAGGTCAATATCTTCATCCAAATATTCCTCGTCAATCTCGCGCATGACTCGAGTAAATTCTTGAATGGTCACTGCTTCTTCGGGCTGGTATTCATAGGCAGTCACATCTTGCTGGGGCATGACACTCGCACATTTTACCTGTGACTGGTATTTAGCAAGCATATGCTTGAATTGCTTGAAACTGACCTTATCTTTTTTGTATTTGAGCGTATAGGAAACCTGATTACCGGTATCGGGCAAGGCTTCGCCCGTTTCATCAATCCCAACAATCCAGTATTTTTCCAAAAGCATCAACCACTTAAATTGCTCTTCCGGTGTTGCCTCAGCTGCAGTCACCAGCTCTCCGTTCATGCCCAGGCCACAAATAGTTGGTTGGGTGGGAAAACCAATGATCGTGGTACCTTCATAGGTTCTCAGTTCTCGCACCGGATACCCCTGTTTTTTATAGCGCTTAACCAGAGGATCGTCGTTTCTAAATTGCACCCAACGAATATACTCGCGCATGGCAGGCAAGTGTGCCCCTTCAGATAAACCAAAAAGTTTGGAGGTGGTGCCGGCGGGCTTAATCGTGGTGTTGGTGTGAGGCGTGACTACACCCAAAAACTTTGAATAGGTTTCGGCTTCGTCCACCACAGCTCGCTTGAATCGGGCAATAGTGAGCCAAAAGTCCTTGGATTTTTTCTCATTGATCAAGTCTCTAAAGCCATAACCAAACGCATTCCAGCCAAACTCATGCAAACCCGTCATGGAGACACCAATCCGGTTGGTGCGCTTCACTTCACGGTTATAGAGCGAGTCCATGGTGTTGACGCGAATCAGAGCCCGGGTCATCACCCGAAACGCTTCTTCGGCAGTTTCAACGTCAGGCGCGTGGTAAGGCACGACATCACCGATAACACAGTAACCGCCCAGCATGTTAAGCGTAATCTCACCACAAGGATTAGGGATTTGCATATACACTTTGCTCGATACATTGCGGGCCAAATGCGAGAGCATTTTGAGGGTTTTTTTACTTGGGGTGTACTTTTGGCTTTGGGCATATTTGCCATCAAAATAGCCGCCAAAGTTTGCATCGTTTTGCACCAAACGGTGCTGATTCACGAAACCCGGCTCACCCGTGTCATGGAAATAACTGGCTTTACTCACCAAGTCCAAAACTTTTTGCGCATGTTTGGTTTTTTGTTGCCAAAACTTGTCATCAACGGCAACAGAATTATTAGCACTCCATAAAAAGCCGCCTTGTTTAATATTAATAAAGTCAAAAATATCCGGATCGGTCCAAGTTTTAGTGGCAATTCGAGCCGCACGCCTGGCTCCACCCACCAACACACACTCAGCCAAATAGTGATCGACAAACATCGCCTGCTTCCAGGGAGCCATCCCAGCGTTTTTAACCGTCATGACTTTGGTGATGGCCTGCATCAATGGTTTTGGTCCAGAAGCGGGTCTATTTTGCATGCCGCCAATCGGCTGACCCTTAGCGCGAACCTTGGAAAAATCTAACACTAATACATCATCTTTGTATTTTTTCTCATAGGCCATAACCTCTAATTTTTCAATAGCCTGAGCCCAGCCTTCTCGAGAATCAGGCACTTCATACCAATAGGCTTTGGCATATTTGTGCTTGGCTTCAACCACGGATTCATCGGCTCCCCACATAAAATCACCGTGCGTGCTATCAAGCACACAGCGAACGATGGGCATATTATCCCAATTCACAATAGTTAACTCGTCATCATAGGCTCGGCCGACTCCGGAACCATTCAAGAGCAAGTAGAAAAGAATAAAGGAACTCGATGATGTGGAACAATTGGTAAACACTTCCATATTGCGCATTGGTTGTGTTTTGTCGCCATGTTGTAAATGCCTGCCACTCATAAGCAGTGTGGCATTGGCAATATGTTTTTCGAGGAATGCTTGTTCTTCTTTTCGATGTTTTTCATGTTGTTTGCCGGACAATAAGAGTGAATTCCCTTCCGCTACCCGCTTGGCTACATCTGCCCACTCCTCACCTTCGCGCAAAATAGTGCGCTTAGCCACCGCTTGACCCAAACCACTAGTGAGTGCCCTCACTTTCATTTTCATACGCTTTTTCATGCGCTTTGGATCCCAACCGCCCATGGAGTATGATTGAGCATCACTGATGCGTGGCGCTAGTTGGGTTATTGATTGGGTGTGGCCATTGGTGTGACCATTGGTATTCCTAGCAGCCTGCCTTCTCCTGTCAGAGGTAGCCTTGCGATGCGGGGTAGTGGCAACTGCCATATATCTCCTTAGGCTTTTACAAGTAATTAATACTAAGCGATTTCTTTTAATTGGGCTAATTCTCGCTCAAAATCAGCCAAATCCTCAAAGTCTTTATAGACGGTTGCAAATAATAAATATGCAACTTGATCTAGTTTTTTTAAGCGATTAATCACCAACTTGCCAATTTCCCAACTTTTAACCTGGGTCTCTTGGCGTCTTCTCAGAAGAACTTCTACTTCATTTATCAGTGTTTCAATTTGCTCAGGTGTCACTGGCCGCTTCCAAGTGGCCTTGAGCAAGCCTTTTTTGATTTTTTCTCGGTCAAACGACTCTGTCTTGCCGTCTTTTTTAATCACCGTTAAATCGATGCCTTCAGTGCGCTCGTAGGTAGTAAAGCGCTTGCCACAGGAAGCGCATGCACGACGCCGACGAATACTTTCACCTTCGTCGCTGATGCGGGATTCTAAAACCCCGTGTTTGGTTGAGCGGCAATATGGACAATGCATAAATAGTTGTTAAAGCACTAAGTTTAGTGGACCGAATAACACTAGAACACTAATACGCGTAGTCGTCAACCATTAATAAATAGATCAAAAATGATCGATTTTCGATAAACTTGAGTAAGGATTGGTAAAGAGCAGTTGCTTACTTCCTCTTGATACTATTCATGTGCTCAATGCGCACAAATAAGCTCAACAACCAGACTGATTTAGTTTTTTTGCAACTTTTCTAACACTTGTGGTCGGACTATAATCTGCCATCCTTGTTCCAGCGCATGCAACAGCATGAGAACTAGTGGCACGCTTATAAGTGCGCTCAGTAGTTGCAAGCGCACAAAGGGCAAGCCAGCAACGTAGCTCGCAAACAGTCCTCCAAGCGTGTTAGGGTACATACCATACCCTTCCGTTAACCACACGCCAAAATTGGTCCATACAAAAAACCACCCCACACCCACGATCCCACTTATTCCCCCAGCCACTAGCGGCGAGGGTATTTTCTGGCTCACTCCGGCCGCCAACCAGGGCATAAGCAAAAAACCACTCCAAGTAAAAAAGGTTATTGTCCCCACACCCAAGAACGCATCGGTAACCATCATTACAATAAGTGGTGCCGCTATGCGCCAGCGCGTACTTGCCATCATACCCACAACGACACTTATTGTGGTTACCAGTTCGATATTAGGGCCCCAATCAAACACCACTCGCTCAAGCACAGCTAATAAAGCTAATGAGAAAAGAAATATCGAACGAATATGCATAGAATCCTTTTTACGTTTACTCAGGTTTGGTATAACGCCATTCAATTAAGTCTGCCGGCTGAACCACATAGGCATCAGCACCGACACTTGCAGCTTGATTATTTACAAAATAAATCCAGGCTTTATCTGCTGTGTTGGCATAGGTATCGATTGATTCAACTAACGAACCGAATGAATAGGTTTTAACACTCACCTGCCGTCCGTTCGCACTTGCCACTTGAGTTAAGGCTGAGAGCGCACTCAATGATGGCTGAAGAGCAGCTGAATAGGTAGCAATGTCATCACCGAAATTAAGCACTACCCGAGCGGTCTGCTCCTTTTGATTTGAGGGAGACGAACTTTCAGGAAGTGTCCGAGAAGTTAAGGGTTTACACGCAGCCACCATCAACCCAAAAATAATAATGAAACCGAACTGGAGTATGGAATACTTTTGAAGCTTCATTGCTAAAACACCCTCTCTTTTAACTTTTGCTAATCCGATGCAGAGGATGATGCGCTTCGCTTCATTTAAAAAACTGAAGGCAATCCTGCTCGGGATACTAATTACGCACTTCAGCACTGACCTGACTTATCTCATTTTTAGCTAGACACACACTTTTAATAAGTAGGTGGCTAAAAACTTGATTTACAGTTGCGGCACAGCCCCGGATTTACACCGGCGTTCCGTGCTGAAATGTTAATTTGTTAACTAACTGGAAACTAAGAATACGGGTAAAAAACACAAACTGCAAGGACCAGCCAACTTTCATGCGTTTCGTTTGTATTGATTTTTAAAAGACCAATGATTGAGCGAGTTTGTTCAGCGCCACCGCTTCACTCATAAGTTCTGAAGGTGTTTCGAGTGATTCAAGAATCGTCAAATGCTGTGTTTGCATCTCACGCAAGCGCTCATGTCCCTCGCTTGCGTCAATTTGGGCTGCCTGAAGCAGGTATTGCTGTGACTTCAATATATTGGCATCGGCGTTTTGGGTTGAATTATTTTTCCATAAATATAGGGCAATCAGCATTCGCTCTTCAGCACGATCTAAAAGCAGATCTTGTTGATCATGTTTCGATCGAGGAATTACTAAAACAAGTCGCTGCCACACCATTTTGGGCAAGTACAAGGGTTTAAGGGGTAAAATTTTTGGGTTATATGAGCTGACATAGTCGATTAATTCTGGTGGGATTACGCGTATTTGTGCATTAAGCGCAGGGGAAGGCGACACAGAAGCAACTTGGGGAAATAGTGTCTCTTGTCCTTGTCGCCACAGAGACAACAAGAGTATCGTTGCTGACAATCCAACGCAGACGACCGTAAAAATCATATACTTCATAACTTGAAACCACGCATATTGTATTGCAAAAAATGCACTATGACGTAAGTTTGCTCAATACTTCAGTCAATGCTTGTTCTTTAGAGCTGGAATACGTGTCAACCACTAAATCATATAAACGCTCATCCCAAAAATTAATGGGCTCGTGAGCATTTACGATGCCTGGTTGTACCACCCATTCTTGCCACTCGGCTGCATACAAGCGCTGCCATTTGAGTAAATTTTTACGCTCTCGCTCGAAAATGTGCTGCTTGGCGTGCTCCACACTCACTTCGTCGCGATTGACGATGCGATCAATGCGCACAGAATCATCGCTACACGTGATAAGCACTTTTAACACAGCAGGCTTCCCTTGCACCATAAAACCTGATAACCAGGACTCTAAAACATTTTCGCTCGACTCGCTTACTTTCTGTCGCATGCCAAAATCAACCTGTCGATCAAACTCATCGTCATACACGCTCGCATCGTGATGCAAACCTTTAATTGGATCAAACAATCCCTGCTTAATCGCATATGCGCGCATAAAATCACCACCACCAAAATACTGCCACTTGAGTTCGCCAGCCAAGCTTTTGCCAAGGGTTGTGGCCCCGGCACCCGGTAAACCTGATATAGAAATGTTGGAGTAGGTTTGAGCCATAAGTGAAACACCCTTTCTTACAACAAAAAAGAAATCATAGTTAAAAAGACGACAAGGTTTGATTCTACTACGTTTTTCATGTCTCTGCTGTGCTTTGAGACTTATGTTTGCCTTGATTTGGCTTGTCCATGTGCATAGGCTTCACATAATAGGGCTGATTTCATTGACTGCATCAATCGAACGACCAAAGCTTCTGCTGTATCGATGTTTTCAACTTCGCTTGCATCCTGTTGGAAATGAAATACCTGGTTGCGACACAGTTTCCATGACTCCCATAAGTCTTGAGCTACATCATGCCCACAGGACCTGGAAATATCATCATAAACCCAGGTTTCCTGCTTATGATACGTGTTTCCCTCAGGATTGAGGCTCCGGCCAATGCGAAAATAATGATCGGCATAATGGTGCGACTCAATAAAACCCATGGCCAAAAAATAATCTTTTAAGAATCCTTCGTAGGCCTTGGCTGCTGGAAACACTAAAAATCCATAGGTGGTTACCATATCATCTTGCGGTTGCGATCGCTCTCGACCAATCAAAAAGAGCGCTTGTCTTAATAGTTTTTTACAGCGCAAGTTGAGCGCGTCAAACCAAGATTCATTCAACAAGTCAATGGGATCCATATGTGGTAACTATACCATTTGCCGAGGGTTCCATCCCACCACTGTATAGCTCATAGACATTTCGGAATCAGAGGTTCATAAATTGTTGTGGGCTTT
>CAYYKL010000025.1:0-7302 GCA_964441155.1 uncultured Pseudomonadales bacterium
GTAAGGTCTTTCGCTTCGTATCGAATTAAACCACATGCTCCACCGGTTGTGCGCTTCCCCGTCAATTCCTTTGAGTTTTAGCCTTGCGGCCGTACTACCCAGGCGGGATACTTAACGCGTTAGCTTACGACACCCCACCCGCTAAAAGCAAGAAAAGCACAAATACCAAATGACAAATAACAATATTTGCAGTTTGGAAATTGAAATTTCTCGCCCTTGGCGGGCGGGACATCTAGTATCCATTGTTTACGGCGTGGACTACCCGGGTCTCTAATCCGGTTTGCTACCCACGCTTTCGTACATGAGCGTCAGGAGTGTGCCAGTGACCTGCTTTCGCCATTGACGTTCCTCTCGATATCAACGGATTTCACCCCTCCACCGAGAATTCCAGTCACCTCTCACACCCTCAAGACTAACAGTATCGAGTCCATCCCCGCAGTTGAGCCGCGGTTTTTAAGACTCGACTAATTAGTCCGCCTACGAAACCCTTTACGCCCAGTAAATCCGGATAATGCTTGCACCCTACGTATTACCGAGGCTTCTGGCACGTAGTTAGCAGGTGCTTTCTAGCGAGGTACCGTCATTTTATTCTTCCCTCGCCACAGTGGTTTACAACCCAAAGGCCGTCTTCCCACACGCGGTGTCGCGTCGTCAGGGTTTCCCCCATTGCGAACGATTCCCGATTGCTGCCACCCGTAGGTGTAGGCTCCGTATCTCAGTAACCTTGTGGGGGGCCACGCTCTCACGCCCCCTAGCCGTCATAGCCTTGGTAGGCTTTTACCCTACCAACAAGCTGATAGCACGCAGGCTCCTCTCCAAGCGCCTTACGGCTTTGATCTTTGCAGATCACATGCGGTATTACCCCGCCTTTCGGCGAGCTATTCCCCACTAAGAGGTAGATTCCTACGCATAACTCACCCGTCTGCCGCTAACTTCGGATTGCTCCGAAATTCGCTCGACTTGCATACCTTAAGCACACCGCCAGCATTCATCCTGAGCCAGGATCAAACTCTCAAAAAAAATTAACTTTCTACCACATCAAAAAAACCAGTACTTACCTATTTTGCGTAAAAAATTTAGATTTGTTAACGTGCGAAAAAATTGTTTTTGGCCATGTATTCTCAAGCGATTAAAAAACCCGATCAAGTCGGGGTCTTTTTAATTGACTCACTAACTTGGGGTTATTCACTTATCTCATGGCAAGGGTTATCTTATCAGACTTTACATGACTGTCAACCTGGTAACAGGGTGTATTTGGATCACCTATTAGACGAGTAATAACGCAAGCTCACGATCAATTGCCTCAATCGCTTCAAGGCGTTTGACGTGAGGTGTGCTAGGAAAGTATCGCTCTAGGAATGCCAGTTGTTCTTCGGGAGTTGCTGGAACTTTTCGAGCCATAACCTCTCTAGCTGCAGCCTCAAGATTTTCCCAGTTTATTTCGGCAGCGGGCGTAAATTTTACCGATCTCGAATCTAAAGTTTCCATTCTTTCTTAAAGCATGTGCTTGCCTGCGTACGCTGTCGATGCGTATTTGTGTCACATGAGGGTTTATGACATACTAAAACCAGATATGAAACTTGTTCTCTCCCTCATCATTAATGCCGTTGCTGTTTTTGCTGCTGCATATCTTTTACCCCAAGTGTCAGTCGATGCACCTCTTACCGCACTCTGGGTGGCGCTCGTGCTTGGTGTGCTCAATAGCACGCTGAAACCTATCTTGAAAATTCTTACTCTGCCCATTAATTTCATGACGCTAGGATTGTTTGGATTATTGATTAACCTCTTAATCCTCTATGTAGCCACGCTGATTGTCCCCGGCTTTGCTATTGCAGGCATTTTGGGTTACGTACTCTTTTCCCTAGTAATGGGAGTGATTGCTGCAATCTTGAGCGCTGTGATTAGTTAGCGCGCACTCGCTCGCTCGTTTTCCTGTCTTTCTGCAAATACCAATAACCGCTTGAGACTGGTGCCAATAGGCCAGCAGGTTTGTAACACAATTCGCTCACTATCATTCACTTCATGCAAAAAAGACAGATCGTCAGCTGCCACCACTTTTGACTCGGTCACGCGATAGGCAAACTTCTCCCCTTCATGCCACAAATACACTTGATCACCTGGGTTGAGTTTACCCAGAAGATAAAAAATCGCATTGCGACTTGATGAGCGTAGTGACACATTCGACGAATGAGCAAAATAGTAGCCCAAACCCCCCTTGCCTGGCAAATTGGTGCCGGCGGCTTGGGCGATGCCTAAGGCCAGCGCTTGGTTGTAGGCGTCTTTATTAGTGGGATCGACGTTGGCAATGACTGGCTCTTGCAAAAAAAGCTGAGGTATCTCGATACCAAAGTCAGCAATAGAAGCTTCTGGCAACAGGGTAATGACAAAGTTGGGGAGGAATACGGCACGCCAATCGCCGTTTTCTGCTCCAAGGGAGCGCGCCATGGCTTTGAACTGATAGTTCGTCTCAGCCACCGCAGCTGGACCAATCATCAGCACTAATCCCATAAAGAAAACGAATAACAGGCTGAAGCCAAGCATAGGCACCGCATACGCATGGCCATAAAATTGACGAAGGAGACGTTTGAAGAAAGTTTTAAGCATGATCAAGTAAAGCTAAAAAGCACGCTACACCTTAGAGGCGAGACTGAACGAAATGCTTGGAAGTTAAAAGCAGTGTTCCGACCAATCCAGCCGACAGCATGGCAATAAGCATTTCAATCGATACTCCTGTCTGAGGTTGCGTGCTCATGGGGCCGCTGCCCACTCGCACTTGAGCGCTACACGCTGTCTCGTCACTATTCCACGTACTGTCTTGCGTTTGCACCCACCCTTTGGCGGTATAGGTGCCAGCGCTCGCATAGCGGTGCGCAAAAGTTCCGGTTGTGTTTTCTTCTTGCATGCCATCGCCAAAGGCAAGCTTGTAACGGGCAATTTTGGTATTGGTGTCGATGGTGGCTAAGCGCAAGGTTACTTGTGCTGAAGCACTCGCATCTTGACCCGAAATGACTTGTAATTCACTACAACCCCAACGGTTTCCTGCGGCAAGCGCGTTTTTCAACGTGACCGTGGTTTGGCAAGCAGCACTGGTTACCCAAGCACCTTTTTCATCCTGCACTTCTACATAAACCTGATACGTTCCACCAGCTTCGTAGCGATGTGTGATGCTGGCAGACCCGGTGGCTACGACACCATCACCAAAGTGATAGCGATACGATCGAACCGATCCGGAAACGTGTGTGGTCAAGCGAACGTCGCTGGGAGCAGTGGCGTTTTTATCTGAAGTGACGACTAAGTTTTTGCAACTGAGTGAGGCGGGCGCAATCGTGCCAGATGGAGTGGCAGTATAGGCAGGAGTGGCATCACCCTCTCCAGTGGCGGCGTGTAGGGCAATCGGGAAAGCACCAAAAAGCGCGCAAAAAAATGCCACACTTGCAAGCACTGTCCGAAACGATACATCACCCTTACACATGCGCGTATTATACCACTTGAGTAAACATTACAGGCTATTTCATGCAATCGTCGCCCAACCCACCAGCACGTCATCTTGATAGAAGACTGCGATTTGGCCTGGGGCAATACCAAAGAGGGGTTGAGAAGTAAGAAGTAAGAAGTAAGAAGTATGCGCAACAACACGGACATCGACTAATTCACCCAGATGCCTGATGCGCACCTGTAATCCGCTTGATTCTTGATTCTCGCTTTCTAATTCATGTCTTTCATCCATCCAATGAATCGTGCCGACCTTAAAGTGATCTGCATACATATGCTCTCGAAGCCCTACCACCAATTGATTCTGATCAACATCTTTTTCAAGCACAAACAATGGTGGCAAATGACTGGGATCAAGGCCTACTGCTTTAAGTGCATCATTAGACGCACGATGGGTAAGACCTAACCGTTGACCCAGGGTATAAAACCACGCCCCTTCGTGTTGACCAATAATCGACTGTTTATGTGCAGCATCCTGAAAGAGCACCTCACCCGTTTTTTCGCTCAAACCCAGGCCTTGTAAAAATTCCTTAACCGACACATCTCCAATAAAACAGATGCCTTGACTATCAGGCTTTGCTGCTACGGGTAACGAATGCTTTTGAGCAAGTTCACGCACTTCACGTTTAGTAAGGTGCCCAATGGGAAAAAGGATGCGCTCGAGCTGTTCACTTTTTAGCTGGCATAAGAAATACGATTGATCTTTTGTTTCATCAATTCCGCGAAGTAGCTTGGGGTGCGGGGTGCGGGGTGCGGTAATTTCTTGATTCTGACTATTACTGTGAACTCCGAACTCCGAACTACGCATGCCTATTTCGTCGCTCGTCGCTCGTCGATCAACTCTGGCATAATGCCCCGTGGCTACAAAATCATATCCCGCTTGCATCGCCCAGTCATAAAACAACCCAAACTTAATTTCTCGATTACAAACCACGTCAGGATTAGGCGTCAGGCCAGCTGCATACGCGTCGCAGAAGTACGAAATTACTTTTTCTTGATACGCTTGTTTAAAATCTAGGACTTTAAATGAAAGACCTAGAGCCAGCGCCACCTCCAGCGCGTCTTGGTGATCACTATCAGTGCGACAACCTGGTGTGTTGTAGCATTCTAAGAATACTCCGGTAACATCGTAACCCGCTTGTTTGAGTAAGTTCGCCGATACCGCACTATCGACTCCCCCGGACAAACCCAGGGCAACTTTTTTAGATTGATTTGAAATCTGCATGATGTCCTATTGTATCAAGTTCGCGGATTAACCCATGAGAAAGTCAATGACGGCACCGGCTGCATTTACACCCGTTTCACGCTCAAAACCCAAGAATTGAGGCGAAAAGTTGTATTCTATGAAAAAATAAGTGCCGTCTCGTCGCTTGCCAATATCAATGCCAAGAAAATCAGCGCCAAGTATTTGGCTAAAGTGCACACACTGAGCTAAAATGCGTGAAGGCAACTGAGTGCTTCCTACCCCCTTTACTACTATTCGCTTGTCCTCTGGTTTTATCTCAACTGCTCGCTCCAACACTCCCAATACTCTGTCACCAACCAACAACACTCGAAAATCACCACGCAATGCATAAAAGCGTTCGAAACAAAAATCTGCCGCTACATGCTTCGATTGGAAGTGATTCCAATCGGCTAGAGACGCCAATAAGTAGTTTGCTTTTGATCTGCCAGCGTAGCGTTTTCTGGCAATCACGGGATGCCGCCATGCGTGCGCCGTTGGGTCAACCAGCTCGGCTACCCTTAAACCTGCTTCCTGCATATACCACCGCTTGCCAATCTTATCATCTAAACTCATTAATTCTTGAGCATAGAGACGTTGATCCAAAACTCGATACCATGATTGTTCGGCTTTGAGTTGAGCAAAAACTCCAAAATGGTTGTCGGTAATATTATTCGTTGCCATTGGTCGACGCGGCAACCATCGGGTGTCTGCACTGACACTGCCGGGCAACCCCGCCAAATCTGGCCCAAAATCGTGATAGTGGACCTGGGCAAAGCGCAGCGAGCGACGTAGTGCCTCTTGCCCAAAGCGAAATCCCGAAAGATCGGTGTTCATGCACGTAATGAGAATATCCAATGGTATGCGAGGCATAAGGCATCAACTAAAATGGATAGAAAATCCTTTCAAATCTCTTCTGCCTACCAATACGAGTGTTCTGCGAGCCGATCGATCAGCCACGCTTGCGGTCGTTTGAATCTTGCGCCCGCTTAAATATAAGGTGATGCCGATGACTTCTCGCTCGCTCGTACCCAGCGCACTCGAATAGGTTTGACGCATAATCACATTATCAGGAGTTAGTAACCCCAAGTCCTGAGCCAGTTTTCGATCGATGCTCGAGCGAAAAGCACCCGTATCAAGCTTAGCTTTAATTGTCTGTTTTTTACCTTGAGCATCAATTATTTTCACTGGCTCGAAGACGCCAACAGGTTTTACTGATTTACCCAGTTGTTGAGCTGCTTTGGACGAAAACAGTTCTTTGGCAATTCTAATACCATGCTCAGGCGATACAACCTTCACTCCCTCAACTCGCTCCAAACGGCGCTGCAAACCCACTTTATTGGCCAACTGGATTTTGAGGCCTGGTTGAGCATTGAGTTCTAATACTTTTGGCAATGTTTGACCAGGATTTTTAATCGATGGTTGTAGCACAATGTCGGCTCCCAAATAGCCAAGGCCTGTCACTTCTTGACAGCGAATAGCCAATTTCATCACTTCGTCCCACTCAGGAATCACTAACCCGCGAATCCTTTTTTTGGTATCCGGGGTAAAGACAATTTCTTTGCCATGCAGAATTGCATGCGTGGTCGTGCCTGTGCGCATATCGATGCCGGCAGCAACGGCACCTTGGAACAAATTAGCTCTACCTCCAGACTCACGTGTGGGCAAGCGCAGCATTGCCATCACGGGCACACGGTTAAATACGATTAAACGAATGTCTGGCGTTCCATGATAGGCATATTTGGCAAATAAGGGATGAATGCGAATCCGCTCCTCAATAAAAGCGATATCGGGCAAATCCTGAGGGCTAAAGCGGCCTTCCAAAATGTCTTCGATGTGCAGCGCAATATCTTCGTCGGTAATCACCTGGCCTTGAGTATCAAGCCATTTTTTCTTGCCAATTTTTTTCTCAATAACAATAATACCCTCGCCTCCCAAGCCTTTATTTGGCTTCACCACAAAACTATCGGGCAACTTGGAAAAATTAAAGGCGTCAATCTCGGCACCTTGTGTAAATGCTTGATAGAGCTTGGGTGCAGGCAACTTTGACGTTTTAAGCAATTGTTTGGTGAGTAGTTTTGAATTGGCAATCGCCTTGGCTTTGGCGCCGTTGTAAACACTGGTGTAGCGGAAGTTGCGGGCGTTCATGCCCAACATGTCATTAAGTTGCATAGTGCGGTTTTAGCAATCGCTACTCTCGATAAACTTTGCTTATTTCAAGCGCTTAAACTTAATATACTCGGTGAGGCGCAATCCAGAATACTTGCCCATAAAAATATCAAACACGGCAATGGTTGCCACCAAAAGCTCAGGATGGAGCAGAGCGACTTTTTGTAAGCTATTAAGCGATAGTACTAAGCTCGAAATCAATGCCAGGACAATGGTTTCCAGAGCAAGCTCCATCGCTTCACTTTGACTCTTGCCGATTTGTACCTCAATAAAGTTTTCGGCTAAAAGAACTAAAATTAAAATCGGGAAAATACTTAAAGTTGCCAGTGAGCCCAAATTAAGCAGGGGGGCAATCAACAAAGCCGCCAACACACCCATACACACAAACCACATAATAAGGGCCATGCGCGGCAAGTATT
>CAYYKL010000026.1:0-4494 GCA_964441155.1 uncultured Pseudomonadales bacterium
TGCTGGGATGCCGGAGTGGACAATCGGAATGGTCTGTAAAACCATCGGCGCAAGCCTACCCAGGTTCGAATCCTGGTCCCAGCACAAGCCTGTCCCATTAATTAGATAGTATTCCTGGGAGGAGTATGACTACAACAGAAAAAATTAATCCCATGGGCTCACAAGAACAGCAGTTGGCTGCTCAGAAAGCTTTTGCCGATGCTTGCGGTATTGATATTAGCCAAACGCGAGTATTGCCAAACGGTTCAGTCGGCTTGAAACCAGAAGGTGCAGAATCTGCACATATGGGAAACTTTTATTTTAATCGACCCGAAGAAGCTGCTTCTCAGCCAGAGAATTCAACTCAACAATAAAAATTAGTGATTTTTGTTCACCCATCCAAGCGCCTCGTTTGCTTTGGCGAACATGTATTTTTTGCCAATATAATCGAGCATGCCAGTTTTTTTATTGAGCTGTTGTAATTGTGGTTTCATGCCGCACCACAACAGGGTAATCCCCCTACTCTCGAGCTGATCCTGCAAATCCTCGAGGACTTCTTCGGCTGATGCATCAATATGGTTAATGGATCGGGCGAATATAAGCACGTATTTAGGCTTTTTGGTTGCATCGGCAATATAGGTGAGCACTTTTTCTTGCAGATAACTGCAGTTTTGGAATGACAAACTCCAATCGACCGTTAGTCCCAGCACAAGCTTGTTAGTGGGATACTGCTCAAGACTCATATGTTTTGCATTGAGATATCTGCGGTCTGAGCAGAAAAATATGCCTAAAGGCGGGTGAAAGCCCCGATGCAAATGAACGATTACCGAAGTAATAATGCCAATAGCGATTCCATAATTGAGGTGCGGGGCAAACACTAAGGCAGTGGCAAAGGTAATCACTGCCACAATGCCGTCGCGCCGGCGCACGCGCAGCAAGCGATTGAACGTTCTAAAGTTAATCAATCGATACACGGCAAAAACGATGACTGCAGCTAACGTCGCTTTGGGCAGAAAGGCAAGAATTGGGGCGAAGAAAAACATACTCAAAAGCACTACTCCACTGGCAATGATTGCAGCCAAATTTGTTTTAGCTCCCATGTTGCGATTTAATGCAGTGCGAGTAACTGATCCAGCAACAGGAAATGCTCCGATAATTCCAGCACTTACATTAGCCAAACCTAAACCAGCTAATTCACGATTTGGGCGAATAGTATCTTTGGTGGTTTTGGCTAATGACTTGGCGATTGAAACGCCTTCCATGAATCCAACCAGAGAAATTACCAGTGCTCCCATAAGCAGCGATCCGAGTATTTCTGGATCCAGCATGTTCTGGCTGAAATGAACTGGATTGGTTAGCGATGCAGAAAACGAGCCAACAACCGAGCCAGAATATGACGAAATCATTGACGATAGGATTGAAGCTAAAACGACAATTAATACTGCGACCGACTTAAGTTTTGTTCGAGCCAGAACTAAAAGTGCAAGTAAACTCCCTACTCCCATGAAAGTAGTTTCTAAGTGGGCAGATTTATACGCTTTGAATATTTGAAGTATTTGATGTTGGCCGTGATCGGAAATTAGTTCCAAACCAAATAACGGGACAATTTGGGTTAAGCATATAACTAATGCTGCTGCTGTGGTAAAACCCACGAATACTGGCGAGGCAACGTAGTTTAATAATGAACCTAATTTAAACCAACTTAATGCAAGTTGAATTAACCCAACCAGCAATGCTAGTAGAGAGGCATAGACCATGAGTTCTTGAGCACTAATAACGCCAAATTTTGAAAGTTCGACAGCAGTGAGTAGCGATACTATGGCGACTGGTCCCGTATTGAGAAAAGAAGAGGTTGAAAATACAGCTGCAACAATAGCGGGAATTCCGGCAGCAATGAGCCCAAGATGAGCGGGTAAGCCAGCGAGGTTGGCATAGGCGAGTGCTTGAGGCAGTGCCACAATAGCCACCGACACACCCGCCAAAAGATCAGCTCTCCAATGCTGTTTGATTTTGCTTACCCAAGGAAAGTGAAAAAAATACGCAAGTCGATTCATGGGCTACGGTCTAACCTAAATTACTATTCATAGTCAGTAAAAAATGAATTACGCTTATGTGCACGAAAACACATTGTCACTAGAAAGAACTAGATGAGCAACCATGAGCCAATTAATAGAAGTGCCAAGCCGAGACCTGCAATCAATATGGTTGTCTCAACGCTTCCCGCTTCAGGTAAGGTGGTCGAGCCAGTGCTGGTGGTTATTGTAAAAGTTACACTAGCAGTATCGTCGTTTTTGTCATTAGAAGCGGTCACCGTGTGGGTGCCTCCAGATAGAGGATTGGTTGGTGTCCATGACCAAGATCCGGTGCTGCTAGCGGTGGTTGAACCGCTCAAGCCGCTGGCAAAATCTAAGACTATGGCTGAATTCGCGGGGCCTGTGCCCCGGAAGGTGGGCTTGGTAGTGCTAATGGTGCTGTTATTGAGCGGATAGGTGATGCTCATGGTATTTCCAGCAGGTGCGGTTGTGGCTGTTGGTCCAGGAATCCCAGTTGCGGTTGGCGCAGGAGTGTTGCCTGGTTGCGTTGGTGTTGCAGTTGGTTGTTGCCCACCAGTGACGGTGTAGGTGCCCACGGAAGCCGGAATGGTCAAAATATCAACTGCTGGCGTACCGCTGAAGACACGATTGTCTTGATTGCTGCTTGAAAAAGTCAGAGAAACTGGAGTTGTGGTTGCTCGTCTACCGGTCAGTTTAATGTTGGCAACGGTTATAGCTTCACTATTGGTTGACATTGAACCACTATCGATGCTGCCTGCAATCACAATTCGACCACTTCCCCCACCAATAACCACCGTATTAAGCGAGCTATTGTATGACCAGGTAGTGCCGTTAATGTTGCGCATGCCGGTGACGGCTGCATCAATTGGTGATTCGCCAGAATAGGTGAAATTAAGCACAAACTCAAATCCTTGAATCTGCTCAGTACCGGTATTAAGCATGACTGCAACATCTTGTGTTGCGCCAACGGCCATGGTTGCAGTTGCAGGATTGAGGGTAACCGTTGCTTTGCCGCCCGAAATAACTGATGCATCTTTTTCAAGAAGTTGTGTTTGTTGGACGAGATATATTCCCACCAACAATCCGACCACACTGACGAGGCCTATGATTGAAACGATTGCGACTTTAGTATTCATGGGCAGATAGAGCTACTTCGCAAAAATTGGTAATTGGTTATAATTCTGCACTTTCTTGAGCAGAAATAATTTTATAGACTGTCATTTGTTTATCAAAGGCCTCTGATAATTTTGGTGCGACCGAAACCTGAACCTCTTGAGCTTCAATAGAAGTTGGTAAGGTAAGTGTGGCTACACGAACCTTTTCCGATATGGCAAAGGGCTTTGCATCAGAGCGAATACCGGCAAGCTGAATTCTGACTGAGTCTTCGACGCTCACGTCGTTCACAATGAGACTCCAACCTTCTTGCGAGAAATTATCATCAAGAGCAACTTTATATTGGCTTTCGGCAGCATCTGAATCTTCAGAATCAAGCTGTAAATCAAGTCCGAAGGTAATGAGATTATCGATTGACTGTTGGGGCTCAATGAACAAATCAATTGCATTTCCAGTATCGCTCACAGCGTAACTAAAAACCAGTGATTCGCCCACTTCAGGAAGATACTCTGGAATCGCTTCAGAGGATTCATCCGAGGTGATACTTGGAAACTGATATTGGCTAGAGCCATTGTTAATCTTTAGCAAAGCAAAGACGACTCCACCTAGTAATATTGCCCCAGTGATAATAAAGGGAGCAACTTTTTTTAGGTCGAATGAGGATTTGGCGGGCAAGTTTTGATCCATGTTAGTTATCTCCGGGCGTACCTAATACTCCGGCCTGACTGTAATTGATATTTGCTAAAATCAGGGCGATATCTTGTTGTTTGATAAGACTATCACCATCAACATCAGCATTTCGATTGGCATCCGTGACTGGATTTTCTAATAATTGGAACCAAGCTTTTGTCCACTCTTTGTCGCTATTATTAATGATGTTGTTGTGCTCGATGCTAGCTGTTTCAAATTGCCCATTGGTCTCGTTGGTGTTGCCAACTACATCTCCAACTAACAACATGTTTGACTTTTTAACTTTGCCTTGCGCGTCAACACCTAGCCAATTTATTGTGAAAGACGGCGTGCTTACCACCACGTTTTCTTGGCAACGTCGTAAGTGTGATCGGCTTTTAACGCATAGCTTGTGCGTGCCATAGGGAACTTCTGGAACGTTAATGCTATAGATTGCATTAGTATCTGCTGTGACATTATTTACTGTTGCATCTTTAACAACAGTTCCCGCGGCATTTTTGAATTGGACTAAGAAATCTTGGTTGCGTGGAATTACCCCACCGCTTTTATACACACCTTCTAAGAAAACTTTGATGGTTGCATTTGAGGTATCTGTTGAGCCAGCTCCAAACGTGTAGGCACCATTAGCGGGAGTGGTTAAGACATTGGTAGCCGAATT
>CAYYKL010000026.1:4594-6231 GCA_964441155.1 uncultured Pseudomonadales bacterium
CTCCAAACGTGTAGGCACCATTAGCGGGAGTGGTTAAGACATTGGTAGCCGAATTTGCGAAGCTGTTGGCGGAAGTTCCTGTTTTAAAGGTTACTGACATGCTACCTGATGTGGGAGCGGTGAGCGAAAGCGTGCCGATAGTTACTTCTTGTCCGTTGGTCGAGTAACCACTCGTGGCATCAAGCGCAGTGGCAATGCCGAATCTCAACTGTTTGCCACCCGTTATTGCATTTAGTTGATTAGTCAGAGAAGTTGGGAGGCCAGCAACAGTTGCCGGTGTGAAGGTAAGATTAGACATATCACCAACGATATCGGCAATAACGGTCACGCCTAATATAGGAGTTGTGCCAGTCTTGATCTTAACGTCAATAGTTCTGTTTCCGGCAGCAAGCTGTCCAGAAGCAGGAACGAGAGTCATGGTGGTATTTTGCTGAGCACTGGTATCTGAGCTCGAACTTGCAAAGAAGGATATGCTTAGTAAAAGGAGAACTAAGATCTTTAAAGCAGCTTTCATAGGTGATTTTCTCATGTTAATGGTATTGCGACTTTATTACTTATTCACTACAGCTATCAAGGAAGAAGCCTTTGAATATACCGAAGTCTGCAAGATCAACAAGTCCAACACCGTCTATGTTGAATGCTGCTTGTTCGGTCAAGAATGCTCCCTTGAATAAGCCAAAGTCAGCTAAATCAACTAAGGGATTCGTGTCGAAATTAGCATCACATGCAGTATATTCACCATCACCATTGCCAGTTAAGGTGAAGACTTTTTCAGGCAAAGTTCCCGCAGCAACGTTGGTATTGATAGCAGCATTGTTGTTTTCGGCATCAAGTGCGGCTACTTCGGTGCCCGACACATTCAACTTGAGTGTGCCAGCTTGAATATTTTGGTTTGCTTTCACCGTTACGGTAGCTGTCAAAAGTGCAATGTCGCCTTCGAGCAGCGCGCAGGTAGCAGTGCCGCCAGTTTCTGTGCATTGAGCACCAACTGCCAGGCGAGCTTGATTGGAATTTAAGCCAGTTTTCAAAAGCTCTTCTTTGAGTTTGCCGCCAGAGTTGATTACGATATTGGTGATCGTAGCCGCAGTGCTAAGGTTGCCCGCAGCGTCAACGAGTTTGAACTTGAAATCAGCCGCCGTAATTTTTTTCTTGTTGCTTGATGGGTCTATGGAGACATCAACAACTGCTTCTGCGCCTGCTGCGAGTTCAGTGGTCGGGGAATTAAGCAAAACGTTAACGTCAGGTGCTGTATCAGCTCCGGCACGTTCTTCGGTGGATTGTTTTTGAACGATGCTCACACCAACGGCCAAGCCGATGGCTAAAACGAGCACAGCGAGCAGAGACGCTACCGCCTTATTATGCGGATTTAAGCCCGATTTTTTCTTGGGCATATAACGCTGCTTAACCGCATCCATGGCAGTTTCATTGATAGGTTTGTTTTGGGTTTGCTCGTTCATTTCGTCCATGTCAATTACCTCTGTAAGTAATGTTTATTGAATCCAGCGTAACAGTTTTCCAATATCCTTTGCAAGAGGTAAATTAGCCAGGAGAAGTGTAAATTTTCCTTGTCATTCAATTACAGTGAATAGCTCACGATAGTTTTCGGAATCTTTGTACAACTTTTTGTTGTAGAAAGG
>CAYYKL010000027.1:0-5574 GCA_964441155.1 uncultured Pseudomonadales bacterium
CTAAGCCAAGTGATGCGAGTCCAGACAAATTCCCTAATGATGATTCAGGCTCCATTTGTGAGCCATTCCTTAAATCGTAATATTTATGGGGTTTCTCAATAATTTCGTATTTTGTTGAATAATCATGTAACTCATTTGAAATAGAATTCAGATTTCCCATTATACTAGGAAAGTACATGCCATCTCCCCAAGCATAATAGCTTTTATACATGCTGCTTAATAATCTGTTCGAAGGGATATGAATTGGAGCTTCATAAATGGGAGTTATCATGTTCATAGCTCGTCCGGCCCAACTGACTGGGTTACTATCTGAAGTGAATGTGTTTACCGATTCTCATCCACTTAACTGTTCAGATTTAATGAAGTTGATTGAATCATCTGAAGAGATGGGTTTTGATGAATTAATCTTCTTTAAAATGTTGTCAGTCAAATCCATGATGGGAGAAATGAAAGTTGTTTCTTTGAGAACCTCATAAAATTTCTCCTCAAATTCTCTGCTAAATTTCGACGAATTAGGTGAGAGGAATCCTTTTCTCGCTGCAAATTGCACTCCTTCGTCAATCAATATTATCCCTGCTGAAACAACAATTAATAAGGGCAAAAGTGGTGTCCAAAAGATTTTGACTAAAAATTGAATAGCATCAATAAATCCACCAAATACGTCATAATTTTGAATTCCAACATAGAGTTCGGGCAACAGAGATATATCGTGGATTTGATAACGCACTCTAGAAATGTTGTAAACAAATCTGAGTAAAGCTTTGTTTAACTGATTCTCCGAAGTGGATTTTATTCCCCGGTTTGATAATTTGGAGAGCAGGCTTAAGGTACCATCAGCTAATAATAAAACAGGAATTAGTGGAATTGATGCAATTCTCACCATTATTCTTTTTTCTTCCTCATTAATTTCATATGTATTAATCTCTTGTAATTCAGCTAAATTTCCATATGAGTGGGCATTAAGAATTTCAATAGGCACTTTTTCTGATGAATACTTTTCTTCAGTGTTAATTTGATATCTATACAATTCTTCAGTAGGGTTACTCATTGAAATAGATATTAAATTAATAACATTTGGATTGTTGGTTTCGGGAATATTGATTCGAATGATGACTGGATTATTGCTATCTCTTGATGCTTCTACGTATAGATTATAATCTCCATCTCGAACTGTAATTGATTTGATTAAAGCAGTATGTTGGCCTCCGGCTACCAAATATTCCCTTTCATGATCATAACCTTTAGACGTATGGAAAATCGAAAAAGCAGGGAGACCCTCATAACTGAAGTTAAAAATAGAACCGATTTTTGGCTCAAATGATGTTATCATCACACCTTTTTGATAATAACTGTGAGCAAAACCTTTTGCGATGTCTTCTAGGTCTGTGAATGATGTGAAGTTGGATCGTTCATAATATTCACTCGATCCCCCAGCGTGTTGTTGGATCATCCAACTAATATTCTCATCGCTAGTAGTTTGATTGTTGAAAAATTCAATTAGTTTACCATTGTAAATTGCTACATCGTCAATAAACACTTGCTTATTGACCTTGTAAGAGTCTCTGCCTGTCAGCTGTTTGCCGTGCATTGAGGTGAACAATCTATCTTGAGGATCTTCAAAGAAGGTTAAAACATCTTCCCATGAGTCCAATCGAATTTTACCGCCTCTCTCTGAGTCAGGATTCCCGCGATAAATCACTTTCTCATTCCCATATTTTTCTCGAATAAATTGGATTACCTCCGAATCAGTGTTTTCTTGTGCATCGACATAAACCTTGTCAACTAGATTACCGGTATTGCTGTTAGTCATTAATAGTCGATAGAGGCGATATCTAAACACCGCTTCTTTAATCGCCTGTCGATATTCAGATTCTCGAAGCTTATTTTTTAAGCTATCATTCCAAATTAATAATGATCGGTTATTTCGAACGAATGTAATGAATTGTTGCCACTCAAAATAATTCCATTTTTCAGTAGAGGGAAATTCTATTTGAGGTAAAACGTGTTCAACAGGCATTCCTTTATATGCCATTTGAGTGAGTTGAATCTTGAGATTATCGTAGCGCTCAACACCTAAGCGTATTTCTTGAGCCCACTCTTCAACGGAGGTAAACAGATCGTTGTCTGGATTGGCCAATATCGCGGGGCTTATGCCATCACGACTGAGAGACCAATTCATAAGCCATCTAGAGGTTCGACCATTACCATCCCTAAATGGATGAATCGCAATAAACCTTTTTTGCAATTCAGCTGCAAGCAAATAAGGATCATGAGGTTTTTTGCTCACCGAGTTATACCACTGAATTGTTTCTTCGAGTGCTTGTGCTATATGCTCGTGATTAATGTAGTTAATATATCCAACATAATTACCTTGTTTATCTGGAACTTCACTTATTTGGTCAAAATACATATATTGCAGCGATGGTTTGCCGTCTTCGTTAGAATATTTCTTGTTTATTGCATTGATCTGTTTCTTGGAAAGGCTCAACGGTCCTCCTGTTTGGTAATCCTTCGCCCTTGTTTGCACGTTCCTTATAACTCCTGCACGTGGTTCGGACCCGACTTTGTCAAACCAGGAAAATATATGATTATGGAGCTTATGCAAATTATCCATGCTTAAATCTTCAAATTGCTCTGTTAGTGGAATGCCAGATCTCCAAGACTCCCATGCTCCTGTATCATGATCTCTCACGCTCTGACCTATTTCATCGTATGCCCGTGCTACATCAAGCTCACCGCGGAGTAAAAAGCCATCAAAATACGGTTTATCGATAAACAAACTCGCTGCCAATATTTCGTCGTATCCCATTGCTCTTATTTCCCCGAAATCTAAAACCATCGCTTCTTCAATTAATGACATCACACCAGGTGGATCGATGGTGGTTTTTGCTCGATTTACTACATATTCCGTATATGAGGACAGATTGGTGATTCTTCTGACTACTTGCTCTGCCTCATATCCATGCATCTGCATAATCACATTTATGATTTCTGGTTGAATTTGTTTGTAAATTTCTAATGCATCATTATGATTAGGATCACTTTGACTTTGCTCAAGAAATTTTAGCCCTTCGCTTCCTCCATAAAGTCCTAGGGGCATTTCCTGGCTCACAACTTCTGGTTTAGATGAGATTTGGCTATATGCAAAATTTCCCTCTGCCTCATAAATTTCTTGTAAAACTTGTAATTCTTCGTGAGCATTTTCTCGAACGGCAATTGCTCTAACAAAATCCCAAAAAAGATTACTCGAAGAATTTAATTTACCAATAATTTCTTCGCTATAAATCTTTGCTATGAAATATAATTCTGAGAGCGATACGGTGCTCTCGGTGTTGTTTAGTGGAAAATGAAGCGGAGAGTCTTCAAGGTTATTGAAAATTAAATACTCAATTAATGATTCGTGGTCGCTAAATTGTGAAATTTGAGTAATAACTTCATCTGGTGCTTGGATTGCAAATTTTTCTTCGTTTTGTGGGATTGGCGGTGGTGACCTAGGGACATTTGGAAATTTAGATAATAAGTACTTTAGCAATAAGATATAAGTGACATACTCTTCTTCTATGCCAACAAAAAGCGACGGATAATCTTGCTTGGGCAAAAAGAACAGGAGTATTGTGTATAACTTTTTACCCCATTTAGATAGATGCCATTCATGTTGATGCATCACAGACGCTAATTCGAAGAATGGGTTTGCACCTATTCCAAAATTTTCAAGGGGTTTATTTCGATTCTTACTTGCTGATTGAGCATGGTCATTGCTTTCTGAAGCGACAAAATCCCCTTTAACTTGCTCATTAAACATCATAATTATTGAATCTCTTCTGCTTTTTAGAGCTTCTTTGTAGTATTGAGCAACATCTCCCTCATACTGATTTTTAATTAGACGGTAAAAATTAATTGCACTTTTGGCATATCTGCTGTTTGGGTTGGCAGATAAGTAGTTTTGTATTTGTGCAATACGCTCTTCTACTAGCATCTCCGAATCTCGTTTGGATATGTGCCCCATAGATTCATCAACTATTTCATTGATTGTTTCATCTGATAGCCCCCGAAGCATATCAAGCTGCTCGCGTATTATCTCTAACTCTTTGATTACTAATTCGCCGTTTCGTATGGAATCAAAATCTATAAGCTCACTATAAGACTTATTTACTGGAAGTGAGTTGTTTAAGGGTAGAGTTAATACATGAGCAACTTGTTGCAAATCTATTTCCATTGGAAAATCTCTAAAGTCACCTCTGGCTGAAGAACCCAAACTCGCGCCGTTATCAATAAAAATTAAGCTACCGTTTTTATCAATTAGCACATTGTCTAGATTACGATCATAATTTAAGACTAACAAGTCAATTAAGAAAGCTTTTTTCAATGCAACAGTCTGCTCTTCAGTTAGTGTTTGTTGTTTTGGAGATGCGCTGCCAGGTAAATATTCGATTACTTGAAAAGCTCTACCCTTTTCGTAAATCAATCCCGTTTTTGGAACGGACAAACCAGCCCAAGCGAGGAATCTTTGTGTCATCACATCAGCTAACGCCGTGTGCTCAGGATCCTTTTTTAGTAGTATTTGCTCCCCTGAAATTGAATTCTTATAAGCAATCATCAAATGAGAACTAGTTAATATTGGAACAGTTGGATCAACTTTCCATAATTTATTTCCAAATGCGTCAATTTGACTAAGATCGACAGATAAATTTTTCTGATTTCTAACAATCTCAGATTCCAGCAACTCATTGTCACCAAGTTCTTGCGTTACTCGATCTGCAAAGGCATACCATGTCTCTTGGTTGCGCGAGCGCATCACTTCGACAATATTGGCAACGGTTTCTAAACTAAGCTCACCACCCAAGCCACCTTGCGCAGTCAATCGATTGATAAAACGTGAGAGGTTTTGCACTACCCCCGCCATCAAGAAGTTGCTGCGGTAAAACAGGTCAAGGTAATCTCCCCGAATAGCTGAGAGAACCATTCCTGGATCAAATGCTTGCCGAGCAATAAACAGTGCTTGTTGGATTGATTGTGGATCAACGCCAAACTGATCGAGCAATGCAGTAGCGGCAAAGCCAATTACAGGCACAGCCACGGCAAATACATAGCGAGGAATGCTATTCTGGTGCGTAACAGAGAAGTGAAAAAGATGAGTGTTGAGCAATTGAAGAATTGGGTTGAGCTTGATGAGGTTTGAGACAATAAACTTCTGAACATTATTTGAAATTTGCAAGGATTGCACATTGCTGTCATATATTTTGTTAAGACTTTCACGGATCCACTCTCGAGCGATTACTACGTACGGCTGCATAAATGCCTCAAGCGAAATTTTCCAGAGGGAAATCATGTGCTGCGGCGTAAACAGAGTGAGTAACGTATGGCTCATGGGCAATAAGAGCGATTGCGAAACCAGGCTAGCCCAGTCAATCAACGCCATTCCCAGCAAAGCGGGAGAAAAACTACCAAGTTTATTTTCGGTTACTGTGGTTGTCGATGAAGGTTCTAGAGCATTCTCTAGGCTCCCCCGCCGCCAAACCGACAGTCTTTTTGCAAAATTCCACAAACTGTCCTGCAGCAAGTAAACCCCCGCAC
>CAYYKL010000028.1:0-4952 GCA_964441155.1 uncultured Pseudomonadales bacterium
AGCTCAGCCCACAGCCACTCCAACCGCACCTGGGCCTACCTCACATACTATTTCTATTGTTTCCGATCCATCTGACACGCTAACCTCCGATGACTTAACCTTGGTTGAAGTTAACGGCTCCGGCACAACCACCGGATCAACTTCAGGGACCAATGAAGGCCTCGTGCTTGAGGCGGTCGATGATGACAATAGTATTCCGCCAGTACCAGAAATGACACCTCGAGAAAAACCTAGCCCGTTTATTCGACCATCTCGAGCTCCTGGACAAGAAGAGGAATCAGAAGGTGAAGTGCTATCGGTGAGCTCACTTCGCGAACTGCTCATTCCTGGAAAATCTTCGGCCGATAAAACGGTTGTCTTGGTTAACTTTATTTCCACACTCACCTTTCTAACCCTGTTGGCCATTGCTCTGTGGCGCATGATCACGATTTCTAAAATGAACCGAGTGAAATATCGACATATGCAGGATATTTTGACCGGTGAATTATCGGTATTGCAGACTAAGGTGGGCGGCTTATCAGCCAAAAAAGCGAGTGACAGCTTAGAAGACGAAATTAAGCAATCGTTTGAAAGTTTAGTGAGTGAGGTGCGCAAAGGCGACGAACTCAATAAGAAAAAATAATTGAGCGTATAATAAGCCTATATCTTGGAAAATGTGTTGCATATGAAGTTGATTCAAACACTCTTTTTTGTCATTGTGCTTTCAGCACTACTACCTGGTTGTCAACCGTCTCAATCAGATGATATTTCTCCACAACCATCACCTGCTTCGGCCTCGTTACGCGATGTTTTATCAAAGCCCAATTTGTTAGTGCTACTTACCAATGGTTCACTCTGGTTAACCGATCCAATCGAGCAATTGAGCTCGCAAATTTATACGCTCAAAGTCGGTGAAAGTCCAAGCTCAGTGGCTTTGGATACGTTTAAGTTATCACCTAAAAAAACCCACGTAATTTGGTATACAGCTGGCAAAGGTTTATTCAGCTTAGACATTGAGCAAAAACAAGTGACGACAGTCTACAAACCCTCTGATTGGTTTAATACGCATCCCTATATGGCTTTTATGCCAGAATCAAACACCACCGTTTTGGTAGATCAGGAAGGGAAAACACTGGTGTTTATAGACCTTACTACAAACTCAGTTACCACCAGTTCCATTCCTTATCCGTTCGGGACCGTGTTTAAGCCTTCGCCCAATGGGCAAGCATTTGTATTTGTGTCCGGATTTTCTAAGGAAGCGACACCAGAGACTACCTACATGTTTACGAGCAGTGACTTGAAAACCCAGCAACAATTTGCAACCCGTACAGAGCAAATTGAACGAGATCAAATCGAATGGCTGGCCGATAGCTCGGGCATTATTACCATTGAAGCCGATTCGACACTCATGCTGTATGCCTATGCCAACCCCGATAACAAGCGTGTATTTTATGCGCTTCCAGAGGGCGAGAAAATAACGCATGTGCAACGCATGGGGGATTTCTTTTTTGTGGCATCCGCTGAGCAAACGTGGCATGTCCTTGATCAAAACGGTAAGCTCTATGCCCGCTTGCCAATCGACATGGTGGCAGACCTGAATTCACCTAACCTCATTCCTTATGTCGATTCTCACTTTTTAGTCGACGAAGTCTTTAAACCCACCGAGCAAGAGCGCTTCCACCGTCTTTGGCTTCTGTCCTTCAAAGGTGAGAAAAAACTGGTGACGCCTAAATTTAATGAAATGTATGTTGAGGCGAACACTGAAGCTTCAACGGTTAAGTAGCAAACATTACTGCCTTACTTCTGTCAAGTTAGGGCACAATTCGAGGATGTTTTGAAAATTTTCGATAGAAGATATTACATTGACTCTTTGAGCTTGCTTGCTTGAGCAGCAATCGATGCCTCAATGGGTGCAAATAATTCCAAGTGTTCTAATTCAGTTTTGGCCAGGTCAGTGAAGTTGCCGCGAAGGTACAATTTTGCCAGCTCTAGACGAACCGATTGGTTTTCAGGATCAAGATAAGAAGCTTTTAAGAGTTGTTTGTACGCATCATCTAGTTTTGCTTCGGCTGCTAATTGCCCAAATTTGGTCATGTAGTCACGATCACTGGCTGTGGCTGTAGTGTAGCTAGCAATAAGTCCAGGTGAATAGAGCTTGGACAGCCAATCTGTCACATCAGCGTAATCGGGCTTAAGTGTCAGCGCTTGATCGAAATAGCTTTGAGCTACTTGTTTGGAATCAAGATGAGATGCGAGCACCCCCGAAAAATACGCAATATTGGCCATGTAGTCACGAAACCCGCGCATAAACCAATCGTAGGGAGAAACGGGTGTGCTCATAACTTGATTAATGAAGTCCGAAGTAGGCATGTTTAGAGAATCAGGAAGCGTTGTGGTCACCTCAAAAAGAAGTTCAGACGGAATCAAATAAAACGGGTCACCATGCAGGCCAACATATTCAATGTAAAACGAGGATGGATTGGTTAAGTAGGTAGTCCGCTTGCTCGCGTTCCAGGTAATAAGGTTGGCGGTAAAAAAAGGATTCTGGTCATAGGAGAATGGGTAGAATTCAGGGTGCTTGTGTAAAAAATATTTTCGAGCCAAGTGGTTCGTCGTTAAAATGGTTACATCAGGTCGTATTTTTTCCACTTCGCTGGCATACAGCAATCCAAAGCATGCCATGTCTGAGCCACAGATTATCACCGAATTTTGCTGTGCCGACGCAAGCATGAGGTGCGCGTACTTAGGGATCAACGTTTTTCGTTGTTGATCAAAAACCAAGTCAAATTTAGTGAAGTGTAGAGCGAACAACACTATAACTAGTAAAGGCACAAGAGTCCGTGCAAAAGGATGTTTTAGATTTTTGTATACTGATTCACCAATGCCAACAACTCCAATCGTTGCGAGTATGGTTATTACTACCATGCTCAACACCAGTTGGCGCTGAAAAATTCCCAGAGCCATGTGATAGGAAAGATTTTGGTCAGATCGCACTGGAGTGCCCAAAAAGCCGATAAATAGTGGACCGACTATAAACCAAATAAGCACAAAAAATATTCCCACATCCCGCTTGCGTGAAATAAGCAGTCCCAATCCCATTACGGCTAAAGCTACAAACGGCAAACTGAGTTGCTCAGTAACCATCTGCCAATAAGGAATCTGGGAGCGCACAAATTTTTGAATAAAGCCTGAACCAAAATAGGCGGACCGTTCTATCGCATCATCCAGAAAATAACCGCTGTAGTCTTTACGCGTGGCAAGGTTGAAGATTCCCTGCAACGTTGGTTCAAACGCCCAAGTCGAGCTGGGTTTTGTGCTATTGACGATAAAAATGCTTATATAGGGCAACACCAGAGCAATAATGAAGCTGACTGTTGTACTACCCATCACCATAAATGGTTCTGTAGTTTTGAGTTTACGGAGTCGGTGCGTGGCAAATCCAAGCAATACTGGAGCAAGAATAATCATGGGTTGATAATGAGACACTCCCAGGCCGAAAGCTGCAGCGGCAAGTATAAGCGTTGGTTTCGAGCCTTCGTAATTGAAATACCAATGCAAAAACAAGGATAAGGTAAGCACCAACAAAAGTGCAGTTAAACTCGTGACCTCCATAATCGAGGCATAGATACCAAAAACTCCGGAAACAAGCAGTGTCGATGGTATCGTCACTAAAAGCAAAGAATGATGAAGCGAAACATTTTTTAATCTATTCACTTTTTGCATGAGATTAGTCACGGTGAAACTTATAATGGCAATTGCCAAACAAGACCAGATTCCTGCCAAGAGATTGCCAGCAAAAGCGGTAGAACTCCAAAAAACCAGGCGGTTAAATAGAAATGCTGCCAAAGATATAAAACCATAACCAGGTGGGTGGGCTACACTCAAGTTTTGAGCACTCAGTAAAAATTCGTCGGAATCAGCGTAGCCGCTCGCATCGCTTGTTATTTGGGGTAGGACAATCAGTGAGGCCACAAAAAACGACACGAGACCAATTTTTACTGATGGAGCTAGTCGTTTCCACCGGTTCATGATTGTTATAACGGTGAAGAAATTTGCGTTAAACGGCTAAGCGCGGCACTAGCGGAAGCGTTTAAAGGATCAAGCATAAGGGTATGTTCATATTCTTTAATGGCAAACCGAGCATCGCCTCCTTGTTCATAGAGGTTTGCAAGGGTTGCGCGAGCAGCAACATTTTGAGGCTCGACCGTGAGTGCTGCCTGAGCCGCCAGAATTGCTTTGTTGAGTTGTCCACTGTCGGTAAAACGCCGAGAAAAATCAAGATAATAGGCGGCAGGTTTGCTCTCGCTTGCGACACCAATATTAGGATCCACCACAATTTGTTCAAGGTTGGAGCGAATCCCGGTGATCTCTTCCTTTTCATTTTCTCCCTGATGATAATAAAAATTTGCTGCGAAACTCAACACATCTCGAGCCTCTTGCCTCTTGCCAGCGTGCAAATAGGTTAGCCCATTGAGTACATAGGCGTTGGCAAAATTAATATGCATAAAGCGGCGCATCAGATCCCGTTTTGGTGGCATATAGTCGGCTGCAGCTTGGTAGATTGCACTAATTTCAGGAACGGGCTCAAGCTGAGCCTTTTTTTCAATCGTTCCAAAAAAAGTACGAGGGTTATAAAAAAGGATATTGCTTTCAAGACCTAAGAAGCGATGGTAGTATTGTCCCAAGTCAACAGCATAGACTGGTCTGTTTTGATGGACGCTCCAACTGACTATATCCATGAGCTGGTGCGGATTATCACCATAATCGAAGCGCTTCACTTGATTTAAGACACCTGATTTTTTAATGAGAGGGTAAGCTAAAGGAATTATTGCTGTGTCGGTTCTAACCTTATTCACCTCTTGCTCATACAGAAGGGCAAAACAAGAAGGATCTGAGAAGCAAACAACGACCGCATTTTCGGGTGCAGATTCCAGAGCCTGGCGATATAAATCACTGGCTATGGTGTAATGACG
>CAYYKL010000029.1:0-4591 GCA_964441155.1 uncultured Pseudomonadales bacterium
ATGTGGTGAATGCCTGAAATTGTCATAATTGACTTAGTATATATGATAGATACTAACCAATATGAATAAGTATCAAGAAATTGCCATTCCCGTTTCAAACCAGAAATTGTTGTGCAAGCTTTTTGTGCCAAACAGTGAGCCTCGCCTCATCATGATCATGGTTCATGGCTGGACCAGCAGTGATGCTAGGTATTTGCCCCTCGGGGAACGGCTAGCAACAAGCGGCATTGCAACCTTAGCCATCAACTTGCGCGGTCATGGAGACAGCCCCTATGATCTCAAGCTGTTTTCCCAATCTGATCATCAACGAGATGTTCTGGCCGCACTCGACTACATGAAACAAAGATTTCCGAATAAAAAAGTGTGTTTGCTCGGAAAAAGTTATGGTGGCTACTTGAGCGCCTCAGTAGCTACCAACCAATTGGTGGATTTTTTGATTCTTTCTCAACCCGCGCTTTACCCAGACGAAGGTTTTGACGAATCTACATGGAAGCTCATACAAGAGAATCCTGACGTATACCGAGTAAGTGGACAAACTCCCAGCAATAATCGAGCCATAAAGTCGTTCTCTGAGTTCTCGAATCCAATCCTTTTTATCACGTCGGAGCTGGATGAAGAAATTCCTGAATCAACTACGCAAAACTACCTAGACTTCGCCCAAAACCAAATTACACAAGTAGTGATAAAAGATGCCGACCACACACTTACTCATCCCAATTGGCGCGAGCAGTTTAATAAAGAGATTGTGGAATGGATTAAAGATCGCATGTTAAAAAACTGATAAAATTCTTTGCTAGCTTTATGCTCATATGCATGAGCGCTTGTTGTGTGCAACGACTCACTTGCTGAGTTCTCATATCTATTAATAGTTGATTGTCCAAGTATTGCATTTAATGCTATTGACTAGTATTAAACCTATAGTATTGCTAGTATTCCAATCTCTTGATAAAATCTGCTCCATGTCGGTCGAACAAACTATTATTGATACACTTCAACACATTGCCGATGGAGCAGGGTTGATTGCGCCACCTGTGAAAATAATATTAGACGGCACAAATAGATCTGGTTTCCGTAATGAAGCATATTACATCAGCGTTGAGTCTGACCTTATTGGAGAAGGCAGATTTGCAGATGACGGTCAGAATGTAGTTGCTCACGAGGTTGCTCACTTAATTGCTTTGCATAACAACGCTGCCTATCGAGATTTGGGAAATCGGTTCGAGACAGTCCATACGACTTTCGAAGTAGGTTTGAGGGCTGGTGATTTTAGTGTTTCAGCATTGAACGATTCTGCATCACTCTTATTTGTTCAGGCCACTTATGAAGAAATGGTCGCTGGGTTTATTGGATTTAAGTTGGGAGACACGCATCGTCCAATTAACTCTCTAAACAGCAATAAAATTGATAACGCATGGATGAACATGCACAAGCAGCACGCGGATTTGGTAAGAACCGGAAAAAGTCTCCAACAAGCATCTCCCCGTGGCTTGGGATTTGCAATGTCTCCTCGTATTCAAAGTTTCTTGAATATGACGCATCATTGTGGCAGAGCTATTGGCAATGAATTAGGGTTTCAACTTAGCAACCAAAACATCCCACCACGTAGAATGTTATTACTCAGACCAGATGCGCTACCACATCTTTTACTAGAGCTCCATCATTTCGGTGCAAAAATCCCTGACTCATCTGTATTTTTCATGAACCATATCTTGAAAATGGATGTGGTAGAACCTAGACTTCCACAACCTAATGAGCTTGTGTAGATTTACAACCTCACGAGGCAATGCGCCTGCTGGAAAAGCAATTGAGAAATTCGCCCAAAGTTAAAACCGTAGTTTTCGAAAACGCAACGCATAGCTTCGAAGGATTTGAGCAACAAATTGTTGATTCAGTGGTTACATTTATTGCCCAAGCCAAATAGCCTTAACTTCATTGCATCGTCGATAACTTTCCTTTTGATTCAATTTTATCGACGAAAACTAATCGTCATAATTTTGTCATGTTGCCGTCAAACACCATTTCTAATACTGTCGTATTCTTTCCCTATGACAGAAACTCACTCACCCGATCCAAAAGATCTCGTTGCGGCGAAACATAGACAAGCTGGTTCATATTTTAATGATAATGAATTAACAAAAGTCCTAGATTCAATTATTCAAATAGGCCAGGAGCGCGAGGAACAACAACGAAGAGAGTATCAGAATCGACCCTTTCCTGGATTAGATACCATCAGTAGAAATCTTGATAGTATGGTTGCAGCAGGCAGATTAACTGAGGAAGAGGCAATGGATTGGATGCGCTATTATGTGGGCACAGGGGATTCGGACTAATACGAATTTTTAAGCACGCCTGAAACTGCTAATGCCATCTACGGGCAATCCCACTTAGACGTGGCAATTTGCTACACTACCACGATGGTGGAAAATCAACCAAAGATTTTATTGCTCACAGCAGACGATGCGTTTATGCATCCTCATATCGACTACGCAATTCTCCATTTTCTGGCTCAGGATTTTTGCCCCATTACTAATGTTTCGTTTATGGTCAACGGTGAAAATGCTGCTAAGGCAGCCGAAGCATACAGGGATTTGAAGCGAAGTGATGCGGCTTTTGGCTTACACTTAACCCTCATCAATCGCAAACGTGACTTCCCGAGCCTGCTCTTGCAAAATTATCAATCTATTCGAGACAGAATCGAGCAGCAAATTGAAGAGTTCTATACGTTGTTGGGTGATTATCCACTTCACATAGATAGTCACCTGGGTGCCCAATTTTCCCCCAACGTTTTGCCTCAGGTGATCGAGATAGCGGGAAGCCTGGGCATCAGCATACGAACTCTATCAGGAATACCCATGGATCTATCGTTAACGGGAACGAACTCATATCTATCGGCAGAAAAAGTGACGTCAGTCTTGGGTCAAGGCAGATCAAACAAACCAATGGAATCTGTTTTTCATCCGGCATTTGCCCAAGGTGAACGCAGAATTCCTCGTTTTGCGTATCGATATGCAGAGTTTGAAGCGCTCGCCGATCCTCGCTTGCAAATATATTTTGAAGAGAATCCTCACGTGAGACGCATGAGTTGGGGAGATTTTCAATCTTCAAGAAAGTGAGTTTGTCTGCAGGGCCGGAAGGAATCGAACCTTCGTCAAGGGTTTTGGATCCAGCTCTTCGCGAAGGGCTGGATGGAGACCACTGGCAGGGCTACTAGGACTTGAACCTAGACGAAGGGTTTTGGAGACCCTCATGCTACCATTACATCATAGCCCTATATCTTTATTTTAACCCAATTCTCTTAAACAAACCTATCTTGGAAGATCCATGCATCTTTAATTTTTTCTCTCGTTCTTTAGCCATACACTCATCGCTATATGCTTCGTAATAATACAACGTCGGATCATCCAATCTTTTAGTCCAATAGGATGAGCCATTTTTGTGCTCTCGCAATCGGCGTTTCAAGTCTGCAGTATAGCCAACATAAACCTTCGATGTATAGAGTTGATCAAAATGTAAACGTAATGCATTTGTTATGCGACATGTAATTTAATAGGGTTTTGGATCCAGCTGCTCGCGAGCGGCTGGATGGAAACCCCTATTCTACCGCTGATCCAGCCTTTCGCGAAAAGCTGGATGAACTACGGCCCCATATTCAAGACAGGCATATTCTACCAAAAGAGTTGGGGAAGCAATAACGTAATCGCAACTTAAAGTTACCAAAGCAGTCTATCCACAAGTCTCTAACCACTAGCTACTAGCCACTAGCTACTTGAGTTTCGCTGTTTCTTTGTGGTCGGTTGTTGCGCGACAATGCTTGCAATACTTCGACAATGCCAGCTTCTCTGGAGTATTAACTTTGTTTCGAGTCGTGATGTAGTTAAAGTTTTTGCACTTCGTGCACACCAAACCGTAGTTTTGACGAGGTCCTTTTTTCTTTTTGGCCATAAAGCTCCGAGTATGGAGTATGGAGTAAAGAGCAAGAGATAAGGTAGATCCTAATCAAACAAGCTTTCTTTTCATCCCATACAATCGCTTGATAACAGATTCCGATTCTACCAAAATCTCTTCATGATTACCAGGTGTCAAATAATGTAGATCAAATGCAATGTCTGCAATAGCTACCAACTCTCCAATCGAGTTGATGCTGATTTGCAAGTAACGCTTGCGTTCGGGAACTGAAGTTGACATCATCCCTTCTGAAAAGTTAAGAAGCACAGACGTTGCAGCTCTAGTTACTTGTGACCGTAGTCCATATTTTTCTTCGACGGGAAATTTTCCGGACACTTCATACATATGCCGCACATACTCACGCAAGGCTTGGTAGATTTCTAGAATTCTGAATCCAAATCCCATGTTCTCGACTCCCTACTTCCTACTCCCTACTCTTTACTCCTATCAGAGCCACCTCAGGGATTCGAACCCTGGACCTCCTGTTTACAAAACAGGCGCTCTAACCAACTGAGCTAAGGTGGCACGCGGTAAGCTCAAGCGCAACAATACCAAGAGAAGATTATACCTTAGTCGATGCATCACTCACACTGTATGTATAGCTCATAGACATTTCGGAATCAGAGGTTCATAAATTGTTGTGGGC
>CAYYKL010000030.1:0-4475 GCA_964441155.1 uncultured Pseudomonadales bacterium
TGGTGGCTGTAGCTCAGTTGGTTAGAGCGCCGCTCTGTGGCAGCGGAGGTCGCGGGTTCGAGTCCCGTTAGCCACCCCAATTGCTTCTTACTCGAACTCTGACTCTTCCTTTATTCAAGAGGGGTTTCAAGGCTTAAGATGTCGTATAGAATGATTACTCTTTAATGAGATTTTCCCAGCAAATGAAAATTAATAGCTTTTAGCAATTATTTTCCCAACCTCATTTCTAATTCAATCTTAAGGCTAAGCAATTCTTTTATGTGTTTCTGCCTGGAGTGGTAAAATACGTGATTCAGTATTATGTCAGAAACTAAACGATTTTCAGTCAATACCATTTTCTTGGATGATGAAGGAGTGATTGCTCGGGATTATGAGTTAGTAGTTGATGGCGAACACATCAGAACTCTTTATGGAAAGCTCGCTCCAGGCCAGTTTGTGGCAGTCGATGACCTTAGATCGCAAAGTCTAAACGCTTGGCGCGAACAACTGAGATCAGTCGCTAATGCTTCATTCAAAGCTGACCCTGAATTAGCTCCTGACTCGTATAGTCGGGAAACAAGTCGCGCAGCGACTATAGAGGTTTTTGCAGGTGTTAGTGAGCAAGGGCTAATTTTTCCCCTCATTAAATTGTTGAGTGAAGATGTTGGTGGTCTCGAAGAAGATGGAGTATTGGTAGCAGTTGCATTGAGTAAGGCCTCTACAATAGTTTTAAACGAATCCAATTGGCTTTGGGTTTCACCTAGTCGAGAAGTGGAAGACGGAGATTTTCATTTACTTGCCATCACCGATAGCACCCATCCATTAATTATAGAGTCCGAGGGAAGCTTTATAATTGCCACTAGCCGCGTTGATCTACCCCTTGATGACGAAATCGAAGAATATCTGCAAATGTATCCCGACCTTCATCAATATTCAAACTATTTGACAGGAAAACAGTAGGTGTATTTACCGGTATAAAACACATGACAGTCAAAACCATAAATAGAGAAAGCTGTATTTATAGCCTGTAAAAAAGAACATATGAAAATTGAAGTGCATCATGCAAAAACAAAACCTGTGTTCGGAAGCCTTACGTTAGACAAGAATAAACTTGAAGCGCTCATTCCCCAGGTCCAACTTGACATTCCAGTTGATCATCTTCGCTTCAATATTCTCAATGGCATATATCACACCAGCAGTCATGCTGAAGCGGAAGAGTTGTTAATAGATGATTTTAACGATGAAGAACAAGTGAAAGCTGCCTTGGACAAAATTAATGCTCATCCTCATTTCTACATGGGTCAATTTTCATCAACCAGCCCTCTGAGCATTACGTTGTACCCTGACAATATCATTTTTACCTCGCTTCAGGAGTATTCTTATAACAGAGAGGGGACTCTCACGCGCGGCTGGAAAAACGAATTTAAGACCTTCCTCAACAATAAAACGGCCGAAGTGTTAATAGAAGAAATAGCCCATGCAACCCAAAACCACAAATCATGGAAATACCCATTCACACCCAAAAACTGGCAAAGAACATTCAGCGTAGCCGCACTGGCAATAGCTGCTCTGCTATGGTTATTATTTAAGAATGTGTATATCGCTCTTTTCACCGAAGTGCTTTTATTAACTGCAATATATGTCTTTGATTATTTTTATAAGCAAGGTGGCAAGGTGTCTCACTGGATTTATAAGTTCGACTCCACTGAAAGAGCAGTGGCTAAAAAAGTGACCATTAAAGAAATTCTGAAAGAGGCAAAGTCAGTGACAACCATCTCATTGGTTGAAAATCCCAGCACTATCATCGCTCACAGCAACATAATTGCCTCCCATGCGCTAGGACTACAACACAACTGTGATCTTCACCACTAAACCACCTCATTTTGCGAAGGCTCATATGCCTCATTCTCTAAAAAGTTATAGCGATCAAAGGGCTCGACGTAGGCTATGCATGCGGAAAAACCTGTGGGAAATAGTGTAAATAGAAGATACGATGAGCATGAGTTATCTGAGCAACAAATTCATCAATTCTTTTGGGAGTTTCTGCCTGGAGTGGTAAAATTATCCTCTAAGAAAATAGAAGAGGATGCAAAATCAATTTTGCAAACATGAAGGCGAGCAGTCTATGACGGGTGAACATGGCACTTTTGTGAATTCAGCACAAGCCCTAGAGCATTTGAGGCAACTGGGATACGAAAAATGGACAATGGTGCCGCTAGGCCAATCCGATTTTCTTGATGCTTTAGCTATCATTGCAACCCTAGACACGATCGAGCCGGTAAACCTGACTCACATAAGAGAAGAGAATCGAAAATGAATGAATGCCAGAGGATAAGCAAAGCAGTTAAAAATATTTAAAATAACAAGTCATTCTGCGGTAGCGATGCATAGCTCTGGGATGGGTGGAATTGATTTTATGGGGGGATTGATTTGAGTAGGTTTTACTGATTTGTGTAGATACTTGAGAGAGTTTGGCTGGATCAAGTAATTTTTGTGCGCTTACAATATACTTATACCGAGTAAATATCTCCGGAATCAGACCCGTGCTAAGTCGATTTTTCACTCATTTCGGTTAACATTCTTTTTATTCTATAATCAATGGTAATGAATTTACCAAAAATTATAGACAATGATCGCAAACAATTGGGAGACACGCTCAGGGAGCTCAGTAAAACTCACGAGTATCTCTCAATTGCCACGGGGTACTGGGATCTTCCTGGTACGCAGATTTTGTTTGATGAAATTAAAAACTACAAATCAATTCGCCTACTGATAGGACAAGAACCCTTGATGCCTCGATACAAAGCAAGGCTCAAGCTCGAAGAACCTGAACAAGCGTTTCCTGAAAAAGATATTAGTTTTGATCTTGCAACTCTACCCCAAGATAAAAACTATCGAAAATTAGTAACTGAGCTCAAACAATTGATTTCCGATGGTCGCCTAGAAGTAAGAGTCTATCGTCGTAGCTTCCTACACTCCAAGTGTTATATCTTTGGCAATTACGAAAGTGAGTCAGCTATCGGAATTATTGGCTCGTCCAATTTCACAAGAGCGGGGCTAACTTCTAATACTGAACTAAATGCTCTCGAAGGTAACTATCAAGTCGTGAAGTTTAAGCCATACAACGATACTGATGAGCATGGACACTTAAGCTGGTTTGATAAAGTCTGGAACGACGAACTGACTGAAAAATGGAATGGCAGATTCTCTGAATTGCTCGGCGACTCTCCGGTGGGCGACCTTGTCTACAGCCCTTATGATATGTACATAAAAACGCTTTGGGAGTTGTACCAAGATGAAATCGTGGACGACGAGCAATTATCGGCAGACACTACTGATATTCTCTATGCATTCCAGCATCGCAACGCACAGTTGCTCCTCAAGAAGCTCAATAAATACGGCTTAGCAATGCTCGCAGACTCCGTTGGTCTTGGTAAGACCATTACTGCTGGAGCGGTTATTAAGCATTATGCACACGAGAAGCAGAAACGACGTATTTACGTTATTGCACCAGCGAGCCTTACACAGCAATGGCGTGACGAACTTGCTGGAGTGTATGGCTTACTGCCAAGCGACTTTGAAATTCTTTCAATGCAAGACACAAACTCTATTCAAAGAGCTCGAGAACTTGATCGCTACGCAGAAGTAGATATGTTTGTGATTGATGAAGCTCACAACCTTCGTAATGATGCAAGCAAACGACACCAAGAGCTTTTGGAATGGTTCAGCGATAATCCTGAGAGTAAGGTGCTGTTGCTTACGGCTACTCCTATCAATAACTCATTGACCGATTTTGTGAATCAGATTCAGTTAGCCGCCAAAGGCAGTCTTGAATCTTTCCCCGTTGTTTACCCAACCACAAAGAAGAACGAGGTAATTGACTTCTTTGAAGCCGTTAAGCGTTTGTCTAGCGAGATGGCTAAGGCAGAAAACAAAGGAGAAAAGCCTGACTTCAACAAAGTGAACCGAATTATGCGTCAGGGGCTTCGCCACTTCCTCGTTCGTACTACGCGACGTGGTATCGAGCAAGAAGGTGGTTTGATCGGTAACGATGGAAATATTCGACGTTTCCCAGTTAGTGAAGTTGTGCCTTCGCCGTATAGTTTTAGCGACAATCTTGGTTCAAGCGTTAATAATGTCATAAACAACAATATCAACGTGTTTTCTGGCAAAGACCCACGAACGCTTGATGTAGATTCACTTCTCGAACAGACTCAGCGCACAAGGCATCCACTCGACCTTATTAATAGTATTGAAACAACAGAAGACGGATACACTGACAATGTGTTTGTAAACGTGTTTCAGGTGTTGTTGCTTCTAGGCTTCTCTCCCTACCGCTCCGAAACATACCAACACCGTTTTTATGGCAAAACCCCTGATGAAATTAAGCAATTTAAGCTACAACCTGAAGAATCATTCACACTCCATAGTCAGATGAGCGTTCACAATATGCTTCGAGTAACCTTGCTCAAGCGTTTAGAAAGCTCGCAGTACGC
>CAYYKL010000031.1:0-3847 GCA_964441155.1 uncultured Pseudomonadales bacterium
ATATTTCACAAATCGATCGGCCGAAAAGTGTAAACCATGTGCTGACCTACGCTCATTGTTCTGCCCAGGTGTTATTGAGTAATTCTCGCAGTATAGTAAAATAATCTCATGGAGAAAAGGAAGCTCTTTCTGGAAAGAATCGCACCGCTTTTCTGGTGGATGGATCCACAAGCAGTCCAGCAGGTGGGCGATGAAACCGTCACTGAGGCAGTTCTAAACTACGGAACAGAAGCAGAAGTGCAAGAACTATTTTCATTGTATGGCCAAGAATTTGTGGCAAAAATATTTCGTAAACAAGCTTTTTCGCCGAGAACTAATTATCTCAATCTAACCAAGAATTTCTTTACTTTATATTTTAATCGTCATGCACCGCACCATACTCACTAAAGCCCAAGAAGAGCTATTGCCTTTTGTTAAGGCATTCGCTCCGCAATTTTATCTCGTCGGCGGTACGGCTATTGCTTTACACCTTGGCCATCGAGAATCAATCGACTTCGACCTCTTTACTAATAAGAAGATAGATAAAAATATGGTGATGCGGACTACGCTTAAACATGATCTAGAATATGTAGTCAGCTATCAAGACGGAGATCAAATAACCGGCAAAATAAACGGAGTCCAGGTAACTTTTTATGAGTATCCGTTTCCGGTTGAGGCAAACATTGATTTTGAAAACATTATAGCCATGCCTGACCTCCTAAATTTAGCTGCGATGAAAGCTTATGCAATTGGTCAGCGAGCCAAATGGAAAGATTATGTTGACCTCTATTTTATCTTTAAAGATCACTATTCGTTGGATGACGTTGCTCAAAAAGCCGAGATGATTTTTAAAGGTTGGTTTAATCGTAAATTATTCAGAGAACAAATATCCTTCTTTGAAGATATTAATTATCGAGAAAAAGTCGTCTACCTTGGCAAGCCAGTGCCCGACGAAGAGGTCAAAGCGTTTTTGATTGATGTCGCCACCCAGCCTTTCTAGCAAGCAGTGCATCATTCCCCGAAACCTGAACCACGAACATCTAACTCCGAACGTTCACTTAAACGCCGAACCCTTGACTCCCCACTCTGAATTCATCAAATTTTCCAGTCTTTGCGCTGCTTCTGTTCCACGTACACGTCAATCGCCGTATTAATTAGACCTTATTCACGTATTTGTGCAGAATTGATGTAACTAGTGTTTGATAGGGCATTCCTTCTTCTTGGGCTTTGGTTTTAAGTTTGGCCAGTAAAAGTTCAGTGATGCGAATGTTGATGTTTTTGGTTTTCTTGGGTGTGTTGCGCGCTGCTTCCATGGCCAGTTTTTTTTCTTCCTCGAAATTTTCAACTTGCACCCACTCACCAGCCTCAACTGAGTCGAGTAGTTCTTGTTCTTCTGCGTCAAGTTTATAGGTAATCATAGATAACTCCTTTACCCTAGATACTTTTTAGTCATTTTTCTACTGGGAATAATCGTTTTTAAAAACACGATCTTTTTAGCTGACGTAACGTAGGGTACGACATAGGCATACTTGTTAATTTCAATAATATAGACTCTTTGTTTCGCGTATTTTTTGGCGTTTGGATGTTTATAATCATCTAAAATTTTTCCTGATTGAATAGCACGAACCACATCATCGAATGAAATGTTACGCTGAAGCTTAAGTAATCCATTTTTGACGGGATTCCAGTCGAATTTCATCCAAAGTAATGCTATGACAATGTCTATGTAATGTCAATATTCTGGCTTCTCAGCTCAGGAACCTAGAAATAAATATCTTAAAATGACAAAATAAAAGACTTGCACTTCTTAAGGTGTTAGTCTTTATTGATCAGGTAAGAAAGTTGAGGAAGCAGGTTGATTATATTGGTTTTTCTCATAAGGCAAGTTTGGCAATGATAGCAAGATCAACAAGATCAAAGTTGTTAACCGAGAGTGAATTGGAGAAGTTTGTGACTACAAAATAAAAAATCCAGCGAAGACCCGAAGGTGTCGCTGGAGGTTTTAGTACCTGTATAGTAACAGTGCAGCAGGGCTTTGGCAATTTTTGACACTCTTCAAGGTGTGAGAATGTCGTGAAGCAACGAGAGTATCAGCTGATATGATATAATGTACGTTATCTACGAAATAGAGATTACGTACAAATCAGTGCGAAAGGAGACTTATGTTCGTCATGGAAAAGAAAGTGAATATAACTCAGGTGCGTGATACTTTTGGCGATTTGGTTGATGCAGTGCAGTATCAAAATAACAAACTGGTGATTTTACGGCATGGCAAGCCGGCAGCAGTGCTGGTGCCGCTATCCGTCTATGAAAACTGGAAGGCCAACCGCCGACGACTCTTTGAGATGATTGAACAAATGCAAGACGCTAGTGGTGAACAAGACCCGGACGAGATGCTAGCCTTGGTTCAAGAAGCGCAAGCGGCTATTAAGGAAGCTGCCTAAGTAAGTTACCCTATGAAGGTTGTTTTAGACGCGAATGTCTTTGTCAGCGCTTTGTTAAGCAAGATTGGTGCGCCGCACCAGATAATCGCCAAATGGCGAGAAGAGGCGTTCGAGTTGCTTACCTCGGAAGCTATCCTTGAAGAAATAGCTAAGGTACTGCACTATCCTAAGATTGCTCAACTGCATCGATTAAGCGGTGTTGAATTGGAGGAGTTCGTGGCACTGCTACGAGATGAGGCCCGGGTAGTCGAACCTAAGCAGCGCTTCTCTCTAAGCCCTGACGAGTCAGACAATCGATATATCGAGTGTGCCGTTTCCGGTGGAGCGGAGTTTTTGGTTACTGGCGATAGGAAACACCTGCTACCGCTCAAGGAATATCAGGGTGTTACTATCCTCTCACCAGCAGCGTTTGTGGTGGTATTGTCGTGAGCAAATCACTGACAGTTTAAATCCTTACTCCCTACTTCCTACTTCTTGCTCTCCACTCTCTACTCCCTACTCCCTACTCCTTACTCCTTATTCCCTATTTCCCATTTCCTACTTCCTACCTCCCCTTGCACACCGCTTACACATTCCCAAGACCTATAGTGTGGTATAATACTAGTGTTTTAGCAATTTTTACTTATCTAAATTTAGACAAAAGCTTAATATATGAGTATTCGAGAAAAAATTCAAGGCATTCGTCAAGAAGTAGGTCAATTTACTCGGGAACATGCTCTTTTGTTTAGACGGGCGAAAATTGCCTTGGAGCTAGGCTTAGTTTTGGCTGCTCCAGCGTCTCTCATTGCTTGTAATGAGGCTACTGCGACTGAGCCAACTGCCCCAATGACCACTCCCTTGCCGACAGACATGATTAACCCTTTGGATGCTCAAGCGACTGGTGTATCAACCTTAGCACCCGTGGATGGAAGTACTCAAGGACAACAACCAGAAGTTCCTCCAACTGCTGCTCCAGAGGCCGTGGCCAGCGCGACCCCTCCTACCATGGAGCAATTGGCTCAAGGCGGAGGTTTTAATTATGAATCCCAGGAAGAATTGCAGAGAAATGCTTTGGATTACCTCTATAACTTTTTCTTTGTCGAGCAAGTAGTCAACGAAGATGGTGTGCCAGGGACCAGGTTTAATGAGCTTGGAGGTGAAATTTCGATTTTTCCCTGGAGTGGAGGAGCGTGGGGAACAAGCCCTCAATTAGTGGGGGCAGAAGGTCAAGGCAAACCCATTGCCTATGTTAATTTTGGCATCAAAGGTCCTGCAAGGCGAACGTCGGTGGCCGGGTTCACCGAACAAACAGGAATTACTGCGGATAGCTTGCGATTTGGCGAGGACGGTGTTGTGTATGCAGTAGTCGTACACCCCGATGGCTCAACCACTGATGTAGGCATGACTTCGAGAGATATTGTAAACTGGCAGGTTTTGCAAACGGC
>CAYYKL010000032.1:0-3752 GCA_964441155.1 uncultured Pseudomonadales bacterium
GGAGGCGTCGCATAGTGGACAATTGCACACGCCTGGAAAGCGTGAGGCCGCAAGGCCTTCGTGGGTTCGAATCCCACCGCCTCCGCAAATAAATAATGTTGGCATTAGTCAATACTATTTATTTGTAGATGTTTGTTGCATTCGAACCTTTAGGTGAGAATCTTGCGGCAAGCGTGAAACGCCTGCCAAATGCTGCGCTAGCAGTGCCACCGCCTCCGCATCAAATGAAATTGGGCATTGGTGCCTCATTTCATTTGATTTGAGGTCGATGATTAGTGAGAGCCCCTGTGGATTATCAAGTTTGCTGTGGCAAACCTGATAATCCAATGAGCAAAGCGAAAGGAAATCTCGTAGCTTGGGAACCGAGTGAAGATACCGCGCCGAGCGACCACCGCCTCAGCATTAAAACTTCATATCGAAGAGCTTATATATACTTTAGGCTTTTAACCTGATTAAAGTAGAAGAAATTCGATTGATCGTTTTTATCTTCTTTTAACAACGTAAGCAAGAAGACCATGTTGAAATGCCTTTCCATTAGCGATTACTTTATCCCTAAGACTTTCAAACAATTGATGAGCAGACATGAACCCGTTTCCTCTATACCCAGGGTCTAGTGCATATGCCACTTCTCCATCCATTTCCGCAGCATATCGCCTTATTTCTCTGGGTAAGCTATTTGCTTTGGGGAGGGCAAATGCATGGCTGTTTTCTGTTTTTTCAGCGGGGTCATCGGTATGATAACGAATAAGTCTTACCGCTAGAATACCGGTAAAAACTCCATGTTCAGCTGCAGCCTCAGAACTTAGTTGAAGTAATTTTTGAGGACATCGCAATACTTCTCGCACATCTACTTCTGAGGCAAGAATGGGAATATTCGGCCGTGCATTGCCACTTCCAACTGTAGCAAATCCTAAAATGTCAAGTCCAACTTCTCCTAAAGGAGAGGTAATGCTTTTTCTAAATTGAGTTTGCGAAGGTGCTTTATTGGCTCCCAATGCTAGACAAGCAATAGCCACACATTGAGCATCGATGGCTGGCGACTATAAAAAGTGCTTAGACGAGCTAAAGATTCGTATATATCTGCCATAATTGAATTATGTATTTTACATCCTATTCCGATAGCCGCCAAACGTGATAATAATCAAGACTTTCTTCCTTCAAATATTGCTATAATTCCCACATGATTAGAGACATTGGACTTGGCGACTATCAAGGATTTTTTAATAAAATTCTTCAAAATCTAGATAATTTGGGCATTTCAATTCAAGCGTATCCACTAAGTCATCTTGGCTATAGAACTAAATCGTTGGAGCAGTTTCAAATTGTATTAAACCAACTACTGAAACATAGCGCCTTTTTTGCGGAGAATATTCATAACGGCCGGAATATTGCAAAAATAATTTTAAAAGAAGAATTAGTGTTGCAGAACAATTTTCGGGTTTCGATGATTGAGTTAATGCCACCCAAACCAGATCGTGAGTATGACGAAGGATTTGAACACTGCGGGGTTGTTGTGGGGGATGATTTTGATAGCTTCAACAAGCGAAACGAAAATATTTTGACTGGTCAACAAGATCAAGGTCCGTTCTGCAATCCAACTTTCATCAGGTTTCAGGACGGAAGTAGAGTTAAATTTTATAAGTTTTCTCTCAAGCAGGTGGTAGAGCTAGAGGGGAATGAGTTTAAAATTGTTTCATAACTGACGAAAAAGCTATGATTAACTTGTCAAACCCTCTCACTCCTGAAGAAGAGCATGTCATTGTTCACAAGGGAACGGAAGCACCGTTCTCGGGAAAATATGACCAGCATTTTGAAAAAGGTGTGTATGGATGTCGGCGCTGTGGCGCGATTCTCTATCGCTCACAAGACAAGTTTGATGCTCGCTGCGGTTGGCCGAGTTTCGACGATGAAGTTCCTGGAGCGGTCACAAGGATTCCCGATCTCGATGGCTCGAGAACTGAAATTCCCTGTGCTCAGTGTGGTGCGCACTTGGGCCATGTGTTTGAAGGCGAACAACTCACCGCCAAAAATACCCGTCATTGCGTCAATTCAATAGCATTGGCATTCCAACCAGCCAAATGGATGAAATAACCCATATTGACATTCTAATTACAAAAAAATGTAAAGTTGAAAAAAATCAAATTATGCCGCAAGACAATTTTCACGAGCTTTTTATCTGGGTGGACGAGCACGATACCAAGTTGGGTACGATTTCTCGAGGTGAGGCTCATGATGGCTCAGGTAAAATTCATCGAGCCGTGAAGATTCTTATTTTCAATCTAGAGCATTCAAAAATGCTTATGCAGCAGCGCTCTCAAACTAAGGACACCAATCCGAATAAATGGTCAGTTGGAGTGGGCGGGCATGTTGATCCAGGAGAGACGTATGAAGCAGCGGCTATACGTGAATTATTCGAAGAAATGGGAATAGATAACTCGAAGGTGCACTTTCGTCAGAAGAAATTATATGATCTGGGGTATGAGCGTGAATTCATGGCAACCTTCGAGATGAATGTTCCAGAATCACAAAATATGGATATAGACCAAACTGAAGTGTCTGCTATTGCTTGGTGTGAGATCAAGCAACTGCCTGAGTTTATTGCCAGTCATGAGGTGAGCTTGGAAACAGTGGAACTTTTACAAGAGACAGGTTACTTGTCATGAGTGCTCAGCAGAAATTTGACATCATTATTGCAGGTGGGGGCATTGCTGGCTTAACCCTGGCTCACTTGCTCACTGAGCAAAGTAACTCCAAAAAAATATCAATATTAATTATCGATCATGGTATTGAAATCGAATTTGCCAATGTGAGTTTTTGGGCAAAATCACCGCCTATTGCCGGCATGCCGTTGATTGGTTCTTGGCGACAATTTGAAGTAGTTTTCTCGACATTTAAAAGGACTTTACCACTTCATGACTACACGTTTCATTCATTTAATCGAGCCGACTATCTAGAATTTCTCAAGAAAGAGTTGATCAACAAGAAAGTTGTCTTCCGTACCGAATCAATTGCCTCAATGACCGAGGCAAAAAATAGAGTAGAAGTTGGCACAAAGTCAGGAAAAACGTTTACTGCACCGTGGGTGTTTGACAGCACTCATTTGGGTGAGAGCAAAAGTAGAACGGTGCCGGTGCACGGATGGACTTGGGAAATTGAAACGAGCAAACCCATATTTACTCCCAAAACCATGACCCTCTTCGATTTTGAAGCCACAAAGTTGCCCGACAGCTTTTTATACATGTTGCCGTTGAGTGCTACCACAGCAATTATTGAATTTTCTAGTTTTAATGAGACTCCTTCGATTGGGGCGTGTGAATACTGGCTCACTAATCGCTTGAGAGGCATAGACTACAAGATGGTGCGCTTAAACCAAAAAGGTGTCAGCTCATATCAAGTGAACATTAATCAGAAAAGTTCGCGCATTATTCCCATCGGTCTCAAAGCAGGAATTATGAACTCATGTTCTGGTTTTGCCTACATGAATATCGTGCGTCACTGTCAGTATCTTGCCGCAGACTTTCCCAACTATTCGTCCAACACTCACCAAAAGAGAAAATGGTATCAAAGTGTGTTTGACCACGCATTCAAATTGCTGTTCTCGCGCGCTCCACGCGTTGGTGTTCGAATGTTACCCCAGATATTCAAATACAGTCAGGGAGATGTGATATTGGCATATCTTGAGGGAGCATTGTCGCTTAAACAGATACTGTATTTACCTATTAGAGAGATAAAACCAGAAGATTTCATATAGT
>CAYYKL010000033.1:0-3673 GCA_964441155.1 uncultured Pseudomonadales bacterium
CCAGCGTACTCACCATCAGGGTTGATGCCAAATGATCCCAGGCTCCAAAATAGGTAATAAGACCATACGCTAGCCCAGCAATGATTCCACCGCCTCCCCGTTGTGTGATACGACCAAGCGTCAATGATTGCTCTGAGCCACCTTGCGCAGTCAATCGATTGATAAAACGTGAGAGGTTTTGCACTACCCCCGCCATCAAGAAGTTGCTGCGGTAAAACAGGTCAAGGTAATCTCCCCGAATAGCTGAGAGAACCATTCCTGGATCAAATGCTTGCCGAGCAATAAACAGTGCTTGTTGGATTGATTGTGGATCAACGCCAAACTGATCGAGCAATGCAGTAGCGGCAAAGCCAATCACAGGCACAGCCACGGCAAATACATATCTTGGAATGCTATTCTGATGGATCGAAGAAAAGTGAAAGAGTTGTGAATTAATGGTGGCGAAGATTGGCTGGAGTAAAGAAAAAAGCTTGTAGACCTGGTTTTGAAAAGATTGGATCGGTGAAATGTCATACACCTTCTCCAAACTCTGTTGCAGCCACGCTCGGTTGGTGACAAAGTCGGATTGCAACATAACCTCCAACGATGTTCTCCAGACTGAGATCATTTGGGGAGAAACTAGGGTAAGAACAGCATGGAGTGTGGGTATGGCAACTGTCTGCATAATCCCCATAGACATAGCAAGACCACTCACTCCACCAAGGTTTTCTAACTCGTCATCGAAACTCCCCAGAACCGACTCTACTTCGTTGAGTTTTTGCAAAGTTTCTCCAGTGAAATGGATACTATTGTCGGTTGTTGCAAATGATGACCTAAATTCTTGATAAGAACCACCATCTGCCAATAAATATATTGCAAGCAACTTGAATAATTCTTCAGTCTCAACCCCTAGTTCGATGCTTAAATGTCTGATTTTTGTCGCAACTTCTCGCGAGTCTGTTTTCACCCGATTTTCGATATACTCTCCCAAAATGTCTTGATCAATTATTGCTGAAATTACTCGACGTTTCTCAAGCGAGATATTTGCCCCATTCAGAATAGCAGGAACTATACGCATGGTTTTTTCGTATTGTGTTTCAGACCCAGGCAATCCTTTGCCAATGTCATGCAGGGCTAGTAATAATCTCATGTCACTTCTAGATAAGATTTGATTATCAAACCTTGGAGCGAGTCGATTGTCGAAGTTATTCAAAACATTGATTGTATGGTTTGCGACTGTCTTTTGAGATGTGCGCGTATCCAAACTATATAAGTAATCCAAATACGGATCGCTTCGGAGGTAATCAATCGTTATATTCGCATTATTATTGTCAAATAGCCTTCCCACAGCACCAAAGAACTGTCTCTTCTGTTGATAATCTTCAAAACTGAATATCAGATTGAAATCTTTATCATAAACAGGAATGTATATATCGTTAGCACTAATGTGAAAAAACAGCGCTTCAATATCTTTTTCCTCTAATGTCTCAGCTAAGTATATGTACTTAATTTCTGTCGCTGCGATTCCTGTTCTGATTCCCCAGTGCTTCTCTGAAGCAACACCTGTCTTAAAAAGTTCATAATCTATGATATCCGTGCTTTTAGATGTTTGAGGAAGATCTAACAATTCTGAATTGATGAATGGATCAAACGCAATAAAGATTGGCCCATACTTCCCTTGTAAACCAGATTGAAAAAATTCCCTAATATCATTTTCAACAAGAAATCCATCTGCATCAAAAGGAGTCAATCCTTCAGCATAGCCTTCTTTAGCACCGAAGAAATCGGCCGCCACCAAACCCGAGTCAAAGATAAGATGGTAGTATGGGCTATTCACTTTCATGCCATGAATGAATACTTCATCATCCGGAATAGATTGATTGCGTTCACTGAGAGATTTGTTTCTTTCCGAAGCTCTATCCCTATTTACTCGACCCGCACTAATAACCTGCTCTATCGACTGATAACCCTCGGAAGGCAAAACTGACTCCAAAATTGAATATATTAAACTACCGGAATCTGAACTGATCCCATAATGTTCTGCTATCGACTCGAGATAGGCAATAGTTTCTGACCAGGTAGCTGAGACTATATTGGGTGAACCAACAGACCCCAAATCACCTCGAGTTCTACTTACTATCAAATCTAGAATTTGAATTCCCAAGGCATATGAGCGTAACTGATTTAAACTGACGTCAGTATCCCCCGTGCCTAGAGTATTCAGTCGTTTCAATTCTTTTTCATATCTATATAACGTTTCTACATAACTGATCAGTTCCGCATTACCTGCCCTTAAATATATCCTTAACAAGTCTTTGAGCCATACTTGAGCAATATTGACATTCCCGCTGAGCAATAGTTGACTATACACTTTTCCGTGGCGCGTAATCTCCCCTTTATCCCCAATATACCTTGCCTCTGCAAATATATAAGAGTCCAAGACGCTGGGCAACCTTTCCAATCTTGATAGCGTTTCCACCATACTAGACGCTCTACTAACATCATTACTGGTGATGTACTTAACTAACAATGGCATATATCCAAAAGGAATATCCCTATCTGGGATAGTATCTATTACTTTATCCAAATGTATGTTTTCTGAGTCTTTGATAAGTTTTAATAGTGAATTAATCATTCTTATATTCATCCTTTTCGATCCTATTGCTCTTCGCACATCATCATACTTGCTCCTTGCATCTACATCTTCATCGGAAATCATTTTCAAAAATTCAATAACATCTGATGAAGTTGCTTTTGGATAAGAGTTCTCTAAAACCATCCCCCACTCTTCAGCCTGAGCTAGTGTTTCAGACAATATTTCTTCTTTGAGAACTAAGTCGAACACTACAATATCGGCGAATTCTTTATCGTCAACAAAGTTGTTTTTTCGAATAAGCTTAAAAAATGCTACAGGCTCATTTGACTCAATTAATGACAACAAACGATCTGTATATAAAATCTTGGGATCTACTATTTTTTGTTCATCTTCGGATAAAGTTGCAAAAGAATACCAATAATAGGCTTCCTGTGCTAACCAAATAATTTTGCCTATAGGATGAGTGTCTTTCAACTTTTGATATTTAGATAACAACTCCGAAAAAAATCGGTGATACGGATGTTTTGTTAGTTCTTCATAGTCCATTGCCAATATTACCCGCCACAATTCCGCATCAGTGTTCCTGTCCGTAAGATTTCTTTCGATTGACCGCAATGTGATATATAGCAGTTCTGAATCTACAACTGGGGCAGCTATTTGCTGATGAAATTCGTTGATTTTACGCTCAGCAATCAAAAATTGCTCATCTGCTTGAGGCATAACTGCACCACTCATTCCCGTTGGCAACGGTGCTATTTCTTGGGAGTCAAGTGAGACTGGTTGACTTGATGTGATGGAAGAAGTGCGCAAAGGTGTGAGGAGAGCTGAGAAGCGTTCTTGGAAGAAATAATCTAGGGGATATATTGCCTTGTCATACACCTTTGCTAAATTCCGATTTAACCAAGCTCTACTGGTGACAAAATATGGCTGGAGCAAAACCTCGAGCGAGGTTTTCCAGAGGGAAATCATTTGCGGAGAAACTATGCTAAAAAATGCATGTACTGTTGGTGCAATCGCTTGTAATCCTAAAAATCCTCCGTGAACTAAGCCAAGTGATGCGAGTCCAGACAAATTCCCTAATGATGATTCAGGCTCCAT
>CAYYKL010000034.1:0-2884 GCA_964441155.1 uncultured Pseudomonadales bacterium
TCGAACCTGCGACCTCACGGTCCCAAACCGTGCGCGCTACCAACTGCGCTACTCCCCGATAATTAGTCGTTTGTCGCTTGACTTTTTGTCTTTAGGTTTTAAATATCGAATTAAACCGGACAGTAATTTACTTTGTTTTTCAAGTTGAATTTCAACGTCTACGGTAACAAGATTTGGATAGAGTTGGTTTATTATTTTTATAATCGCGACGACTTCGTACGTTGATTTTCTCGCAATATGCAAATAACGCAGTAGTTCTCTATCATTTTCAGCTCCAGCACCTTCGGCAATGTTTAAGGCAATTGATGTTACAGCTCTTCTTAGTTGATCTGCTAAATTATTATTTTCTAAGCGTGGCAACTTTCTAACCAGCTCGTAACTCATTGAGATCAATACAACGGATTCTTGCCACGACTGTAATTTTTCGAACTTATACATATTTTTATTTATTATTTACTCATGTCCAGTAACTCAAGTCTATAGACTTATTGAGTGGCCCGGGTGGGAATCGAACCCACACGATATTGCTATCACAAGATTTTAAGTCTTGCGTGTATACCAGTTTCACCACCGGGCCAAACTTTACATATGAGACTTGTTAAAGAGCGAACAGTCTCGATTATAGTACAATGAGGTGCATGAGACAAAAGGTAGCCGTAATTACCATAAATTTCAAAGGATTGTCCGACACCCTTGAGTGCCTCGATTCGTTAGTCAAAGCACAAAAATATTCGAACTTTGACACTGTTGTCGTTCATTACGATGATGGATCGAATAGTGATGAGCTTGTAAACCACCAGATTGCACCCAAGCTTATTCTAAGCACTGAAAATCTAGGTTTTGCTGGGTTTAATAACTTGGCGCTCAAAACTCTTTTGAGCGATGATTACTCTCACTTTGTTTTACTCAACAACGATACAACTGTTTCTCCAACTTTTCTTGAGCCACTAGTGAATGCTTTGCAAGATGAAAAGATTGCATTTGTCTCCCCCAAAATTTATTTCCCCCCAGGCAAAGAATTTCATTCAGGCTATGAGCAACAAAATGTGGGGAAAATAATATGGTATGCAGGAGGTGTAATCGATTGGCAAAACATGCTGCTGTTTCATCGAGGTGTTGACGAAGTCGATCGTGGTCAATTTGATAAGCCGATTGAAACTGATTTTGCTACCGGTTGCTGTGTAGCATTTAGACGTGATGTCTTAGACTCCGTGGGTTTTATGCCTCATGATTATTTTATGTACTACGAAGATGCTGCTTGGTGTCGGAGAGCAAAACAGCATTCCCTGAAATCGGTCTATGAACCACGGTCACATATGTATCATAAAAACGCGTCAAGCACTGGCGGCAGTGGTTCTTCACTTCACACGTATTATCAAAGCATTAATCGCTTTCGGTTCGCCATGCAGTTCGCTCCCCTCAAAACAAAGTTGGTTTTAATTAAACAATTTCTAACAAAAGCACTGACAGGAAACGAACGAGAGCGCTCAATCTCAATCCACGCATTGTTATATAAACGCTTATCAAGTGATTCGATGCAAAATTGAATATGCCAAATTTTTTAACCATAGCTATTTTATCCAAGAACTCAAGTGCCACAATAGATCAAGCGCTGGAGTCGGCAAAATTTGCTGATCGCATTCTGGTTCTCGATGACAACTCAACCGACGATTCGGTGGCAATTGCCAAAAAGCATAACGCTCTTGTTTTCCAATCAGACACGAACTCGTTTGCCCAAAAAAGAGAAGAAGTATTGACTCACACCAAAACTCAGTGGTTGTTTTACCTCGATGCTGATGAGGTAATTACACCTGAATTAGCTCAGGAATTAGTTGAAATTACTCATGCAAGCCTACCTCAAGCTAAGAATAATAAAGCGATTAGTGCCCACATGGTCACGCGAGAAAATTATTTTTTGGGTAGAAAAATGTATCCGGATAGCGTGCACCGGCTTTTTCACACAAAGAGTCTTAAAGGTTGGTATGGCGCAGTCCATGAAACCCCGAGATTTGAAGGTGAATTAGGACAATTATCCGGCTTGTTAATTCATCACACGCATACTGATATAACCTCAATGCTTGAAAAAACAAACTTCTTTTCTGAGCACGAAGCAAACTTGCGGCTGCAAGCGCAGCACCCGCCAGTCGTTTGGTGGAGATTAGTTCGCATTGCACTCACATTTTTTCTTGGAAATTATTTTGGTAAAAAGCTTTATCGATTTGGTCGAGAAGGCTTGTTTGAAAGTTACTTTCAGATGATCGATAAATTGGTTGTGTATGTAAAATTGTGGGATATGCAGCAGAAAAATATTTTATCTAAACAGAAATTGTAATTACTAGCATATCTATGAAAACAAGCAAAAAACTCGGAATATATTCTCCCTATCTTGACACCCTCGGTGGAGGCGAACGATATCTTGCAGGGGTTGCCAAAGTTTTTGGTGATTTGGGATTTCAAGTTGAATGGTGGTGGCCAAAAACAAAAATTCTTTCTGAATTGTCAACTAGATTTGGCATGTCACTCAAAAACTCTCGTGTCAATCCGCAAGCACATGCAATTCAAACTCAAGGCAACTGGCTAGATAAGTTGCAACTTCACCGTCAGTATCATAGTTTGTTTTTTGTGTCTGATGGCAGCATTCCCTGGTTGTTCTCAAAAAAAAGCTATATTCACTTGCAAGTTCCCTTTGTGAATGTCAAAAAACCGACTTTAATTAATCGAATTAGGTTATGGAAAGCTTCAGAAATAATTTGCAACTCTCGCTTTACCAAAGCGATAATTGATGCATCTTTTTTGGTAAACTCTCAGGTGCTATATCCTCCGGTTACTCAAATTAAACCTCAAAAAAAACACAACCTCATTTTGTCAGTGGGTAGGTTTGATA
>CAYYKL010000035.1:0-2399 GCA_964441155.1 uncultured Pseudomonadales bacterium
CGGGATCCGAATTGTTCACTCCCCGCATACTGCGGGGCAAGCTCGGCATCCCAGCATATTAAAGAACAGCTAACATTAACGAACATGCACACTATTTAAACTATTATCTACTTTCGGCTTGCTCTTGCGACGCTACTGCGAAGGTGGGCATCTTTGCATGACAACTGTTATATAGTTGTGTGATTCTTTTTTTGATTTCCACACCCAAAATCATATTGTACCAAAAAGTTCGAGAGAGTGGGGTGGCAATGGGATAAATCGAAGATCCTGCTTAATGAAAGATTATCTTTCTTTCGCTTGCTTTACGGTGGCCAATTTTCCCGCTCTTTGATTCGCATTTTCTTCGCTAGTAGGTTGGAAAATTTGGTAATAACCAGATTGTACTCATTTTTCACCTTCTCTATTTTCGCTAATATTTATGTGTACTCAATTTGAATGAAATACAAAATAAAAAATGCGAGCATGCCGGAATAGAGTAGTGCATCCAGCCACACGCATTGTAAAAGCAGCGTCTAAAGTCAACTATCCATTGTTCTGGCAATTTGCTTGCGGCTTATGAAACTTTGACAACACAATTAGTCCGACAGCTCACGAGCTTGCTATTTGAATAGGTTAAATTTTCTCTTGGGAAGCAAGTCCATACCGTATCATCTAAGAGTAAAACCTATAGTTATTCATGAAGATAGATATGCCTTGACCAATACTACGGTAGGAGAAGAAAAATTTCTGCTGCACTAGAGTAGGGACTAAAAAATTGTAAATTAAGAAGCAGGCGGCTCAAGTAGTTATTAAAATTGTTTTAAACAACGTTTGTAAAACTTGTGTTGGCAAAAACCAATTGTTGCAAGTAAATTCTACATCATAACCATGATATTGTTTGACATATCAATTAATTACCGCATACACATGAGAGTATTTGGGTACATTTATTATAGGTTGTTGGCATTCGGGTTTTATGAGTGGTAATTATTATAGGTCCTATAATTATATAGGTCTCTACCCTGTTTCACGCATAGTTTTCCACAATTCACCCTCAACTTCCCTGGTTAAGGCTTGGGATATTTGAGCGGTCAAATGAAAACCATCATGTTACTGAATAAGGTGCTAGGGGCAAGATATCTTTGGGCTTTGCATGTGAAATGAATCATGTCCGACTCAAGTGCAGTTGGCCCTTGCTTACTATGTCGCACAACATACATCTTATGAACTACTAGATTTTGCAATAGCGTGGTTATACTTTCATAACATCCGGAAATGAATTGGATAGACTTAATAAGTTTAATTAAACATCGTTCTCTACTGCAATGAAGTACCCCATTAAGCATGAATTACAACAAAATCCGTCGTTCATAAAGCTTTCGAGACTAGCAATGAATCAACCAAATATCAAAAAGCCAAAAATAGGGCATTTAAACGCGTTTCCGCCTGGTAGAACCACGTATTTTGACAAAGAAATGATCGTTTCAGCGGCGCTGCGCAGATCGCGAGACACCGCAAGCATGTTTTACAAGCATGAGCATCAAAGATGAGACGATTTTGGGAATCAAGCTGGCATGAAATTAAAAAGCATTATGGTTAATACATTTGGAAGTTAAAATTTTGACGACGATCATATTCAATCGTGGCATTAATTTCACTATGTTAACATGTTAAAGTTATGACATGTGAATTCTGTCAAATGATCAAAGCAGTAAGACCCGGAAAAAAAGAAATCGTGACAGCGTTATTGTTGATGAGGTCAGACAATATACTTATTTTAGTAGATGCATGCATACCTTGCTTGAATACATACTTGAGTTCGAGTGCTATCCAACTCATTGGAGATTCTCAGATACCAAGCAACTATGCTTGGAAGGTTGAGCATTAGCTTGTATCGCATGCAACCATGCAATGAGCTTCCCAACATCGGTTTGCCCTCATGTCATATGACGCTTCGGATCTTCTCGGTTGACCGCAGTGATGACGGCCCCGATTATGAGCGTACGCTCGAGAGTGGTGATGACAATCAACGCTTAAAAGATATCGTGCACTATGCATTTAAGACTTTCCGCCTGGTACTTTGTTGGCACATGTCCTATTTTTATTTGTTGTGCGACATAACTAATAAAAATTCACCATTCTTTTGGATATCTGTGAGCATGAGGATTGGTTCGTGAATGAAAAATGAAGGTTAGCCCCATCAAGAAACAGCTCCAACTCCCCTTCTCCCCCTACGAGAGCGTAACTAAAATAATAAATCCGACCCTATCCTCAGTGAATTATCTCCACGCACCAAATATCAAGGCGGGAATCGCTCGCTGTGTCGCTACGGGGATGAATGATCGCGCTCTTAAGAAATAAAAACTGAGCCTAGACAGGGATTCGAACCCTGGACCTTTCCCTTACCATGGGAATGCTCT
>CAYYKL010000036.1:0-1793 GCA_964441155.1 uncultured Pseudomonadales bacterium
ACCCCCTATCAATATGGTCATGATGTGTTTTTATCCCTAGATGTTGCTGCAGAAACGATTTTATCGGGTGGCAAGTATGTGATTAAAGACCGCTCTCAAGCATATACCAACTCTGAATTTGTAAATTATTTTGTAGATTTAAACGATCAGTATCACCTTTTTGCGCTCGAAGATCCTTTGGGCGAAGACGATTGGGATGCTTGGGCGGAGCTCACGCAAAAGATTGGTCACCAGGTAATGATTGTGGGTGATAATTTGGTCACAAGCAACAAAAAGCGCTTGCAAAAAGCAATTGAGAAAAAAGCTTGCACGGCTGTTGTTGTTAAACCCAATCAAATTGGCACCGTTACCGAAGCGGTAGAGGTTGCCTATATGGTTAAGCAGGCTGGCATGTCTCTCTTGGTTTCGAATCGGTCAGGCGAAACAAATGACGAATTTATGGCCGATTTTGGCGTGGCCATGGGAGCAGATTACGCTAAGTTTGGTGCTCCCAACCGAGGGGAGCGCATCAACAAATACAATCGACTATTAGCTATCGAAGCCGAACTGAATGCGGCTCAATACGCACAAGCTTAAAGCATTTCTAACGCTTATAGCAACAAAACTACGCTCAAGTTGCCAGTTGCTCTGAAGTGTCTTGATGCGATACGCTGACAAGGTATGCGCAAACAGGTTTTTAGCCCTCAAAAGTTTGTAATGCTTCTTAGTTTGGTGGTGTTTGTGGTGGCTGCTATTGCGTTGTATGCAACCCTCAAGCCCAACGCGCTGACGCTACCAAATACAGGCAAAAACCCTGGCGTGCTAGGGTTCTCGACCCCTGAGAGAATCGAAGTCAGCCAGCCATTTAAAGTCAAAGTTCAGGCAGACACGTTGGGAAGTAGTGTCAACGCAGTTGGCGTTTATCTCAACTTTGATCCTCACTTTTTACGCTTGACTAATATGAATTCCATTGAATCTTTTTGCCAGTTTTATCCGGAAAAGAAATTCGATAATAATTTGGGAACGGTTAACTTGGCGTGCGGGAGTCCACACCCAGGATTTAAGGGTACGAGCACCATTCTTGAACTTGAATTTATGCCGCTTGCTGCAGGCACCACGACTCTGCGCATGAGCAACACGAGTCGCATGCTTGTTTCTGATGGCAAGGGTACTAATATTTTGAAAACTTTGCCCGCAAAACAACTTACGATTGTTTCGAGTATATGAGAAAATCTTCGATCCTTGCCATAGCAGCACTATTCATAGTTGTTACTTTCTCGCTACCGGCTTGGGTGCAGGCAAATCCGTTTTTTTATCTCGATGGCTCTGATTATGCGGTCCAAAACGCGCGCAAATCGATTCCTCTGTATCTTGACACCGACGATTCAACCCTTACAGCAGCGCAAGTGGTACTTAACTACTCTTCAACATATTTATCAGGAACGGCCATAAGCAACCTGAATTCTCGTTGTTCGTTTTGGGCTCCTGCCGATCCGTCTCTAGGTTATGGCACCACCGTCAGCCCCTATTTTTATCAAGGGAATAAGGCGATTATTGCGTGTGGGTTTAGCAACCCGGGCTACACCACGGGTGCCAATGTCGCACTGATTGCCACCATCACCTTTACTCCCCAAGCATCTGGTTCAACCACCCTTTCGTTTACAAATCCAATGTTTCGGTATATTGGCAGCACAATTGCTCCAGGTGCTTCACCCAATTTTTCCCTAGATATTTATGACTCAACGGAATCGGCTCAGGAAGCTCAGCCCACAGCCACTCCAACCGCACCTGGGCCTACCTCACATACTATTTCT